>NZ_DAIUFV010000012.1:0-4999 GCF_036844445.1 Sneathiella sp. | reverse complement strand
CGGTGTTGCCCGCGCGGCAGGCTCCGCCGCCGCATCGCCTCTGAAACGGACGGCCTCGAAAGCAGCGGAAAGCGTCAAATCCAGCTTCTCCGATGGCGCGCGCGCCGGGCTCGGCGTCACCGGTGGATCGTCCTCGCAGGGAACCATTGGCGGTGCGAGCGTGGCCGACGCTGCCGGACCCGCCTCCGCGGGCGGCCCGCCTGCATGGGCGCAGCAGATGCACCGCCGCCAGGCGCTCAATCACGGCACGACCATGGCCGCCCATGCCGTCCGCTCCGGTGACAGCCACGGCGGCGGCTCTTCCGTCAACATCTCCGAAAGTGACCGCTCATGAACATCTTCAGACGTCCAGCGACCCATTACGGCAAATCGCCCGAACCCGAGACGCCTTACCAGAAAGCCGCACAAGTCTGGGACGAGCGCATCGGCTCGGCTCGCGTGCAGGCCAAGAACTGGCGCTATATGGCCTTCGGCTCGCTGATCCTCTCGGCGGGCTTCGCTGCCGCGCTCGTTCTGCAATCGGCGCGAGGGACCGTCGTGCCCTGGGTGGTGCAGGTCGATAATCTCGGCCAAGCCCAGACCGTCGCCGCAGCCACCGCCGATTACCGTCCGACCGATCCGCAGATCGCCTTCCATCTTGGCCGTTTCATCGAGCAGACGCGCTCGATCCCGGCGGATGCCATCATCGTGCGCCAGAACTGGCTGCGCGCCTATGAGTTCACCACGGATAGGGGAGCGGCCGCGCTCAACGACTATGCCCGCGCCAATGATCCGTTCACCCGTGTCGGCCGCCAGCAGATCGCAGTCGAGGTTTCCAGCGTCATCCGCGCCTCGAACGACAGCTTCCGAGTCGCCTGGACCGAGCGCCACTACGAGAACGGGCAGCTTTCCACGACCGAGCGCTGGACCGCGATCCTGACCATCGTGATCCAGACGCCGCGCGATGCCGAGCGTCTGCGCGCCAATCCGCTCGGCATCTACGTCAATGCAATTTCATGGTCGCGGGAGATGAGCCAATGACCATCGCGTTTTCCCGCAATTCCGCCTTGTCGGTTTTCCGTAAACCCGCCTTCGCGGCTTTGTTGCTTTCGGCCACCATGCTGGCAGGCTGCGCCACCAACAAAGCGCCGCAGTTCAGCTATGATGCCGATGTGCCAGCGTTGCCCGTCGTGCCGACCGCTGTCACCGATGACCGGCCTCGGCCGCTTCACACGCCGCCGGCCTGGACGGTCGCACGCGGCGGAACTGCTGCCGGAACACCGGCAGGCCGCGTCGAGAACGCCAATGCCGCCGCCCGCGTCGAGCCGCGCCGCGAGGGTTACTATAACGCCATCCAGATCTATCCCTGGTCGGAAGGCGCGCTCTATCAGGTCTATGCTGCACCTGGGCAGATCACCAATATCGCGCTGGAGCCGGGCGAAAGCCTGACCGGCGCGGGACCGATTGCGGCGGGAGACACCGCTCGCTGGATCATTGGCGATACCGAGAGCGGGAGCGGTACGTCGCGCCGGGTCCATATTCTCGTCAAACCATCCCGATCCGACATCTCAACCAATCTCGTGGTGACGACCGATCGGCGCACCTACATGATCGAGTTGCGCGCCCGCGAGGCGCTCTATATGCCGTCCGTGTCCTGGTCATATCCTGCGCTGCCTGCCGGTCAGCGCCAGACCGTTCCCGCAGCACCCATCATCCCGGTCGAGGCGGCACGCAACTATCGTTACGGCCTGACCGGAGATACGCCGCCATGGCGACCGATTTCCGTCTTCGACGATGGTCGCCGTGTCTATGTCGTTTTTCCGCGCGGCATCGTGCAGGGAGAGATGCCGCCGATCTTCGTCATCGGTTCCGAGGGCGAGACCCAGATCGTCAATTCCCGTGTTCACCAGAACATCTTGATCGTCGATCGGCTGTTCGGAGCGGCTGAGCTGCGTCTTGGTAGCGGCAAGCAGCAGCAGACGGTCAGGATCGTTCGCATCGAGCAAAGGCAAGCTGCCCAGCCCGCCAAAACCGGGGAGCAATCGTCATGAGTGAAGAGGCTACCACCAACCCAACGCCGATGCGTCTGCGTGCCGAGCCGCCGCGCGTCACGCGCTTGTCGCGCAAGATGCTGGCCGGTGCCGGGGCTGTTGCGCTCCTCGGCATCGGCGGGGCGCTGATCTATGCGCTCCAGACGCGCGACATGAGCGGAAACGGTGAAGAACTCTATTCGACCGAGAATCGCGCCACGGCAGATGGACTGGCGGGTCTGCCGAAGGATTATACCGGGCCGGTCCTGGGGCCGGCATTGCCGGGCGATCTCGGTGGCCCGATCCTGGATGCCCAGAACCGGGGTCAGCCGGTCACGCCGCCCGCCATGGCGACGCCTGCCCGCGATCCTGCCGAAGAGCGCCGGCTTGCCGAAGAAGAAGCTGCGCGTCTCAGTACAGTGTTCTTCCAGTCCGGGCCAAGAGTGGCGACGACGCCTGGCTCCAATATGCCGGGCCTTGCTGGCCTTGACCTTGGTAGCCAGCCCGCAACACAGGACCGTCACACGGCATTTCTGAATGGGCCGGTGGAACGGCAGACCGTTGCCATGGATCGGATCATGGCGCCAGCCTCGCCCTACATCCTTCAGGCAGGGGCCGTAATCCCGGCGGCGATGATTACCGGCATCCGCTCGGACCTTCCCGGCCAGATCACCGCGCAGGTCACGGAAAATGTCTATGACAGCCCGACCGGCAGCCTGCTCCTGATCCCGCAGGGAACGCGCATCATCGGTCAGTATGACGCCGGTGTGCAGTTCGGTCAGCGCCGCGTGCTGCTGGTCTGGAACCGCCTGATTCTGCCCAACGGCCGCTCCATCGTGCTGGAGCGCCAGCCCGGTGCGGACGCTTCCGGTTATGCCGGGCTGGAAGATGGCGTTGACTACCACTGGTGGGATCTGATGAAGGCGGCGGGGCTGTCCACGTTGCTTGGCATCGGCACGGAACTGGCGACCGACGACGAGGATCGTCTGATCCGCGCCATCCGCGACGGAGCGCAGGATACCATCAATCAGGCCGGGCAACAGATCGTCCAGCGCCAGTTGCAGGTCGCGCCGACCCTGACGATCCGGCCGGGCTACCCGGTCAGGGTCATCGTTACCCGCGATCTCGTACTCGAACCTTACAGGAGCTGACCATGACGAAGCTGAAACTCGGCCCCCTCATCGAAGACAAGCCCGTGAAGGTGACGGTGGAACTGCCGGGGCCGCTGCACCGCGATCTTGTCGCCTATGCCGAAGTGCTGGCTCGCGAAACCGGCCAGCCCGCTGCCGATCCTGTCAGGCTGATTGTGCCGATGCTGGAGCGGTTCATTGCGACAGATCGGGGCTTTGCCAGCGCCCGAAGGTCTCGCTCATGAGGTGCCGAGCGAGTCATGGCGCGTCGCGGCGATGATTTCCATCAACGTATCGACGGCCTTTCGTGTCGCATCCCATTTGGTGGTCTGATCCATTTCCCGGTTCTGAAGGGTGAGGCTCACCGCGCCGTGTACCGTTGACCAGAACATGAAGCTGTAACGGCTCAGATCCATGCCGGGCAAAAAGCCTTGGTTCTGAGAGCAGCGAAGTCCCGTCAGCAATAGATTTAGTATCTGTCTTCCAGCTTCGCCCGACCATGGATCATCGCTGACTCCGAGCCGTGGCGGCGGTGTGAACATCAGCCGGTACAGCGTGGGGTTTTCCAACGCAAAGCGGACATAGGCATAGCTGCCGTCACGCAAATAGCCGAATGGATTGCCACGCATCTGCTGGAAGACGGCCAGCTTTTCCCTGTAGAGCTGGTTGAAACCTTCGTCCCGAACGGCGCGCAGCAAGGCGCTCTTGTTGCGGAAATGGCCGTAAAGCGCTGGCGCTGTGCAACCGATGGCGTGCGCGACCGCAGTCAGCGGTACGTCGAGGTCGCCACGTTCTGACAGCAGCCGGATCGTTTCGTCGATCGCGCGACGAGCAATATCAAGTTCTTGCTCTTTCCGGGGACGGGCCATTCGGATGCCTGTTGCAACTTGTCGTGAAAACTAAACGACATTTACTTTTTTCGTTGACGGGCCGGAAGTCAAGAAGCAGCATTCGATAACTGAACGTCGTTTAGTTTGAAGATGTGCGGAGAGCCGATGAACGCACACAGATCGATTTTCGCGTTGATGATGGCGGGGTGCCCGTCAGAAACCGAACGCTGTTTCGGATGATGCACCATGGCTGTGACCGGGAACAATCAGACCTCGCCTGATGATAGCCTCACGAAGGCCGTTGAGGGGAAACCCGGTGCATCTGCGGTCCGGCTGAACCAGTTGCGATATTTTGTTGCCGCCGTCGATCATGGGAGTTTTCGCAAGGCTGCTGCCGCGCTTTCGGTGCAGGAATCCTCCATCAGCCGACGAATCCGTGATCTCGAAGATGAACTCGGGGCGTCGCTTTTTATGCGACATGCTGGCGGGGTGCGGTTGACCGTTGCCGGGCGGGAATTCCTGCGCAACGCTCGCCATGCTCTTCGCCAGATCGATATCGGGGTGACAAAGGTGGCAGCGGTTGGCCGGGCGGAGCAAGGGCTGATCAAGGTCGGGATATTCTCGTCCCTCGCATCCGGTTTTCTGTTCGATTTGCTTCGAGATTATGGGTCACGCCATCCGAAGGTGCAGGTCGACATTATTGATGGAAATTCGCCCGAGCATGTCGCCGCTGTCCGCAAGCTTTATCTGGACGTCGCATTCATCACGGGAACGACAGCATGGGACGGATGCGAGACGGAGCATATGTGGTGCGAAAAGGTTTACGTGGTGCTGCCTGATGAACATCCGTTGGCGGGCAAGCCCGAACTTGGATGGGCCGATTTGGCTTCCGAGCGGTTCATCGTGAGCGATGTCGCGCCGGGACAAGAGATCCACGACTATTTGGTCGCTCACCTTGCTGGTCTCGGCCGCCACCTCGATATTCAGTCTCAGCAGGTCGGCCGCGACAATATCCTATCTCTGGTCGCTC
>NZ_DAIUFV010000011.1:0-9778 GCF_036844445.1 Sneathiella sp. | reverse complement strand
AAAAGCGACAGGTCATGATTTTCAAGCGTAACATAGCCGGCCTTCACGGCGTCAAGAATATATTGACGCCCCTTTTCCGTCCGCGCGACGATCAGGGATTTGCCGGGCTCTCCTGCCTCAATCGGGCGATACCACGGATCGCCAACGGCAATATCGGCAAACTCGCCGGTGTGATCGGGGCAGATATAGCAGCGCCACTGCCGGTATTTCTGCAGGAATCCCCAAGATTCCGCGTAGGTCATCTGCGCCGTCTGCGGCGTGCCGTTTTCATCGGTATAGTCGGCAGTCCAGAGGCCCGGCCAGCCATTGCCGCGATACCGCAGCGACTTAAGTTGCGCCGGATCTTTGACGCCGACTTTCTCCAGCAGGGCCAGATTGCCCTTCAACGATGGTGTGCCGGCGCAGAAAAACGCGATGGTGATCCCAACTTTCTGATCGAGCGCCGGATCGAGCTTGCGCGCCTTATGCACAGCCGCGACATCACAGGGCTTGCCGATAAAAACCGACGGCGCCGCTTCGCGAACGACCATATCGAGCCCGTCGCAGGGGCTCGCCGGGGCATAGCGGGACCCCGTCCGCGTTGTGGCCTCGGCGCGGGTTCTGCTCATCACCGTCTCGTTGAGATAAGGATATTTCTCGCTTGCGGCGGTGTGCAGAATGCCGGCGAAGCCTTTCTTCTCGACACCAAAAAGCGCGAGCATCGTCGCCGCCCCGCCGCTCGAACCGCCCCGCCGGATCGTCTCGTCGCTCGCAAAGCCTTCCCAGACATCGAGTACAGGGCCCCAGCCATCGGCGAGCTCCGTCTTCAGGTCCGGCATATCCGCGGGATAGTCATGCGTCAGATTGATACCGGGGCAGGATTTCAGGGCAAGGCCGGTCTCGGGCGGGGCATCGTCGCGCACGAAAGGTCGGAGGCCCAGCTCCATCGCCTGCGCCATCTCAAACCGCTCCGGCTCCATAAAAGCGCACGCCCCGCAGCCCGTGCAAAGCTGACGCGTGGTGACGTCGGTAATTTTAGTGATGCCTCTGGTCACAACTACTGTTCCTATAAAACGCTTTACTCCTGCATGTCAGACCCTAAACGAACTAACTTCAAAATTTCTTAAGGCCGCAAAGAGCTTTTCAGCTAAAATCCCTGTCTGACCCACATTGGGAAACAAAATTATCGATGTACCGATGCTTGCTTTGCCCAACGTATCAGATCTTTAGAGAGAAAAAGACAAATAACCAGCGCCATCAGAGAGTAAGCAATTCCGATTCCTATCTCAAATACCGGGTTTGTTCCTTTGGCAAATTGCATTGACAAAAGCAGCGCCCCCACAACCAGGCCAATCGAAACAACAAGCATGACGGAGAGGGATGAGACGCTCATGCCGACAGATTTTCGGATTAGATAAATAAAGAAAATCGTCGCCATCAGCTCTCCCAGAACACCGCTCAAAATAATTCCGGTGACGCCCCAGTTATACCAGACAGCCAGCAGAGATAGCGGAAGAGCAATGCTTCTGATTAAATTGGTGTACATAGGTTGCTTTGTTTTACCCCATGCAATCGCAATAGTTGTCGGTCCGGCCTTGACCATTCTTATTCCCTGCATTAGCGCAAGCCAAGGAATGAAATGGGCGCCCTCGTGGTATTTTTCTCCGAAAAGTACGACTGACAACGCTGGGCCCGCAAGTCCCAGTCCGGTTATGATCAAGACGCCGATCGTTAGAAACGCTTTTGTAGTAACAACGGCACTATTGCTGAGCTCCTGAGGATCTTGCTGATATTTCGCAATCATTGGCGTCAACAGATTCTGTGAGGCGCTCATCAACACCATTGTTGGAAACAGGGTGAGCATAAATGCTGCGCTAAACCAGCCGAGATCTTCCATACTATAAGCAATACCAACGATGCTGCGGTCCGCTTGGAAAATGCCGAACATCAGAAGACCATTCAGCATTAAGGGCCATCCAAACGAGAAGATCCTCCTAAGATAGACCTTATCAAAGGCTACTGAAAAACGGCGTTCTGCGAAAATGTAGGACAGAATGACGGTACAGACCGCCTGGATTGTGATTACCCACAACATGACGCGATAATCTTTTAAGTAAAGCGCCAACGGTATCGCACAAATAAGCACGATAATCTGGGAAACATTATCAATCAAAACCAACGGGGCAAATCGCATGTTACGTTGGAATCTGGCGGAATCCATATGGACAAAGCCAGAAATCAACGGCAAGACAGCAAGCCATTGAAAAGCCCAAACAATTTCCGGCAAATCAAAAAGATTCGCAACCGGGCTAGCTACCACATATAAAATTAGTGCGAGAACGATACCCCGCAAAATATTGAATGCATGGGCTGTCGCCTGCAATCGGGGGTCATTACCGTCGGTTGCCTGAACTATCAGGCGGTCTACGCCAAGCCCCGTTGACATCTGTATTAACGTCATCGTGATCGAGAAGGTTGCGGCAATTCCATAATCTTCAACACTAATTAATCGCGTGATGATAATATTTCGGCCGAAAGTACATAGTCCGCCGATGATGCTTCCGAATGAAAGGATCATTCCTCCTTTTATGAAACTATGTATCCGCAATTGCCGGGGCTTTCAGTGTTTCAGTTTTTCAAACGGGAAAAATGCGCAATTTTTCTGGTAATTACTTGAAGCTGGTCATCAACAAGGGCATTTATCGACGGAAGAATATTCGTCAACCGTTCTGCTGTCGCTTGACGTTGTAGAAAAGAGGTCTTAAGCCCGTCGATTATCGCGCGGGCGTCCAGAGTTCGCGGGTCATAGACCTCCTTCGCCTGACCGCACGTCTCAAATACACCCTTTGTCTTGTCGCTATAAGCGATCGCCGCCGTCGGTACACCGCGCGACAGGGCGGCAATGGTCGAATGCATACGTGTTCCGCAAAACCAATCCATGTTGGAGATCAGCCATTTCACCTGGTTCTGATCGAGCGTATTGGGAGAAACAAATACACGTTGAGAATGTTCCTCCGGCAGATAAGCCGCTGTCTTTATACAGGCAGCAAAATCTGATTCAATATACTGGCTATCGCTCATGACATGCGGGATAAGCACCAGTTTAGCGTCAGTTTCCCGCATCAACCAGTTGCTGAAACCATGGATGATTTCCCGGTAATTCGCCTTGAAGCCATATTGTGAATAAGCCGCCTGCGGATTATTATAGATCAAACCGCTAACATTTAGGCCAACAATTGGGGCCTCGTTCTGTCGTTCGGAAATCAGGCGGGCGAGGACGGGACCGATTAGATCGTCCGCTTTGCGAGTGCCGAGCGCAAAGGCGAAATCGACGCCGCTCCTGTGCTTTTCTGGATCAAAATGCGGCCCCAGCATCGACTTCAGGATATCGAAGCTGTTCGGATCACGCGCCCAGGCCATATCGGCGCCCTGCACCGCGCGATTGGCAACGGCGCTGAATTTCGGATCGGCATAGGGACCATATGTCTGCGGCAGCAGGATCAGCGGAATTTTCCGCTTGAGTGCGATCAGTTTTGGCCGAACGACGCTCAAGAAGCGCTTTGCACCATAAATGTCGCTGAAGCTGTCGCCGCCGGAGATATCAAGAATGACATCGAAGCGGTCGATATCGCGGATCACGGAGTTAAAGGCCGCCCCGAGCGCGCCAAGCCGCGACAGGGCCGAGATCGTCACCAGATTTTCATGCAGGTAATAGCGGTGACCGGCCCGGATACCGATATGCTCGACGTCGATATGAACGCCTTCGGAGAAGTGGTGGGTTTGTGTCCGCTTGCCGAGCTCGTTGTCGAAAACGGAAAAACGCGCGCCGGGAATAAACCGCGTGATCCCCTCAACGGTCGAGGCGAAAAGCGCGGACACCCCCATATTGGAGGTATCCGGCGCCGCGCCGAAGAGGCCAATCCTGATTGCAGATCCTGTGTCCGACATTACTCGTTTCCTGCCATACATTCACTCTACGCTTTAATCCGGTACATATGCCGGAAGAACAGTAAATAATTCCTGAGCAAATTCCGTAAGCCTGACGTCCGCGGCGGCGGCAGGCGTCGCGGCATCGACCGGCATCGTCAGACGGATCAGGGCTCCGTCCGTCCGGTCTGACGACAGCGCGCCCCACAAAAGGTTGATCTTCGCCGCATATTCATTGGCTATATACTTTCCGCGTTGCTTGAACCAGTAATAAACGAGAAGCCTGTTCTCCCCATGCGTTACCAGGACGCGGTTTGCGGGAACCGCCTTATCGCCGTTCATCAGCGTGATTTCGGACAGCTCCTCGATCTCCCATCCGCCGGAGGGAATGCAGACCCGCGGGGAATGCGGCGTACTACCGGCCGATTGCTGATCGTAATACGCAATGAACAGCGTGACCGGTGGCGCGCTGCCCTCCCGATAATGGCCGAGGAAATAGTCGCTCATGTTGAGGATCGTCTGCTCAACGCCGGGCAGAACATCTTCTTCAGCGATCATGTCGTCGATCTTGAGGGGAAAGCTGTTGAACGCGCGCCGCGCCGGGATTTCGGGCTCGATCGCGCGGATCAGCAGCACGGCCGCGATAAGAGCTGCCAGAAAGAGGACAGCACCTATAACGGGACCGGGACGGAGCGAGCGGACGCCTTGATCGCTCTGCGGTGCGGCGACGCGCAGTACGCCACCGCCCAACGTCGATCTCTCGGCCCGGCTCAGCGTGAGATAGCAGATACCGAGCATCACCATGAAGGAGACGAGGAAGAAGACCCAACCTTCGAACAAATGGAAAAATCCGTCCGAGACCGCGGTCCCCGACCATTCGGCAATGGCGCCGGTGAGAAAGATGCGCACGCTGTTCATGATGACCGAGACAATGGCGGCGAGCACGACGAAGAGGGCGCGCTTCCAGAGCGGAATGTCGAATAACATTGCGAGCAGCACGCCAAGGCCGATCATCGGATAGAGATAGCGCAAACCTGCGCAAGCCTCGACCACCGCGAGCTTGAGCGTCCCAAGGTCAATGATATTGCCGTCCTGAAAGACGGAGAGGCCGACGAAGCGCATCATCCCGACGCTCATATCCGTTGACAGAAGCTGCAACCCATAGGTCAGATTGGCGTTCAGAAAGGCGGGCGGCGGCACGACAAACGGCAGCAGGATGAGCGAGGGCAGAACATAGCGGCCGTAAGTGATGCCGCCGAACACGACAAACAGGCCGAGGATCATCAGAAGCACGCTGATATGGCGGATATTCTCGATCCCCGCCTTGATGGCAAGCGCATAAAGCGCGCCGGCAACAACGCAGATGACCAGCCCGATCCAATTGCCGCGCTTATCCGGAAAGGCAAGCAGCGATCGCCGCGCCCACAGCAGATAGAGCGCGACGGCGAGCATCAGCGGCCCGTGATTGAACTCCTCGACATTTGTCCAGGCATGCCAAAGCAGCGCGCCGTCCGGGATATACAGCAGGAAAAGCGACAGCAACAGGACGGGCAACAGCATCCGCATCCACTCAATCCGTCGCAAGGTCACTTTCATCCCCCCGTTACCCGGTGTTTTCCGTACTCCCGGAGCAGACGCTCGGACGGTACCCATTTTCTGCGGGACCTAGTAATAATATGTTTTGGCGACTTCCGTCGACTTGTTCAACACAACACCAAGAAGGTTGCTGGACTGCAGCTGGCGCCGGCAATCCTTTACCTCGCTCGGTTTCGTCTCGCCGCTCGCGACAACCATCAGAACGCAATCCACCTGGGGCAGGAACGCGATGGCGTCGTCTGTCGACTTGAGAGGCGGAAGATCGAAGATGCAGATACGTTTGTCATAGCGATCCCGCAAATCCTCAACGAGAGCCTTCACCTTGCGCGACGTCAGAAGCTCGGTGGAGTTCTTCATCGGCCGGCGGTTCGGCAGCACGACAAAGCGCGGCACTCCCGGATTGACCATGACGTCTGTAAGCTCGATCTTGCCGTCGAGATAATCGGCGAGATCATTTTCGCGCGGCAGTCCGAGATAGGCGGCCACCTGCGGCCGGCGCAGATCGAAGTCGACGAGAAGAGCCGTATAGTCCGTCTGCTTGGCGATACTGAGCGCGAGGTTGATGGCAACAACCGTTTTGCCGCAGGCCGGCGTCGGAGAGGTAATGGCCAGTGTCCGCCAGCCATTGGCCTCCATCTTCGCCAGAATCTGCGTTCTCAGGATATCGAAGCTGATGGAATTCGGATCTTCGATGTCCATCGTGATGATCCGATGCTCTTCCAGATGCGCAGGGTCTAGCTCGACAATGCGCGTCTCCTTATAGACGATGGGGGCATCCACCGCATCGGTCTTCTTCAGGGCCTTTCTGGCAGTATGCTCACGATCGGAGAAGGCGCCGTCCTGCTTCTGGCGCGCCTTCGCGATTGCTTCCTTGATACGTTCCAAACGAACCCCCTTTAAAGTTTCAACAAGAGACGGTCAACCGAGACCCAGAGCTGGTAGAAGATCTCGTCCAGCGGCCGGTAGAAGAAGTGAATCAGCACCATGAGCACGGCGAACAGCACGACGGGCGCCAGCATATAGAGCATGATCTTGATCCGCTGGCGCGCTGACTCCGACTTGGTCTGAATATACGGAATGGAGACAATCGGCGGGTGCTTGAGAACGGCCTCAAGCTCCGACGCACTGTAAATCCGGCGATCCAGCATCTCGACCAGAAAGACACAGGCAACCCCGAGGGCAATGCCAAGGAACCCGCCGATCCCGAGTATCTTCTTGCGGTTCGGCGAATAGGGTTCGGTCGGGACGATCGGCGGCTCGAGCAGCACGAAGCGCTCGGCCTTTTTCTCTTCTTCGAGATTCTGGGAAAGCTGCGCCTGCGCCTGTTTCGATTCAAGTGAGGCCAGCTTGTCGAGCAGGTCCGCATGGGTCCGGTCGAGCACGCTCAGGCCGCGTTCAACCTGCGGGATTTCCAAAATGATCGCTTCGAGCTCAGCAATTTTCCGGGCAGTGGCGGCAATCTGGTTACGGGTCTCCTGGATCTTCGCCTCGGTTGCCGCGATCCGGATCTGCAGCCTCTCGACCACCGGGTTATAGGTATCGGTGCCGGATCCCCCCTGGGCGGCGGTTGCGCGGGCGCGGGCGGATTCCTCCTCGACCTGCTTTTCAAGCGCTTCAATCCGCTTTTTCAGGCCGATGATTGTCGGATGATTATCGGTGAGGCGCGTCGAGGCATCGAGAAGCTGATCTTTCAGCGTGGCAAGATTCCGCGCAAGCTCCGACTGTTCGCCCGCAAGGCCGGTCAGGCCGGAGCGCGCAGCGGTAAGTTCGATCTCAAGATAGCGTTTTTCCTCTTCGAGCGTGCGCAAGTCACGGCGCAGGTCCCGCGTATCGATCTCGGAGCGCTCAAGCATGCTCTGGCGCAGACCGAGATGCTCGGGCAGTGCATCCTTGTATTTCTGCTTGTAGGCGACGAGTTCGCTCTCAACCTGTGTCAGCTGGCGACGGACCTTGTCGGCTTCCTCCGACAGGAACGCTGTGGCTTCCGACGCGCGCTCGGTCCGGGTGCGGACGTTCTCGCTCAGGAACAGAGTCACGAGCTCATTTGCGACATCCGTTGCGATATGCGGATCGTGATGGTTGAACGCAACCGTGAAGGCGATGGTGGTATCGCCCCGGCGATTCTCGCTGAAGGACGAGGTAATGACATCGATCCCGATTTCATTCTGCATCTTCTCGACCAGATCGGAAACCGTCAGGATCTTTCTCTCGTCCCCATAGACGTTGTATTTATCAATGATCTTCAGCAGGTTTTCGCGCGTCATCACGCGCTGCTCGATCATCCGGATACGCTGGTCGGGATCCGTGGTGATAAGCGATTCCACGAGATCGGGGGAGATCTGCTGCGTCTCGACAAGCACGGTGCCCCAGGAGGCATATTTCGGCGGCAGCACCATGATCAACGCAATGCTCGCCGCGACCAGTAAAAAGAACGGAATCAGAAAAAACAGAAACCGCCGTTTGGCTGCCGAAATTATCCGCTCGATATTTATCGGCGAGGCTTCTTCCGGATTAAGAGTGTATTCCTGACTCATCTCGTCACTCAAATATGTTCAAATTCAATCAGCATTCGTAAAATATCGTCGGGCGCCACCGCGCCAGTATGGTTAATATTCTACATGCTTTTCCACTGATTAATACAGGTCAATGTGTTCTTCTTATGCTCAAAGGGTTAAAGAAACGTTGGTTCTGATATAAATAAGCAACAATATCCAAAATTTTCGGCTTTCCCGGCCTCTCTGTCCCGCTGTCGCCGGCCAACCTGAATACCCGCACTGGTCGCATAAATAGCCGGCGATAATCCCGTTTCAAGGCGCCGGTCTGTCAGTAGGCATTTTTATTTACGAAACCGACGAAAATTGTCATGAACAGAATCTGCAGATCGAAGAACAGGGACCAGTTTTCAACATAGTAGGTGTCATAATTGACGCGGGCTTCCATTTTTTTGAGCGTGTCCGTTTCGCCGCGAAAGCCCTTTACCTGCGCCCATCCGGTAATCCCCGGCTTGACCTTGTGGCGCGCGAAATAACCATCAATCAGCGCCGAATATTCCTCATTATGGTCAACCGCGTGCGGACGCGGGCCAACCAGGGACATGGTGCCGCCAACCACGTTGAACAGCTGCGGCAGCTCGTCAAGGCTGGTGCGGCGGATAAATTTCCCAACGCGGGTGATGCGCGGATCCTCCTTCGACGCCTGAACCGTCTTCTCCGGAATTTCGCCGTTATGATACATCGAACGGAATTTGTAAATTTCGAAAATCTTGTTGTTGTAGCCGTAGCGCTTCTGCTTGAAGAGGACCGGACCCTTGCTCTCCAGCTTGATCGCAATCGCGACGAGGATCAGGATCGGCGAGAACAGAAGAATGGCGAGGCTGCCAAGGATGCGGTCCTCCAGCGCCTTGATGATGATCTTGAAGCCGGAAAGCGGGGAATTCACCACCTCGATCATCGGCAGGCCGCCGAAATGGTTCGGCGAGGGCCGGTGCGGGAAGCGGAAGCCGACGAGATCGGAGACGAGATGCACATGCGCCGGCAGCTCGCGCAGGCGGCTGACGATTTCAAGCTGCCGCTCATCGGCGTTCCACGGCAGGGCGACAATGATGTCATCGACGTGATGTTCGCGGACAAAGCGGATCAGCGCCTCGAGATTGCCGCGCAGTGGATAGCCGCCAACGGTTGGTCCGACGCGGCCGATCCGATCATCGAAGATCCCGACGACCTTGTTGACGGATGGCTTTTCCCGGTCAAGCTGATGCAGCAGCTGCTCGGTCTGCTTGCCGCCGCCCAGCACGACAATTTTCCGCGTGCAGATGCCGCGTTCGGCCAGATAGTTGATAATGAAGAAGGCGATGATCCGGTAGAGAACAATGACGGCAAATGAAAAGAAGCCGAAGCTGTACATCCAGATACGCGAGTAATTGTCGGAAACCTTGAGCGAGAACGCCACCGCCAGCAGCAGCATGAAAGTCGTCAGGCAGACAATGGCGAGATTGGGCAGATTGGTCAGCGGCGCAAGCAGCGTCGAGAAAGAATAAATCCGCGCGTAGCGGCCGATGAAATGCAGAAAAATAGCGGCGAGGATTACTGCGTAAAGATAAGGCTCGTCGGCAAAGAGATTGCCGCCGATAACTACGTAATATGTGGCTATCCCGGCAACCACGAGCCAGAATACGTCAAGCATTCCGAAAATGCGCGACAGAACGCGCGAGGAAAGAGGATACCCGCTCCCCTGGTAGGAGGTATATTTCATGACGGTAGATTTATCTTCTAATCTG
>NZ_DAIUFV010000010.1:0-39678 GCF_036844445.1 Sneathiella sp. | reverse complement strand
CAGACGGGGTATCCGTGGTGGGCGGTGACGGTGATGAGCCTGTCGGTCTATGCGGGCGCGTCGCAGATCGTCGCGGTCGAGCGCTTTTCCGTCGACGGGCTGGTGATCGGCGCGGCGCTTGCGGGGGTTGCGCTCAACCTTCGCTACCTCGGCATTATCGCCTCGGTCAGCGGCATGTTCGCACACATGCCGCGCTGGGTGCAGCTGATCGCCATTCACCTCTCGAGCGACGAGAACTGGGCGCTCTCCATCGCCAAAAACATCACCGAGCCGCGGGCGGGGACGATGTTCCTGATCGGCTCCGGCCTCACCATGATGAGTTTCTGGGTCGTCTCGACGGCGCTTGGCGCGGCGCTCGGCGCGGTCATTCCCGATCTTGCGAGCTATGGCCTCGGCTTCGCCTTCACGGCCGCCTTTATCGCCATGGCGCGGGCGATGTGGCGCGGATCCCACCAGCTCGCGCCCTGGACGGTCAGCTTCCTTGCCGCGCTCAGCCTCGTCCGGCTTGGCATGGAAAGCGCCTATGCCATTGTAATTGCAAGCCTTATGGGCGTCGCCGTCGCCGCGTGGATGCGGTCGCGCCGCGCGCGGGCACATACGGAGAGCCACGATGACGCCTGACCACTGGCTGCTGATCCTGCTGCTCGCCGTCGGCACCTACAGCCTCCGCCTGATCGGGCTTTACGGCGGGCAGCGGATGATGCGAAGCGCGCGGCTTAAGAACCTCCTCGCCGATCTTCCGGGCTGCCTCGTCGTCGCGCTCGTCGCCGCCTCGCTTGGCACCGCCGATCTTGTCACCTGGATCGCCGCCGCCATCGCCCTCCTCGTCGCGATCCTCACCCGCAACGTCGTCATCACCATGGCCATCGGCTTCACCGCGATGTTCGCGCTTCGCTATCTGACGGGCGGGTTTTGAAGGGAAATGCGATTTATCTGAAACTTGATGTTATTCATACAACTTATTGATAAATATCATTTTTCTTGCGCAATGATTTGTTTCAGGGTAAAATATTCCCCTTCACTTAACTACCACGAGAGATAGTTTGGTCAGGGGCGGCCGCCCCTTCAGTTTCATTCCATATATATGCGAATAAAGGATGCCCGGCGTTGGAGATTTCTGGCGGGTGTTCAGTCAACCGGTAAGCCGGGCGGCGCTGTCCGGGGCAGGATCGGCCCCATATGGGTGCGAAGAGGCCCTCTTCCGATGCGTTTGCAGCATCGTGCAAGAGCCCCTTTTCGAGCTTTCAGAGGCAGCGTGTCAGGATGGCGCCGGCAGGATCGGCGGTGAAATCGCCGAGACGGTTCATGGTCCCGATCATCTGCAACCGGTCCGCAGAGATCAGGCCGACCAGGCGTATGGAACCGTCGCTCTGGACCAGGCCGTAGCGCTGGCCGGTCTGCCAGACGGATGTCAGCGGGGCAACGGGCTCTCCCTCCACACGGTGCGACAGGGCCTTCGCGTCGAGGACCATTTCCCCTCCGTCTGCATTGCAAGCCGTTCCCCAGGGGCCGCGAAGCCGCAAGGGAACGGTGTCAAAATCCCGCACTCTGGCGTGCGGGAGCTTGGCGACTTCGGCAAAGCGCGCGCGCAAATCGACAGGCTTCGCAATGGGAGCGATCGGAGCAAGGACACTCAAAGTCCGCTCCGGTCCCTTCCCATCCGCTGCCACCGGGCTGATCGGCAGCAGCATATGCGAGATGAGGAGAACCACCATGAGCATCGCAAGCCCGAGCGCGGTGCTGCCAAGCGCAAAGCGGCTGTTGGCCGAGACGCGGGGCAGGAACGCCCGGGCGGGCGGCTGGATGGCGAGCTGATAATAGACATTGCGGCCTTTCTCAGGGGAGAAATAACCGCCAAGCAGCCGCACGCGCTGCGCCCCCCATTCCGGGATAAGGGCGGCGGCGATCTTTTGCGCGGGCGCTTCCGCCGCAAAGCGATCGAAGCTGCGCCAGCTGCTATCCATCAATGTCTGCACGACAAATTGCGTATAGGGCGGGTGATCGGGCATCATTGCAACTTCCGGTCCTGTCAGGGGTTTCCGGAAAAGACTAGGAAAACAGGATAAAGAAAGCGTTAATGGCGGCAAAAAAGATTGCACTGCGGGCGCTTTTCGGGCAGTTCTTTCGCCTGTTGATTACAAGCCGATTTACAACGGCGGCCGGCGCCCCTATCATTCGCCCCACGCCTCAGAACAAGAATTAAAAACACAGGATGATCATGAAACGCGAAATCTACAACGAAGAACATGAACTCTTCCGCGCCTCGGCCCGCCGCTTTGTCGAGGAACGGGTCGCCCCCTTCCACGCCCAGTGGGAAAAGGACGGACAGGTCAGCCGCGAGGTCTGGCGCGAGGCCGGTGAAGGCGGCTTCCTCTGCTGCTCGGTGCCGGAAGAATATGGCGGGGTCGGCGGTGACTTCCGCTTCGGCGCCGTCTTTACCGAGGAACTCGCGCGGATGGGCACGTCCGGCCCTTCTTTCCATCTCCATTCGGAGATTGTCGCGCCCTATCTCATCCATTACGGCACCGAGGAGCAGAAGCGCAAATGGCTGCCGAAAATGGTCTCGGGCGAAGTGATCGCCGCGGTTGCCATGACCGAACCCGGCGCGGGCTCGGATTTGCAGAATATCCGCACCACCGCCATTGCCGATGGCGATGATTATGTCATCAACGGCCAGAAGGTCTTTATCTCGAACGGCCAGCTCGCCGATCTCGTCGTGCTCGCCTGCAAGACGGACCCGAGCGCGGGCGGCAAGGGCGTCTCGCTTGTCCTCGTCGAGGGGGACCGCGAAGGCTTTACCCGCGGGCGCAATCTCGAAAAGGCCGGCTACAAGGCGCAGGACACCTCCGAGCTTTTCTTCAACGACGTGCGGGTGCCGAAATCCAACCTGCTCGGCGTCGAGGGGCGCGGCTTCAAGCAGCTTATGCAGCAGCTCGCGCAGGAGCGGCTCGTCATTGCCGTGCGTTCCGCCACCAGCATCGAGGCCGCGCTGGAGTGGACGACGACCTACACCAAGGAGCGCAAGGCCTTCGGCCAGAGCATCGCCGATTTCCAGAACACCCGCTTCAAGCTCGCCGAGATCAAGGCGAAGGCGGTGATGATGCGCGCCTTTGTCGATCGCTGCATCGCCGACCATGTGAAGGGCGAACTCGATGCCGTCACCGCCGCCATCGCCAAGATGGAATCGACCGAAATCCTCTGGCAGGTGCTCGATTCCTGCGTCCAGCTGCACGGCGGCTATGGCTATATGTGGGAATATCCCATCTGCCGCGCCTGGGCCGACAACCGCATGTCGCGCATCGCCGGCGGCACCACGGAAGTGATGAAGGAAATCATCAGCCGCGATCTTCTGAAAGACTGAGCGCGGCTTTCAGAACGCAACGGAGACGGGCGGTCTATCGCCCGTCTTTTTTGTGCCCGGAAGGCGGCGACGGCCGCTGCGGCGCGCTCCTGGCCCGTTTTTTCTTGCCCCGCCGCACTGATTTCAGTATGTAACGCGCGGGAGGACGACCTCCCCGTAGTCGAATATCCGGGACGACCCGCTATTTTCTGGAGTTATGCAATGGCCTGGGTCATTCTCATTTCGGCCGGCATTTTCGAAGTCATCTGGGCGTATTTCATGAAGCAGTCGGCGGGCTTCACCCGCCTTGCGCCGAGCGTCGTCACCATCGTCACCATGATCATCAGCTTCGCGCTTTTATCCTACGCCATGCGCAGCCTGCCGCTCGGCACCGCCTACACGATCTGGACGGGGATCGGCGCGGTCGGCTCCTTCGTTGTCGGCATTATCGTGCTTGGCGAGGCGGCAAATCCGATGCGCGTCATCGCCGCCGGGCTGATTATCGCGGGGCTTATCCTGATGAAACTCTCCTCCGATGCGTGAGCCGCCGACGGCGCTTCCCTATGCTCCGCCGCCGCCCTCGGCGGGCGAACTTCTCTTCGAGGACGACTGGCTGATCGCCTTTTTGAAGCCGAGCGGCCTTCTCTCCGTGCCGGGGCGCGGGCCGCATCTTGCCGACTGCGCCGAGGCGCGGGCGCGGAAAATCAATCGCAATGCCCGCACCGTGCATCGGCTCGATATGGATACCTCCGGCCTGCTGCTCTTTGGCAAGGGAGCCGAGGCACACCGGCGCCTCAGCCGCCTTTTCGCCGACAGACGAGTTGAAAAGCGATATATCGCAATGGTATTGAGAGATGTTGTTGAGATAAGAGGTGAAGTCAATCTCCCGCTCCTTACCGACTGGCCGAACCGGCCAATGCAGAAGATCGACCATTCCCACGGCCGTCCCGCGCTGACCCGCTGGGAGCGGTTGAAATCGGGCGGCGGCACCAGCCTGCTCGCGCTCTATCCCGAGACTGGGCGGACGCACCAGCTTCGCGTCCATATGGCGGCGATCGGCCATCCGATCCTCGGCGATCGTTTCTACGGCACGGCGGAGGCGATTGCGGCCGCGCCCCGCCTGCAACTCCATGCCGAGCGCCTCACCTTCCCGCACCCCGCTGACGGCACGCCGATCACCTTGATCGCGCCCTTTACCCCCTCGTAAAAGCCGCTTGAAATTGGCAGGGCCCCGCCCGCATACTGAGACCGGGGAGCGATCAAGGGGGGCGCGCGGCATGGGCGAGATCCGCAATATTCTGTTTATCATGTGCGATCAGCTACGGGCCGACTATCTCGGCTGCACCGGCCATCCGCATATCAGGACGCCGCATATCGACGCCCTCGCAAAACGCGGCGTCCTTTTCAGCCGCGCCTATTGCCAGGCGCCGGTCTGCGGCTCGTCGCGCATGTCGTTTTACACCGGGCGCTATGTGCAGTCGCATGGGGCGAGCTATAACGGCGTGCCGCTTCGTGTTGGCGAGATGACCCTCGGCGATCATATGCGCGAGCTTGGCCGCCGCGCCGGGCTGATCGGCAAGACGCATATGACGGCCGACCTTGCGGGCATGGCGCGCCTCGGGATCACGCGGGAGAGCCTTCCCGGCCTCCTTGCGGCGGAAGGCGGGTTCGAGCCGTGGGAGCGCGATGACGGCCTTCACCCCGATGCCTATACCTCGCCCGATCTTGCCTATAACAGCTATCTCCGCGCCCTCGGTTATGATGGCGAGAACCCGTGGCATACACATGCCAATTCCGGTATCGACGAAGCGGGCAATGTCGCGAGCGGCTGGTATCTTCGCAATTCCCACCTCCCTGCCCGCGTGCATCGCGATCATTCCGAGACCGCCTATATGACCGACCGGGCAATCGCGAAAATAACCGCGCTTGGCGAGACGCCCTGGTGCCTCCATCTCAGCTATATCAAGCCGCACTGGCCCTATATCGCGCCCGCGCCCTATCACGACATGTATGGCGATGCCGATATAATCCCCGCGAACCGGAGCGAGGCAGAACGGCAGAACCCGCACCTGGTCGTCGCCGCCTTTATGAAGCATGAGGAGTCGGTGAATTTCGCGGATGAGGCAAAGCGCCGCCGTGTCATCCCGGCCTATATGGGGCTGATTACGGAAATTGACGATCATATGGGCCGGCTGATGCGCTTCCTCACCGACTGCGGGCGGATGGCGGATACGCTCATCATTTTCACCAGCGATCACGGCGACTATCTCGGCGATCACTGGCTCGGCGAGAAGGAGCTGTTTCATGAGGGAAGCGTCCGTATCCCGCTGATTATTGTCGATCCGCGCCCCGAGGCCGATGCAACGCGCGGGACAGTGTGCGACCGGCTCACCGAATCCATCGACCTGATCCCGACTTTTGTCGATCTGCTCGGGGGACCGGCGAAGCCGCATCTTCTTGAAGGCCGCTCGCTCCGCCCGCTGCTGGAGGGGCGCAAGATCGATGGCTGGCGCGAATTTGTGGTGAGCGAGGTGGACTACGCCTGGCGCGGCGCACGCCTTGCGCTCAATCTGCCGCCCGACAGGACCCGCGGCTATATGCTGCTGGACGGCCGCTGGAAATATATCTCTTACGATAACTTCCGCCCGCAACTCTTTGATCTTAAAGACGATCCAAACGAACTTCACGACCTCGGCGAGAGTGCGGCGCACGGAAAAATCCGCCGCGCGATGGAGGACCGGCTGAACGGCTGGCTCCGCGCGCGGCGCAATCGCACCACCATGTCGCATGAGGAGATCGAGGCGCGCACCAACAACTACAAGACACGCGGCATCTATTTCGGCGTCTGGTGAGGCTATTCCACCGCCTCATACGGCAGGCCGACATATTGCTCGGCGATGATGCGGCGGCGCTCCGGGCTTGAGAGGAAGAAGGAAAGCTCGCTGTCGCGGATTTTGTCCTCGATGCTGTCGCGCACGAAATGATGCAGCATGTCGGTCATCCACCAGGAGAAGCGCACGCCGTTCCAGACGCGGCGCAGCGCAATTTCGCTGTAGCGGGCCGTGAGGTCATGCCGCCCCTCGCGGTAGACTTTGGTGAGGATGCGATAGAGCGTATTCACATCGCTCGCCGCGAGATTGAGGCCCTTCGCCCCCGTCGGCGGCACGATATGCCCGGCATCGCCAACGAGGAACATCCGGCCATATTGCAGCGGCTCGGAGACGAAACTGCGAAGCGGCGCGATGCTTTTCTCAAGCGCGGGCCCGGTGACGAGGCGATCGGCCGCATCCTCCGGGATGCGCCGCTTCAGCTCGTCCCAGAAACGCGCGTCGGACCAGTCCTCAACGCGGTCGGTGAGCGGGATCTGCAGGTAATAGCGGCTCAGCATCTCCGAGCGCTTGCTGCAAAGCGCGAAGCCGCGGTCATGCTTGGCGTAGATCAGCTCATGATTGACCGGCGGCGTGTTGCTGAGGAGGCCGAGCCAGCCAAAGGGATAGATGCGCTCATATTCGTGGATCCTGTGCTTTGGGATATGCATTCGGCAGATGCCGTGGGAGCCATCGCACCCGGCGATATAATCGCAATCAATACGGTAGTTTAGCCCATCTTTTTGAAAGGTGACATAAGGATGATCGGTGGCCATGTCATGGGGCGTGACATTCTCCGCCCCGTAAAAGCCGGGAAGCCCCGCCGCCGCCCGCGCGGCCAGCAGGTCGCGGGTGATCTCGGTCTGGCCATAGACGGTGACATGCTTGCCGCCCGTGAGCTCCGCGAGCCGGATCGGATGATAGACGCCGTCCACGGAAATCTCCACCGTGTCGTGCCGCTCGCCCTCCGCCGCCAGCCGGTCGGCGACGCCCGCCTCCGCCATCAGGTCGGCGAAGCCCTGCTCGATCACCCCGGCGCGGATGCGGCCGAGGATATAGTCCGGGCTCGCGCGGTCGAGAATGACGGTGTCCACCCCCTGCCGGTGCAGCAACTGGCCAAGCAGCAGACCGGCGGGTCCGCTGCCGATAATGGCGACCTGCGTTCTCATTGCAATTTTTCCGCATTCTTGCCATTGCGGCTTATTATGAGCCACCATACTATAGGCGGTGCAGGGTGTTTCAAATTTCAAATTGAAACAAAAGTGATAAGATTTTCCTTCAACGAGTGTGGAGCGGAACGGAGCGGCCGGATGACAGCCTCGGATAACAAGCCCGTGTATCTCGCGGCCGACTGCGGCGGCAGCAACTGCCGGGTCCGCCTCTATGACCGCGACGGGCGGATGCTGGCGGAGGGGACCGGCGGCGCGGCCAATGCAGCGGTCGCGCTCGAGCCGGTGATGAGCGAGATTTTCCGCGCGGCGCGCAAGGCCCTCGCCCGCCTCGGTAGCGACGCGGTGCCGCTCTCGCAGCTGCATGCGGGCTTCGCCATCGCCGGGCTGGTGGAGGCGACCCGACGCCAGGAATTCGTCACCATGCCGCACCCGTTCGCCTCGATGACGGCGGAGACGGATGCCTTCGTTGCCCATCTCGGCGTTTTTGCGGGCGACGATGGCGGCCTTCTGATTACCGGCACCGGCTCCTGCGCCTTCGCCGTGATGGGGGCGGAAAAATTCTACATCGGCGGCTGGGGCTTTCAGGTCTCCGACCAGGGCTCCGGCGCGCGGCTTGGCCATCTGGC
Organism: Sneathiella sp.; assembly: GCF_036844445.1. Taxonomy (GTDB): domain Bacteria; phylum Pseudomonadota; class Alphaproteobacteria; order Sneathiellales; family Sneathiellaceae; genus Sneathiella. The sequence goes on along the minus strand of NZ_DAIUFV010000010.1, from coordinate 31,673 downwards.
GGTGCGCCGGGCGCTGCAGGCGGCGGACGGGATCCTTCCCGCCTCGCCCTTCTGCACGGCGCTGTTGGGGCGCGTTGGCGGCGCGCCGGCGGAGGTGAGCCGCTGGGCGCTCAGCGCCGCGCCCGCCGATTACGCGGCGCTCGCCACTTTGGTCTTTGAGCATGCCGCGCGCGAGGATGAGGTGGCGCTCTCGCTGCTTCGCACTATCGGCGCCGAGATCGACCAGATGATCCGCGCGCTGGTGAAGCGCGGCGTTGAGGATATTCACCACACCGGCGGGATCGCCCATGCGATCCGCCCCTGGCTCGACAAGTCGCTCGCCCGCCATGCGGCAAGCCCGCGCGGCGATGTGTTTGACGGCGCGCTTCGCCTGATCAACAACCGCACCGGGCTGATCAACAAGACGGGCACCGCGCGCGCATGAGGAAGGCGCTGGTCAACGGGCGGATCCTCACGGCAGCCGGCTGGTGCGAGGCGGCGGCGCTGCTGATCCGGGACGGGCGGATCGAGGCAATCGTGGACGCCACTGATGTTCCTCGCGACATCCCGTGCGAGGATCTTGGCGTTGATTACCTGCTGGCGGGCTTTATCGATGTGCAGGTGAACGGCGGCGGCGGCGTCCTGCTGAATAAGGCGGAGAGCGTCGCCGATATCGAAAGGATTGCCCGCGCCCACCGCGCCTTCGGCACCACGGGGCTGCTGCCGACGCTGATCAGCGACGAGAGGGAGGTGATGGAGCGCGCCGCGGATCTTGTCGCGGCGGCGATATCGCAAGGCGTTCCCGGCGTCCTCGGCATTCATTTTGAAGGGCCGGTCCTGAATGCGGCGAAGCGCGGCGTCCATAGCGCCGCCAAACTGAAGCGCATTGATGAGGCGATGCGGGCGCTGTTCCTCCGCCGCGATCTCGGCCGCGTGCTGGTGACGCTCGCGCCCGAGCAGGTGACGCCGGAGGTAATCGGGGAGCTTGCCGCGGGCGGCGTCATCGTCTCGGCCGGCCACAGCGCGGCAACATTTGAGGAGATGCAGGCGGCAATCAACGCAGGGCTTACCGGCGTCACCCATCTTTTCAACGCAATGGAGCCGATGACGGCCCGCGCGCCCGGACTGATCGGCGCGGCGCTCCTTGACCCCCGCGTCTTCTGCGGCGTGATCAATGATACCCACCATGTCCATCCGGCGATGCTGAAACTCGCGCTTGCGGCGAAAGGCCGCGAGCGGCTGATGCTGGTCACCGATGCGATGAGCGTCGTCGGCACGGAGGCGACGAGCTTCACCTTCGAGGGCGAGACGATCCGGCTCGAGGGCGGCCGCCTCACGACACCCGGCGGCACGCTTGCGGGCTCGGCGCTCGATATGGCGGCGGCGGTGGCGAATAGCGTTCGCCATCTCGGTGCAGCCCTTGAGAGCGCGGCGGAAATGGCGAGCGCGACGCCGGCCCGCTTCCTCGGCCTTGCGCGAACGCACGGGCGGATTGCCCCCGGATACCGCGCCGATCTGGTGCGCATGAGCGCCGATTTCCGCGCCCGCAAGGTCTGGATTGCAGGCGAATAAAGCGCCGAGATATTCATTTGACTCGCACCCCCCCCGGGACTTACAACAGGGCCTTGCAATTTGGACCAGGGCTTCACCTTACGGGAGGGGGTACGTAAATGATTTCGATGACCAGACGGTCTTTCAAGAAGGCCATGCTCGGAAGTGCGCTCGCGCTTCTTACCCTGACGGCAGGCAGCCTGCCCGCCTTTGCCGCCGACAAGATCACCGTCGGCGCGCTTCGCTTCACCTCGCATGCGCCGAGCTTCGTCGCCTTCGAGCGCGGCTATTTCACCGAGGAAGGGCTCGAGGTCGAGTTTAAATTCTTCCAGGCCGCCCAGCCGATGGCCGTCGCCATTGCCTCGGGCGATGTGGATTTCGGCATCACCGCCATCTCGGGCGGGCTGATCAACCTCGCCGAGAAGGGCGCGGTCAAGGTGATCGGCGGCGGATTGCAGGAAGAGCCGGGCATCAATGGCCAGCTTATCCTCGCCTCCAAGGCCGCCTATGACGCCGGGGTGAAGACGCCGGCCGATCTCAAGGGGCACAGCTTCGGCATCACGCAGCCGGGCTCCTCCTTCCACTATATGGCCGCCAAGATCGCCGAGAAGGAAGGCTTTTCCGCAAGCGATCTCCGCCTCGTCTCGCTGCAGAAGGTCGGCGCCATCATCGGCGCGCTGAAATCGGGCCAGGTCGATGCCTGGTCGATCGTGCCGCATATCGGCATCCCGCTCGCCGAGAGCGAGGAGGTCGTGAAGATCGGCAGCGTCGCCGACTATATCCCCGACTATCAGGTGACGACGGTCTTCACCTCGACGGAAAATGCCGAGAAGAAGGGCGATCTCGTGAAGCGCTTCCTCACCGCGTTCGCCAAGGGCGGCGATGATTTCAACGCCGCGCTCGTCGACAAGACCGCGGGCGAGGATGGCGCGCAGGCGATGATCGAGCTGATCCACAAATATGTCTATCCCGACCAGCCGATCGAGAAAGCCGCACCCGCTATCCAGAACGGCGCGATGCGCACCAATGCGGGCGCCGCGCTCAACATGACCAACATCAAGGACCAGCTCGACTGGTTCAAGGCCGAAGGGTTGGTCGATCAGAGCATCACCCTCGAGATGCTGGTCGATACGCGCTACGTCGCGACCTTCTGACACCCGATGGACCTCAATCTTCGCAATATCTCCCATCGATATGATGAGGTTGAGGTCCTTCGCGATATTAATCTGGACATCCGCCACGGCCAGATCGTCTGCATCATCGGCCCGTCGGGCTGCGGAAAATCGACGCTGCTGCGCATGATCGGCGGTCTCGAGCGGCCGACGGCGGGCGAGGTTCTGCAGACCGGCGCGCTACCCGAGGGCTGCCTCAACCCCCTCACCTATATCTTTCAGGATTTCGCCCTGCTGCCGTGGCGGACGGTGGAGAAGAATGTCAGCCTCGTGCTCGAGGACCATCCCTTGAGCGGGCGGGCGCGCGAGGCGATCATTGCGGATGTGCTCGCCCGCACCAAGCTCAGCGATTTCCGAAGTGCCTATCCGCGCCAGCTCTCGGGCGGGATGAAGCAGCGCGTCGCCATCGCCCGCGCGCTTGCCGTCCGCCCGGCCGTGCTGCTGATGGATGAGCCGCTCTCGGCCCTTGATTCCCAGACGCGCGAGCTCCTGATGGATGATCTCGTCGATCTCTGGGAGAAGGAGCGCTACACCGCCGCCTATGTGACGCATAACCTTGCCGAGGCCGTGCGGCTCGGCCATCGCATCGTCGTGCTGTCGCGCCGCCCGGGCAAGATCCGCGAGATTGTCGAGATCGATATGCCGCTCAGCGCCCGCACGAACGACAATGCCGAGCTCGACGCGGCGCAGAAGCATCTTTGGAACCTGATGCGCGAGGAGGCGCTCGCCGCCGATCGGGAGCTGCTCGATGTCTGAGGAGGTGAAAAGCGCCCGGGCGGACGCAGCCGGGGACGCGCACGCGAAACGCGCCGCCGGAACGCCCGTCCCGTTTCGCGGCGGCGGCTTCTCCCCGACCACCAACCGAATCATTGCCCCGCTCGTCTTTATCGCCCTCATCGGCTTTTGGGAATATGGGGCGCGGAGCGGCCTGATCAGCCCGCTGATCCTGCCCGCCCCGTCGGAAGCCTTCGAGGTGGTTCTGAATCTCATCCGCACCGGGCTCCTCTGGGAGCATCTTGCCGCGTCGCTGCAGCGGCTCGCTATCGGCTGGTCGGCGGGGATGCTGCTCGGCGTCGTCGCGGGGACATTGATCGGGCTTTTCACCCTCGCCCGCTCCGGCCTGCAACCGCTCGTCTCGGCGCTCTTTCCGGTGCCGAAGATCGCGCTCTTGCCGCTTTTTGTCATCTGGTTCGGCATCGGCGAGGGCTCGAAGGCCGCGACCATTCTCTTCGGCACCTTCTTCCCGATGGTGATCGCGACCTATGGCGGCATCGACAATGTCGATCGCGGCCTGATCCGCATGGGCCAGTCGTTTGGCCTCTCAAAACTTTCCATCATCACCAAGATCATCCTGCCGGGGGCGCTCCCCTCCATCCTCTCGGGCGCACGCATCTCGGCGGCGATCGCGATTATCCTGCTCGTCGCGGCGGAGATGATCGCCGCGGAATATGGCATCGGCGCCTATATCCTGCTCGCCGGCAGCCTGATGGCGACCGACCAGCTGATCGCCGGGGTGGCGATCCTCTCGCTGCTCGGGCTCGGCTTTGCCTGGCTGATCGGACGGGCTGAGAAATATTTTCTCAAATGGCGCTGACGGGCGTTGCGAAATGCTCTCGCAAAAGATAAAATTCTGTTTATAAATCCAGAGTTTATTAACGCTTTTTCAAGATTGGCGGTGGCAGGATAAAGCCACTATGACAACAGCCCTGCATTACAAACCGCGGCCCTCCGTGGTGCCAAAAAAACAGTCTCGCACCGAGATGGCCTATTCGGCGATCAAGGCGGAGATCAATGCCGGCAAAATCGCCCCCGGCAGCTTCATCAATATCCCCGAGATCGAGCAGCAGCTCGGCATGAGCCGCACGCCGGTGCGCGAGGCGATGCTGCGCCTGCAGAATGAGAAGGTGGTGGAGATACTGCCCAAGCGCGGCATTCGCCTGCTCTCGCTCAGCGTCCATGATCTTGCCGAATATTACCAGCTCGTGGCCGGGCTTGAGGGGCAGGCGATCGCCAATATCTGCGCGCGCGGCCTGACCCGCACCGATATCATGCCGCTTCTCTATGCGCTCTCGGGCGAGGAGACGGCGCTGCGCGACCTGGATGACGCCGCGTGGCAGGACGCGGATGAGAAATTCTATCGCGGCCTGTTTATCCTGAACGGCAACAAGAAGCTGCAGGAGGCGGGCCTCGCCTATCGCGATATCATGCAGCGCGGCCATTTTGTCGCGCTCCGCCATCTTGACCGAGCGCATAAGGAACGCTGCCTGCGGGCCCAGAACGAGCTGAAAGAGCTGCTGCTTGCGGCCCGCGCCGCCGCCGCCCGCGAGGTCCATTTCGATCATTCGGAGTGGCTGCGGCAGACGATCATCGAGACCCTCGCGGCCGAGAATATCACCACGCTTTAGGAACGCCGCAACGGCTTATCCCCTCACGCCCCTTCGCGGCCGCGCCGCGGCTCGTCCGTCCGCTCGCGCGGCAGGGTGATGACGTTTTGCGCCTGCTGGATCAGCGGGATGCGAACGACGAAGTCGGAGCCGATCCCGGCGTAGGACGTGCAGACGATCTCGCCGCCGAGATTGCGGAGCGTCTCGCTCACCGAATACAGGCCGAGGCCGAGGCCGCCCGCCATCTGCGCCGCCGATTTGAGACGCACGCCGCGCTCGAAGATCTGCGGGATATCCTCCTCCTCGATGCCGATGCCGGTATCCTCGACCTTGACGACAAGCACGTCGCCGTCATCGAGGCTGGTGGAAATCTTGATGGCGCCGCCGGTTTTCGTGTAGTTGATGGCGTTGCTGACGAGATTGAGAATGATGCGGTGAAGCTGCGCCGGGAAATCGATCTCGCGCCCGTCGGGGACGTGATTGACCCAGTTGAACATCAGCTGGCGCTCGCTCACCGCCTTGTCGAATTTCTCGAGCGCGGCGGAAATGGTGCTGCTGATTTTCTGCTTCTCCGGCCCGCTGATGCTGACATTGAGCCGCCGCTCGCTCGCGGCCTCGGCATTTTCGAGGAAATCGGCGAGATGCTGGCGGAGCGAGGCGGCAATATCGGTGGCGCGGGCCGCGAAATCCGCGTCATCCGTCCCGGTGCGGCGCGCGAACTCATCGACCAGATCGGTAAATTTCTGGATATCGCGGCGAATGGCGAAGCTGTCATCGATGGTATCGTTGGCGAGGCGATGCTCGGCCTCGAACAGGATGCGCTCGCGGATGCGGATCTCGTTGCTCTGGTCGAACAGCGCGACGATCTGCATCGTGCCGGAGCGGTTGGATGAGAAATCGGCGCGCACCGGAATTTTGCGCCCGCTTTGCAGCTCGATCTCGGTGGCGATCCGCCGCGCCCGCCCCGTCTCAAACGACATCGCCTCATTTTCAGGGAGCGGCACATCGATGATCTGCGCAAGGCTCGCGCCAATGAGATTGGAAGGCTGCGTCTCGAGAAGCTTCGCCGCCGCGCGGTTGCAATGACGGATGATCCGGTCCGGCCCGGCGATCAGGAAGGGCACCGTCGAATGATCGAGGAAGCTGTCGAGGAGCGCGTTGGTCTCCCGCCGCTCGCGCACTGCGCGGCGCTTCATATATTCAAAGCGCAGGCCCATGACCACCGCGACGGTGAGCAAAAGGCCGATCGCAAAGAGCGTCGTATAGAGCGATTGCAGGTTGCTGCGGTCCTGGTCGATGGCCGTGATGACCTTGCTGCGGAAGGCGAGTTTCTCGTCCGAATACATTTGCAGGATGGTGCGGAATGCCTCGAAGGCGGGCTCATCGTCGATATTGATGGTGCTGTCGATCTGGGCGATGGATTTGCCCTGCTCGCGGAGCTGATCGATGCGGTTGATGCTGACGAAATATTTGCGCAGCACCGCATCAATCGCCGCAACCTCCTCCTCGACCGCCGCGCCGAAATGCCTGCGGAGGATCGTCAGCTCTTTGCGGGCATCCTCGAAATGACGGAAAAACTCTTCCTTGTCCGCCGCGTCGCCGCGCAGCAGATAATCTTTGAAGTTGTGGATCATGCCGTGAAAGCCGACAAGGCTCATCACCTGCTCGCGGTTATCGTCCACTTCCGAGAAACGGCTCGCCTCAAGCCAGCGGCTCGGCGCGTTGACGGAGTAGACCTGATAGGTCCAGAAGAAAAGCAGGGCAAAAAGCGCCGCCAGAAACGCCAGTAAGACGCCGAAATTTCGATGAAATTGCTCTTTCATGGCTCAATTCTCCCACCGGTACATGTCACACCGCGATGGATGCAAGGGTCCTCCGGATAGTGTGGGAGAAAAGGTTTAAGAATTCGTTAATTTCGGTAAATCAAGGAGAGGGATTTTTTGAAAGCAGCGATTTTGTGATTTTTAGGCTGCATTTTGGTAAAAATTTACCAACTTCCGCAACGATACAATACAATCATGGCGAAACTGTGACTGAATCGGATTTCGCCCGCGAAAAGGGGCTTCTACGCCGGCGCGAGACGCCGCCCGCGCCCTGTTCAGCCTCTCCCCCGCCCGCGCCCCGCCCCAAAGAGAGGCGAGACGGAGCGGCCGCCCTCAGGCGAGTTTGGTTTCGATTTTTACTTCCGAATGGAGCGTCCGATGCACCGGGCAGCGGTCGGCAATTTCCATCAGGCGGGCGCGCTGCTCGTCGTCAAGATCGCCCTTCAGTTCAATTTCCCGCTCGATCAGGTCGATCTTGCCTTCCTTCGTCTCGCATTCCGCGCAGTCGGTCGCATGCACCTTGGAATGACGGAGGCGGACGGAGACCCGCTCAAGCGGCCATTTCTTGCGGTTCGCATACATCCGGACCGTCATCGACGTACAGGCGCCCAGCCCCGCGATCAGCAGATCATAAGGCGACGGCCCGCGGTTGGTGCCGCCGACGGAAAAGGGCTCATCGGCATAAAGGTGATGGCCCGCCGTCTCGACATATTGCAGGAAACCCTCGCCTGCCTCGATCGTGTAGGTATCGGTCGGATCACCGGCAAGCGCGCTCTTCGGGACGACGGGGGCAAGCGCCGGGATAAAGCGCGTCGCCCATCGGCCGATCATCTCCGCGGCATAGGCCGCATCCGCCTCGCGCCGCAGCAGGTGATCGGCGCCGTCGAGCGAGATGAAACTTTTCGGATGCCGCGCGGCAACGAAAATATTCGTCGCATTATTGATGCCGACAATATCATCGAGCGGCGCGTGCATCACCAGCAGCGCCTTTTTCATTTTCTTCAGGCGATCGCCCGCCGCGTAAGCTTCGATATCATCGAGAAACTGCTTTTTGACGCGGAAGGGCCGGCCGCCGATATCGACCTCGACGCCATCCTCGCTGGCGCGGATCGCGTCATGGAAATCGACGAAATGCTGGCCCGCATGGGCCGGATCGAACGGCGCGCCGATGGTCGCAACCGCGCGGACGGAGGGGAGATCGCCTGCCGCCGCGAGGACCGCCGCGCCGCCAAGGCTGTGGCCGATCAGCAGGGTCGGCGCCTCATATTTCTGCCCAAGATATTCCGCCGCCTTGATGATATCGGCGATATTGGAGGTGAAATTGGTGTTGGCGAACTCCCCGTCGCTTTCACCAAGCCCGGTGAAATCGAAGCGCAGCGTGGCGATGCCGAGCCGGGTCAGCGTTTTCGCAATCCGGCTTGCCGCCGCGATATCCTTCGTGCAGGTGAAGCAATGCGCGAAGAGCGCATAGGTGAGCGGCTTGCCGACCGGCAGATCGAGCCGCGCGGCGAGCGGACCGTCCGTTCCCTCAAAGGTGACCTTTTCGCTGCGCATTATCCGCTCCTTTCCGTTGATTTGACTGCCTTGCCTACTCTTGTATCAACATGTACGCCCTTCGCGAAGTTTTTAAAGAGCTGGCACGACGAGAGGGCAGCGCCCTCAGCTTTCGTCAGCGGGAAGGAGGGCGCGGAACAGATAGTCGAGCGAGGCGGCCTGCAAGAGCGCATCCGCATCGCCTGAGGCAAGCGTGAGATCGCCCTGCTCCGGCTGAGAAAACGGCGGCAGCAGTGATGTCGCATAGTCGAGATCCGCGGCGCTCGGGGGATCGATCAGGCGCATGCTGTCATAGAGCCGGTCGAGATCGATCGATGCGGCCGGATCCTCTAGCAGCGCCGCGATATCGACCGTGCCACTCTGCCCCGCCGCATCGGCGGATTCCGGCATCGATGCGGCGTCGGCCGCCGCCGACGCCGCGATAATCTGGTCGACATCGATGAACTGATCCGAAAAGGCCGCACTCCCGTCCGCCTCCGCTCCGGCCGGATGGGCCTCGACGATGAGAAGCTCTTCGCCCGGATCGCCGAGCATATAGTTGAAATTCTGAATCAGATCGAGTGTCTCCGGGTCGCGCGGATGCGCCTCAATGAAGAGCGGATCCCTCTCCGCATCATTAAAGAGATTTTCTTCATACTCTACGTCGCTTACATCCTCGTCAGCCATTTCCGTCCCACGTTGCACGCCATCAGGGGCAGTAATTCCGAAGACCTTCTTCACCAGGCCCATAAATTAACAAAAAAAATTCGCCCCTTCATACCTTATTCGGGGGGTTTTATTAAGATAAATAAATAGTATATTTTTGTAAATAATAACAATAGGTTAAGATAATTTATCTAAAGTTTTAGGTAAATTATCCCGATCCTGCATCAAACCCCGCCGCCCTTATCCCCCATATGACGGATAGCCGCGCCACGCGCAGATAAAGTCGCGGCCCTTCACCCTTGTTGCGAGAATTGACGGCAGCGCCTGCAGATGCCGCGTGCAGCGCGGCGCACGCCGCGGGAGCAGCCGCCGGGCAGGCCGGCACAGCCGCCCGCAGATTTCTTGCGCCGACATATTTTATTAACTTTCCTTAACAAGATTTTTTTAATAACTTCGTCTCAGTATGGCTAACTGTATTTCTTGATTACCAGTCGAGGGGGATTACCGTGAGTTCCTTTTCTCATCCTATCAACGCCGCTAAAACCACGTTGCGTGCGACCATCGCATGCGGCGTCCTCGCAATCGGCTTCAGCGCCCTCATCGCCGCCGCGCCCGCCATCGCTGCGGAAAATTCGGATGACGAGGAGCCGAGCTATTTTCGCGTCAATATGCAGCCGGGCGGGACGCTGAACGTCCGCCAGGATCCGTCGCTCAAAGGCAAGAAGGTCGGTGCGCTGACCGCCGATGCGCAAGGGATCGTCAATCTCGGCTGCCATGTCGGCATGCCGTATCTGGAGTGGAAAGACTCGACCACCGCCATCCGTAAAGTCGAAACGCGCCGCAAATGGTGCAATATCGAATATAACGGGATGACCGGCTGGACGGCAGGCCAGTATCTCGAAGCCGATCTGCGCGACTGAGACCGGGCGGCGGGACCAGCCATCGCCCGCCGCGCCCTTCCCTTTTGAGATTACGCCTGGCGCAACGTCAGCGCGCGTCAGTCGATGACCAGCAGCGCCGCCTGCAGGACGACGAAATATCGCCCCGCCTTGCCGATCAGCACGAGCGGCAGAAAGAACCAGAACCTGACCCGGAGCGCCCCCGCCACCAGCGTTAGCGGATCGCCAACAATCGGCGCCCAGGCAAAAAGCAGCGACCATTTCCCGTAGCGTTCAAACCATATAACGGCGCGATCATACGTGTCCTCCTTGACGGGGAACCATTTACGGCCGCGGTAATCGGCGAAGAAGCGGCCGACGATCCAGTTGAGGATGGAGCCCAGCACATTGCCGGCCGTCGCCGCGAGGAAAAGCAGCAGCGCCGTCCCCTTCCCCTCATTCAGCAGAAGCACCATCGCCGCCTCGGACGTGCCGGGCAGGATCGTAGCCGAGACCAATGCCGACAGGAACAGCCCGCCATAGACGGCGAGAGCGCCCACCGCTCAGTCCCGGCGCGGCACGCGCTGCGCCATCAGGTTTTTGCGCGCCTCATCCGACCAGACGCCGGTCGGCTTGCTGATGTCGCGCCCGACCTCATAGCCGCGCCGGAGCGCCGGGCGCGCCTTCAGGCGGTCATACCAGGCGCGGATATTCGGAAATTCGCCAAGGTCGATCTCCTGCTTCTTGTAGGTCAGGATCCACGGCCAGCAGGCCATATCGGCGATGGAATACGCGCCGCAGATATAGTCGCGGCCCTCAAGCCGCCGGTCCAGCACGTCATAGAGGCGGAGCGCCTCGGTCGAATATCGCTCCTGCGCGTAAGGGATCTGCTCCGTCGCGTAGAATTTGAAATGGCCGTTCTGGCCGAGCATCGGGCCAAGGCCGCTCATCTGCCACATCAGCCATTCGGTGACCTCAACCCGCCCGCGCACATCGGCGGGGATGAATTTCCCCGTCTTGTCCGCGAGATAGAGCAAAATCGCCCCGGTCTCAAAGACCGAGATGGGCGGCCCGCCGTCGGCCGGGGCATGATCGACAATCGCCGGCATGCGGTTGTTGGGGCTGATTTTCAGGAACTCCGGCGCGAACTGCTCCCCCTTCTGGATATTGACGGGGACGACGCGATACGGCACGCCCATCTCCTCGAGCGCGATGGAGATTTTCCAGCCGTTCGGGGTCGGCCAGTAGTAAAGATCGATCATGCCCGCCCCTCTCACGCCCGGCCGAGCTTGGCTTCGATGAGCGGGAAGCGGTCGTTGCCGAAGAACATGTCATGCTTGTCGAGGAAGACCGTCGGCGTGCCGAAACCGCCGCGCGCGATCAGCTCATCGGTGTTGTCTTTCAGCCGCGTCTTATAGGCGGGATCGTTGATCTTGGCGAAAAACGCCTCCGCCTCCAGCCCGACATCGGCCAGCACGTCGCGCAGCACCTCGTCCTTTGAAATATCCTTTGCCTCGCTCCAGTAAATCTGGAACACCCGCCGCGCGTAAGGGACGAGGCAGCCCTCCTCCATCGCGACAAACGCGCCCCGCATCGCCTTCACGCTGTTGACGGGGAAGACCGGCAGTTCCGACATATGCTTGACGTCGATGCCGACATATTCGGCCCAGTCCCTGAGATCCTTTTTCTGGTAGCGGATCTTCTCCTTGACCGGGTTCTGGCGCGTCGCATAGACCGACGGGTTGATGGTGTTGAAGATGCCGCCGACGAGGAACGGGCGATACTGGATATCGACATCCGGATGCCGGCCATGCAGCTTTTGCAGGCTTTCAAAGCCGAGATAGGTCCAGGGGCTGGAACAATCGAAGAAAAATTCTAGGGTGTGCACGGCTCGCCTCCTTCTGTTCTTTTATCCGTCGCGCCTTGACCCTAGCATAGGAACGGATTTATGAGAAATACAAGACGCGGAAATTAAAAGGATCATAAAATATGCAAAAACGACCGCTTGGAACTGACGGACTGAAGGTGGGGGCAATCGGCCTTGGCTGCATGAGCTTTGCCGGATTTTACGGGCCGACCGACATGGCGGAGAGCCATGCGACGCTGAAAAAGGCGATGGATCTCGGGATTGATTTTCTCGACACCTCTAACATCTACGGCATGGGCCGGAGCGAGGAGGTCATCGGCGCCTTTATCAAGGACAATCCCGGCTTTTTTACGATTGCGACCAAGGGCGGGATCAAGATCGATCCGGTCGCAAAAACTCGTGGATTTGATAACAATGAAGCCTATTTACGGGCCGAACTTGAAGGATCACTTAAACGTCTTGGCGTCGATCATGTGGCACTTTACTACATCCACCGGCGCGACCAGACGATCCCGATCGAGGATGTCGTCGGCACGCTGATGAAATTCAAACAGGAGGGCAAGATCGGCGGCTTCGGATTCTCGGAAATCTCGCCGGCCTCGCTCCGCCGCGCTGCATCGGTGGGCACGGTCATGGCGGTGCAGAGCGAATACTCGCTCTGGACGCGGCTGCCGGAGCTTGGCATGGTGCAGGCCTGCCGCGAGCTTGGCGTGACGTTTGTCCCCTTCTCGCCGCTCGGGCGCGGCATTTTCGGGCGCGAGACGCTCGATCCCACGACCTTTGGCGATACGGATTTCCGAAAGCATAATCCGCGCTTTACCGAGCCGAACTTCAGCTTCAACGTCAAGGCGGTCGAGCCCTTCAAGCGCTACGCCGCCGACAAGGGCGTCTCGCCCGCTGCCCTCGCCCTTGCCTGGGTGCTGGCGCAATCGGGCGACATGATCCCGATCCCCGGCACCCGCAGCGCCGTCCATCTTGAGGAGATCGCCGCGGCGGCGGCGCTTCCCCTCTCGCCTGCGGAGATTGCCGAGATCGAGAAGATCCTCCCCGTCGGCTTCGCCCATGGCGCGCGCTATTCGGACAAGCAGGTAATCGGGATCGAACGCTACTGCTGAGGCGTACACATTTGCCCTACACAGCAACGGCGCCCGTCCCGGGCGCCGTTTTTTGTCGGCCGCGCTGATCCGCCTTAAAAGGCTTCGGCCCGCGCCCGCTGCCAGTCGACCAGATAGCTCGGCCGGATAGTGTCGGAGAGTAGTTCGCCCTTGTCGAGATATTCATTGATCTCGGCGGTGGTCTTTTCGGACTGATCGGCGAGCCGCTGGAAGATATGCTGCGGGCCGACTTCTTCGGGCCGCTCCAGCCCGAGCGCGCCGACCAGCTCGCGGAAGCTCTCGACCGTCGCGGCGTGATAGTTGGTCACATGCTGCTGGCGGTAGGCGACGTTGATGGCGCGGGCGCGGACCGGGTCCTGCGTCGCAACGCCCGTCGGGCAGGTGTTGTTGTGACAGCGCAGCGACTGGATGCAGCCAACCGCAAACATCATCGGCCGCGCGACGTTGCACATATCAGCGCCGAGCGCGATCTTTTCCAGCATGTCAAAGCCGGAGACGACCTTGCCGCTCGCGATGATGCGGATGTCACTCCGATGGCCGATGCCGACAAGGCAGTTATGCACGAAGATGAGCGCCTCGTTGAGCGGCACGCCAAGACGGTTGGAATATTCGACGGGCGCGGCGCCGGTGCCGCCCTCCGCCCCGTCAACGGTGATAAAATCGGGCAGTATACCGGTTTTCAGCATCGCCTTGCAGATGCTCATAAACTCGCTCCGCCGCCCGATGCAGAGCTTGAAGCCGACCGGCTTGCCGCCCGACAGCTCGCGCAGGCGGGCGACGAATTCGAGCAGCCCCTCAGGCGTCGAGAAGGCGCTGTGCGCCGGTGGCGAGAGCACGTCCTTGCCGATGGGAACGCCGCGGATGCTCGCGACTTCCTCATCCACCTTGACGCCAAGCAGGACGCCGCCATGCGCGGGCTTGGCGCCCTGGCTCAGCTTCAGCTCGATCATCTTGACGATATCCCAGTTCGCCTTCTCGCGATATTTCTCGGGATCGAAGCCGCCATCCTCGGCACGGCAGCCGAAATAGCCGGTGCCGATCTGCCAGATAAGATCGCCGCCGCCCGCAAGGTGATAGGGGCTGATGCCCCCCTCCCCGGTGTTATGGGCGAAATTGCCGCGCCGCGCGCCGGCGTTCAGCGCATGGATCGCGGTCGAGGAAAGCGCGCCGAAGCTCATGCCCGAGATATTGAGACGCGAGGCGTTGTAGGGCTTGCTGCACTGCGGCCCGCCGACATCGATGCGCAGATGCTCCGCCATCACATTGCGCGGCGCGAGCGAATGGCTGGCGCGCTGGTAGCCGACCTCGAGCAGGTCCGACTGGGTTCCGAACGGCTGGCTGTCGAGAACGCGGCGGGCGCGCTGGTAGACCATGCTGCGCTGCAGGCGGTTATAGGGGCGGCCGCTCTCGTTGGTCTCGATGAAATACTGCTGGATCTCCGGGCTGATGAACTCCAGCAGATAGCGCATATGGCCGATGACGGGATAATTGCGCAGCACGTTATGGCGCGAGAAATTCATGTCATAGATGCCAAGCAGGATATAGGGCACCAGGATCCAGAGAAGATAGACGATCGGCGTCCAGAGGAACTGGAGCAGAAAGATTGCCAGCAGACCGCCAATGGATATCATGAAAAATACATTGCGGGCCATAGGGTTGTGATCCTTCCTTTATTTATCGTAACATGCGCTAGTCCGCCGGGCGGCCCTGCTCTTCCGCCTCCGGCATGTCCAGCATCCGGTCGGGAAGCTGCGCCGATTTCTCAAGCCGGTCGCGATGCAGCGCCGCCCGGCCGAGCAGCACCAGCGTCACCGGCGTCGTGATCGTGATAAAGATGCCGAGAATAATCTCGTGGATCACGGCGCGCTCTTCAATATAGCTGCCGAACAGCATCGACGCCATGACAATCCCCGCCGTGCCCCAGCTGGTGCCGAGCGTCGGCGCATGGATCCGGTCGTAAAAGCTCTTCAAGGTCGCAAGCCCGATGGTGCCGATCAGCGTCAGCGTCGAGCCGAGGACGAGAAAGGAGGCGACCGGAATGACGATCCAGAGCGGCAGGGTCGAGAAATCGGTCATTCGATCACCTCGCCGCGATAGAGGAACTTGGCAAGCGCCACCGTCCCGACAAACCCCATGACGGCGATCACCATCGCCGCCTCGAAGAAGAAGATCGAGCCGAGGCGCATGCCGACGACGAGAAACAGAAGCATCACCGTGACATAGAGCGCATCGAGGCCAAGGATGCGATCCTGCGCCCGCGGCCCCCGCAGAATGCGATATCCGGCAAAACAGGCCGCAAGGGCGAGCGCGCAATGGGCGTAGAACAGGGCGGCATTCATGATGATCTCGCTCATTCGAATATCTCCCGAAGCAGCGTTTCGTAGCGTCCCTTGATCTGGTCATGCCAGATTTCTTCATCAATCAGGTCAAAGACATGCACGACAAGCAGATCGGTGTCGGCGCTGTATTCGATCCAGGCCGATCCCGGCGTCGCCGTGATGATCATCGCGAGGATGGCGAGCCCCGTCGGATCGCGCAGCTCAAGCTGCAGCGGCACAAAGGCCGAGCGGCGGCGGCCATGGCGCCCGTTGGTCAGGATAAGCCAGACGACGGAAATATTCGAGCGGATGATGTCCAGAAAGACAAAGACAAACAGCTTCACCGCGCTCCCCACCCGGCGGATGCGCGGGCGCGCCGGCTGCAGCCGCGCCATCATATGCGTTGCGATCATGGCAATGGCGCTGCCGAGCAACAGCTGGCCGAGCGAGAACCGCGTCAGCACCAGCCACATCAGCACGAGGCAGAGGAACAGCAGCGGATAGGGCAGAAAGCGGCGCAGCATCACGGCTCCTCCCTTTGCCGCTCCGGCGCCGGCGCCTCTGGCATGGGCTCGACCTTCAGCGGCGAGGTTCCGGGCGGTCCCGGCGGCATCGACTGCGTCTCGGGCCGCGTGGCGGGCGCTTCCTCGACGATCAGGGTCGAGTCGATATAGCGCGACGGCGTCTCAAGCGCCTGCGCCGTCTCCGCCATGTAGCGCAGCACCGGCTCGGCGGCGAAGGTAAAGACCACCATCATGAAGACGAGGAACAGCACCGGCGCCATTTCCAGCACCGGCACCCGCTGCGGCGGATCATCCGTGCCCCAGAAGGTCTGGATGCCGACACGGCCGAGCCCGATCATGGCGGCGAAACCGCAAACGACAAGCAGCAGGACGAACGTCCAGATCACCGCCGGGCTGAACACCTGCAACTCGAAAGCGGCGCCGAGAATAGTCATCTTTCCGATAAAGCCGGCGAGCGGCGGCATCCCGGCCAGCACCAGCACGCAGATCAGGAAGCTGAGCGCGAGCAGCGTCGTCGCCCCCGGCATGGAGCGCGCCGGCGTCACCTCGCGCATTTCCTCATCCTCGAAACCGTAGGTCTCGGCCGTGAGCGCGAGCATCGCCGCGAAACCGCCATCGTCGCGGTTCATCGGCTCACTGAGCAGGAACAGCGCGGCAAGCGCCAGCGTCGAGATGATAAGGTAATAGAGCGCGCCGGTCAGCATCGCGGTCGTCTGCGTCTCAAGCGCGAAGCCGATGACGGTCAGCACGGTGCCCGAGGAGATAAGGACGAGGAAGCTCGCCATCCGCGCCAGAAGCTGCGAGGCGAGCAGTCCGGCCGTTCCGAAGGCGATGGTCACAAAGCCGCAGGCGATGATGATCTCCCCGGCCAGCCCCTGCTCCGCATCGCCACCGGTGCCGATCACCAGCATCGCGAGGCGGAGGACGACATAGACGCCGACCTTGGTCATGATGGCGAACATCGCCCCGACCGGCGCCGCGCCCGCCATATAGGCGGCGGGCAGCCAGAAGCAGAGCGGCCAGCTCCCCGCCTTGACGAGGAAAGCGAGCGAGAGAAAGGCGATGGCGGCATAGAAGAACGGACGGTCGGCCGGCGGCAGCTGGGCGAAAATGCGCGCGATATCGGCCATGTTGAGCGTGCCGGTCAGGCCGTAGATCAGGCTCGCGCCGAGGAGGAAGAAGAGCGAGGCCGTCAGGTTGATGGCGATATAATGCAGCCCCGACTTGACGCGGGCCTGCCCCGAGCCGTGCAGCAACAGCCCGTAGGAGGCGGCGAGCAGCACTTCGAAAAAGACGAAGAGGTTGAAAAGATCGCCAGTCAGGAACGCGCCGTGCAGCCCCATCAGCAGGAACTGAAAGAGTGAATGGTAGTGCTGCCCCTGCCGGTGCCAGGCGGCCGCGGCATAGACGAGCGAGGCGAGGCCGAGCACGCTGCTGAGCACAAGCATCATCGCCGACAGCCGGTCGAGCACGAGCACGATGCCGAAGGGCGCGAGCCAGTCGCCGAGATGATAGACGACCGGCAGGCTGCTTTTCGCGATGGCGACAAGCTCGATCGCGACGGCGATCTGCAGGACGACCGAAACGACGCCGAGGCCGATCTTGGCCTTTCGCTGACGATCGTCATAAAGCAGCATGATCGCGCCCGCGATAAACGGGATCAGGATCGGCGCGATGACCAGATGGACGGGGAAGGATATCATTCGCGCGGCTCCTCTCCGTCGACATGATCGGTATCGGTAAGGCCGCGCGCCGCCGTCAGGACGACCAGGAACAGCGCGGTTGTGGCGAAGCTGATGACGATGGCCGTCAGAACGAGCGCCTGCGGCAGCGGATCGGCATATTGCGTCGGGTCGATCAGCCCGTCGCGCGGCATGATCGGCGCCACGCCCGGATTAAGCCGCCCCATCGAGAAGATAAAGAGATTGACCGCGTATGAGAGCAGGCAGAGCCCGACGATCACCTGATAGGTGCGCGGCCGGAGCAGCAGCCAGACGCCGGAGCCGGTAAGAACGCCAATGGCAAGCGCAAGGATCATTTCCATCAGGCGGCTCCCGTCGGTTCGCTCGCGGCGCCCTCAAGCGCCGCCGCGGCGTTTGCGGCCTCCGCCTTCGCCGCCTTGGCGGCCGCCGCCTCCTCCTGCAACTCGCGAAGACGCGCCGCGCGGAGCGTCTGGTGGGCGATGGCGATCAGCATCAGGACGGTGGCGCCGAGCACTGCCGCATAGACGCCAAGATCAAAGATAAGCGCCGTCGCCGCCGGGGTCCGGCCGATCAGCGGCAGCTCGAGATAGCGCGAATGCTGCGACAGGAACGGATAGCCGAAGAGCAGCGCGCCGAGGCCGGTGAGCCCGGCAATCAGCAGCCCGAACCCCATCCAGCGGATCGGCAGCACGATCAGCCGCGCCTCGAGCCAGCGGACATTGCTCGCCATATATTGCAACAGGATGCCGATCGCGAGGGTGACGCCGGCCGAGAAGCCGCCGCCCGGCAGATCATGGCCGCGGAAAAAGAGATAGGCGGAAATCACGATCAGCACCGGGAACATCCAGCTCATGATGACCGAGGGGATATGCAGATAGTTGCGAAGCGCGTTCGGCCCCGTGTTGCGCTGCTGCTCGGGCGCCGGGATCCCCTCGGCGGAGGGGCGGAAACGACGCAGCAGGGCGTAGACGGTGAGCGCCACCACAACAAGGACGGTGATCTCGCCGAAGGTATCAAAGGCGCGGAAATCGACGAGGATGACGTTCACCACATTGGTGCCGCCGCCCTCGTGATAGGCATGTTCAAGGAACCAGTCGCCGATACTCGGGATCAGCGGCCGGGTCATCATGGTATAGGCGATGATGGCAAGGCCGCTGCCGGCGATCAGGGCGATGACGAAATCGCGCAGGCGGCGGAACTGCGCGACGAACTTGCGATCGCCGACAATCTCCGTCTTGCGCTTGGGCAGCCAGCGAAGGCCGAGCAGCAGCAGAACGGTCGTCACGATCTCCACCAGAAGCTGCGTCACCGCCAGATCAGGCGCCGAGAACCAGGCGAAGGTCAGGCAGGTGATGATCCCCGCTCCGCCCAGCATGACAAGCGCGGCAAGGCGGTGGTATTTCGCCTGGAGCGCGGCGCCGATGGCGCAGGCCGCCCCGACCAGCCACATCAGCCCGAACGCGAGGCTCGGCGGGTTCTGGACGGGATTGTCGATAATCTGAAAGCCGTTCCAGAGCGAGGCGATGACGAAGCCGATGGCAAGCACCACCAGCAGGCGAAGCTGCGGCTGCAACCGGTCAGTCCCCATGATCCGCTCCGCCACGCGCGGCACGCGCCAGCTGAAGGTCAGCAGCAGCCATTCATAGGCGCGCACAACCTGAAAACGGTGGATAAGCGGCGGCCCCTCCGGCCCGCGGGCGATGCTTTTTGCAAAGATAACGCCGATCAGCCCGCCAAGAAGAAGCGCCGCGACACTCATGATGAGGGCGGGCGTAATGCCGTGCCAGATATGGATTTCCTGCACCTCGAATGCCGGCCCCATCACCGAGGCGGCGGCGAGATTGATGATCGGCTGCAGCGTCATCGCGGGCGCAATCCCGACGATGATGCAGACGGTCACCAGCAGTTCCACCGGCATGCGAAGGCCGTGCGCCGGCTCATGCGGGGTTTCGGGAAGGTCGGTCGCCGGCGGGCCGAAAATCACCGATTTCAGGAAGCGCGCGCAGTAGGCGACGGAAAAGATCGCGCCGATCAGCGCGGCCCAGGGCAGCGCCCGTGCGAGCAGCGAACCATCGAAGGGCTGCAACGCCTCGCCAAGGAACATCTCTTTCGAGAGAAAGCCGTTAAAGAGCGGGATCCCCGCCATCGCGGCGGTCGCGAGGATGGCCAGCGTCGCCGTGATCGGCATGACGCGGATCAACCCGCTGAGGCGGCGCATGTCGCGCGTCCCGGTCTGGTGATCGATGATGCCCGCCGTCATGAACATCGCCGCCTTGAAGGCCGCGTGGTTGGCGATATGGAAGATTGCGGCAAAGATCGCGAGCGGTGATCCCATCCCCGAAAGCGCGGTGATCATGCCAAGATGGCTGATCGTCGAATAGGCGAGAAGCCCTTTAAGGTCGTGGCGAAAGAGCGCGACGAACGCGCCGAGCACGAAGGTCGCCATGCCGACGCCGGTGACGATGTGAAACCACATCTCCGTGCCGCCAAGCGCCGGCGAGAAACGGATCAGCACGAACACCCCCGCCTTCACCATCGTCGCCGAATGCAGGTAGGCCGAAACCGGCGTCGGCGCCACCATCGCGCCCTGCAGCCAGAACTGGAAGGGGAACTGCGCCGATTTGGTGAAGGCGCCGAGCAGGAACAGGGTGAGCATGACCGGATAAAGCGGATGGGCGCGGATCACATCACCCGATTGCAGCACCGCATCCAGCGAATAGCTGTTGAGCATGGACCCGAGCAGCAGCACCGCGACAAGCAGACAAAGCCCGCCGCCGGCAGTGACGATCAGCGCCGTTCTGGCGCCTTCGCGGACCGGGGCGCGTTCATGCCAGAAGCCGATCAGCAGGAAGGACATGATCGACGTCAGCTCCCAATAGACGAACAGCATCAGGATGTTGCCGGATATGACGATGCCGATCATCGCGCCGGTGAAGATCAGCAGAAAGCTGTAAAAGCGCGGCTGCGGATCGCTTTTGGACATGTAAAAGCGCGAATAGAGGACGATCAGCAACCCGAGGATAAGGATGAGCGCCGTAAAAAACATCGCGAAGCCGTCAATCCGGTAGGTCAGCTCCAGCCCCACCGTCGGCGCCCATTCGAGATTGCTGGTCACCACCCCTTCATTGATCACCCGCCGCATCAGCCCCCAGAGAACAACGAGCGCGCTAAAGAGCGTGAGGGCGGAAAGCGTCGCGGCGGCGGTGCGCGTCTGGCCCGGAATGGTCGCGGCGAAGATCGCGCCGATAAAAGGCAGCAGCGCCAGAAGTAACAGCAGGTTATGTTCGATCAATGTTGCGGGCGGCATAAATTCCGAAACTCATTAATTGTTAGCCTGCGTACACACCTTAGCCCCGTCGCTCCGCCCTCTCAGGCAACGTCAGAATTTCTCCATGTGTCGGGAAGACCGATAAGCATAATTAAAGTACTGAAAATCACTATTCAAGACAACCGGCGAGATCCCGAAAATACGTATACCGGTCGATATTCGTGATCGAAAATCAACAAGTTCGCGATTTTTCGCGTCCCCTCGGGGCTGCGGGGCCGCATTTCACCGCCTCACCGCCCCTACCCGGCCGATGTTTCACAAAAAGTTGACTTTTCTGTGATGACGGCCATTGAAAATGTTTTTTGCCGACATATGTGTGCGTGGCTGGCCCGGGCCCCTCTGGCGATGGAGACCCTGTCGTGATGTCGGACCGCATTGTATCTGGCTGGTGAGCCGGGGCCCCTGCGTACCCGTGATCACCGGCGCCTTTGCCGCGAGGTGTCGAGTGGAACTGCTTCTGTTATCCGTCCTTGGCAAGCCGCTCTGGATGTGGCTGCTGTTCATGGCCATCATTTTTGGCCTTCTGATTTTCGATCTTGGGGTTCTGAACCGCGACGACCATGTCATCGGCATCGGCGAAAGTCTCGGCCTCTCCGCCATGTATATCGCGCTCGGCCTCGCCTTTTCCGGATTTATCTGGTGGCAGATGGGGGGCGAAGCGACGGCGCAGTATCTTACCGCCTTTATCGTCGAAAAAACGCTGGCGATGGATAACCTCTTCGTCATCGCCCTCATTTTCAGCTATTTCGCCATTCCCGCACAATATCAGCACCGCGTCCTCTTCTGGGGGATCCTCGGCGTGATCGTGCTGCGCGGCATCATGATCGGCGTCGGCGCGACGATCGTACAGCATTATGAATGGGTGCTCTATATCTTCGCGGTATTCCTGATCGTCGTCGGCGTGCGGATGATGTTCGCCTCCGACGAGGCGCCGGACCTGTCGCAGAATAAAATGATCGGCTTCCTGAAGCGGCACTTCCGCATCAGCAACACGCTGCACGGCCACAGTTTCGTCGTCCGCGAGCCGCATCCAAAAAGCGGCAAGATGGTGCTGTATGCGACCCCGCTCCTGTTCGCGCTGGTGCTGATCGAGCTTGCCGACATTATCTTCGCGGTCGATTCCGTGCCCGCCGTCTTTACCATTACGACCGACCTCTTCCTCGCCTATACCTCCAATATCTTCGCCATCCTCGGCCTGCGCGCGCTCTATTTCTCGCTCTCCGCCATCCTGCGGCGGTTCAGCTATCTGAAATATGCGCTCTCGATCCTCCTGATCTTCATCGGCTCGAAGATGTTTATCGCGGATTTCATGGGCTGGCACAAATTCCCGCCCGAATGGTCGCTCGGCATTACCGTCGGCATTCTGAGCATCGGCATCCTCTTCTCCCTCTACATGACCCGCAACGAGAGAAGCTCCTAGTCTGCAGCCGGCGGCGGTGATGGCGCCGCTTATCTTTGACGCGCGGCGGCGGAGCCTTCTTCCGCCGCAAGGCGCGCCGCTGATGGGGGGTATTCAAAAAAAACAATGGTGCTGGCGCAAAATAGTTATTCATTTTGCGCTGCGATTGGCCTAAACAGTGTGCGCAAGAAGATAACCAAAGAATACTGGAGACTGATTTTGGTCAATGTCGATGAGAAGCTGGAGCCGATCCTCAATGACGTTCTGCGCCGCAATGCCGGCGAGCATGAATTTCATCAGGCGGTGCGCGAAGTTCTTGAAAGCGTCGGCCGGGTCATTGCCAAACGCCCGCATTACGCCCGCAACGCGCTGATCGAGAGGATTTGCGAACCCGAGCGGCAGATCATCTTTCGCGTGCCGTGGATCGACGATCACGGTCAGGTGCAGATCAACCGCGGCTTTCGGGTGCAGTTCAATTCCGCACTCGGCCCCTATAAGGGCGGCATCCGCTTTCACCCCTCCGTCAATGTCGGGATCATCAAGTTCCTCGGCTTCGAGCAGACGTTCAAGAACGCCCTGACCGGCCTGCCGATCGGCGGCGCCAAGGGCGGCTCGGACTTTAACCCGCGCGGGCGGAGCGAGACGGAAATCATGCGCTTCTGCCAGTCCTTTATGACCGAGCTGCACCGCCATATCGGGGAATATGTCGACGTGCCGGCCGGCGATATCGGCGTTGGCGGGCGCGAGATCGGCTATATGTTCGGCCAGTACAAGCGGCTGACCAACCGCTACGAGGCCGGCGTGCTGACCGGCAAGGCGCTGTTCCACGGCGGCAGCCGCGCCCGCAAAGAGGCGACCGGCTATGGCGCCGCCTATTTCGTGCGGCGGATGATGCAGATCAAAGGGCTGGATCTCGAAGGCAGGAAGGTTGTCGTCTCGGGTTCGGGCAACGTCGCCATCTACACCATGGAGAAATTCATCGAATTCGGCGCGAAGGTGATCGCCTGCTCCGATTCGAACGGCTTCGTCTATGACGAGAACGGCCTCGATCTCGACCTTATCAAGGAAATCAAGGAAGTCCGCCGTGAGCGGATTTCAACCTATGTGCTGCGCAAGGGCGGCTCCGCGCGCTACAAGGAGGCGGGCTCTATCTGGACCGTGCCCTGCGACGTTGCGATGCCCTCGGCGACGCAGAACGAGCTGACCGGCAAGGATGCCAAGATGCTGATCGAGAACGGCGTGCTTGCCGTTGGCGAAGGCGCCAACATGCCCTCGACCCCCGATGCCGTGCGCCTCTTCCAGGAAGCCGGCGTCCTCTTTGCGCCCGGCAAGGCGGCCAATGCGGGCGGCGTCGCCACCTCGGCGCTCGAGATGCAGCAGAATGCCTCGCGCGATAGCTGGACGTTCGAGAAAACCGAAAACCGCCTCGCCGGCATTATGGACAATATCCATGACCTCTGCGCGGCAACGGCGGATGAATATGGCGCGCCGGGCGACTATGTGCTGGGCGCCAATATCGCCGGCTTCGTCCGGGTCGCCGAAGCGATGGACGCGCTCGGCGTCACCTGAGCTGATCCCCCCTCGCCCGCTGCGGCCCCAGATCAGCCGACAAAGACGGAGATGATCAGGGCGTTGACGATGTCGATGAAAAAGCCGCAGACGACGGGCACGATGATGAACGCCCGGTGCGCCGCGCCATATTGCTGCGTCACCGCGGTCATATTGGCGATGGCGGTGGCGGTGGAGCCGAGAGTAACGCCGCCAAAGCCCGCCGAAATGACGGTCGCCTCGTAATCCGCACCCATGGCGCGGAACACGACGAAAATCGTGAACAGGATCGTCATCAGGATCTGCAGCGCGAGCACCACCGCGATAAAGACGAAGATCCCTTCGAGCCGCCAGAGCTGCAACCCCATCAGCGCCATCGTCAGAAAGAGGCCAAGCGCAAGATCGGAGATCAGCGAGAAGCCGAGATAGATGCTGCGCCGGTTGCGCGGTCCGTGCCGGCGAAAGACGGGCCCGCCGAGGTTGCGGAGCAGGATGCCGGCGATCAGGCAGCTGACAAAGGTCGGCAGCGTCAGCCCCGTCCCCTCCAGAAGCGCATGCAGGCCAAGCCCCAGCATCACCGCGAGATTGAGGATCAGGATCGACCAGAGGATGCCGAAATAGTCGATGCGCTTCACAACCGTATCATGCGGAACGCCGATGTCGAGATCGGTATCCTGCGACGGCTGTACGCGATGACGGCGCATCAGGAAGGCCGCGATCGGCCCGCCGATGACGCAGGCCGCGATCATGCCGACCATATTGCTGGCGATGCCGAGCTCCATGGCATTGTCGATGCCGAGCTGCTCGACAAAAATCGGCGCCCAGGCGGTGGTTGTGCCGACGCCGCCGGTCAGCGAGATCGATCCCGCCATCAGCCCGGCGCGCGGCTCCAGCCCGAACAGCGTCGCGGCCGATATGCCGAGCAGGTTCTGCGCGATCATATAGCCGCTCGCAAGCAGCAGCAGGATGAGCAGCGGGCGGCCGCCCTTGCGCAGCGTCGAGATCTCCGAGCCGAGACCGATGCCGGCAAAAAAGACGAGCAGCATAAAATCCCGCATCTCGAGATGGAATTCGATCTGCCAGTCAAACGCGACATGCAGGCCCGCAACAAGCGCCGCGCAGAGGACGCCGCCGACGACAGGCTCGGGTATCGAATAGCGGCGGAGCCATTCGCTCCGCAGCGTAATCGCCTTGCCGAGCAAGAGCAGTACAACCGCAATGTTGAAGGAAAGGAAGGCGTCAATCTGGATCATACGCTGCGTTCCGCTCCGGCTCTTTCATCCATCCTCTTTCCAATCCCTCTTAAAGCTGCGATTCGATCGGCAGCAGACCGACCGCCCAGGCGATCAGTCGCCTTGACAGCCCGACGTCCGGCTCGCGATCAAAGGTCACGACGTCGCCGCGGATGCGTGTCCGCCACTCAAGCCTGCCAGTCTCGCCAAGCGCGAGAGCATAGCTCGTCTCATCCGAAATTTCAGCCTCGAAAAGCTGCTGCATGGCGCCGACAAGCCCCGCGTTTTCAAAGAGAATGCCCATCTCGGTATTGAGGGAGGAGGAGCGCGGGTCGAAATTGAGCGAGCCGATAAAGCCGATCCGGTCATCGACCGTGAAGGCCTTCGTATGCAGGCTCGCGCGGCTCGAACCGCGCAGCGACATATTGCGCCGGTCAAAGGCGCGGCGCAGCTCATAAAGCGCGACCCCGCCCGCCAGCAGCGGCGCGCGGTAGGGCGCATAGCCACCATGCACCGCTGCAACGTCGGTCGCCGCGAGCGAATTGGTGAGAATACGCACGGCAACGCCGCCCCCGGAGAGCGCCCTGAATTCACGCGTCCCCTCCTCTCCCGGAATGAAATAGGGCGAAGTGATATCGATGCGCGCCCTCGCCTTTCGAAAGATCGGAACAAGCTCCCGCATCAGTCCGTTGTCCACAAATTCCCCCATTACCTTCTCGGGGCGATCATATAGAAGCCGCGCCTCGGTGGTCCAGTGGATTGGGCTCACGCGCATGAAATCGACGAGCGACAGCCGATCGCGGACGCGGCAGAGGTATGGCTCCGCCGCCGCACCCTCCGCGTTATGCTGAAGCCGCGTGCGCAGCGCCGCGAGCGTCGTTCCCGCCGCGCCGCCAAGCGCGGTGACGGGAAGCGCAAAGCCGCTGTTCCAGAAGCTGTCGAACATCGTCTCCCCCGCTTCGACCACCTCGCCGATCGCCAGCAGATCGAGATCACGGAAGGTGGAGGCTTCCGTCGCATCGAAATATTCATCGCCAATGTTGCGCCCGCCCGCGATCATCAGCCGGCCATCGACGATCCACGCCTTGTTATGCATCCGCCGGGTAACGCTGAAGGCGCGGAGCGCCATCTCGATGCCGCGCCGGAGCGTGCTGTCGCGGGTCTGCGTCGGATTGAAGAGGCGCAGCTCGATATTGGGGTGCGAGGCGAGCGCGAGCAGCGTCGCGTCGCCGTTGTCGATGCCGATGTCATCAAGCAGCAGCCGCACGCGCACGCCCCGCTCCGCCGCCGCCAGCACCTCGTTGAGCAGAAGCCGGCCCGTGAGATCCGACTTCCAGATATAATACATCAGATCGAGCGAGCGGCCCGCGAAGCGGGCGGAAAAAGCGCGCGCGGCAAAGGCATCGAGATTTGACGCCAGCATGACAAGGCCGCTCTCGCCGATATGCGCGCCCGTCAGCGGCCCGATCTGCCGATCGAACAGCGTCGCCTCCGCCTCGCGCGGCAGCACCCGGGAGACGGGCCCGCGCGCCTGCCGCGCAAAATGCCCATACATATAGGCCGCGAGGAGGGAGAGCAGCCCGAAGAGCGCAAGGGCACCGAGTGTAAACCAGACAAAACCCATTCAATATCCTCATGCGCCGGACGGGAAACAAAAGGCCGCCCGGCAGATTTGATGAGGAATATAGAACACTCCTGCCCCATGCGGTCAATCACCGTCTCCGGCCGCGACAGAAAGATAAGTGCCAGCCGCGCCTCCCCATCCGTGACGGTCCAGCGGCCGGAGACCGCGAGGCGCCCCGCATGCCGCGGGGACCGGCGAGAGACGGCGCCGGCTCCCCTCGCCGCGCCGCCCGGATTTGCGGATCGCGCTTTATCGGCGCCCTGGCGAATGCTAGACTTCGCGCCAAACAGAAGGAGCTCCCGCCGTGCCGTTTATCCCGTATCTGACGCCGATCCTGCTACTTGCCCTCAGCAATATTTTCATGACCTTCGCCTGGTACGGGCATCTCAAATTCCCGCAGGCCGCCCTCTGGCTCGTCATCCTCGTCTCCTGGGGAATTGCGCTCATCGAATATTGCTTTGCGGTACCCGCCAACCGCATCGGCTATCACGTCTATAGCGCCGCCGAGCTCAAAACCATCCAGGAAGTGATCACCCTGCTCGTCTTCGTCGGCTTTTCGGTGCTCTACCTCGGCGAAAAAATCACCCTCCACCACCTCGGCGGCTTCGCCCTCATCGCCGCCGGCGCGTTCTTTATTTTTACCGCACCGAAGTGAGGGGGGGGGGGCGATGAAATTCAGGACAACGCATAGGTCCGATCAGGCAATTTTGTGATGTAGCACCCCTTCAAGCACACTTCCGCACATAAAGATCACCGATAAATACGCGCCCGCATTCATCGCTTTTTGTGCTTCGGTAAGTCTTTGCTCAACTAATTTTACGACTTGAGCTTCAATAGGCAATTTATCCAGACTAGGGATTATGAATTCTTTGTTTAAGAAATTGTCTTCACTTTCAACGTTCTGATGGTTGGCTTCTTTTCCACCAAGCCGAGCGACAGCGGCTTTCGCTTTCTCAAGTACTTCCTTTGCGGGCACGCGCCCATTCAATTCACAATTAGCCTCATATGAAGCGAGCATTTCCGCCAAAACAGGAGCGACCACATAGTCCGGCTCCAGTTCCCAAAAAGCCCTCATTTTCTTTGCTTTTGAGGTTCCATAAATCTGATATCGATGACTATGAATATCTATTTTGTATCGCGAAAAGAACTCCCCGTACGTGGCATCGCTGTAGTCCAGTACGTATCCACTACCCATATCAAGAATTCTTTCCAAATATCGCTTGTCTATGTCAGTCAAGTTACTCATTTTATAAGTTGCCTTTGATTCCCCCACATAACAGCACCCTCTCATAACACGAATAAGAATTCCATATATTCTTTCTTGGTTTGGGTTCGGCAAACCAGAACGCGCATCTATCTCGAGTATATTCCAAAGATGATGTAATGAGACTAGCTAGCTAACGCAGAATTCTACCTCCCTATCGCTTCTGATCGGGAGCCCATTGGTATCTCACCCAACAAAAAACGGCTTAGCGTTTTATTGCTAAGCCGTTGATATTATTGGTTGCGGGGAGAGGATTTGAACCTCTGACCTTCAGGTTATGAGCCTGACGAGCTACCGGGCTGCTCCACCCCGCGGTGATTTTGTTGTTGGGTTTCAGGCGTTGTCCGTGCGTGTTTCACGGCTTTCAGGCTGATGGCGGTACGGGTGTTGTCTGCTGACATTGTGATGAGGAGTTGCTGTTCTTTGCGGGCCTGGCAGCGACCTACTCTTCCGTGCCTTAAGACAAAGTACCATCGGCGCTGGGAGTTTTCACGACCGAGTTCGGGATGGGATCGGGTGCAGGCCTCCCGCCATAGCCACCAGGCCGGCAAAGAACAGCTGTGAATACATCCTTTATTGTTTTGCCTCAATCGCCGGCGCGGGCCTCCGCCCGCTTAGGCTTTCGGACCATGCGGTCCGGCGGCCGGTCGGCCTTGCCGAGGCGTTGCCTCGGAGCTTTGTTTTGCCTCAATCGCCGGCGCGGGCCTCCGCCCGCTTAGGCTTTCGGACCATGCGGTCCGGCGGCCCTTGGCCTTGCCGAGGCTAAAGCCTCGGGATGAAGATCAATTTGGGTAGTGCCTTCTTCTGATTTGACTACTGTGCATGGTGTTTTTTGCAGACGCTGAAGCGCCTTGCTTGCCGGCCTTGCCGCCGTACAGCTGTGGGACCTCTTTCAAGGCTGCGACTGCAGCCCGTCGCCCCTGCGACGAAAGCCAAGCGGACGGAGGTCCGCGCCCGGCGTTTGAGGGTCTACAAAAAACTGAAGCACTGGGATCAAACCGATCGAGTGATTAGTACTGGTCAGCTCCGTATGTTGCCATACTTCCACCTCCAGCCTATCAACGTGGTGGTCTTCCACGGCTCTCAAGGGATATCTGGTTTTGAGGGGGGCTTCCCGCTTAGATGCTTTCAGCGGTTATCCCGTCCGTACTTAGCTACCCTGCAGTGCCACGGGCGTGACAACAGGTCCACCAGAGGTACGTCCACCCCGGTCCTCTCGTACTAGGGGCAGCTCCTCTCAAATATCCTACACCCACGGCAGATAGGGACCGAACTGTCTCACGACGTTCTAAACCCAGCTCACGTACCTCTTTAAATGGCGAACAGCCATACCCTTGGGACCTGCTCCAGCCCCAGGATGAGATGAGCCGACATCGAGGTGCCAAACAATGCCGTCGATATGGACTCTTGGGCATTATCAGCCTGTTATCCCCGGCGTACCTTTTATCCGTTGAGCGATGGCCCTTCCACGCGGGACCACCGGATCACTATGACCGACTTTCGTCTCTGCTCGACTTGTCAGTCTCGCAGTCAGGCTGGCTTATGCCATTGCACTCAGCAGCTGATTTCCGACCAGCTTGAGCCAACCATCGCGCGCCTCCGTTACCATTTGGGAGGCGACCGCCCCAGTCAAACTACCCACCATGCAGGGTCCCGGAACCGGATAACGGTCCGCGGTTAGATATCAAAAGTCAAAAGGGCGGTATTTCAAAGGCGCCTCCACGACAACTGGCGTCATCGCTTCAAAGGCTCCCGCCTATTCTACACAGTCAAATCCTGATACCACTGCAAAGCTATAGTAAAGGTGCACGGGGTCTTTCCGTCTAACCGCGGGTACTCCGCATCTTCACGGAGAGTTCAATTTCGCTGAGCCTATGTTGGAGACAGCGGGGAAGTCGTTACGCCATTCGTGCAGGTCGGAACTTACCCGACAAGGAATTTCGCTACCTTAGGACCGTTATAGTTACGGCCGCCGTTTACCGGGGCTTCAATTCGCAGCTTGCACCCCTCCTTTTAACCTTCCGGCACCGGGCAGGCGTCAGACCCTATACGTCGTCTTGCGACTTCGCAGAGTCCTATGTTTTTAATAAACAGTCGCCACCCCCAATTCTGTGCCACCCCCCACCGGTTGCCCGATGAGAGGTACCCCTTCTCCCGAAGTTACGGGGTCATTTTGCCGAGTTCCTTCAACATAGTTCTCTCAAACGTCTCGGTATACTCTACCAGTCCACCTGTGTCGGTTTGGGGTACGGTCTATACGCTGGAGCTATTTCCCGGAACAGGTTCACAGCAAGCCCAATCCAATAAGAGCTCACCATCTACCCTATTCGTCACTTCCAGCAGGCAGAGGAATATTAACCTCTTTCCCATCGACTACGGCTTTCGCCCTCGCCTTAGGGGCCGGCTCACCCTGCGCAGATTAGCTTTACGCAGGAACCCTTGGACTTTCGACGTGAGTGTTTCTCACACTCATCTCGCTACTCATGTCAGCATTCTCACTTCCGATACCTCCAGGCAACCTCGCGGTTACCCTTCACAGGCTTACGGAACGCTCCGCTACCACTCAGCCTAATGGCTGAATCCGCAGCTTCGGTGCATGGCTTTAGCCCCGATACATCTTCGGCGCAGGCCGGCTTATCTAGACCAGTGAGCTATTACGCTTTCTTTAAAGGATGGCTGCTTCTAAGCCAACCTCCTGGTTGTTTTGGCCTTCCCACATCCTTTCCCACTTAGCCATGACTTGGGGACCTTAGCTGGCGGTCTGGGCTGTTTCCCTCTCGGCATCGGACCTTAGCACCCAATGCCTGTCTGCCCTGCTGCATTCTTCGGTATTCGGAGTTTGGTTAGGTTTGGTAAGTCGTTGGGACCCCCTAGCCCATCCAGTGCTCTACCCCCGAAGATGATACAGGACGCTCTACCTAAATAGATTTCGCGGAGAACCAGCTATTTCCGAGTTTGATTGGCCTTTCACCCCTAGCCACAAGTCATCCCCCAACTTTTCAACGTTGGTGGGTTCGGTCCTCCAGTGCGTGTTACCACACCTTCAACCTGCTCATGGCTAGATCACCCGGTTTCGGGTCTAATCCCTGCAACTAAAGCGCCCTGTTCAGACTCGCTTTCGCTGCGCCTACACCTACCGGCTTAAGCTTGCTGCAAAGATTAACTCGCTGACCCATTATACAAAAGGTACGCCGTCACCTCATAAAGAGGCTCCGACTGATTGTAGGCATCCGGTTTCAAGCTCTCTTTCACTCCCCTTGTCGGGGTGCTTTTCACCTTTCCCTCACGGTACTTGTTCACTATCGGTCGCATAGGAGTACTTAGGCTTGGAGGGTGGTCCCCCCATATTCAGACAGGATTTCTCGTGTCCCGCCCTACTCAAGGACCTTATCCAACATTACCCATACGGGGCTATCACCCACTCTGGCCCGCCTTTCCAGACGGTTCTGGTTGTTTGAATAAGGCCACTGGCCTGGTCCGCGTTCGCTCGCCACTACTAACGGAGTCTCTGTTGATGTCCTTTCCTCCGGCTACTTAGATGTTTCAGTTCGCCGGGTTCGCCTCGCTACCCTATAGATTCAGGTAACGATCCCCTAAAAAGGGGGGGTTGCCCCATTCGGATATCTCCGGATCAAAGGTTGCTTGCACCTCCCCGAAGCTTTTCGCAGCATGCCACGTCCTTCATCGCCTCTATGCGCCAAGGTATCCACCAAATGCCCTTAAAACGTTTGATCTCAGCACTTCTTGTCATGCACAGAAGTCAAA
>NZ_DAIUFV010000009.1:0-116985 GCF_036844445.1 Sneathiella sp. | reverse complement strand
TTTTCACTGACCATTCCGCTGCTCAACCTCATCGCCCCGATCATCGCGACCGCGGCGATGGTGCATCTTTATAAAAAGCGGGTTGGCAGCCTGCCCCGAAAGCGCGAAGTGATGGTCACATGAAAAACGCCGCACTTCTTGCCGCGCTGTTTGCGCTCGGCGTCTCGGCTTGCGCGCCGTCGCAGCAGGTGACGCTGACCACGGGGAAACCGGCGCGAAGTGAAGCGGGAACCGCCGCCGCCTCGAGCGTCGCGTCGCTTCCTCCCTCGACCGAGGCCCGTTCTGCTGCGACCGTATCCAAAGCCGTGCCTCGCGTATTTCTCGCGCCCGAGGTGCTGATCGGACGGAGCGAGGGTGAAATCAGAAAAGCGTTCGGCAAGCCGGCGCTGATGCGCAAAGAAAGCCCCGCCGATGTCTGGCAGTATCTTTCCGAGGACTGCGCGCTTCACCTGTACTTCTATCCGGAAGGCAAGACGGCGAAAGTCGTGCGACATGTCGCAATCAACGGCCGAAATCTCGACACCCTCTCCGATCTTGATCGCACACAATGCTTCAATGACTATCTGCGCAGCGTCGGCGCGGAAATGGCGTTCGCCGCTGCCGGCTCGTGATCAGAGCACCGTTTTTCCCTTGAATTCGCAAAGATCGACAACGAGACAGCGATAACATTCGGGCTTTCGCGCCTTGCAGACATACCGTCCGTGCAGGATCAGCCAGTGATGGGCGTGGCGGAGATATTCCTTCGGGATTCTCTTTTCGAGCTTTTTTTCGACCTCCAGCGGCGTCTTTCCAGGGGCAAGGCCGGTCCGGTTGCTGACACGAAAAAGATGCGTATCGACGGCAATGGTCGGCTGGCCGAAGGCGATATTGAGGACGACATTCGCGGTCTTGCGCCCGACGCCCGCCAGCTTTTCCAACTCTTCGCGCGTCTCTGGCACCTCGCTCTGATGATCGCGGATCAGGGCCTCGCACAGCCTGATCACATTTTTCGCTTTGGTTTTGTAAAGGCCGATTGTTTTGATATAGTCGCGCACACGCTCCTCGCCGAGGGCGAGCATTTTTTCGGGCGTGTCGGCGACGGCGAAGAGTGGGCCCGTCGCCTTGTTGACGCCAACATCGGTCGCCTGCGCCGAGAGAACCACGGCGACGAGCAGCGTGAAGGGGTTGACATAGTCGAGTTCCCCCTTCGGTTCAGGATCATGTTCATGGAGACGGCGAAAAAATTCGCGGATATCGGCTTTTTTCATTCTATCCTATTGGCAGAGGCATTTGACGCGCAATACTCAGTATGAAAGGGGTAACATGTCGACGATGAAAGGACAAATGGAACCGGGGAGCGCTGTGCCGCAGCGCACGGGTTCATTTTTTCTGTCGCTGCATCCCAACAACAGCCTGTCCCGTTCGGGCTTTATCGTTCTGATGAGCCTGCTTGCCGGGTTCAGCTTCTTCTATGGAGTTTATTTCTGGTCGCTCGGGGCGTGGCCGATATTCGGCTTCTTCGGTCTCGACGTTCTGCTGGTCTATATCGCCTTTCGCCTCAGTTTTCGCGCGGTTCGCCGCTTCGAGACCATTGAGATTGCCGATGATCAGGTCGTTATCACGCGCGTCGCCCCGGATGGCGCGCGCAAGGTCGAAACATTCAACGCCTACTGGGCGCGGGCAATGATTTCGGGCGGCCGGCTGGAGCTCATCAACCGCGGCCAGATCTTCGAGATCGGCAACTTCCTCGGGCAGGAGGAGAAACAGGAGGTCGGCGAGATACTGGCCCGCGCGCTCAGTCTCTACCGGAGCGGGGAGCGATATCAGTCGCCGAGCCCGAGCACGTCCATCATATCATAGGTGCCGGCAGGCTTATCCTTCGCCCAGAGGGCCGCGCGCACGGCACCCCGCGCGAAAATGGAGCGATCGCCCGCCTTGTGGGTAAGCTCGATCCGCTCATTCTCCGCCGCAAAGATCACCGTATGGTCGCCGACGACATTGCCGCCGCGCAGCACCGCATAGCCGATATCGCCGCGCCTTCGCGCCCCCGTTATCCCGTCGCGGCCCCGATCGGCAACCGCATCGTGATCGACCCCGCGCCCGGCCGCCGCCGATTTGCCAAGCAGCAACGCCGTGCCGGAGGGCGCATCGACCTTGTGATGGTGATGCATTTCAAGGATTTCGATATCAAATTCGTCGTCCAGGATAGCCGCAACCTTGCGGGTGAGCTGCGCGAGAAGATTGACGCCAAGGCTCATGTTCGCGCCCTGGACGATGACGGCGCGCGCACCGCATGCGGACACTTCCGCCTGCTGCTCGTTGGTAAGACCCGTGGTGCCGATGACAAGGATCCGGCCGTGCCGGGCGGCGAGTTTCGCATGGGCGACGGTCGCTTCAGGCGCCGTGAAGTCGATAACGGCATCGGCACTTTTAAAGAGCGCCTCGGCATCATCCCCGATAGAGACGCCGCCTGGTTCAAGGTTGGCGAGCGCGTGGATATCCTTGCCGACGAAATCGGAGCCTGAAGGCTCGGTGCCGCCGCATACGATACAGCCTGACGTTTCGCTGATCTGCTTCACCAGCATCCGGCCCATCCGGCCCGCTGCGCCGACAATCCCAATCTTTAAATCGCCCATGATCCCATCCTCATTTCTTGCGCTTTCGGATGTAGCACAAAGGACCTCGGGTTGCGAGACGGGAATTATCCCGGCGCTCAGTCTTTCAGATCGGCGAGAAAGTCTTTCACGCGGGCGAAGAAGCCGTCCGACTCGGGGCTGTGATCGCCCTTGCCCTCGGCCTCGAATTCCTTCAGCAGCTCTTTCTGGCGGCGCGTCAGCTTGACCGGCGTCTCGACGATCGTGTGGATATACATATCGCCAAAGCCGGCCGAGTTCAGCCCCGGCATGCCCTTGCCGCGCAGGCGGAATTTGCGTCCCGACTGCGTACCGGCCGTGATCGTTACCTTGGCGCGTGCGCCGTCAAGCGTCGGCACTTCAATATCGCCGCCGAGTGCGGCCGTGGTCATCGGGATTGGCACGCGGCAATGGATGTCATGGCCGTCGCGCTGGAAAATGCGATGTTCGGCGATGCTGAGGAAAATATAGAGATCGCCGTTCGGCCCGCCCCGCATGCCGGCTTCCCCCTCGCCCGAGAGGCGGATCCGGTTGCCATCATCGACACCGGCCGGGATATTGACGGAAAGGGTCTTTTCCCGCCGGACGCGACCTTCGCCGCGGCAGGATTTGCAGGGGTTCTTGATAACCTGGCCCTGGCCCTGGCAGGTCGGGCAGGTGCGTTCGATGGTGAAGAAGCCCTGCTGCGCGCGGATTTTCCCGGCGCCGTGGCAACTTGCGCAGGTTTCCGGCTCCGAGCCCGCTTCCGCGCCACTGCCGTTACAGCCTTCGCAAGGCGCGGTCGATGGAATTTTGATCTCCATCTTCTTGCCGCGATAGGCATCTTCGAGCGAAATTTCGAGATTATAGCGCAAATCCGCGCCGCGCGGAGCCCGGGCGCGGCCGGCGCCGCCGCTCATGAAATCGCCAAAAAGATCTTCGAAAATATCGCTGAAACCGCCCGCGCCGCTAAATCCGCGGGGTCCGCCGCCGCCATTTTCGAAAGCGGAATGGCCATACTGGTCATAGGCGCTGCGTTTCTGCGGATCCTTGAGGATCTCATATGCTTCGTTGACTTCCTTGAAAGCGGCTTCCGCTTCCGGATTGTCCGGGTTGCGGTCGGGGTGGTACTGCATCGCCTTCTTCCGGTAAGCGCTTTTCAGCGCCGCGGCATCGACGGTCCGGTCCACTTCCAGAATTTCATAGTAGTCGCGTTTTGCCATCGTCACTATCACTTAACGGATGCCGCCCCGACCCGGCATTCCGGTGTCGAGGCGGTGTATGAACAGGACGGAGTTTATCGGGAAATCCCTTTAAAATCCTTACTTGCCTTTCTTGTCATCATCGACTTCTTCGAAGTCGGCGTCGACGACATCATCATCCGTTGACGTGCTCTCGGACGCGCCGCCGGTCTCGCCTGCCGATGCCTCGGTCTGCGACTGGGCGTAGAGGGCTTCACCAAGCTTCATGGACGCGGCCTGAAGCGCTTCCATTTTCGCCTTGATCGTCTCGGTCTCGCCGTCCTCTTTCACTTCCTTGAGTTCGGCAAGAGCGGTTTCGATCGGCGCCTTCACGTCGCTGCCGACTTTGTCGCCAGCCTCGGCAAGGGTCTTTTCGGTTGCATGGATCAGGCTGTCCGCCTGGTTCTGCACTTCAACCTTTTCTTTCCGCGCCTTATCCTCGGCGGCATGCTCCTCGGCGTCCTTCACCATCTTCTCGATGTCGGCTTCGCTGAGCCCGCTTGAGGCCTGGATCTGGATCTTCTGCTCGCGGCCCGTGCCCTTGTCTTTTGCGGACACATTGACAATACCGTTCGCGTCGATATCAAAGGTCACCTCGATCTGCGGGATGCCGCGCGGCGCCGGCGGAATTTCCGTCAGGTCGAAATTGCCGAGCAGCTTGTTGTCCGCGGCCATTTCGCGTTCACCCTGGAAGACGCGGATGGTGACGGCCTGCTGGTTGTCCTCGGCGGTCGAGAAGACCTGGCTCTTCTTCGTCGGGATCGTCGTGTTGCGGTCGATCAGACGGGTAAAGACACCGCCAAGCGTTTCAATACCGAGCGACAGCGGGGTGACGTCGAGCAGCAGAACGTCCTTGACGTCCCCTTGCAGAACGCCGGCCTGAATTGCGGCGCCGATGGCGACAACCTCGTCCGGGTTGACACCCTTATGCGGCTCGCGGCCAAAGAAGGTTTTAACTTCCTCGATGACTTTCGGCATACGGCTCATACCGCCGACGAGAATAACCTCGTCGATCTCGCCTTTCTGCAATCCGGCGTCTTTCAGAGCCTTCTCGCAGGGAACGAGGGTGCGCTTGATGAGATCTTCAACGAGATGCTCGAACTGGGCGCGGGTCAGCTTGAGCTGCATATGTTTCGGGCCCGAGGCGTCCGCCGTGATAAACGGCAGGTTGATTTCCGTCGACTGCGTGGAGGACAGCTCGATCTTGGCCTTTTCTGCGGCTTCGCGCAGGCGCTGCAGCGCCATCTTGTCGTTGCGCAGATCAATGCCCTGCTCTTTCTTGAATTCGTCGGCAAGGTAATCGACGAGTTTCAGATCGAAGTCTTCACCGCCGAGGAAGGTATCGCCGTTGGTGGAGCGCACTTCGAAGACACCGTCGCCGATTTCAAGAATGGACACGTCGAACGTACCGCCGCCAAGGTCGTAGACCGCGACGGTCTGGTTGGATTTGTCCATACCATAGGCAAGGGCGGCTGCCGTCGGCTCGTTGATAATGCGCAGCACTTCGAGACCCGCGATCTTGCCGGCGTCCTTCGTTGCCTGACGCTGGGCGTCGTTAAAATAGGCCGGGACCGTAATAACTGCCTGCGTCACGGTTTCGCCGAGATAGCTTTCGGCGGTTTCTTTCATTTTCTGGAGGATAAAGGCCGAGATCTGGCTCGGCGAATATTTCTCGCCGCGCGATTGCACCCAGGCGTCGCCGTTATCCGCTTTGATGATTTCGTAAGGGACCATCTCCCGGTCTTTTTGCGTCATCTTGTCATCGAAACGCCGTCCGATCAGGCGTTTGATTGCGAAGAATGTGTTCTGCGGGTTCGTAACCGCCTGACGCTTTGCCGACTGGCCGACAAGCCGCTCGCCGTCTTCTGTGAAGGCGACCATCGACGGGGTTGTCCGTGTTCCTTCCGAGTTCTCAATGACCTTTGCATTCTTGCCGTCCATTACGGCGATGCAGGAGTTGGTCGTTCCCAAGTCGATTCCGATTACTTTAGCCATCATATCCTCTTTATGTATTGGCAGATCAGCGTGGCCACGTCAGGCACCACGGTGAACCCCGGGCTTCGAGTTTCAAATATGTTGCCGTGTATATAAGTTCGAAATATTTGCAGTGCAAGGGCATGAGTGCCGAGGCAAAGAGAGATTATTCTCATAGTAGCGCCGGGTTCATGAGAGCGAAGATGCATTCACCTCGCCCTGAATGATGCGTGCGAAAAGCAGGGCAGGCATGTTCTGTTCCCGCTTTACGTGCCTATATTGCTCTGCTACGAGAATTGGACTGTATATTTTGTCGGGAAGGGGATGCGCGTGTCTGCCGAGCCACCAAATGCGGGTAAGCGGCCCGTCACGGCGCGGTTTGCGTCGAATGAAGCGCGCGGCCTTCTGAACGGCATCGGCGCCTTTCTGATCTGGGGCGGCGTGCCCATTTATTTCAAGCTGCTCGAACATGTTCCGCCGATCGAGATCATTGCGCACCGCGCCGTCTGGGCGCTGCTGTTCGTGCTCGCGATTGTTTTCGTCACGAAACGCCAGGAACAGCTCGCGGAAATACTGCGCGATCCGCAAAAGCTCGCCATATTCGGCGTCTCCACCTTTCTGATTGCGGCGAACTGGACAATCTATGTCTGGGCCGTCAATAACGGACGCATCCTGGAGACCAGCCTCGGCTATTACATCAATCCGCTGGTGAATGTCCTGCTCGGCATGATATTTTTCAAGGAGCGGCTGAATCGCTGGCAGGGCGTGGCGATCTTCTTCGCGGTCGTTGCCGTTGCTATCCTTACCCTTGAGCTTGGCGTCCTGCCCTGGGTATCGCTCTGCATCGCATTCTCATTCGGATTTTACGGGCTGTTTCGCAAGAAAGTGGCCGTGGACAGCACCGTCGGGCTCACGGTCGAGACCATTCTGATGTTCCCGTTTGCACTCTCATATCTGATGTATCTGACGTTTGCGGATACTCCGGCATCCGCCGCCGGGGCGCCGGCCGGGTTCATTCATGATGGCGGAACACTGCTGCTCCTCCTCGGCACGGGGATTGTGACGGCGGTGCCGCTCATCCTTTTTGCGACCGCGGCGCAGCGCCTCACGCTCATCACCGTTGGGCTTTTGCAGTATCTCGCGCCCTCGCTCTCCGCCCTGATCGCCGTCTTCGTCTATCACGAGCCGTTCGGCGAGACGCGCCTTATCGCCTTCGCCCTGATCTGGATCGGCCTCGTTATCTATAGTTTCGACGGATTCCGGCGACGGAGAGGAGCGGCCGCCGTCTGATTGTCAGGACGACGGCGCGGAATATTCAGGCCTAGACCTTTTCGTCGATGCGCGTTTCCGGCTGCTTCTGGCCGCCGCGGGAAACACCGACCATCGCCGGGCGCAAAAGCCGGTCGGCAATCGTAAAGCCGGTCTGCACAACCTGCAGGACGGTGCCCGGCGCCACGGACGGATCCTCGATCTCGAACATCGCCTGATGCAGGTTGGGATCGAATTTCTCGCCCTTTGGATCGACTTTCCGGATCTGGTATTTTTCCATCGTGTTGAGCAGTTCCGCTTCGGTGAGCTCGACGCCGGTCAGGATGCTCATCACCTCGTCGCTGGCGCGCGCGGTCTCGGGAACGGCCTCGATGGCGCGGCGGAGGTTGTCGGCGACGCTGAGAACGTCGCGGGCGAATTTGGAAACGGCGTAGGTGTGCGCATCCTGCTTTTCCCGCTCGGCGCGGCGGCGCATATTCTCAACCTCTGCCATCGCGCGCAGCAGCTTGTCCTTCAGATCAGCGATTTCGGCATCCTTTTCCGCGATGATGTCCGTCTGCTGGTCAGCGCTCTCTGCTGCCGCCGGCTCGGGGGTGTCCGGGGTGACATCTGCTGTCGGATTGGCCAGATTTTCATTTTCCGCCGCTGTATTAACAGGCGGTTCTTTCGGATCACTCATTCTGTCTGTTTCCTGTTCTCAACCTTAGTCCAGCAATTTACCGATAACTTTCGCGGTGTAATCCACCATCGGTACAATTCGGGCATAATTCAGCCGGGTCGGGCCAATGACGCCAATGGCGCCGATAACCTGTTCCTGACTGTTCTGATAGGGAGAGATAATCATTGACGTGCCGGAAAGCGAGAAAAGATTATTCTCCGAGCCGATAAATATTTTAACGCCGCGGCCTTTCTCAGTCAGTTCCAGTAATTTGAGTCGTTCTTTCTTGAGTTCAAGGGTGTCGAAGAGTTCGCGAATTTTCTCAAGATCTTCGAGTGCCTGAACGTTCTGCAGCAGATTGGCGTGGCCGCGCACGATCAGCGTCTCGCTGCCGCCCCAGCTCGCGATATCATGGGCGATCAGGTCCTGTGTCAGCTTGTCGATCTGCGCCTGGTGGTTGTCGAGCTCATACTGAATTTCCTGCCGCGCCGTCTGCAGCGTGCGGCCGGAAAGTTTGGCGGTGAGATAGTTGGACGCCTCGCGCAGGGCCGAATCGCTGAGCTCGGGCGGCAGTTCAATGGCCCGGTTCTCCACCATCCCGTTCGCCGAAACGATAATCACGAGTGCCCGGTCGATGCCGAGGCGGACGAATTCGATCTGTTTGATCGCCGTGTCGGTTTTCGGCGCAATGACGAGAGAGGCGCAGTTCGAGAGCCCCGACAGCATGGTCGAGGCTTCGGTCAGCATTTCCTCCATCGTCCGGCCTTCGACGGCGCAGCGCGCCTTGATGTCGAGACGCTCCTGCTCGGTCAGATTGCCAAGCTCCAAAATCCCGTCAACAAAGAGCCGCAGGCCCTGTTGCGTCGGGATCCGTCCGGCCGACGTGTGCGGCGAATAAAGCAGCCCAAGATCGGCAAGGTCAGCCATGACATTTCGGATAGAAGCGGCCGAAAGATCAAGCTCGCTCATCTTCGAGAGCGTACGGGAGCCCACCGGCTCCCCGGTCTGCATGAAGGTTTCGACAATATGGCGAAAAACCGTGCGGCTGCGCTCATTTAGCTCCAGTATTGTCATTTCGTCTCCGGATGCTGCTGAGAGTCTTCATTCGGCCTTGAATGTAGTGACGCGGAACGCTTGCGTCAATCAGACGCAACCGCTACAAAAGGCGCCACATTTCATTCAGACAAAGGAAACTCCATGCGCCCTTCCGGCCGAGCCCCTGACGAGCTCAGAAAAGTCATTCTGGAGCCCGGATATGCAAAACACGCCGAAGGCTCCTGCCTCGTCAAATTCGGCGATACGCACGTGCTCTGCACCGCGAGTGTCGAGGATCGCGTGCCCCCCTTCCTGCGCAATACCGGAAAGGGCTGGGTGACGGCGGAATACGGCATGCTGCCGCGCTCGACCGGCTCGCGCATGGCGCGCGAAGCGGCGCGCGGCAAGCAGCAGGGCCGCACCGTGGAGATCCAGCGCCTCATCGGCCGCTCCTTGCGCGCGCTTGTGAATTTCGATGGCTTCGGCGAGCGTCAGATCACGGTCGATTGCGACGTTATCCAGGCCGATGGCGGCACCCGCACCGCCTCGATCACCGGCGCATATGTCGCGCTTTACCAGGCGTTCGCGAAAATGGCGGACGCAGGGAAGATCCTTGAAATCCCGATGAAGGGACAGGTCGCTGCGGTCTCCTGCGGCATTTATCAGGGCACGGCGGTGCTCGATCTCGACTATCCCGAGGACAGCAACGCGCAGGCCGACGCCAATTTCGTCCTCACCTCGGACGGGCGGATTATCGAAATTCAGGGAACGGCGGAAGAGCATCCTTTCTCGGAAGGGGAGTTTGCCAATCTGTTCGGTCTTGCAAAAAAGGGCGTTCAGGAACTCTGCGCCCTGCAGCGCGAGGCGCTCGGCCTGTGAGCGGGCACCGCGCCTTTACCGGTGGTCGGCTGGTGGTGGCGAGCCACAATCCCGGCAAGCTCAGGGAAATTGCCGAACTGCTAGCGGCGTTTGATGTTGAGCCGATTTCCGCCGGCAGCCTCGGCCTGCCCGAGCCGGTGGAGGATGGCGACAGCTTTATCGCCAACGCGGAAATCAAGGCGCTGGCGGCGGCGCGGGGCGCAGGGATGGTGGCGCTCAGCGATGATTCGGGGTTTTCGGTTGAAGCTCTGGGCGGGGCGCCCGGTATCTTCTCGGCCCGCTGGGCAGGTCCCGGCAAGGACTTTTCCCTTGCTATGCAGAAGGTTGAGGAGGAGTTGCAGAAGAAAGGCGCCGTGACGCCAGAGACGCGCCGGGCGCGCTTTATCTGCGCGCTAACCCTCGCCTGGCCGGACGGCCACGTCGAAAGTTTTGAAGGCACGGTCGAGGGGGTCGCCGTCTGGCCGCCGCGCGGTGACAAGGGCTTCGGTTATGATCCGATTTTCGTCCCCGACGGACATGATCTCACCTTTGCCGAGATGGAGCCGCAGGCGAAGCACGCCATGAGCCATCGTGCCGATGCGTTCCGGCAATTGATCCATGCCTGCTTCCGCGACAAGTAGCGCCCCCGATCCCGGTTTCGGCCTTTACATCCACTGGCCGTTCTGCCGCAGGAAATGCCCCTATTGTGACTTCAACAGCCATGTGCGCGAGAGTGTCGATCAGGCGCGCTGGGCGGCGGCGCTGCTGCGGGAGCTTGACTGGTACGCTGCGCGAACCGACGAGAGACGCCTTTCAAGCATTTTTTTTGGCGGCGGGACGCCGTCGTTGATGAAAGCCCAGACGGTCGGTCGTTTGATTGAAGGCGCGCGGGCGCGCTTTGATTTCGCGGAAGATATTGAAATTACACTGGAAGCGAACCCGACGTCGGTAGAGGCGGCGTCTTTTGCGGGCTATGCCGCCGCCGGGGTGACACGTCTCTCGCTCGGGGTTCAGTCGCTCCGTGATGAAGCACTCAAATTCCTCGGCCGGGAGCATTCGGCGGCGGAGGCGATCAAGGCGATCGAGCTGGCGCGGGCGACATTCACCAATATCTCCTTCGATCTGATCTATGCGCTGCCGGGGCAGGAAGTGAGCGACTGGCAGCAGGATCTCGAACGGGCGCTTGCGCTTGCGGGCGATCATCTCTCCCTTTACCAGCTCACTATCGAGCCCAACACGGGCTTTGCCGGCGCGGTGAAGCGGGGCGAATTTGCGTTGCCGCGCGAAGAGAAGGCGGAAGAGATGTTCGCCCTCACCAACAGCCTTTGTGCGGCTGCGGGACTGCCGGCTTATGAAATCTCCAATCACGCCCGGCCGGGGTTCGAATGCCGTCACAACCTCACCTACTGGCGCTATGGCGCCTATGTCGGCGTCGGACCCGGAGCGCACGGAAGGCTGGTGCAGAATGGCCTTCGCACCGCGTATCAGCAGGTGAGAAGGCCGGAAAGCTGGCTGAAGGCGGTGGAAAAGTCCGGTCACGGCACGGAAAGCGCGACGCCACTTTCCGATACGGTTGAGCGCGCTGAAGAAATGCTGCTCATGGGCCTTCGGCTCGATGAAGGGGTGTGGTTTAAGAATTTCGAGGCGGCGACGGGCGCCCCGATCGGGGCGTTTCTGGATGCCGGGCGGCTAAGGCGCGTGGTTGAGGCGGGGCTGATGGAAATGGACGAGCGCCGTCTCCGCGCGACAAGCGAGGGGCGTTTTGTCCTCAATAGCCTGCTTGCCGAGATCCTAGTTTAACGCCGGTGCGAAGCTCTCGGGCGCCGGCTCAAGCACCTGCAGATTGCGCGGTCCGACCTCGATCACCGCAAGGCCCCGCTCCGCCACGCCGTTTTCGGGAAAGCGGAAGATGCCGT
Organism: Sneathiella sp.; assembly: GCF_036844445.1. Classification (GTDB taxonomy): domain Bacteria; phylum Pseudomonadota; class Alphaproteobacteria; order Sneathiellales; family Sneathiellaceae; genus Sneathiella. The sequence goes on along the minus strand of NZ_DAIUFV010000009.1, from coordinate 105,443 downwards.
CATAGCCGCTGAAACCGTCCGGATTTTCAATCGCGGCACGGGAGAAGCGGAACTCATCCGGCTGCTGCGCCAATATTCCGGCGAGCGCCATGGCGTCATAGGCGAGGCTTGCAATGCGCGCGGGGTGATAGCCATAGGCGGCGGCAAAACGCTGCTGAAACCCTGCGACAGTCTGCGGCGACGGCGCGGCGAACCAGCCGCCGACAAGCGCAGGCTCCGCCGAAAGCGAGGGGTCTTCCCAGAGACCGGTGCCAATAAACTGCACAATCTCCGGATCGATGTCATAGTAGGACAGAAGCGGTGCAATTTCTTTCAGACGCGCGCCGCCCTCGGGGATGATCAGCGCATCGAACGGCACATCGCCGAAGGTATCCAGCTTTTCAAGCCGGCGCACATAGGCCTGCGACGCCGGATCATCCTTCTCCTTGGCGAGGCGGATTTCCCGATCGAGCGCGCGCTGGCGTGCCGCGTAATCGCCAAGTGCTTTGGCAATATCGTGCAACTCCGGCGCGCCGGGCGCAAGCTGCGCCGGGTAGCGCATGGTCCGCTCCAGCGTCAGGCCAAGCTCTTGCGTGACAATGCGGACATTCTCGACAGCGGCATCCCCATAGGGGCTCTGCGGTGCGAGCACTGCAAACGCCTGTCGGCCCTGGCGATAGGCAAAGTTCATGACCCGGCGGACCTGCTGGCCGACGGTCAGTCCCATCACATAAACACCGTCCCCCGCAACGGCGGTATCGGTTGAGAAGGTGATGACATTGACGCCGCGCCCGGCCGCAAGCGGCTTTATGGTGCTGACCGATGAGGAGAAAAGCGGCCCGAGAATGAGTTCCGCCCCGCCAACAAGCGCTTCGGCTGCCGCGCTTTCCGCACCCCTTGGCGTGCTTGCCGTATCGAATGTCATAAGCCGGATATTCGGGTTGCGAAGGTCAAAAAGCGCCATGTTCGCGGCGTTGAGCAGATCCTGCCCGACGCCTGCGGCCGAGCCCGAAAGCGGCAGCAGAAGGGCGATCTTGATCGGCTCCGGCGCGGCGGGATCACGGGGCGCGCGAAGCCCGACGACGGGTGCTGACGGCGCGATCAGGACGCTGAGCGGATCAGGGGCGGTTTCATCGAGCGGCGCGCTATCGCCTGGCGCATCGTCCGCGCTTTCTCCCCCCGCCTGACCTGTGCTATCCTTGGAGATATCGGTCCGGTCCTTCTCTGCCACGCTCGCCGGCTGGCAGGCGGCGAGGAACAGGAGGGCAAGGCCGAGGATACAGAGCAGGTTGAAGAATTTCCAGCCCGGCCTGAAATCGGCGGCCCTATCGGATTTTCCGCGAAGCACGATATCCACTCCGTTGATGTTTCTGGCGGTTCTGATCTGAAAGACTAGGTAACGCCGGATAGGCGGGCAAGTAAATTGTTGAGACGGGAGGCGAAACAGTTTCGGGGAGGGAATATTTTGACACATCATCCGAAAGCCGCGCGGCTGCACAAACGGCGCCGCGCCTACTTTCGCGGGCGCTGGGCGGAACTCGCTGCGGCGACGCTGCTCCGCGCCAAGGGGTATCGCATTCTGGCGCGGGGCTATCGCCGGCCGGTTGGCGAAGTGGACATCATCGCCCGCCGCGGGCGCGTGCTTGTCGCCGCCGAGGTAAAGTCGCGCGCGAGATTCGCCGATGCGATCGAGGCGATAAGCCCGAGGCAGCGCCGCCGCGTGTCGCGCGCCCTCGAAGCCTTTCTGCAGGAGCGGCCGGATCTTTACGGGCTGGACGTGCGGTTTGATGTTCTGCTTGTCACCTCTTTCCGCCGTCTGCCGCAGCATATACAGGCCGCGTGGGAGTGATGTGGAACAGAGACTTCCCCCTCCCGGAATTTGATTCTATATTGACCCGTCATCATGGCTAAAGGCGTGCTTTCATGAAAACAGTTGCTTCTCTTTTCCTTGCCCTTGCTTCCCTTCTCATTTTGAGCGGCTGCACGCCGACCGTTATTCTCGGCGGGGCGGCCGTTGGCGGTGTTGCTGTCGCCGAGGAGCGCTCGGTCGGCACCGTGGTGGACGACGCCACCATAAAGGTGCAGGTGATGAATGCGATCTTCCAAAATAGCGAGCCGCTGTTCACGTCTACCTCCACCACGGTGGTGGCGGGGTCGGTCCTGATTACCGGTGAAGTGCCGAATGCGGAGGATCGGGTGACGCTGTCGCGGCTGATCTGGGGCGTGAATGGTGTCAAGGAAGTGCATAACGAGGTGACGGTGACCGGCAGCGAGTCAAGCTCGAGCTTCGCCTCCGACAGCCTGATTACGACAAAGCTGAAACTCCGCCTGTTGCGCGACATGGAAATCTACAATATCAACTACTCGGTCGAGACGGTGAGGGGAACGGTCTATCTCATGGGCATCGCCCAGAACGAGGCGGAACTCGAACGGGTGAAGGCGCATGCCCGCGAAATTTCCGGCGTTCGCAGCATCGTCAGCTATGTCAAAATGAAATCGGATCTGTAAGATCCCTCGTGCGGCGGGTGGCGCAGGTGCCTCGCGCCGCCGATACTGTGGTGCATCGCGAAAAATCAAAAGGTCGGAAAAATGAGTCTTGCCGTAGCCATCCAGATGGATCCCATTGAAAATATTGACATAAACGGCGACAGCAGTTTTGTCCTCGGCCTTGAAGCGCAGGCGCGCGGCTACCCTGTCTATCATTACGGTCCGCAGGATATGTCGTTCGCGCAAGGACGCCTGATTGCGAACGCCCGCCCCCTGACGCTCCGCCGCGAGAAGGGAAACCATTTCACGGCCGGGTCGGCCGAGCGGATTGACCTTGCAACCATGGATGTGGTGCTGATGCGCCAGGATCCGCCGTTCGACATGGCCTATATCACGGCGACCCATCTGCTGGAGCATATCCATCCGAAAACGCTGGTCGTCAACGATCCGGTCAGCGTGCGGAACGCGCCGGAGAAGCTGTTCGTCACCCATTTCGCCGGGCTGATGCCGCCGACGCTGATTTCGTCGGACATCCGGGAAATCCGCGCGTTTCGCGCCGAATTCAAGGATATCATTGTCAAGCCGCTCTATGGCAATGGCGGCATCGGGGTGTTTCATATCAAGCCGGACGATGAAAATCTGACGGCGCTCTGCGAGATGTTTACGCAGTTCTACCGCGAACCCATGATCGTACAGAAATATCTGCCCGAAGTGCGGCAGGGCGACAAGCGGATCATCCTGATCGACGGCGAGCCGGCGGGCGCCATCAATCGCGTGCCGCAGGCGGGGGAGGTGCGCTCCAACATGCATGTCGGCGGAACGCCGGTGCAATCCTCGCTGACCGCGCGGGAGGAGGAAATCTGCCGCATCATCGGTCCGGTGCTGAAGGAGCAGGGACTGATTTTCGTCGGAATAGACGTCATCGGCGACTATCTGACGGAGATCAACGTTACATCGCCAACGGGTATTCAGGAGATCAATCGCTTCGACGGCGTGAAGCTTGAAGCGCGGATCTGGGATTGCCTCGAAGAAAAGATCCACGCGCGCCGGGAGAAATAGACGCGCTTCCCTGCAATTTTAACCATGAAGAATTTCTTTTCGCGTGCTATCGTTCTGCACGTGGGGGAGTCTCCAAAGCAAGATGCAGGCAAGAATAAGAACGGTCGCCTTTCAGGGTCTCGACGTGCGCGACGTGGATGTGCAGGTGATGATGGCCGCAGGCCTTCCGGCTTTTACCATCGTCGGCCTTGCGGATAAATCCATCGCCGAAAGCCGCGAGCGCGTGCGGGCGGCGCTGACCTCGCTCGGGATCGGACTGCCGCCAAAGCGCATCACCGTCAATCTGGCTCCGGCGGATCTCCCCAAAGAAGGCGCGCATTATGATCTCCCCATTGCGCTCGGCCTGCTCGCCGCGATGGGCATCCTGCCGGGCGAGGAGCTCGAGAGCTACTATGTCATGGGGGAGCTGTCGCTTGACGGGAGCTGCAACCCGGTCTCGGGCGTGCTGCCGGCGGCCGTCGCGGCCGTGGGAGCGGATCGGAATATGATCTGCCCGGCCGCGTCGGGGCCTGAGGCGGCCTGGGCGGGGGATCTCGAAATTCTTGCTCCTGCGAGCCTGCTTGCGCTGATCAATCATTTCAAGGGCACGCAGGTTTTAAGTCCGCCCCGGCACGGCGATATCGTGGATGATGCGCTGGGCCTGCGCCTTGAAGATATCAAGGGACAGGAGAGCGCCAAGCGCGCGCTGGAGGTTGCGGCGGCGGGTGGCCATAATCTGCTGATGTCCGGGCCGCCGGGATCAGGCAAATCCATGCTCGCCGCGCGCCTGCCGGGACTTCTGCCCCCGCTCGATGCCGAGGAGGCGCTCGAGGTCAATATGATCGCGAGCATCGCCGGGGAGATGCAGGAAGGGCGCCTCTCGCGCCGGCGTCCGTTCCGTGATCCGCATCATTCCACGTCGGTCGCGGCGATGGTCGGCGGCGGACGCGGCGCGAAACCGGGCGAGGTCTCGCTCGCGCACCTCGGGGTCCTGTTTCTCGATGAACTGCCGGAGTTCAATCGCCAGGTTCTGGAAAGCTTGCGCCAGCCCGTCGAAAGCGGCAAGGCGGTGGTCGCCCGCGCCAATCTGCATGTCACCTATCCGGCGCGGGTGCAGCTTGTCGCGGCCATGAACCCCTGCCGCTGCGGCCATCTCGATGATGCTGCGCTTGCCTGTTCACGCGCACCGAAATGCGCCGGCGAATACCGTTCCCGCATTTCCGGCCCGATGCTCGATCGTATCGATATCCATGTGGACGTGCCCGCCGTCTCGGCGGCGGATCTGAGCCTGCCGCCGCCAAAGGAAACGACCGAGATCGTCGCCGCGCGCGTCCGCCGGGCGCGGGAGATCCAGCGCCAGCGCTATCGCGGGATCGATCATCCGGTGCCGATACGCACCAACGCGGATGCGGAAGGCGAAATACTGGAGCGCGCCGTGACGCTGGACGCCTCGGCGAACGCGCTCCTGCATGAGGCGATCGGCAAGCTGAAACTTTCGGCGCGCGGCTATCACCGGGTTCTGCGGGTTGCTCGTACCCTCGCCGATCTTGCCGAAAGCGAAAACGTCCACCGCACGCACATCGCCGAAGCGCTGGAATACCGCCGCCGCCTCGCCTTCGCGGGTTAACGCGGGAGCGCGCGGGGCGCGGGGCGGTTACTTGTTCTTGTTGACGTCAATTTCCTCAAGCAGGCGGCGGGCCTCATCGCCGGCGGGTGTGTTGCTGGCGAGCTCAAGGACGCGCAGCCAGTCCTGTCGCGCCGCCTCGATCTCGCCGCTTCGGGCGCGAAGAATGCCGCGTTCATTGAGGGCTTCGGGAAGCGCGGGGTTGAGCAATAACGCCCGCTCCACATCTTCGCGCGCCCGCGCCATGTCGCCAAGATGACGCTGCGCGGCGCTGCGGAAGGTGAGCGCATCAGCGCGCGCGGGATCGATGCGAAGCGCGTGATCGAGATCGTTGAATGCCGCCTGATAATCGGCGAGCTGGGCGTAGACGCGGCTGCGGTCGATGCGAAGATCGACATTATCAGGCTCCAGCGTCAGGCCAGCCGTGGCCGCCGTAAGGGCGCGATCATATTCCTCGCCGAGCAGCCAGGCATTGACGGTCTGCGTGAGCACGCTCACCAGAAGCGGGGAGCCCGCCTTTTGCATATCCTCCGCAAGTTCCTCGAGCGTCAGCGCCGCATGGTCGTATTTCTTCATTGCGACGAGGGCAAGGGCAACGCAGTGACGGGCCGGAAATCCGCCGCCCGCATCACGCCAGGCCAGCGCGGATTCAAACGCTTTCTCGGGCTCTCTCCGGGTCAGGGTCAGGCAGGCTTCATATTCATTCGCCTCTTTCGTCGCCTGCGCGAAGGCGAGGCTCGCATCAACCGGCGCAAGGAAAATGAGGCCGAGGCCTGCGAAAATAAGCCGATGGAAAGAGGTGTGCGGGCGCATAAAATGCCTTAAATTGGACGTTATTCGGCTCTAATGCCGAAAAGGATCAAGATCATTTTGGGAGTTCTAGCATGAACAGACTGGTAATCGCCACCGTTGCTTTCCTCGCCCTCGCTCCGATGGCCGCGGCCGCGGATATGCCGCACCCGCGGTTCGCGATGCAGGATCAGGTCATTCTCGATCTGACGAATGAAGGCTGGGTGAAAACAGATACGGCGCGGGTCACCGTCCTTGTCGAACTGGTACAGCAGGAGCAAAGCGGAGATGATCTCAAGAAGCGGATCGATGCCTCTCTCCTTGCGCTTGCCAAAGACGTCGACTGGCGGATTACCTCGTCCCGCCAGCAGCTCGATCAGACGGGGCTGAACCGCTGGTACGTAACGGCGGAAGCGCGCATTCCGGAGGCGGCGATCGACGGCCTGCAGGACCGCGCGAAGGAGAGCAGCACGCCCGGCTACAAGGTGTCGATCGCGGACGTAGATTTTACCCCCTCGCTTGAAGAGTTCGAAGCGCTTCGCGCCGATCTTCGCAGCAAGCTCTATCAGCAGGCGCTTGACGAGGTGGAACGTCTCAACAAGGTGATGCCGGGGGCGGGCTACCATGTGAAGCGGGTCGATTTCGTACAGGCGGGACCGATGCCGATGCATGACTATGCGCGCGCGCAGCCGATGATGAAAGCTGCGATGGCGGCCGAATCCGCGCCATCAGGCGGGGGCGGGGCGGAGTTGCTGGTCTCGGTGAAGCAGTCGGTGTCGGCGCGCGTTGTGCTTGCGCGGACGGATGATCCGGCAGCCAAGGATGACTAACCGCGAAATAGAGCTGTTCTGCTTCGGCTTCGGCTTTACGGCCGCGCGTATCGCCGCGGACTTTCCCGAAATCGGAGTGCGGGGGACCAGCCGCACTCCGGCCGGCAAAAGGACGCCGGGCGGCGCGCCGCTGATCGCGTTCGAGCGGGGGAGGAAGGTCGAGAATTTCGCCGAGCGTGCGGCGGATGTGACACATATCCTCCTTTCCATCCCGCCGGATGCGGCGGGTGATCCCGTTTTTGATACCATGGCGGAGGAGTTGCTCCGCCTGCCGAAGCTCAACTGGGTCGGCTATCTCTCGACAACCGGCGTATATGGAAACCGTGATGGCGGCTGGGTGGATGAGACGAGTCCCCTAGCGCCAAGCGGTATACGCGGCCGGCGCCGCCTGCAGGCGGAGGAGGCTTGGCTCGGGCTTCATAACGATGCGGGCCTGCCGGTGCATATCTTTCGCCTGCCGGGCATTTACGGGCCGAGTCGAAACCAGCTGACCTCGCTCCGCTCAGGCAAAGCGCGGCGGATCAATAAGCCCGGGCAGGTCTTCTCCCGCATTCATGTTGCGGATCTTGCAAGGATTCTCGTCGCCTCGATGCGCCGGCCTGATCCGGGCTCGATCTATAATGTTGCCGATGATGAGGCAGCGCCGCCGCAGGACGTCGTCGCCTATGCCGCAGAGCTTCTTGGCGTAACGCCGCCGCCCCTGATTGACTATAATGAGGCGGATCTCACCCCTATGGCGCGCAGCTTCTATGACGACAGCAAGCGTGTCAGCAATGCGAAAATCAAGTCGGAACTTGGGATTTCGTTGATGTATCCTACCTATAGAGAGGGTCTGGCGGCTTTGCTTGACGCCGAAATGAGTATATAACCGATGTCATAGAGGCAGATGAGGTCCTTCGGGTTGGTAAATGGCACGAACGAAATGCTTTGATCGTCAGGACGCGCTGGAGAAAGCCATGAAAGCTTTCTGGGCGAAAGGCTATGAGGCCACCTCAATCCAGGATCTGGTTGACTGCATGGGCATCAACCGCGGCAGCCTCTATGATACCTTCGGCGATAAGCGACGGCTTTTTCTTGAGGCGCTCGATCAGTATGGCACCGGCGCGATCCTGCGAACGGACAGCCTGCGCGGTGACGGCGATCCGCGTGAACTGCTATCAAAGTTTCTCTATGTTTTCATGCAAAAGCAGGTGACCGATCCTATTCGGCGCGGCTGTTTCATGACCAATGCCGCGGTGGAGCTGAGTTCGCGCGATGACGAATGCGCGGAACGGGTGCGGGAGTTCTTCGCCGAGCTTGAAACGATCCTGAAGGAGCTGATCGCCCGCGGCCAGAGGGAAGGGGTGTTCACCTCGCGTCAGGATCCCGGCCGCCTTGCCGCCTATTTCGTGTGCGTCATGCAGGGCCTGCGGGTGATCGGAAAAGTGACCCCCGAAGAGGAAACCCTGCGGCCCATGGTCGATGTGGCGCTCACCGTCCTCGACCGGGAATGAGCGATTACAGCCTCAGCTTCTGGTCGGCAGCGTTTCAGGCGGCCTCCTTTATCTGCCTTATGGCGATTCCCTGGACCGACGGTAAAATCCGCATCAGTGTCGCGGTGATTGGTGCCATTGGTATCGCGACGATCCTCGGGTTTCAGCTTTATGTCGGCGTGCAGCATGACGACATCGGGCTCGGCATTGACCTCGCGACGATGACAATTTTCAATGTGATCTTGTTTGTCGCGCTGAGCTGGGGGGCGGAACGGCTGTTCCGCCTTTATCTCCTGAAACGCCGCAAGGGGCGCAACCCGCCGCCCCTATGATTTCGCCAGATAATGGCGGATCAGCGCCTTGGCTTCGGGCGAATCCCACTCGGCGGGACCGACAAGCCGGCCGACTTCCTTGCCTTCCGCATTCAGGATCAGCGTTGCCGGAAGGCCGAATGCGCCGGCACTGCGGCTCGACTGGCTGCTCTTGTCGTTGATCGGCGCAAGGCTTCTGATCGCATATTGATCAAAGAATTCTGTCACCTTCTCCATCCCCTGCAGATCCTGTCCGACGGCGAGAACGGTGAAATCATCGCCGCCAAGTTCTGCCTGCAGCCGGTCAAGGCTCGGCATTTCCTCGCGGCAGGGGGCGCACCATGTCGCCCAGAAATTCACAACGAGCACCCGACCCCGGTAGTCGGAAAGCTTCTCTTCCGCGCCCGCCGCATTCAGGAAGGTGAAATCCTTGACGGGCCGCGGTTCGTCATAGGGCGCGAATTTCGCCATCTCGCCCGTCAGCAGCGCGTCGAGATTCTGAGAGAAAGCAGTTGATGTTCCGGCTGCAAGCCCTGTAAATGTAAGCAGCAACATCAGGCTGATGAATTTCATGGGTCTGGTTATCATAATCATTAAACGTCCAACAGTTACAAAGTGAGCCCGAGAATGAGCGCAAACGAGCTTTGGGGCGGCCGGTTCGCCAAAGGCCCCGCCGAAATCATGGAACGGATCAACGCGTCCATCGACTTTGACCGCCGGCTCTATGCACAGGATATAGCGGGTTCCATGGCGCATTCCAGTATGCTGATGGCCTGCGGCATTATATCGCGCGAGGACGGCGAGAAAATACAGCAGGGATTGCAGGCTATTCTGAAGGAAATCGAGGCTGGCAATTTCAAGACCGACCCGGCGCTCGAAGACATCCATATGCATGTCGAGGTGCGCCTGCGTGAGCTGATCGGCGATGCCGCCGGACGGCTGCACACCGCGCGCTCGCGCAACGATCAGGTGGCGACCGATTTCCGCCTCTGGGTGCGCGATACCATGGATCATCTGGACGGCGAGCTTGCCGATCTGCAGGATGCGCTCCTCGATCAGGCCGAAGCCGAGGCGGAGACGGTGATGCCGGGCTTCACCCATCTGCAGGCGGCGCAGCCGGTCACCTTCGGCCATCATATGCTGGCCTATGTCGAGATGTTCGCCCGCGACCGCGGCCGCCTTCGCGATGCGCGGGCGCGGCTCAATGAAAGCCCGCTGGGTTCCGCGGCGCTTGCCGGCACCTCCTTCCCCATCGACCGCGAGATGACGGCGAAGGCGCTCGGGTTTGACCGGCCGACGGCAAACTCGCTCGACGGTGTTTCAGACCGTGATTTCGCGCTCGAATTTTTGAGCTTCGCCTCGATCACGGCGATGCACCTGTCGCGTCTTGCCGAGGAGATTGTCATCTGGTCGAGCGCACAGTTCCGCTTTGTCGAATGCTCCGACAGCTTTTCCACCGGCTCCTCCATCATGCCGCAGAAGAAGAACCCGGACGCGGCGGAGCTGATCCGCGGCAAGGCGGGACGGAGCGCGGGGGCCTTCATGTCGCTCCTGATGATGATGAAGGGCCTGCCCATGACCTATGGCAAGGACATGCAGGAGGATAAGGAGCCAGTATTCGATGCTGCCGACAATCTGCAGCTCTGCCTCGCCGCCATGACCGGGATGATCCGCGATATCACGGTAAACGGTGACGTCATGACGGCCGCCTCCGGCATGGGCTTTACGACGGCGACCGATCTTGCAGACTGGCTGGTGCAGAAGCTGAATATGCCCTTCCGCCAGGCGCATCATGTGACCGGCGCGCTCGTCAAGCTCGCCGAAAGCAAGGGATGCGGGCTTGAGGATCTCTCGCTCGCCGAGATACAGACGGTGGAGAGTGGCATCACCGATGATATATATAACGTCCTTGGCGTCGGGAATTCGGTCGCAAGCCGCGTGAGCTACGGCGGGACGGCGCCGCTTCGGGTTCGCGAACAGATTGCGCGCTGGCGGAAGATCCGGAGCGACGAGGGGAGCAAGACATGATCCGCAAACTTGTTTCACTGATGATCGTGACGGGCATGGCGCTCTCGCTTGCCGCCTGCGGCGTCAAAAGCGACCCGAAATATGTGCCCGATGCGCCGAAGGCCGAACAGAAGAACAGCTGATTTTTCAAGATTGAGACGATGGATCACTTTAATTACCGCAACGGCGAGCTGTACGCCGAGGATATCCCGCTTCGCCGTATCGCTGAAGAGGTGGGCACGCCTTTCTACTGCTATTCCACCGCCACGCTGGAGCGCCATTACAAGGTTTTCTCGGGTGCCTTTGACGGCGTGAATGCGCTTGTGTGCTTCGCGCTGAAAGCAAATTCCAATCAGGCGGTGATCCGCACGCTCGCACGGCTCGGATCCGGCGCGGATGTGGTCTCGGAAGGCGAGCTTCGCCGGGCGATTGCCGCGGGCATTCCGGCCGGAAAGATCGTTTTCTCCGGCGTTGGCAAGAAGCCCGAAGAGATGCGCGCCGCGCTTACCCTCGGGATCCATCAGTTCAACGTGGAATCGGAACCGGAACTCCATCTCCTCAGCGAGATTGCGGCGGGTATGGGAGTAAAAGCGCCGATCGCCTTTCGCGTCAATCCCGATGTCGATGCGAAAACCCATGCGAAAATTTCGACAGGCAAGGCGGAGAACAAGTTCGGCGTGCCGTGGCAGGATGTGTCGCGCATTTATGCCGATGCGGCGGCGTTGCCGGGGATCGAGATCAAGGGCGTCGATGTCCATATCGGCTCGCAGCTTACCGATCTTGAGCCCTATCATCATGCGTTTACGCGCGTCGCCGAACTGGTGCAGCAGCTCAGGAGCGAGGGGCATGAGATCACCCGCGTCGACCTTGGCGGCGGCCTTGGCATTCCCTATGACGAGGCGATCCCGCCGCTGCCGACGGCCTATGCGGCTGTCGCGCTCGAAGCGGTTGGCAATCTCGGCTGCCAGATCATTCTGGAACCCGGCCGGCTGATCGTCGGCAATGCGGGCGTTCTCGTCTCGGAAGTGATTTATGTGAAGCAGGCGACGACGCGCAAATTCATCATCCTCGATGCTGCCATGAATGATCTCGTCCGCCCCGCTCTCTATGACGGCTATCATCATATCGATCCCTTGCGCGAGGATCAGAAGCAGGGTGCCTATAGCCCCGCCGATGTGGTGGGTCCGGTCTGTGAGACCGGCGATACCTTCGCCCGCGGGCGCGATATGCCGGAGGTCCTTGCGCGCGGCGATCTTGTCGCCTTTCGGAGCGCCGGCGCCTATGGCGCGGTGATGGCCTCCACCTACAACACGCGGCCGCTCGTGCCGGAAGTGCTGGTGAAGGGCGATCAATATGCAGTGATCAGGGCGCGGCCGAGCTTGGATGAAATGATCAATCTTGATATACTCCCCGTTTGGCTGGAGTAATATCGAGGCTGAATGCAACGCGATCATGCGAGTGACGAAAAGGGATATGGATTAGGGTTTGAGATCCGCATTCTGTTGGCGCGGGCCAATCTTCTGCTGGAAGAGGGCTGGCGCGAAGGTCGCTGGTTTTTCTCTATTGCGGGATTGTTTATCGGCCTGTCGCTGCTCGATCTGTGGTCTGTCGTCCCCTCGTGGCTGCATGTCCTCGGACTGATCCTTTTCTCCGTCGCGGCTCTTGTCAGCCTTTATCTCGCCGCGCGAAATTTCCGCATTCCGGACCGTAGCCGCGCCCTTGGCTATCTCGAGGCGCGGAACACGCTGGCGCATCGACCGCTTCGCGCCCTCGGGGATCGCTCGGAGGCCGAGAAGAAGGGGCAATCCCCGTCCGGGCGGATGTGGCGGATCTATCAGAAGTCCCTCCGCCGTTATGTGACGGGGCTGAAAGTCGGGGCGCCCAATCTCGATATCGGGGCAGGCGACAGTTACGGCCTCCGCGGCGGTGTTATTCTTCTCCTTGTCGCCGCCTTTATCGTTGCGGGTCCGCGCGCGGGCGAGCGTCTTTATGCGGCGGTGACGCCCGGCGTGGGGGCGTCTGCCGTGCCCGCGGATGTAACCGCCTGGATCACCCCGCCCGTCTACACAGGCCAGGCGCCGATCCTGCTCGGCGCGCTTCCACCGGATGGCGGCGCTCCCAAGACCTATGTGGTGCCGGCCAAAAGCAGCTTTATCGCGCATATTTTCGGCGGCGGATCGGCCCGTCCCGTCCTGAAACTTGACGGCGAAAGTCAGGATTTCGTGGCGGTGGACGAGCGGAACTTCCAGATCGAAGCCGAGTTTGATCGCAGCATGACCGTCGAGATTGAGAAGGCGGGCGACGTCATTGCCAGCTGGAAACTGACGATCATTCCCGACGAGGCGCCGACGGCGGAGCTGATCGCCGATCCGGAAGTGACCGAGCGTTCTGCCTTCCGGCTGCAATACCGGGCGACGGACGATTACGGGGTCATGCGCATCGGCGGCGAAATCCGCCGCGAGAATTCCGATGAGGTCATTGAACTTCCGCTGCCGACGCCGGGACGCGGCTCGAAACAGGTGGTCTCCAAAAGCTATCACGACCTGACCGCGCATCCGTGGGCAGGTCTGCCGGTCACGCTCCGTCTCTACGCCGAGGATCAGATCGGCCAGCGTGGCTATTCGGAGCCCCATAACTATGTCCTGCCTGAGCGGCGTTTTATGCATCCGGTTGCGCGGGTGCTGATCGAGCAGCGGAAGTATCTTGCGACCGATCCGACAGGAAATCGCGACAACGCTGCGCTGGTTCTGGATGCGCTCGCCGGACTGCCCGAAACCTATGACAATGATGTAACGGTCATGCTCGCCCTCGCGACGGCGGGCGCGTTGCTTCGCAACAGTGAAGAGCAGAAGGCGGTCGATGACGCCTCCGATATTATGTGGGAGACGGCGCTGCGGCTGGAAAACGGTGGCTTGTCGCTCGCCGAGGCGGCATTGCGCGCGGCGCAGGAAGCGCTGATGGAAGCGCTCAACCGCGATGCCAGCGACGAGGAAATCAAGCGGCTGATGGATGAGCTCCGAAGCGCCATGGAGAATTTCCTTCGCGCCCTTGCAGAGCAGCAGCCGATGGAAGAGCAGCCGGTCGATCCGAACAGTCAGGACCAGATTGTGCGCTCGCAGGATCTGCAGCAGATGCTCGACCGGATCGAGGAGCTTGCCCGCGGCGGTGCGAAAGATTCCGCCCGCGAGATGCTGAGCCAGCTTCAGGATATGATGGAGAATTTGCGCATGGCCCGCCCGCAGACGCCGACGGACGGCCAGCAGGCGCAGCAGGAAATGCTGAATGAGCTTGGCGAGATGATGCGCCAGCAGCAGCAGTTGCTGGACCAGACATACCGTCAGTCACAGGGCCAGCGCCTGCAGCAGCCGGAGCGCAGCCAGCCGGGCCAGCCGGGCCAGCAGGGCCAGCGGCCGCAGCCTGGTCAGGACGGGCAGCAGGGCGAGAGCCTTCAGGATCTTTCGAAGCGGCAGGAGGCCTTGCGCCGCCAGCTCGGCGAGCTGATGCGGCGTCTTGGTGAGCAGGGTGAGATCCCCGACGCGCTCGGCCGGGCGGAGCGGTCGATGAATGAGGCGCGCGACGCGCTGCAGGAGGGCAGGGAAGGCCCGGCGATCGAATCGGAAGGCAACGCGCTTGAAAATCTTCAGCAGGGCAGTCAGGATCTGGCCGAGCAGATGATGCAGGATGGCCAGGGACAGGGGCCGCAGCAGGCAGGCCCCGGTCAGCCGGGCGAAGGGCGCGATCCGCTCGGGCGCTCCATCGAGGAACAGGGAACGCAAGGCAATGTCTCGGAAAGCGCCACCATACGGGGCAAGAGCGAGGCGTTCAGCAAGAGCCGTGATATCCGCAACGAACTGCAGCGGCGGCTTTCCGACCCGGCCCGTCCGGTGATCGAAAAGGACTATTTGCGCCGGTTGCTGGATATTTTTTAAGCCGGCGGGAAATTCCTGCTAAAGTCCCGCCCATGACAGCAGATCATCCCTTCGCAGAGTATATCCGGATCCTCGGCAAGGGGCCGAAAATGTGGCGCGACCTCACCTTCGAGGAGGCGTGCGACGCCATGGACATGGTGCTCGATGACAGGGTCGAGCCGATGCAGCTTGGCGCATTTCTGCTGCTGCTGCGCCGCAAAGGGGAGACGGGCACCGAACTTGCCGGCATGGTTGCCGCGGCGCAGGGACATTTCCTGGAGCAGGGGATTGAGGCTGCCGTCGATGTCGACTGGCCGTCCTACGCCGATCGGCACCGCCAGCAGCCGTGGTTCATTCTCGCCGCGCGGCTCCTGGCTGATCAGGGCTACAAGGTGCTGATGCACGGCATTGCCGGATATTCAGAGAATTATGCGCCGACGCGGCCGGGCCTTGCGGTGTTTCACGTGAAGCAGGCGACGTCACTTTCGGAGGCGGCAGCGGCGCTTGCAGAGGATAATTTCGTCTATCTCGGACTTGAGCATTTTTGCCCCGCCGTTCAGGCGCTTTTTGAACTTCGACCGATTCTCGGGGTGCGGACGGCGGTGAATACTTTTGCGCGCGATCTCAATCCCTTTCATGCGCCCTATCAGCTACAGGGCGTTTTCCACCCGCCCTATCAGGCCCTGCATCTTGCGACTGCCGAGACGCTTGGCCAGCCGCATGTCGCGATTTTCAAGGGCGGCGGCGGCGAGGTATTGCGAAACCCGATGAAACCAGCTCAAATTGACGCGCTGGTGGGCGGGGAGTATGTCCCTGAAATCTGGCCCGCCCTGACTGGGGAGACGACCTATAAATGGCGCGAGGAGGATCTCGCGCCGGAGCAGCTTCTTCGCATGTGGCAGGGGAAGCTTGCGCTGCCAGTCCCGGAGCTTGCGATCACGGGAACGCTCGCCGTGGCGCTGAAGATGCTGGACCCATCGCTTGACTGCGCCGCCGCCGATGTCCGCGCCCGTGACATCTGGGAAAGTCGGGACAGGCGCCGCTTCGATTGATCCGCCGGACTAATCCGCCTCATACCACCAGAGATCAGCGGAGGTTCCCCAGAAGGATGCGGTGTCGGGCAGCCGAATTTCCGGCCAATGTGCGAGCCACTGCCGGTCGGTGTAGTAGAGCGGAATGACATAATGGCCGAACAGCAGGACCCGGTCGAGCGCGCGGACGGCGGTTTCAAGCGTCTCGCGGTCTTTCGCCGTGGCAATGCGGTCGATGAGGCTGTCGACTGCGGCGAGCCGGATACCGGGATAGTTCCGGGTGCCGGGCGTGCTCGCGGCCTGGCGGCTCCAGTAGAACGCCTGCTCGTTGCCGGGTGACAGCGACTGGCCCCAGTTATTGATGATCATGTCGAAGTCGTAGTCATTCAGCCGGTTCTGATAGCTCGCCGTATCAACCTGCCGGACCGTGCTGCGGATCCCAAGCGTCTCGAGGTTGCGCTGAAACGGCGTGATCAGACGAATGAAATCCGTATTATTGACCAGAAATTCAATTTCAAACGGTCGACCGCTCTCCCTGTTCGTGAGGCGCCCATTCGCAATGTCATACCCGGCGCTCGCCAGCAGTTCTTTGGCCCGGCGCAGGTTCTCCCGCGCCCGGCCGCTGCCGTCGGTTGCGGGGAGGGAAAATGTGTCGGTGAAGATTTCAGGGGGGAGTTCATCCCGAAAAGGGGCAAGCAGCGCGCGCTCTGCATCCGGGATCGGGCCTCTTGCGGCAAGCGGCGAATTCTCGAAATAGCTCGACAGCCGCTTGTAAAGGCCGTGAAGGATGCGGCTGTTCAGCCATTCAAAATCAAATGCGTATGTCAGCGCCTCCCGCACGCGGATATCGCTGAACTTCTCCGCCCTCGTATTGAAGACGAGCGCCTGCATGGGCGCGGGAAGGGAAAGCTCCGGCTCCGATTTCACAAACTGTCGGCCGTGGCGCGTCGCTATATCATATCCGCGGGCCCATCGCCCGACATCGGTCTCAAAACGCGCATCCAGCGTTCCCGCCTTGAACGCTTCAAATGCGATGTCATCATCGCGGAAGAAATCATAGGTCACGGTCTCGAAATTGAAGCGCCCCCGGTTCTGGGGCAGATGCCAGCCCCAGAAATTCTCATCGCGCCGGTAGACGATCCGCCGCCCGGGATCGACGCGGTCGATCAGATAGGGACCGGAGCCGATAAACGGGCTGAGCGAGCTTGTCTCGAAGCTTCTTGTCTCAAAGGCGGCTTTGGGGAGGACACTCATCAGGCCCATAATCAGCGGCATCTCAAACCGTCCCTCCGCCTCGAAGCTGAAGCGGATCGCGGCTGGCGACAGAATTTCCGCCTCCGTTACCTTGCGATAGTAGGTCTGGACATTGGGCCGCCCCTTGTTGCGAAGGATCTCAAAGGAGAAAAGCACATCTTCCGCAGTGATCGGACTGCCGTCGGAGAAATACGCCTGCGGGTCGAGATTGAAGATTATCCAGCTTCGATCGGGCGCCACTTCGATGGACTTCGCGATATTGGCGTAGAGCGTGAACGGCTCGTCGCGGGATCGCTCCAGCAGCGTCTGATAGACGTGATTGAGGCCGAGCGGGGGCACGCCCTTCAGGATGAACGGATTGAGACTGTCGAAACTGCCGATGGCGCCAAGACGCAGATGCCCGCCGATGGGCGCCTCGGGATTGACATAGTCGAAATGGGTGAAACCTGGCGGATACTTCGCCGCGCCGTGCATGGCGATGGCGTGAACGGGCGCCGTCTCTTCTGCGGCGGCAGCGACGGCCGCGGGCAGAAGAAGCAAAGCGGCAATGAGACAACGCACCAATATACGCACGACTAGGCTCGGCTCCGGATAAGAACGGCAAGTTTATCGACCAGTCGCGGCATGTCTTCTTCCCTTGTCCCGGCAAAGCCGAGGATCAGCCCCGTCTGCCGGGTCGGCAGATTGTAAAAGCTCGAAAGCGCCCGCACCAGCATTCCCTGCGCCGCCGCCGCGCGCTCGATCTCCCTATCATGGATATGCGGCGGCAGAAAGGCGACAAGATGCATTCCCGACGCGGGCGCCGAGATGCGCAGCAGGTCGCCGAGCTTCTCCTCCAGCAGGGCAACGAGACGCGCCTGCCGCGCCTCGTAAAGCTGGCGTGTGCGGCGCACATGGGAGGCGAGGTAGCCTTCATTGATAAAATCGGCGAGCGCGGCTTCCGGCACGGCGGCGGAGTGGCTGTCGATGATGCGGCGAAGTGCGAGGAACACATCGACAAGATCTTCCGGCACCACCATGTAGCCGACCCTGAGCCCCGAAAACATGATCTTGCTCATGGTGCCGACATAAAGGACGCGATTGTCGTCATCCAGCCCCTGCAGCGAGGTGAGCGGCCGTCCGGCGTAGCGGTATTCGCTGTCATAGTCGTCTTCGAGAATGAAGCGGCCGGTCTCTTTCGCCCAGCGCAGCAGCTCGAGCCGGCGGGCGAGCGACATCGTCTGGCCGAGCGGATACTGGTGCGAGGGGGAAATGCAGGCGAGCCGGGCATCGGGCGCAAGCTTAAGGGCGGCATCGAGCGAGAAGCCTTCCTCATCAACGGGAACGGAGACCGGTGTCGCGCCCGCGGCAAGGATCGATGCGCGAAAGCCCGGATATCCCGGCTCTTCCATCCAGATGGCATCGCCCGGTTCGGCAAAGGCGCGCACCACCAGATGGATCGCCTGCTGCGATCCCGAAAGAACGATGACCTGATCGGCGTGACAGCGCACCGCGCGGGTCTCGCCAAGATAGGTGGCAAGGGCTTCACGGAGCGCCTTCGTTCCGCCGACGGGATTGTCGACGAGCGCGTCGAGCTTCGGGCGGCGCCAGTGGCGGGCGAGCAGGCGTGCCCAGTCATCGAAAGGGAAGACGTCGAGCGCCGGCAGGCCCGGCGAAAACGGACGGCTGCGCACTTCGGATGTGATTTTCTGCCCCTCGAACGGCGCGGCCATTTTTGAGAGATAGATTTCGCGCGGGCGCGTCTCCCCCTTCCGGCCATTTTTCGATCGTTGCAGGAGGTCATCGGGCAACTGGTCCGAGACGTAGGAGCCCGCGCCGGTGCGGCTGATGAGGTACCCTTCTGCGGTGAGCTGGTCGTAGGCGGCGAGCACGGTGTTGCGCGATATCGACTGGTCCGCCGCGAGCGCGCGGCTTGAGGGAAGGCGCGCGCCCGGCTTCAGCCGGCCTTCGAGAATGGCCTGGCGCAGACCGAGGAACAGTTGCCGGTGCAGCGGCGTATCGCTTAAAGGATTCAGGCTGAGCGTGCTGAGCTGCGCATTCTTGAGGCGACGGGGCATAGCTGTAGATCAATGGTTCTCTAGACTGGCTTCAATCTACGGGAGATTGGAACCAATTGCACGAATATCCGCCGCCATGGCAGAATATCATCAAGTTTTTCGGCGCTTCATTGTAATCTTGGGAAAAAGCGCGAGATAATAATTATCAGCGATCTTCAGGATGAGGAGATACAAATGTCGGCTACAACCGAAATTGCCTATTTTGCAGCGGGCTGCTTCTGGGGCGTGGAGGCGGCATTCCGGCGGGTGAAGGGTGTCAGGGAAACCGTCGTCGGATATCAGGGCGGCATCACCGCCAATCCGACCTATCAGGATGTCTGCTCCGGACAGACGCAACATGCCGAGGTGGTGCAGGTCGTTTTTGATCCGCGCGAGATAAGCTATGCCGAATTGCTGGACGTGTTCTGGATGAACCACGATCCGACGACGCTAAACCGTCAGGGCCCGGATATTGGCACCCAGTATCGCAGCGCGATCTTCTATCGTGATCAGGCGCAGAAGGCGATTGCCGAAGAATCAAAAGCCGCGCAGGACCGGAGCGGAAACTTCCGCCGGCCGATCGTGACCGAGATTTCACCGGCGCTCGACTTTTATCCGGCGGAAGACTACCACCAGCAGTATCTGGAAAAACGCGGTCTCGCGACCTGCCATATCTGAACGCGCGCTTGCGTCATGTCGCGGCCAGGTTTCAGACTTGCTTGTGGGTATGCCGGTTCGCCCGTGCGTGAGGACGGCTATTTTTTGCTCATCTCGTCGATGCGCTTCTGCATCGCCTGAAGCTGTTCGCGCAGTTCCCGCATCATCTCGGCTGTCTGATCGGGCGCGGTTTCTTTCTCTTTCGCGGGAGCCTCGCTCCGGCTCACCTCGCTGTCGCGGGCGCTTGCGGCCCCGGCGAAGAAGGACGGCGGGGAAAACATGCGAATGGCCTGGCTGAACATATCCATGTTCTTGCGGCCCATTTCCTCGAACTGCTTGAACATCGGGTTCGTGGTCAGATTTTCGGGCAGCAGATCCCGCATCTTGTCCTGATTATCGGTGAAGGAACGCATGGACATTTCAAGATAGTCCGGCACGATTGTCTGTAGCCGATCGCCATAGAAGCCGATCAGCTGGCGCAGGAAATTGATCGGCAGAAGATTTTGCCCCTTGGCTTCCTCCTCGAAAATGATCTGGGTCAGCACGGAGCGGGTGATATCCTCGTTCGACTTCGCATCATAGACAACGAAATCGGTCCCGTCCTTGACCATCCGGCTCAGATGATCGAGCGTGACGTAGGACGAGGTGGCCGTGTTATACAGCCGGCGATTTGCGTATTTCTTGATGACAACGGGTTTTTTGTCAGTCGTCGTTTTCTCAGCCACAATGTCTCCCTACCCTGACTGTAAGAGATTTGGTTACCTATTTTCGCCTGTATTTGTTGCGCTGCGCAAGTTTTATTGTGCAACGCCGTTGCGAAAAATGTATTTTACTCACTGAAATATACACCATCGCGCGTTGGTATCATCCTGTGCAAACATATATATAATGGCGTGAGGGCCGCGCCGGTTGTCCAGCCTGCCGCCACCCGGTCCGGCGAGCGCCTCCGGCTTTCAGACCGTGATAATCGATGATGACAGATGCTCCAGACATAACGCGGCCTCCCCGCCGCCTCGGGCCAAGACCTCTCGCGCTGCACCTCGGACTCGCGACGACATCTGTCGCCTCATCCTTTGCGACGCTGCCGCTTCGGGAACAGGGCCGGATCGATCTGCCCGTTCCGCTTCCGGCAGAACTGGAAGAGATCGCGCGGCGCGCGGCGCTCGACGGGGCTCCTGCGCATTTGGACGCGCTGGCGGCGCAGGGCCGCAGCCTTGTGGAAGAGATGATCGAAGGCATCCGCCGCTATCACGCGCATCCTTACCGCCGCGCCGATCCGGCGCGTCCCGTGCTCTGGCGGGACGGGACGACGACCCTGCTCGACGGGGCACCCTCCGCGCCGGCAACGGCGCCGATCGTCCTGCTGGTGCCCTCGCTCGTCAACCCGTCTTATGTGCTCGATCTGATGCCGGGACGGAGTTTCGTCGATTATCTCGCCGCTCGCGGCCTGCATCCGCTAATGGTCGACTGGAACGCGCCGGGTGAGGCCGAGCGCGGCTTCGATACGTCCGCCTATGTCTCCCGGCGGATCATTCCGATGCTGGATTTCGCCGCCGGGCGGTATCCGGAGGCTCCCCTCCATCTCGCGGGTTACTGCATGGGTGGCACGCTCGGGCTTGCGGCGGCGATCCGCCGGCAGAGCCGGATAAAAAGCCTGATCGCCATTGCAACGCCGTGGGATTTTCACGCGGGCTATGAGGCCGATGCGCGCGGGCTTCTCGATCAGTCAGATTTCTGGGCGAGTATCCTGAACGGCTTTGGCGAGCTGCCCGTCGATCTCCTGCAGACCCTTTTTGTCAGCCTCGATCCCGGTCTCGGGCTTCGCAAATTCGGCCGCTTTGCAAGGATGGATATGCGCTCGGACGAGGCGCGGGAATTCGTCGCCATTGAAGATTGGCTGAACGAAGGCCATCCGCTTCCTCGCGGCGTCGCAGAGGATGTCCTGAACGGCTGGTACGCCCGAAACGAGCCTGTGCAAAATCAATGGATGGTTGACGGCATCGCGGTGCGGGCGCAGGATATGACCCTGCCGTCGCTTATCGCCGTTCCTGAAACAGACAGAATTGTTCCGCGCCTCTCCGCCCTTGCGCTGGCGGAGGCATTGCCGCGATCGACCGTGATCACTTCGCCGTCCGGGCATGTCGGGATGATGGCGGGACGGCAGGCTTCGAGCGGATTATGGCGGCAGGCCGCTGACTGGATTGCGACAAGCTGACGCGCCCTGACGGTTGTCGCGAAAAAGAGGTTGCAGTTCGCTGTGACTAAGGTTATTTCGTATGAGTGAATGATTTCGATGCGAAAATTTCTCATGCGATATATTTTTTGAACTAAAATTACTCAATGAGAAACAGGAGAAAAATCATGGACGTCGTCATTACCAGCGCGGTGCGCACCCCGGTCGGTTCCTTCAACGGCGCGCTGTCATCTTTGACCGCGCATCAGCTGGGCGAGATTGTTATCCGGGAATCGCTGGCGCGCTCGAAAACCGACGCGGCTGACGTATCGGAAGTCATTCTCGGCCAGATTTTGAGCGCCGGTCAGGGGCAGAACCCGGCGCGTCAGGCGTCGGTCAATGCGGGCGTTCCCTATGAAGTGCCCGCATGGGGTGTGAACCAGCTCTGCGGCTCGGGCCTTCGGGCGGTTGCGCTTGGCTATCAGGCGATCGTCAACGGAGATTCGAAGATCGTCGTCGCGGGCGGCCAGGAAAGCATGAGCCAGGCGCCGCACTGCGCCCATCTGCGGGAGGGTCAGAAAATGGGCAATGTCGAGTTTATCGACACTATGCTGAAAGATGGCCTGATGGACGCGTTCCATGGCTATCACATGGGTAACACGGCCGAGAATGTCGCGGCGCGCTGGCAGATCACGCGCGAGATGCAGGATGAGTTTGCCGCCGAATCGCAGCGCAAAGCCGCCGAAGCGCAGGCCTCCGGCCGCTTCAAGGATGAAATCGTGCCGGTCACCATTACGTCGCGCAAGGGCGAAACCGTTGTCGATCAGGATGAATATATCCGCGGCGGCACGACGGTGGAAAAGCTGCGCGCGCTGCGTGCGGCGTTCGCGAAGGACGGAACCGTCACGGCGGGCAATGCCTCGGGGATCAACGACGGTGCGGCGGCGGTCGTGCTGATGAGCGCGCGGGAAGCCGAGGCGCGGGGGCTGAAGCCGCTCGCCCGGATTGTTTCCTGGGCGCAGAGCGGCGTCGATCCCGCGGTTATGGGCACCGGACCCATTCCTGCGAGCCGCGCAGCACTCGCCAAGGCCGGCTGGACGAAGGACGATCTCGATCTCGTCGAGGCAAATGAAGCATTCGCCGCGCAGGCCTGCGCGGTCAATAAGGATCTTGGCTGGGACACCGGCAAGGTCAATGTCAACGGTGGCGCCATTGCCATTGGGCATCCGATTGGTGCATCGGGCGCCCGCGTGCTGGTCACGCTTTTGCATGAAATGCAGAAGCGCGATGCGCATAAGGGGCTGGCAACGCTGTGCATTGGAGGCGGTATGGGTATCGCCATGTGTGTAGAGAGATAGAGCATTTCGAACAAAAGGGGACGAGGAATGTCAAGAGTGGCAATCGTAACGGGGGGCACCCGCGGGATTGGCGAAGCCATTTCCATCATGCTGAAGGACAAGGGCTATAAAGTTGCGGCAAACTATGGCGGGAACGACGAGCGGGCGAAGGAATTTTCGGCCCGCACGGGTATCCCCGTCTATAAATGGGATGTGTCCGACTACAAGGCTTGCGTCGACGGCGTGGCGCGGGTGAAGGCAGACCTCGGCCCGATCGAAATTCTTGTCAATAACGCCGGGATCACGCGGGACGGGACACTGCACCGGATGGAGCAGGATAGCTGGCAGAAGGTGATTGATACCAATCTCGGTTCCTGCTTCAACATGTGCCGCGTGACGATCGAGGATATGCGCGCCGCAAAATTCGGCCGGGTGATCAATATCGGCTCCATCAACGGGCAGGCCGGCCAGTATGGCCAGGTCAACTATGCGGCGGCGAAATCCGGCATTCATGGCTTCACCAAAGCGATGGCGCAGGAAGGCGCCAGCCAGGGCATCACGGTAAACGCCATTGCGCCGGGCTATATCGACACCGATATGGTCGCGGCGGTGCCGGAAAATGTGCTTGCCAAGATTGTCGCCGGCATTCCGGTCGGACGGCTTGGCAAGGCGTCGGAGATTGCCCGCGGCGTCTGCTTCCTCGCCGCCGATGAGGCCGGTTTCATCACCGGCTCGACGCTTTCCATCAATGGCGGTCAGCATATGTATTGATCCGTCCTGCAGATACGGTTATGGCTGGGGCATGACGCTACATCGTGTCATGCCCTTTCTTTTTCCGGAAACTCACCGCATGGACAGGCAGCAGAAGGCAAAGACGGTTGCGACCCTCTCGGGACTTGGCGCAATACTGCTCTGGGCGCTTCTTGCCCTGTTCACGACCGGGACAGCGGGTATCCCGCCCTTCCAGCTTACCGCCATGACGTTCGGGATCGCCTTCGCCGGCGTGCTCATAAAATGGGTGGTTTACCGGCAGGATATACGCCCCTTTTTCCGTATTCCCGCCGGGCTCTGGGCGCTCGGGATTGCCGGGCTCTTCGGCTATCACTTCTTCTATTTTCTCGCCCTCAAAAACGCACCGGCGGCGGAGGCGAGCCTGATTGCCTATGTCTGGCCACTGCTGATCGTACTCTTCTCGGCGCTGCTTCCCGGTGAGCGGTTCTACTGGTTTCACTTCGCGGGCGCGCTCCTCAGCCTGCTTGGCGCCGGCCTGCTGATCTCAAAAGGTGCAGCCTTCGATTTTCGCACTGACGACAGCAAAGGCTATCTCGCGGCGCTCTGCTGCGCCTTTATCTGGTCGGGCTATTCGGTGTTGAGCCGGCGCTATGCGGCGGTGACATCCGACGTGATCGGCCTTTTCTGCGCGGTTACGGCGCTGCTCGCCCTGATCTGCCACCTTCTTTTTGAGGCAACGAGTTGGCCGCAAAGCACGCTGCAATGGCTCGCCGTGCTCGGCCTCGGGCTCGGGCCGGTTGGTACGGCGTTTTTTCTCTGGGACCGGGGGATGAAGCATGGCGATATCCAGACGCTCGGCGTCCTCTCCTATCTCTCGCCGCTACTCTCGACGCTGATCCTGCTCCTGATGGGGGTCGCGAGCTTTTCCTATTCGCTGCTGTTCGGCTGCCTTCTGATCACCGGCGGGGCGATCCTCGGATCGCTCAACCTGATCCGTATCGCCCGCCGGGCCGAGACGGCGGGTTAGCGGCCCGGCTCCCACCCCTCGGCTGCAAGCTCGAAACCGGCGAACTCAAAGCCCGGCGCCACCGTGCAGCCGACCAGCGTCCAGTCGCCGAGTGAGCGCGCGGACTGCCAGTGCCCGCGCGGAATGACGATCTGCGGTCGCTCGCCCGCCGCGAAGTTGGTCCCAAGAACATGCTCCTCTGGCGCCGCGCCGTCCGCCGCCACAGCAAGCATGAGCGGCGCCCCCGCATAGTGATGCCAGATCTCCACCGCATCGACGCGGTGCCAGTGCGACCTCTCCCCCGCCCGCAGGAGATAGTAGATGGCGGTCGAGACGCTGCGCTCCTGTCCCGGCAGTGTCACCTCGTCGCGAAAGATTTCAGTGAAATAGCCGCCTTCGGGGTGCGGCGCGAGGTTGAGGGCGGCGATGATCTCCGCGGCGGTTTGAACGTCAGCCATGCTTAGAAATTATCCTTTCGCCGCCGCGTTTCGGCAAACACCGCGACGGGATCTGTGGCGCTGAGATTGAGCTCGGCAGCAAGCGAGGGATCATCGGCGCGCAGGAACGGGTTGGTCGCCTTCTCCTCGCCAAGTGTTGAGGGGACAGTCGGCTTGTTCCGTTTGCGAAGCGCTACAATTTCCGCAAACCGCTCCTGCAGCGCTTTGTTTTTCGGATCGACCGAGAGCGCGAAGCGGCCGTTTGATTCCGTATATTCATGGGCGCAGTAGACGCGCGTGGAATCGGGAAGGTTGCGGAATTTCCCAAGGCTCTGCCACATCTGCGCCGGCGTGCCTTCAAACAGGCGTCCACAGCCGAGCGCAAACAGCGTATCGCCGCAAAAGAGCGCATCGGACTTCTCGAACCAGTAGGCGATATGTCCGACCGTGTGCCCCGGAACCTCGAAGACTTCCGCTTTCTCCGCGCCGAACTCGAAAATATCCCCCTCCTCAAGTCTGATATCGATGCCGGGGATGCGCGCCGCATCCTTTTTCGCCCCCACGATGGTGCAACCAGTTGCCTCTTTGAGCTCCAGATTGCCACCCGTGTGATCGCCGTGATGATGAGTGTTGAGGATATGGGTAAGGGTCCAGCCCAGTTCCTTCAGCTTGGATAGAACGGGGCCCGAGACCGCCGGATCGACAACACCGACAAGGCCGCTTTCAGGCTCACGAAACAGATAGACATAATTGTCATTGAGAACCGGAATTTGATGGATGTCGAGTTTACTCATGAAAAAGTCTTTCACCGTCGCGTTTTCTGTTAATTCTCCATTTCAATATTATATGTCAGTATAGCACCATGATCAGACCTGATGTTATTGATTTGCGGAATTTTTACCACAGCCCTCTCGGCCAGGTGGTGCGCCGCGTCATCAGCCGCAAAATCCGGCAGATGTGGCCGGACCTCAAGAACTTCCGTCTCCTCGGCCTTGGCTATGCGACCCCTTACCTGAACATCTTTCGCCCGGAGGCGGAGCGGGTCATCTCCTTCATGCCGCTTGAGCAGGGGGTGATCCAATGGCCGCGCGAAGGCGGCAGCCTTGTCAGCCTCGTCGATGAGCGCACGCTGCCGCTTCCCGATGCATCGATCGACCGGATCATCTGGGTGCACGGTCTTGAGAACAGCACCGATATCGATCCCATTCTGCAGGAACTCTGGCGGGTCCTGACATCGACAGGCAAACTGCTCGTCGTGGTGCCGGGCCGCCGCGGACTGTGGGCGCGGACAGAAAATACGCCCTTTGGCTATGGTTACCCCTATAACGACAAGCAGCTGAACCGGCTGCTCCGCGACAATGGCTTCACGCCGGGTGACCGGCAGGGCGCGCTTTACATGCCGCCCGGGAACTGGCGGCTCAACCTCCGGCTCTGGCGCGTCTGGGAGAATGTCGGCGCCAAATGGTGGCGGCGGTTCAGCGGGGTGCGCATCATGGAGGCGGAAAAGCAGGTTTATGCGCTGACGGCGCTGCCCGAGCGCGAAACGCGGCGCCGGCCCGTCATTCTGCCGGCGGCGCGCCCGGTGATCGTCGGGCGAGAGCTGCCCCGCATCGGCGAGGATCTCTAGCCTTTTCGCGACAGCACGAAAATACAGTCGACGCCGAAGAAATTCGCGATGCCGCTGGTGTGCGAGGCTGACATCACCTCACCCGAGGCATTCAGAATGACCGATTTTTCAATATGGACATCCAGATGCTCGCAGAGCGCGGTGAAATCGCGGAGCGTGCAGAAATGAATGTTCGGCGTTTCATACCACGGCACGTCGAGCGCGCTCGTCATCGGCATCCGGCCCTTGAACGCGAGATAGGTCCGGCAGCGCCAGTAGGCGAAATTGGGGAAGGAGACGATCGCCCGCCGGCCGATCCTGAGAAGCTGCTGCAGGACGACATGCGGCTGATGGGTGGTCTGCAATGTTTTGCTTAAAATCGCATAGTCGAAACTGTCATCGGGGTAGTAGACGAGATCGGTGTCCGCATTTCCCTGTACGACCGAGAGGCCGTTGGCGACGCAGATATTGACGCCCTGCTGGCTGAGCTCGAGCCCGCGTCCGTCGACATTCTTCGTTTCCGTCAGATGCGCGAGAAGCTGGCCATCATCGCAGCCGACATCGAGCACCCGGCTCTCGGGCGCCACGATCTCCGCGATCAGTTGCCAGTCAACGCGGATATCGCGTCTTGGCGTGATGTCTGTCAGTTCGCTCATTCGGCAAGACCCCGGCTTCTGGCGGTTGACTGCAGGAAACCGTCGATGGTTCTTAGCATATCCGGCGTGTCGAGCAGAAAGGCGTCATGGCCCTTGTCCGTTTCCACCTCAACGAAGCTGACATTCGCCGCCGCCGTGATCAGCGCGTGGACAATCTGCTTGTTCTCCGACGTCGGGAACAGCCAGTCGCTGCTGAAGGAGACGACGCAGAAGCGCGTTTTCGTGCCCTCAAACGCGGTGGCGAGATTACCGCCGTGATCACTGAAAAGGTCGAAATAATCCATCGCCCGCGTGATATAGAGATAGGAGTTGGCATCGAAGCGATCGACGAAGTTGATCCCCTGGTAGCGAAGATAACTCTCCACCTGGAATTCCGCATCGAAGCCATAGGCGAGGCTGTCACGATCCTGCAGGTTGCGGCCGAATTTGCGGTGCAGCGCCGCTTCCGAAAGATAGGTGATATGCGCCGCCATCCGGGCAACCGCGAGGCCCGACGTGGGTTTCCGCCCGCTGCCGTAATATTCGCCGCCCTGCCAGTTGGGATCGGCCATCACGGCCTGCCGGCCAACCTCGTGAAAGGCGATATTCTGCGCGCTGTGACGGGCGGCGCAGGCGATGGGGATGGCGCTATATACCCGCTCGGGGTAGGCGGCGGCCCATTGCAGGGCCTGCATCCCGCCCATCGAGCCGCCGATAACGCTGAACCAGCTATCGATGCCGAGATAATCCTGCAGCATTGCCTGTGCGCGGACCATGTCGGCGATGGTGATGATGGGGAAGGTGAGGCCGTAGGGCTTGCCGGTCTTGGGGTCGATCTCCGAGGGCCCGGTTGTCCCCATGCAGCCGCCGAGGACGTTGCTGCAGACGATATAATATCTGTTCGTGTCGAGGATCTTGCCGGGGCCGATCATCATGCTCCACCAGCCGTCCTTGCCGGTGACCGGCTGGCGGCTCGCCGCGAACTGGTCGCCCGTCAGCGCGTGGCAGACCAGAATGGCGTTGGACCTGTCGGCGTTGAGCGTTCCGTAGGTGCAGTAAGCCATCGAGATGGAGCCCAAAGTCACGCCACAATCGAGTTGCAGGGGCGTCTCCGTTCCGAGGATAACGGAGTGGCTATCCGACTTTGGGAGGTTTACCGACACTTTATGTTTCTCTTTTCGTGCAATAGGATTAAAAAATGTTTGTTTTGGATAACTTTGCTGTTAGCTAGTGCGGCGAGGCGAGGTCTGTCAATATATTCTTTGCCAAACATTTGGGTTTATGCTCCAATTTTGACACAACGGTCTCTGGGTTCTGGGTAAAAATGGTGACACTAACAAATACAAAACTGGAGACGCTCCGGGCTGAAATCGATCGTCTGGACGCGGAGCTTCTGGCCGTGCTTGAGAAGCGCGTCGCGATCGTCGGGGATATCGCCGCAGCGAAGCAGATCGATGGCAATTCACTCTCATTTCGTCCGGGCCGCGAAGCGACGATCCTGCGCAAAATTCTTGAACGGCACTCGAGCGCACTCCCCGATACGGTCGTTGCCGCAATCTGGCGGGAGCTGATCGCTGCCGTTGGCTGGATCCAGCAGCCCTACTCGGTTTCGATAACCGCGCCTGATAAATCCGTTGGCTACTGGGATTTGGCGCGGTTTCATTTTGGCTCGGCGACGCCGATGAAGCTGCATCAGAACCCGGGCAATGTGCTGCGCGAAGTCTATGACAACCCGACCGTCCTCGGGGTGCTGCCGTGGCTGACGCGCGAGCGCGATACCTGGTGGACGCATCTTGCCAATGGCGGGGAGAACGTCCCGAAAATTCTCGCGGCGCTGCCGTTCCTTGAAAGCCCGGCGGGTGAGTTTGAGGATCTCAACTCCCTCGTGATCGGCCGCGCAAGCCCGGAACCTTCCGGCGATGATGTGACGGTGATGGTCGTCATCACGCGCGAAGAAGTCAGCCGCGCACGGATCAATGATAACCTCGGCAAGGTCGGGCTGAAAGGCCACTGCCTCGACTCCCGCCGCCCCGATGGCGATGACGGCGACTGGATGCATCTGGTTGAAATGCCGGAATTTGTCGCCAAGGGCGATGCGCGTCTCGAGGATCTCGGCCGGATCAGCGGCGATGTTTTCATCAAGGCGGTCATTCTCGGCGCCTATGCCGTGCCGATCAAATAGCTGTAAGACATATCTTTATAGAGCCTGACATTTAGAGAATTTCCATGACGACACCGCTCCCGCAGCCCTCCATTCTCACCATTTCGCCCTATGTCGGCGGCAAGTCGTCCGCAGGCGACAATCGGAAGGTGGCGAAGCTCTCCTCAAATGAATCGCCGCTCGGCCCAAGCCCCAAAGCTGTTGAGGCGGTGCGGAGTGCCGCGGCAAACGCACATCGCTATCCCGATGGCGGCGCGCATGACCTGATTGCGGCGATTGCCGAAGTGCACGGGCTCGACCCCGCCCGCATTGTCTGCGGCAATGGATCGGATGAACTTATCTCGCTGTTGAATACGGCTTATGTCGGCCCGGGCGATGAGGTGCTCTACAGCGAATATGGTTTCCTGATGTATGCAATTTCGGCAACGGTGGCGGGCGCGACGCCGGTAAAAGCGCCGGAGCTCAACCGCACGGTGTCCGTCGATAACCTGCTGGCCGCGGTAACTGAGCGCACGAAGCTCGTCTTTCTTGCCAACCCCAACAATCCGACGGGAACCTATCTCCCCCATTCGGAAGTGAAACGGCTCCGCGAAGGCCTGCGCCCCGATGTCCTGCTGGTGCTGGACGCGGCCTATGCGGAATATGTCTCCAATGATGACTATTCGGCGGGCGAAGAGCTGGTCGAGGCCCATGACAACGTGGTGATGACGCGCACTTTTTCAAAAATCTATGGCTTCGCCGCGCTCCGTCTCGGCTGGGCCTATTGCCCGCCGGCGGTTGCCGATGTGCTGCACCGGGTGCGCGGACCCTTTAACGTCAACGCGCTCGCCCAGGCCGGCGGGGTCGAAGCTGTTCGCGATCAGCAGCATGTCGAGGCCGCGCGGCGGCATAATGACAAATGGCTGCCGATCCTGACGCAGGCATTTCGCGGTATGGGCCTTGGCGTCACGCCAAGCGTTGGCAATTTCCTGCTGATCGATTTCGAGGGAACGGGAAAGACGGCCGCCGAGGCGGAAAGCTATCTCGCGGCCGAGGGCCTGCTGCTGCGCGCGGTTGCGGGCTATGGCCTTCCAACGTGCCTGCGCATGAGCATTGGTCTTGATGACGAAAACGATGCGGTAATAGAGGCGCTGAGAAAATTTCTCGGCAAATAGGCTGATTATGGCGGAAGTTAAGTTCAAACGGCTGGCGCTGATCGGCATTGGCCTGATCGGTTCCTCCATCGCCCGCGGGGTCCGGCGGCACAATCTCGCGGCGGAAATTGTCTGCGCCGCGCGG
This sequence comes from Sneathiella sp., assembly GCF_036844445.1. Classification (GTDB taxonomy): domain Bacteria; phylum Pseudomonadota; class Alphaproteobacteria; order Sneathiellales; family Sneathiellaceae; genus Sneathiella. Next base: position 74,655 of record NZ_DAIUFV010000009.1, on the reverse strand, counting down.
ACCGCCGACACGCGCCGCGTCGCGAAAGAGATCGGCATTGTCGATGCGGCGTATGAGAACCCGGCCGATGCCGTGAAGGGCGCGGATCTCGTCATCCTCTGCACGCCCGTCGGCACCTATGCGACGCTTGCCGAGCAGATCGCGCCGTTCCTTGAAAAAGGGGCGATTGTCACCGATGTCGGATCGGTCAAGGGCGCCGTCGTGAAAGCGGTCGGGCTGCATATTCCTGAAGGCGTCGATTTTATTCCGGGCCACCCCGTTGCGGGGACGGAGAAATCGGGTCCCGCCGCCGGCTTTGCCGAGCTGTTTATCAACCGCTGGTGCATCCTCACGCCATGCGATCAGTCGAGCGATGCGTCGCTTGAGCGACTGAAGAATTTCTGGGTCGCGCTTGGATCCAAGGTCGAGATCATGGAACCCGCACATCATGATCTGGTGCTCGCCATTACTTCGCACATCCCGCATCTGATCGCCTATAATATCGTGGGAACGGCCGATGATCTTGAAGGCGTGACGCAGTCGGAAGTGATCAAATATTCCGCCGGCGGGTTTCGCGACTTCACCCGTATCGCCGCCTCCGATCCGACGATGTGGCGCGATGTCTTTTTGCATAACAAGGAAGCGGTGCTTGAAATGCTGGGCCGCTTTACGGAAGATCTGGCGCAGCTTCAGCGGGCCATCCGCTGGGAGGATGGTGATACGCTCTTCAATATCTTCTCGCGCACCCGGGCGATCCGCCGTCAGATTATTGATGCCGGACAGGAAACGCCGGAGCCGGATTTCGGCCGCGTGCTGAAGTCCGACGACTGACGGGGCGCCCGCCTCCGGACGTCAGTTGCTCCCTGTGACGGGACGCAGGCTCAACAGATAAACCGGGCCGAGATAGAGCCCGCCATTATCGGCCGTGAGCGGGAGGCCGATGTAGCGCCGGCCGTTCTCATCCTCGCGCGCCAGCAAATCAATTGCGAAGCTGATTGTCCGCCCGGCATCCGGGTCAATCCGGCCGGCAGTGATCAGCGCCCCGAGGATCTCGCGATAGCCGGTAATCCGGGTGTCAATGATCCCTTCCGGCCGGAGCAGCGCATCAAGAGCGAGACGGCCGTCTCCGTCGATCGTGCCGGGCCCCCAGTCCAGGTGCCAGGCATCAATATCGACATAGCCGCCATTACTCCGCCATTCATGGAGCGTGTCGGCGGCAGGAAGCCGGCGGATCGTCCCATGCAGCGTTGTTGAGAGATCGAAACTTTCGATCCGCGATCCAAGCGGGAAATCCTCCATGCCGTTGATGAGCAGATTGTCGATACGGAGCACGATCTGTTGTCCGGGATCGGGGCTTGCCGCTTTATCGCCATCAGCGACGGGCTTCGGGCGGCCGTGAAGCTGGAGCCGTTCGGCGCTGATCGGCGGACGCCAGTCGGGCACGGCCTCAAGCCCCTTGATATCAAGCGCGGCCGTTCTTATCCGCCCCTGCCGGTTGAAGGTCGCGCTGCCGAGGATCGACGCGGCGGTAAAGGGCATCTCGCGGAGCGCGCCCTTCTCCTCCCAGCTCAGCTTGCCGCTGTTGTCCGTGCCATAGATCACATGATTGAACCGCCAGGGCTGAGTGATGGCCCAGAAGCGCGTCACCTCAAGGCGCGGCTTGTAGTCATTGCCCGGATTGCTGATCGTGAGCTCCTCCGCCGTGATCGCGACGCGGTAGGGAAAGCCGGATGCATAGAGCGGCTTGTGGCTGATCTCATATCCTTCGGCAATGCGGGCCGCGCGCCATTTCTCTGCCTCGACCAGCATGCGGTCGGCAAGATAGTTCCACCAGAAATAATATCCGACAACGACGAGGACCAGTGCCAGAATGCTGCTGTAGAAAATGCGCATCTTCAACCCGTTCTGCTGCTTGTGTACATGCGGGGCAGACTATATAGAAAGGGAAGCGGATGTCACATTTTTTAAGGCGACGGCGGCTTGATGGAAGGATCGCGGGCGGCCGGGACCGATTGGTTTATAAGAGATCCGGCGGATCGAAAGCCGTACTTCGGAACGGCGCATCACCGGATGCGAAGCGGACATAATGCAAAAATACGATCTTGTACTCGAACCGGACCTCCCGGCCGTCGATTATCCTCTGCCCGAGCTTCCCGAGGGGGAGAATCTCTGGATTTTCGGCTATGGGTCGCTGATGTGGCGACCGGGGTTCGATCATCTCGGCATTGAGGATGCGCAGCTCTATGGCTATCACCGGGCTTTCTGCGTCACCTCCGTGGTGCACCGGGGAACGCCGGAGATGCCGGGGCTGGTACTCGGGCTGGACCGGGGCGGCTCTTGCCGCGGTAAAGGGATCCTTTGTCCTGCCGATATTCGCGCGCCTGTAATTGACTATCTCTATCGCCGGGAAATGGTGACACGGGTTTACCGCCCGAAAATGGTGCGCATTCGCCTTCTGAAGACGGGCGCCATGGCGTCCGCGCTAACCTTTGTCGCCGATCCGACGCACGACCAGTATTGCGGAAAGCCGGCGGAGGAGGCGGCGGCCCGCATCATCGCCCGCGCCCGCGGACGCGGCGGTCCCAACGTCGAGTATCTGCAAAGCACGCTTGACCATCTCGATGAATTCGGTATTGCCGACGGCCCGCTGCACCGGATCATGGACCGGATCAACTCCGGAGCCTGACGGCCCTTAGCTGCATTTGGAGTAGCCGCAGGTGGTGCAGGTATCGCACCCCTCGATCCGGATCAGCCCGGCTTCGCCGCACTGCGGGCACTGGCGGAGCAGGCCTTCAACGCGCCGGCCATCCCCTGCCATGACCCGCGTCTCGCCGCTCCCGTCCCGATCGGTGTCTGCCGATGCGGGCAGAAACCCGATCTGGATCATGTGGGTTTCAATGACCTCCCCGATGGCGGCGAGTAGCGAGGGCACATATTTCCCCTGCACCCAGGCGCCGCCGCGCGGATCAAAGACGGCTTTCAGCTCGCCGACAACGAAGCTGACATCGCCGCCGCGGCGGAAGACGGCCGATATCATGCGCGTCAGCGCCACCGTCCAGGCAAAATGCTCGACATTTTTCGAGTTGATGAAAATTTCAAACGGTCGCCGCCGCCCGTCCTGAATGATGTCATTGAGGGTGATATAGATGGCGTGATTGCTCTCGGGCCAGCGCAGCTTGTAGGTCTGGCCCGGCAGCGTTCCGGGCCTGTCGAGCGGCTTGGTCATATAGACAACGCCGCCGGCCTCGAAATTATCCGCGGGCTTGTTATATGGCTCGCCGAGCGGCAGAAGCGGTTGCTCGGCGGCCTGTTCCTCTTCCGCCTTTTTGTTCACTTCAAGAACAGCGCCGGTCACCTCGTTGGGGCGATAGGTGGTGCAACCCTTGCAGCCCTGCTCATAGGCCTGCAGATAAATATCCTTGAAATTCTCGAAGCTGATATCTTCGGGGCAGTTGATGGTTTTCGAGATGGAACTGTCGATATAGTCCTGCACGGCGGCCTGCATGCGCACATGATCGGGCGGCGTTAAGACCTGCGCATCGACAAAATAATCGGGCAGCGGCTCGTTTTCCCCCTTCAGCCGGCGGAAGAGACGGAGCGCGTAATCGGTCACCTCCTCCGGCCGGCGGGTATCGTCGGGCATCAGCACGTTGCGGGTGTAGGAGAAGCTGAAAACCGGCTCGATCCCGCTTGAGATATTATCGGCGAGCAGGGAAATGGTGCCGGTCGGCGCGACCGACGTCAGCAGCGCGTTGCGGATGCCTTTTTCAGCAATCGCCGCGCGCACGTCTTCGGGGAGGGTCCGCACGGTTTCGCCGGCGAGATATTTCTCCCGGTCGAACAGCGGGAAGCTTTCCTTCTCCTCGGCGAGATCGGTCGATGCGAGATAGGCGGCGCGCTGGATCTTTGCCATCCAGTCGCGGGTCAGCGCAATCGCTTCGTCCGATCCGTAGCGGATGCCGCACATGATCAGCGCATCGGCAAGGCCGGTAATGCCAAGGCCGATGCGACGCTTGGCGCGCGCCTCATGCGCCTGTTCCGGCAACGGATAGCCGGAAATATCGATGATGTTGTCAAGCAGCCGAACGGCATCGCGCACGACAGCCTCCAGCTTTTTCGCGTCGATTTCCGCGCTGTCGCCGAACGGATCGCGGATAAAGCGGGTGAGATTGACGGAACCGAGCAGGCAGGCGCCATAGGCTGGCAGGGGTTGTTCGCCGCACGGGTTGGTTGCCGTGATCGTCTCGGCGTAATAGAGATTGTTGCGGGTATTGATGCGGTCAATAAAAATGACGCCGGGCTCTGCATAGGCATAGGTCGCGCGCATGATCTCGTCCCACAGATCGCGGGCCCGGATCGTCTTGTAAAGCGTGCCGTCAAAGCGCAGCTCCCACGGATCGTCGCGCTTCACCGCTTCCATGAAGGCGTCGGTGACAAGGACCGAGAGATTGAACATGCGCAGCCGCCCCGGATCCTGCTTCGCCTTGATAAACTCAAGGATATCCGGATGGTCGCAGCGCAGCGTCGCCATCATTGCGCCGCGGCGCGAGCCCGCGCTCATGATCGTCCGGCACATGCTGTCCCAGACATCCATGAAACTGAGCGGACCGGAGGCGTCCGATCCCAGCGCCTTCACCGGCGCACCCTTGGGCCGCAGGGTCGAGAAATTATAGCCAATGCCGCCGCCCTGCTGCATGGTGAGGGCGGCTTCTTTCAGATTGTCGAAAATGGACGACATGTCATCGTCGATATCGCCCATGACGAAGCAGTTGAAGAGGGTGACTTTCCGCTCCGTTCCGGCGCCTGACAGGATGCGTCCCGCCGGCAGGAATTTATAGTCTTTAAGAAGTGCGTAGAACCGTTCTTCCCAATGGTCACGGTTCGGCTCCGGCTCCGCTTCGGCTGCGGCGCGGGCAACCCGCCGCCAGCTATCTTCGATAGACCGTTCCCGGACGCTGCCGTCGGGGGAGCGGAAGCGATATTTCATATCCCAGATTTGCTGTGAAATCGGGGCAACGGCTGACATTCGGATACCTCCTGTCATGTGTATTACGCCCTTTGAATATAGGACGAAAAATGGTGGACGTAAAATTCTATGTGCGGTGCTGGCGCGCCCGTCTTACGAGAGATATTTCTCTCGCCCCTCGGCGACCAACTCGCGCGTTTTCGCCTCGATCCGCTCTTTCAGCTCGGCCATGAACAGCTTGCGATCAAGGCCGGGTTCGATCGGCGGCAGGAATTCGATGACCATGACGCCGCCGCGGCAGAAGAAGCTTTTTCGCGGCCAGAACAGCCCGGTATTGAGCGCGACGGGCGTCACCGGTTGCCCGAGTTTCGTGTAAAGCGCCGCGATCCCCGGCTGAAATGGCAGGTCCTCATCGAGCGGCGAGCGGGTGCCTTCGGGAAAGATGATGATCGGCCGATTGTCGGCAATGGCTTTTTCGGCCTGCGCCAGCATGGATTTGAGCGCCGCCGCGTGGCCCTTGCGGTCAACCGCGATCATCTCCGTCTTGCGGCAATACCAGCCATAGACGGGAATATTCAGCAGCTCCTTCTTCAGGATAATCGCGGGATCATCGGTAATCCGGTGAAAAACCATCGTCTCGAATGCAGACTGATGCTTCGCCGCGATAATCCCGGCGCCGTCCGGTATATATTCCCGGCCGCGAATTTCAAGACGGAGGCCACATATCGTGCGGAGCAGAAAAATAATGCCGCCCGACCACAAACGCTGACCCAGAACCACCCATTTTTTCGGCAGCAGAAGCGCCGGGATAAAGGCCAGATTCATGATCACGGACCAGATAAAAAAACAGATGAAGAAACTAACGGATCTTATCTTGGTCACGCATTTCTCTCTTTCAGCCAGTCATCCAGACGCGCCCGGACAAGGCTGAACACATATTTGTTAAATTCGCCGGCGACAATCAGAAACGCCTTAGGACTTTTCCACCAGCCATCGAGGCCCAGCGTATCATTCGCCACCGGATAGGAAAACAGATTTGCATCAGGCATGTAGCGTTTCAGCTCGATGATGCTTCTTGGCATATGGTATGCGCTGGTGACGATGGCAAGGGTTGTATAGTCGTTGGTTTGCGCCCAGAGGTAGGTCTCATAGGCGTTGCCCTCGGTATTGCGCGCGAGCCGCCCGAGATCGACGCAGCAGTCCATCAGCCGCTCGCTCTGCCCGGTTGCCTGGCGCAGCATTTCGCGGGTCACCTTGGAGTTGACGCCCGAGACCAGCAGCCGCGCGCCTTCATTTTCCTTCAGGAGGTCAAACCCGGCCGTGAGCCGGGCCGGCGTCCCGGTGAGGATCACGATGCCGTCAAGTTCGGTCGTGATCTCCTCGGGCGGGTTGCCGACCTGCGCCATATAAGAGAGAAAGCCGCCGGCCCAGAGACACAGGAGCAGAAACACGAAGATCGCGACCGGCTTGATCTCGCGCAGCATGGCTAGAACCTTCCTGCCAGAATGAAATCGGCCGCCTCATCAAGGTCGCGCGCGACATGGACGGGAAGAAGCTCGCGGGCGATGCCGCGGGCCAGCGTCTGCTGGCCCTTTCCGGTCTGCACAAGAATGCGATGGCAGCCGGCAGCCTTTGCCGCTTCGAGATCGCGCCCGCTGTCGCCGATAAAAACCGTCTCTTTGGGACGGTGGCCGAACTTCCGCATCGCTTCGATCAGCATGCCGGGGCCGGGCTTACGTCGCTCCGTCGCCGCCCAGGGCGCGTCCGGGGCAACGATAATGTCATCAAGCTGCCCGCCAACCTTCGCGAGCGCGTCGTTGAGCTTGCCGTGGATGGCGGCAAGCTGCTCAAACGAGATAATCCCGCGCCCGATGCAGGACTGGTTGGTTGCCACCACCAACTGGTGGCCGTGTTCTTTCAGGCGGGCAATGGCTTCCAGCGCCTTCGGAATGAACACAAGCTCGCCCGGCGTTTTAACAAAATCCGCCCGGTCCTCGTTGATCACGCCGTCCCTGTCCAGCAACACTAGCATCACATCATCCGGCCGAGCGTGCGAAGAACCACCCGCCGCACTGTATAGCGCGTGAGAAGCGCGATCAGAAGCGGCAGCAGGAGGAGCGCAATGATCCCTTCGATGCCGATACTAAGGGGCGGCAACATCGAAGCCTCCAGTGATCCGATCAGAAAATTGAAGATAAACATGACGATAACCGCAATTATAAGACCCGGCAGGGAGCCGAGAAAGCTCAAGCGGGCAAAGTAGTTCTGAAACTGCTCCGCGATGTAATTATCCCGCGCACCGATCAGATGGAGAACCTGAATTACTTCGGAATGCATGACAAGGCCGGTGCGAACCGCGAAAATAACGATAATCACCGTGACCGCGCCGATCAGCAGCATGATGCCGCCCGCCAGGAACTGTACGGAGCGGCCGAGCAGCACCATCTTGTCGAGCCACGGCCGATGGATGTCAAGACGCGCGCCGGGAACGGCCTCGCTCAGCTTTTCGCTGAGGGCGGCGAGGTTGACCGCGCTGTCGGGCGCGATAATCACTTCGATCAGCCGCGGGATCGGCAGATCGCCAAGGGAGGCATTCCGCCCAAGGAAGGGTTCGAGCAGCTTCAGCGTTTCGGCCTGCTCGATAGCCCGCACCGAGGCGACGCCGGGCGTTGCCTCAAGGAGCGCAACCGCGTCCGCGACTTTTCGGTCGAGATCGGCGGCGGAATCATGGGCGATTTCCACCGTGAGATTGCCGGTCAGGGTCTGCGACCAGCTTCCGATCGCGTTGTTGAGCGAGAAGAGGCCGCCGATGGCAAGGGCGGCGAGGAAAATCATCGCCGAGATAACCACCGGCAGATAGCGGGTGGAAACGTCTTTTTCGAGCTGCAGTTCCGCAGATTTGCCGGCAAAACGGATCATGCGTCCTCTCCGCCAAACTGCGCCGGGACTTCATTCTGGCGGCGCGTGGTGAGTTGACCGTCTTTCAGATACATCACCGGGTTTCCAAAGCGTTTGATCAGTTCAAGGTCATGGGTGGCAACGACAACGGTCGTGCCGATTTTATTCAGCTCCTGAAAAAGATGCATCAGGCGCAGCCCCATGTCCCAGTCCATGCTGCCGGTCGGCTCATCGGCGATCAAGAGGCGCGGGCGGTTGATCACGGCGCGGGCGATGGCGACGCGCTGCTTCTCGCCGCCCGACAGCGTCGGCGGCTTCGCGTCCACCTGCCGACCGAGCCCGACCCATTCCAGCAACTCCGCCACATGCGTGTAGATCTGGTCGTTCTTCGCCCCCGCAATTTTCAGCGGCAGCGCGACATTTTCGAGGGCGGAGAGGTGATCGAGCAGGCGGAAATCCTGAAACACAACGCCGATCTTGCGCCGCATGGCGGGCAGGTCATCGCGCGGAATTCCCGAAAGCTCCCGGTCGAACATCGTTATGAGGCCGCGGCTCGGGCGATGGGAGAGGGCGAGCAATTTGAGGAGAGAACTTTTGCCGGCGCCGGTCGGCCCCGTCAGAAAATGAAAGGATCCCGGTTGCAGGTGAAAACTGACGTCGCGCAAAACCTCCGGTCCGAGGCCATAACGCATTCCTACATTTTCAAACCTGACCATTCGTCCTCCGGGCAAAACGCGTCTGAGCATAAACTATGATAGATTTATCAGCCAGTCTTGTGCATGTGCAAGCAAACGCCTATAAAAAAGAAACTTTAATTCGTGAGATGGTGTCTCTCGCCGATGATTTTAACCTGTCCCGGTTGCGCAACTCGTTATTCCATCGACCCGGTTACCATTGGCCCGGAAGGCCGTGCCGTGAAATGCGCGAAATGCGGCCACAAGTGGCGGGAATATCAGCCGGACGACATGCCAAAGCCGGTGCCGCCCGCGCCTACGGTGACCGAAACGGAGCCGCAGCCCGAGGACGGTCTTAGCATCGAGCAGATGACGGCGGCACGAAAGCCGGCGGCGGCGCCCGTGGTCACAGCCCCAAAGCGCGGTTGGATCGGCTGGCTCCTGCTCCTTCTGGTGCTGGTCATGCTTGTCGGCGGCGCGTATGTCGCCCGCAACAACATCGTTGCGCAATGGCCGGCGAGCGCGGCGGTCTATCAGGCGCTGCGCATTGATGTTGAAACACCCAACAAGCTTGGTCTGGAGATCCATGACCTCCGAACGCGCTCTGTTCTCCAGGACGGCGTGACGACGCTCACCGTCACCGGCGTCATCCGAAATGTCACCGAGACGCCTCATCCGCTGCCGCGTATCCGGATTGCGTTGATCGACGCCGAGGGACAGTCTGTTTACAGTTGGACAACGACGGTCGAGGAGCCGCAGGTGATGCCGTGGGGGCAGGTCGAGTTTTCGAGCAGCATGAACGAGCCGCCGGCGGAAGCGAAAAACGTCAAGGTCGATCTGATCGACCCTGAAAAGTGACTCCCCGTCAGAGGAGCGGGTCGGGATGAACGCGGGCGATAAACCTGAAATTGAAGTTCTCTATGCCAGCGGGGAAATCGCAAAACGCATCGAGGAGCTGGCCGAGGATATCGCGGCGAGCATGGGCCCGGATATTCTCGTGATCGCGATCCTGAAGGGGAGCTTCGTTTTTGCCGCCGACCTGATCCGCGCGCTCCACCATGCCGGGATCAATCCGCAAATTGATTTTATGGCGCTCTCCTCCTACGGCGACAAGACGGTGAGCAGCGGCAATGTCGTCATCACCCGCGATATTGTCGATCCGGTCGCGGGCCGCCAGATCCTGCTGATTGATGATATTCTTGAATCGGGACGCACCCTCTCCTTTGCGACCGGCGAACTCATCGCGCGCGGCGCAGGCATGGTCAAGACCTGCCTGATGCTGGACAAAAAGGGCAAGCGGGTGACCGATTTCGAAGCCGATTTCGTCGGTTTCGACTGCCCGGATCGCTTTGTTGTTGGCTACGGCCTCGATTATGCGCATTATTTCCGTGAACTGCCCTATATAGGCTACATTGTCAGGCGCGGAACGGAGGCATGAATGGCGCGTATACTGATCGCTGAAGATGAGGCCGCGCTTCGGGAATTCATCAGCCGCGCGCTGATCCATCACGGGCATGAAGTCGTCGCTGTCGGCGACGGTGCGGACGCGCTGGTCACGCTGCAGCGCGGACAGCCGTTCGATCTTTTGCTGACGGATATTGTCATGCCGGTGATGGACGGCATTGCGCTCGCGCTGAAGGTGGCGAAGGAGTTCCCCGATCTTCGCATCCTCATGATGACGGGTTATGCGGCCGAACGGCAGCGCGCCTACAATCTCGATGTCCTCATCCATGACGTGATTGCCAAGCCGTTCACGCTCGCTGAAATTTGCGAGAAGGTGACGGAGGCGCTGACCAGCGATCGGACAAACTTGCGCCCCGCAACGACGGTCGACCGAGGATTGCAGCAGAAGCGACAGGATAATCCGTAAGCGCTCTGCCCCGTTCACATGACTTTGAAGAACTGATAGAAGACCGTGGCGCCGGCAACGGCAATGGCAACGCCATAGGGAAGCTGAATGCCCATCGACTTGACGGTTTGCAGCATCGGCGCCGGCTGGTGGAGAATTTTCACGAAGAACCAGTCAATCAGCGCGGAGAGCGGCGGCCTGCGGAGGATTAGAACCGGGATCACGAAAACAAGCGCGAGCGCGCCGCCGGCAAGGCATGTCATCAGCAGCAGCAGAAGGAGCTGGTCAGGTCCCGCCCAGAGCGCCAGCGCGGCGAGGAGCTTGACATCGCCGCCGCCCAACCAGCCGAGGGCAAAAATGAAGATCCCGACGACAAGGACGCCAAGACCGCAGAGGAGATGCCACGGGATCTCGGCCCAGCTTCCGGTCATGCCGGCGCTGAGGAAGTACAGCAAAGCTATTATAAGCGGGAGCAGGTTCGGAATCCGCCGCGAATAGACATCCCAGATCGCGGCGACGACCAGAAGGCCGCCGGCCGACATCATCAGAACTGGCATCGTGCTTTCCCACCTTACAGCTTGCCTCAGACAGGCCGAATTTTACGCGCAAGGTCTTAGCGTGGGGTTAACAAATGCAGGGGAATTTTATGAGAATCCGGCGTAACGCGGATGGTGCCCCTGGCCTGACTCGAACAGGCACGCCCTGAGGACAACAGATTTTGAATCTGTCGCGTCTACCAATTCCGCCACAGGGGCCCGTGTGGAAAATGCGCACTATAACGATGATTTTTAGCCGGTCAATAAAATCCGCAAGGGCCTTCATTTATCATATTTTAAGGTTAGCGATTGTAGTAATTCGGGAAAGCGGCTAAGAAGCCACATCCTGACAGGCGATAAAAAAGTACGGACCCGGTTATGCTTCGACGTTTGTATGACTTTACAATGAGCCTTGCTGCAAAGCCGCGGGCGAAGTGGTTTCTCGGCGGCGTTTCTTTCATTGAAAGCTCGTTTTTTCCCATTCCGCCGGACGTCCTGCTCATTCCCATGGTGCTTGCCAATCGTCAGGAAGCCTGGCGGCTCGCCTTTCTCTGCAGCGTCACGTCGGTGCTGGGCGGCCTGTTCGGCTATCTCGTCGGGGCCTTTTTCTTCGAGCTGATTGGCGCACCGATCATCGATTTCTACGGCTATGCAAATAAATTCGCCGAATTCAGCGCCTATTACAACGAATGGGGCGGGTGGATTGTCGCCTTTTTCGGCCTGACGCCCTTTCCATATAAAGTGATCACTATTGCGAGCGGCGTTACGCAACTCGATATCCTTGTGTTTATTGTGGCCTCCACCCTGTCACGGAGCCTGCGTTTCTTTGTAGTTGCCGGGCTGCTCTGGAAGTTCGGCGCGCCGATCCAGACCTTCATTGAAAAGTATCTCGGTCTTTTGACCGTTCTTTTCTTCATTCTGTTGATCGGCGGGTTTGTGGCGATTAAATATCTCATGTAGTCAGCACGGAAGGAGCGCGATTGGCATGGCGTGGATGCAGAGAAATGCGTTGTGGATTGCCCTTCTCGCTGCCGCCGCGGCGCTCGCGTTCGCCTTCACGTCGCAATATGTCTTTGACCTCTGGCCTTGCGTTCTCTGTCTTTATCAGCGCTGGCCCTATGCGATGGTCATCATCCTCGCGCTTGCCGGGATAACGCTTCGCAAACGATATGGCGCTGCGCCCTTTCTGCTGCTTGCCGCCCTTGCGTTCCTCGTGACGGCCGGGATCGGCGGTTATCACGTCGGCGTCGAGCAAGGATGGTGGGAGGGAACCGCAGAATGTGTCGGCGATACTGGCGCGGTGAGCAATATCAATGATTTGAAAGCCAAAATCATGTCGACACCGCTCGTCCGCTGCGATGAGATCGCGTGGTCCCTGTTCGGTATTTCCATGGCCGGTTACAATGTCATCTTCGCCATAGTTATGGCTGTCTTTTGTTTTATCACTGCGCTAAGTTCTTCAAGGAAGAATTAAGAGGCAAAGATGATCGACACATCTCCGCAGGACGACAAGCCCCGCTTTGGCCGTCAGCCCGGCGATCTCAGCCCGCGCGAACAGCTTGAGCGGATTATTCGGGTGGATCATGCCGGAGAGTTCGGCGCGGTCCGTATCTACGAGGGGCAGCTTGCCGTGCTCGGCAAGACGGAGTCGGCTGAAACCCTCCGGCATATGAAAGAGCAGGAAGAGCTGCACCGCAAGAAGTTCGAAGAGCTGCTGGCGGCGCGGCGTGTGCGGCCGACGCTTCTTGGCCCCGTCTGGCACCTCGCCGGATTTGCGCTTGGCGCGGGCACGGCGCTGCTCGGCAAGGAAGCGGCAATGGCCTGCACCGAAGCGGTCGAGGAAGTGATCGACGAGCATTACCGCGCGCAGCTCGAAACGCTTGGGCCGGAGGAAGCGGCGCTGAAAGAGACCATATCGCAGTTTCGCGACGAAGAGATCGAACACCGCGATATTGCCCGCAGCGAAGGTGCGAGCGATGCGCCGGGCTACGAGCTGCTGACAACGGCGGTCAAAACAGGATCCAAGCTCGCGATCTGGCTCTCATCGCGTATCTGACAAGCTTTGGTGCAGCGACGGTCGCCTTGGGAGCGACCGCGTGTCATTTTACGGAAAATCGCAGCGCGTTGCCGAGATGGTGGCGAAGCTCTGTTTGCCGGCAAGGATGCTGAAGCGATACTCATTCGCGCCGAAGACGACGCTTTTGTGCAGTGGCAGCACACCCGACAGCTGCTCCGTCTGTCCACCAAGCTGCGTGAAGGTGATTTCCACGGGTTCGTTCGGGTCATACCAGGCTTCCACGCGGTTTTCCGCATTGACGGCGGATTTGCCTTTGCCGGTAACGGTGATCGTGCCGTTGCCGAGGCTGACGGAGTTGCCGGGGCTTGAGAAGATTGGCGTGTTGACGATAAAGCGCTTCGTTTCCGGCGCGGGATCGCAGTTCTGGCTGTTCTGGGCGAGCGTTATAAGGGATTGCAGCCGCTCCGCCTCCAGGCCGTCATTGATGCGCTGCTGAACCAGCGTCAGAATGTCCCGCACGGCGCCGGTCGGGATCTCATTTTCGAACTTGTCACGCCAGACGCGGGCCTCGGCCAGCGCCGCGCTCTGCTTGTCGAGCGCCGCCCGTGCCTGATCGTTCAGCCGGTCATTCTCGCTGGTCAGCGCGATGACCTGCCCTTCGATATCGGCAATGCGTCGCTCCGCATTGGCCTGTCCTTCATAATAGCCGTAGGTCCCGGCCCCCGCGAGCAGCGCGATATAGAATATAAACTTGAAAAAGCGGCTGCGCCGTTGGCGGGCCTGCTTTTTCTCGGAAAGTCCAAGACCGTAACTCATTTTACATCATATCTCGACAGGAACAGTTCATATGAAATCGGTTCCTATATAGACGCCGAGGGGCGGGTAGTGCAAGTAGGCGAGGGGCAAAATCCTAATGCTCGAGCTCCGTATCCCAGTAGAGATAGTCGCGCCAGCTTTCATGCAGGTAGTTCGGCGGGAAGCCACGCCCGCGCCTGTTAAGGAGTTCGGGCGTCGGGATAAAGGGCGCAACGGCGGGAAACATATTGGCGTCGCGCGGCGTGCGGCCGCCCTTTCGCATGTTGCATGGCGCGCAGGCGGTGGTGATATTCTTCCAGTTCGTCCGCCCGCCAAGACGCCGCGGCAGCACGTGATCAAACGTCAACTCCTCGGCCGAGCCGCAATATTGGCAGCGGAAACCGTCGCGAAGAAAAAGATTGAAACGCGTGAAGGCTGGCTGGCGGCTCTGGCGGACATAATGCTTCAGGCTGATGACGCTCGGCAGGCACATTTCAAAGCTCGGCGAGCGGATCACCCGGTCATATTCAGAGACGATGTTGACGCGATCCAGAAAGACCGACTTCAGGGTGTCCTGCCACGACCAGAGTGACAAGGGGAAATAGCTCAGCGGCCTGTAGTCGGCGTTCAACACAAGGGCCGGATATTTTTCAACTGACGCCTGCACCGGTTTTGTCTCCACGCGAGGTGACTGCCAGAAAGTTTGGCGCGTTCGCTGTAAAATTGCAAATGCTAATACAGTCTTTTGTATGAAATATTTTATGCGCCACCATATCTAGGTAATGGTTGAATTTCATCGCAACCGAGGTGAAGCCCGATATGCGCGCCGGTCAGACGGCGTAAAAGCGGCGGATTTGCTTAACTCTCCCCGCGGCGCGACGGCGCCTGCACCACATCCGCATAATAACGCCACAGAATGCGCGCCGCAACGGTGCGATAGGGACGAAGCGGTTCGCCGAGCAGGTCCATCGCCATCGCATCGGGCCGCGCCGGAAGGCCTTTCAAATGGCCGAGAGCGGTTTGCAGGGCGACATCGCCCGCCGGCCAGATATCGCGGCGGCCAAGGCAGGCGATCATATATATTTCCGCGGTCCAGCGGCCGATGCCCTTGATGCGGGTAAGCTGTTCCAGCACGGCGGCATCATCATGTTCATGCAGGCGATCGAGCAGCAGGCGGCCTTCGACAATCTCGCTTGCAAGGGCGAGGCAGTAGCGCGCTTTCTGGCGGCTGAGGCCAACGCGGCGGAGCGCCTCCTCATCCTGCAGCATCATCCGCTCGGGCGTAAAGGGCGTGACGGCGGCGGCGAGCCGTTGCCAGATTGCTTCGGCGCTCGCCAGCGACACCTGCTGCTCGATGATGATTTTCGTGAGATGCTCAAAGCCTGCCGGGCGGCTGCGGTCGGGGAGCGGGCGGATCAGCGTCAGCGCACGGGCGAAATCGGCGTCTCTTGCCCGAATGAAGGCAAAGGCATCCGCGATATAATCGCCCGCCGTCATTGCGCTGTATTGAGCGCCGTCGTCAGGTTCGTTGAACAGTTCAGGCTTTTGGCGGCGAGGGCGATCTGGTAGGCGTCGCTTTCCCCCTCGGCATCCGCATGGGGGATATCCGGTGCGAGCCCGACACCGTGGAAGGTCGGGCCACCGCCCGTCGTGAAGCGGCCCGTCGTCAGCCTCAGGCCGCCGCCGTTGCGCAGCGGCATCAGCGATTGCATCAGGCCCTTGCCATAGCTCTGTTCCCCGAACAGCTTGGCGCGCGCCTGATATTTCAGCGCCCCTGCAACGATCTCGGAGGATGATGCGGATTTCTTGTTCAGCATGACGACAATGGGAGTTCCTCGCGCCTGGTCGCCATGTTCCGCCTCCCGAACGATCATCCGGTGGCCGCGGTTCTCAACGGAGTATATGTTGCCGCCGTCGAGAAAGGCGTCGGCGACCATCTCGGCGGCTGAAACGAGCCCGCCCGGATTGTTCCGCATATCAAGAACGATGCCGCAGAGCCCGGAGCCGAGTTCCCGGTCAATGTCCCGAAGCGCGGCCGTGACGCCTGAGCCAGTCTTGCGGGTGAAGGAATAAATCCGGATATAGCCGACATTCCCCTCCACCCGATGGGCGACAGAAGGAACCTCCACTTCCTTGCGGGTAACGGCAACCAGCATCGGATCAGTGAGGGGCGGGCGGCGAATGGTCAGCTCGGCGATGCTGTCTTCCGGTCCGCGAAGCAGCGCGCGGGCCTCCTGCAACGTCAGGCCTTTGATGGGGTTGCCATCGACATGGGTAATAATGTCCTTCGCGCGGAGATCGGCGGCTTCCGCACCGGAGCCTTTCAAGAGATCCATGATGGTGAGATCGCCCTCAACCATGCGGATATGAACACCAAGGCCAATAAAATGGCCATCGAGACTCTCGCGGTAGGTGGAGAAATGCTGCGGGGCCATATAGCCTGTGAAGCGGTCCATCGAGGCGAGCATGGCATTGAGGGCGCGGGTCGTCGGATCCGTCTCGAACGGCGCCTTGCTGTCATCCGGGGTTGCCGCGAGCGCCTTGATCGCCCGGTCGATCAGCTGCTCGGGATTGACATCGTCGACATAGCGCCGGTCGATCGTTTCCAGAACGTCCGCCATGACGGCGATATTCTCCGCTGTGCGGGGATCGTCGCGGACAATTTCGCGATAGGCATTCTCATAACGCTCCATCGCCGTGTTGATATCATGATTGCGGCTGATCGGGATAGCGCACGCCGTCACCAGCAGCAGGATATTCAGCGCGATCAAGATACGTCTAAACATTTGTCTCGCCTGTCGGTCTTCTTTATATACTTAACAAACAATTAACAAAGGCTACCGCCGGGGTGGATGGCTGACAACAAAAACAGGTAAAATTTTAGATGTATTGTGAGTATATTTTAACGTCCGGCCCCCTGTTAACGATATGGTAACTATAACCCGCTTCGCGCCGAGTCCAACGGGATATTTGCATCTTGGGCATGTTTACTCGGCGGCCTCTGCCTTTCGCGCGGCGCGTGAAAGCGGCGGCCATTTCCTGCTTCGGATCGAGGATATCGACGTGACCCGATGCCGGCCTGAATTTGAGGCCGGGATCTTTGAGGATCTCGCCTGGCTGGGGTTCGAATGGGAAGAGCCGGTGCGCCGCCAGAGTGAGCATTTCGATGACTATGCGGCGCTCCTTGCGAAGCTTTCGGACCGCGATCTGATCTATCCCTGCTTCTGTACGCGGAAGGAAATTGCCACCGAAATAGCCCGCAGCAATTCGGCCCCGCACGGCCCCGACGGGCCTGCATATCCGGGGATTTGCCGGCATTTGAGCCCGGCGGAGCGGCAGGCGCGCTATGCCGACGGATCACCTTACGCGCTTCGTCTCGATATGGTTAAGGCGATGGCCTCAGTACCGCTTGCCGCGCTTCGCTTCGAGGAAGTGAACAAGGGGTTCATCCAGTGCAATCCGGCCCCCTTCGGTGACATTGTTCTCGCCCGCAAGGAGACGCCTGCGAGCTATCATCTCGCCGTCACGTTCGATGACGCGGTGCAGGGGGTCAACCTCGTGGTACGCGGGCAGGATCTCTTTGCGGTGACGCATATCCATCGCCTTCTTCAGGCGCTTCTCGACCTACCGACGCCGCGATATCTGCATCACGGGCTGATCTCCGATCCGCAGGGAAAGCGGCTTTCGAAGCGCGACGGCGCGGCCACTGTCCGATCCCTCCGCGAGGAAGGCTATACAGCCGAAGAAGTGCTGAAAATGATCGACTATAGTTAATTTCCGGCGGGTGGCTGCGAATCTCCCGCCGCGAAACCATCAGGCGACATCGTCATATTTCATAATGATGTCCACCATGTCGATAATGATTCCCGCCATGTCGAAATCCTTCGGCGTATAGACCGCGCTGACACCCGCTTTCTTCAGCTTTGCCGCATCGTCGGGCGGAATAATCCCGCCGACAACCACCGGAATGTGACCGAGCCCCTCGGCGGCAAGCCGCTCGCAGACTTCGGTGGCAAGCGGAATATGCGAGCCGGAGAGAATGGAGAGGCCGACGAGATCGACGCTGCCCGCCTTGGCGGCCGTGACGATCTGCTCGGGCGTCAGGCGGATCCCTTCATAGACCACCTTCATGCCGCTGTCGCGCGCGGCAACCGCAATCTGCTCGGCGCCGTTCGAATGGCCGTCGAGGCCCGGCTTGCCGACCAAAACCTTGAGCGGCCGGCCAAGCTCGCCGCTCGCAACCGCGACTTTTTCGCGCGCGGGCTCCAGAATGTCATTCTCGACGTTGGAGACGGCGACACCGACGCCTGTCGGGGCGCGATATTCACCGTAGACCTGACGGAGCGCTTCCGACCATTCGCCGGTCGTGACGCCGGCCTTTGCGGCGACGATGGAGGGTGGCATGATGTTGCTGCCCTCGCGGGCGGCTTTGGAGAGGGCTTCAAGCGCACGCTGGACGGCATTTTCATCGCGGCTCGCGCGCCAGGCTTTCAGTCGCTCGATCTGCTCGGCCTCGGCGGCTTCGTCAACGACCATGATGCCGCCGTCCGACTCCTGCGTGAGCGGAGACGGCGCGGATTCGGTAAAGCGGTTGACGCCGATAACCGGCAGCTCCCCGGCGATGACCGACTGGACGCGGGCGGTGTTGGAATTGACGAGGCTTTCTTTCAGATAGCCCGTGTCCACCGCGGCGACGGCGCCGCCCATTTCCTCGATCAGGCGCAGCTCCTCGCGCGCGGCGGCCTTCAGCTCTTCCACCTTGCGGTCGATTTCGACGGAGCCCTCGAAAATATCGCCGAACTCCAGAAGATCGGTCTCATAGGCGACGATCTGCTGCAGGCGGAGCGACCATTGCTGATCCCACGGGCGCGGCAGCCCGAGCGCCTCGTTCCAGGCCGGAAGCTGGACGGCGCGGGCGCGGGCTTTTTTGGAGAGCACCACGGCGAGCATTTCGAGGAGGATACGATAGACGTTATTTTCCGGCTGCTGTTCGGTGAGGCCAAGCGAGTTGACCTGAACGCCGTAGCGGAAGCGGCGGAACTTCTCTTCCCTGACGCCGTAACGATCGCGCAGGATTTCATCCCAAAGGTCGACGAAGGCGCGCATCTTGCACATTTCAGTGATGAAGCGAATCCCCGCATTGACGAAGAAACTGATCCGTCCCGTGGCTTCCGGAAAGTCCTCCGGTGCGATCTGGCCGCTGTCCCGCACCGCATCAAGAACGGCAATCGCGGTTGCAAGTGCGAAGGAAAGCTCCTGCACCGGCGTCGCGCCGGCCTCCTGAAGATGGTAGGAGCAGACGTTGGTCGGGTTCCATTTCGGCATTTCGCGGTAGGTGTAGCTCACGACGTCCGTGATAAGCCGCATGCTCGGGCTGGGCGGAAAGATATAGGTCCCGCGGGAGAGATACTCCTTGATGATATCGTTCTGGACTGTTCCCTGCAGCGCCGAGATATCGGCATTCTGTTCCTCGGCGACCGCAATATAGAGCGCGAGCAGCCACGCGGACGTGGCGTTTATCGTCATGGAAGTATTCATCTTTTCGAGGGGGATGCCCTCAAAAAGAGTGCGCATGTCACCAAGATGGCAGATCGGAACGCCGACCTTTCCAACCTCGCCGCGGGCGAGAACATGATCCGAATCATAGCCGGTTTGGGTCGGCAGATCGAAGGCGACGGAGAGGCCGGTCTGCCCGCGCGCAAGATTAGTCTTGTAGAGCTCATTCGATGCGCTGGCCGAAGAATGACCGGAGTAGGTACGGAAAAGCCAGGGCCGGTCTTTCTTTGAAACGGCGGTTTTCGGGGCTTCCATTTCGACTTTCCTCATAATATTATTTCGTTTTGAACGTCAAATCAGAGCGGTTGTTACGCGACGGTGTTTCACTGCGTAATAACATATCTCCGTGCTGCAATGCAAAAAATACTTGTTATCTGGCCAAAGGTCAGTAATCTTCCCGCAAACGGGGCTAATGTAAAGGTCTCAGTTCCAATTTTGATGCGATGCGATATATCATGCGAGACTCGGGAATTTGTAAGCTCTGATATCTGCGCTTTATAGATATAGAACCCTAAAAATGCGAAGGATGTTTTGATGTCAAATACGCAATCAGCCGCTCTGTCCGAAACAGGCGCTCACTTACCGGCTGGCAAGATTAAGGATCTTTACGAGGTCGGCGAAATTCCGCCGCTCGGTCATGTCCCTGCCAAGATGTACGCCTGGGCGATCCGTCGGGAGCGCCATGGCGTGCCGGAAAAGGCAATGCAGATCGAAGTTGTGGACACGCCGGCGCTCGACAGTCACGACGTGCTGATTCTGGTTATGGCGGCGGGCGTGAACTACAACGGCGTCTGGGCGGCTCTCGGTGAGCCGATCTCGGTTTTTGATGTGCACAAGCAGCCCTATCACATCGCCGGTTCCGACGCGTCCGGCATTGTCTATGCCGTCGGCAACAAGGTGAAGCGCTTCAAGGTCGGCGATGAAGTTGTCGTTCACTGCAACCAGGATGACGGCGACGATGAGGAGTGTAACGGCGGCGATCCGATGTTCTCTCCCTCGCAGCGGATCTGGGGCTATGAGACGCCGGACGGGTCTTTCGCGCAGTTCGCCCGGGTTCAGGACCGGCAGCTTATGCCGCGCCCGAAACATCTGACGTGGGAGGAAAGCGCCTGCTACACCCTGACGCTTGCAACCGCCTACCGGATGCTGTTCGGTCATCGCCCGCATATCCTGCGGCCGGGTCACAACGTGCTGATCTGGGGCGCCTCGGGTGGCCTCGGCTCCATGGCCATTCAGATCTGCGCGGCCGCCGGCGCCAACGCGATCGGCGTCATTTCCGATGAAAGCAAGCGCGACTTCGTGATGTCTCTTGGCGCGAAGGGCGTTCTCAACCGCAAGGATTTTGACTGCTGGGGTCAGCTTCCCAAGGTCAACGGCGAAGGCTTTGCGGAATATATGAAGAAGACCCGCGAGTTCGGCAAGGCGATCTGGGAGATCACGGGCAAGGGCAATGACGTCGACTTCGTGTTCGAGCATCCCGGTGAGCAGACCTTCCCGGTCTCCTGCAACGTCGTCAAGCGCGGCGGCATGGTCGTTTTCTGCGCCGGCACAACCGGCTTTAACTTGACAATGGACGCGCGTTTTGTCTGGATGCGCCAGAAGCGTATTCAGGGTAGTCATTTCGCCAATCTGAAACAGGCAGCACAGGCCAACAACATGGTGCTGGAGCGGCGGATTGATCCCTGCATGTCGGAAGTCTTCTCCTGGGACGATATTCCGCGCGCGCACACGAAAATGATGAACAACGAACATAAGCCGGGCAATATGGCCGTGCTGGTTTCCGCTAAATATCCGGGTCTGCGGACGTTTGAGGATGCGATTGAGGCCGGTAACGAATAAACGACCATATCCCATAAGGAAGAATAAGAATGAAAACATCTGAACTGGTTGCGACGCCGGGCGCCTTACTTCTCGACGGGCTCGACGGTCTTTGTGAAAAGGCGCTTGCGGCGGCCGAAACTTTCAAGCAGCAGGCGATCATGTCGGTCGCGGATATCACCCGAGACGAGAAGGGCCGGATCAGCGCCGCGCTCGTGGACGCCAATCAGTATGCGACGCATGGTCTCGCCTGGCTTGCAACCTATGTCGAAGCGATGCGCGAAACGCTCAACTGGGCCCGCCACCTTGCGAGCGAAGGCAATTTCGGCGAGCTGGAGCAGTTCATCCTGCAGGCCGGCTTCAGCGAATATCTTGCGCAGATTGCGGGCGGCATTCCGATGTCGCTCGGCGAGATCATTCGCCCGGCCGATCTCGGCCTCGATGACGCGGCGATTGCCAAGTTCAAGACCGCCGAAGTCCGCACGCTGATCGAGGACGGTTATACATCAGCCGTGAAGGACCGTATTGCTGTCCTCGTTGCCGAAGGCATGGATACCGATCACTTCGGCAATCCGGGTCTCGACGAGACCTTCTCGATGATTCGCGACCAGTTCCGCCGCTTCGCTAACGAAGAGGTGATGCCCTATGCCCATGAATGGCATCTGAAGGACGAGCTGATCCCGATGCCGGTGATTCGGAAAATGTCGGAACTCGGCGTTTTCGGGCTGACCGTTCCGGAAAAATATGAAGGCCTCGGACTTGGCAAGATGTCCATGTGCGTCGTTTCCGAAGAACTGTCGCGCGGCTATATCGGCGTCGGCTCGCTCGGCACCCGCTCGGAGATTGCCGCGGAGCTGATCCTTGCCAACGGGACCGAGGAACAGAAGGACAAGTGGCTGGGTCCGATTGCGACGGGCAAGATCTTGCCGACGGCTGTCTTCACCGAACCGAATACCGGCTCCGATCTTGCCTCGCTCCGCACCCGTGCGGTCCGCGACGGTGACGTCTATAAGGTGACCGGTAACAAGACCTGGATCACGCATGCGGCCCGTGCCGACGTGATGACCATGCTGGTCCGCACCAATCCGAACGAGCCGGGCTACAAAGGCCTCTCCATGCTGCTCGCCGAAAAGCCACATATGACGGAAACGGAAGATTTTCCAGCCGAAGGCATGACCGGCGGCGAGATCGAGGTGCTCGGCTATCGCGGTATGAAGGAATATGAGCTCGGCTTCGATAATTTCGAGGTGAAGGCGGAAAACCTGCTCGGCGGCGAGGAGGGTAATGGCTTCAAGCAGCTCATGCAGACCTTCGAGAGCGCCCGCATCCAGACGGCGGCCCGCGCGCTCGGCGTTGCGCAGAATGCGATGGAGCTCGGCCTGCGTTATGCGCTGGACCGTATCCAGTTCTCCCGGCCGATCATCGAATTTCCGCGCGTTGCCGGCAAGCTCGCCTGGATGGCGGTGGAGATCATGATGGCGCGCCAGCTCACCTACGCGTCGGCCCGGGCCAAGGACGAAGGGCGTCGCTGCGACCTTGAAGCCGGTATGGCGAAGCTGCTTGGCGCCCGCGTCGCCTGGAGCACGGCGGACAACGCGCTGCAGATCCATGGCGGCAACGGCTTTGCGCTCGAATATCCGATCAGCCGTGTGCTGTGCGATGCGCGTATCCTCAACATTTTTGAGGGCGCCGGTGAAATCCAGGCGCAGGTCATCGCCCGCCGTCTGCTCGAAGGGGCCAACTGACGGGGGTTATCATGGAACAGAGGCTGTCGCTCATAACGCTCGGGGTTCGCGACCTTGGGCGGAGCACGGCCTTCTATGAAGCACTCGGCTGGAAGCGATCCCTGAGGGACGCTTCCGGCGTTTCCTTCTTCCAATGCGGCGGCATTGTCTTTTCGCTGTTTCCGCGCACCGAGCTTGCAAAAGATGCAGGCGTTGCGGAGGAGGGGAGCGGCTTCACGGGCATCGCCCTTGCCTACAACACGCGGAGCAGGGACGAGGTCGATGCGCTTCTGATGGACGTTCGCGGGCTAGGTGCGGAGATTGTCAAGCTGGCGGCGGAGACCTTCTGGGGCGGCTATGCCGGTTATTTTCGCGACCTTGACGGTCATCTTTGGGAAGTTGCCTGGAACCCCGGGTTCGAGATAACGGCGGACGGCGCGATAATCCTGCCGGACGGCTAGGCCGCTTCGCGCTTTTCCATCTTCCCCGTATATTCAAATCCGAGCACGGCCGCGATGGACGCGCCGAACAGCACGATGCCCCAGCTGACATAAAGCCAGATGAGAAATAGCGGGAACGCCGCCATCGCGCCGTAGATCACCTCGTATGAGGGGAAATACTGCAGGTAAAGTTTGAACAGCGTTTTCCCGAGCAGGAAAAGCACCGTTGCCGTCCCTGCGCCGATAAAGGCGTGCAGCCATTTCACCTCGCATGCCGGCACAATCCGGTAGAGGAGGAACAGGATGAGGAACGGCAGCAATATCGGCATGGTGAAGCTGACGAATTCCAGCGCCCCCGACAGGCGAAAGCCGGTCGCCTCCTCGCTGATCGCGATCAGCCAGTTGACGAGGGTAAGACTGCTGCCGAGCGCGATGGGGCCGATCAGCGTGATGACGATATAGGTCATGAGCCGGCGGAGCGGATTGCGCGTCGCGGCGACCTTCCATATCTGCGCAAAAATCTCCTCGATGCTCGCCATCAGCATCAGCGCGGTGATCGCGATACCGGCGAGGCCGAAATAGGTGAGCTGACCGGCATTGAGCGTAAAGCTGTGCATGGCGGCGTCGATTGCCTCGAATTTGGACGGCAGCAGATTGTCGACCAGCAGCCGCGTCAGCTTTTCCCGCAGATGGTGAAACGCCGGGATAGCCGTGAAAAAGGCGAAGGCGATGGCGGCGATCGGGACGATTGCAAGCAGTGTCTGATAACTGAGTGCCGTCGCCATGCGCAGGCAGTTCTGCTCCTTGAAATGGCGCCAGATCCGGACGAGAAAATTGATCAGAAATATGTCCTGCACCTGAAAGTCCTGTTACTTTCTCCCGTCCGGAAATTTGCGGCTGGCGAGGTCGCCGCCGAGGCCCCAGTCCTCTTTCGCGACATTCTGGATAATCACGTTGACGCTTGCTTCACTGCAGCCCGTGATCTCAACCATCGCATCGGTGATCCTGCGCACCAGCCGCTGCTTGGTCTCTGCATCGCGCCCTTCAAACATCTCAACCCGAACAATCGGCATTTCAGATCCTTCCCTGCATTCAGACAATATTACGCTCTTTCAGCGCGTTTCCAGTCACCAGCCGTTCAAAGCCGAGCCGCGAGAGGTCAAGGCTGCGAAATTCCCCGTGGATTATCAGCTCGGCAATGGCCCGCCCGACCGCCGGAGACTGCTGCAGCCCGTGGCCGGAAAATCCGTTGGCGAAATAAAAATTGCCGATCTCCGGATGGGCGCCGAGAACGGCGTTCTGATCGAGCAAATTATAGGCATAATGTCCGGCCCAGGCGCGTTCCATGCGGATTGCCTCGAAAGCGGGAACGCGATGGGCGAGGATCGGCCAGATATGCTCTTCGAACCAGCCGTAGTCGATCTCGAAATCGGTGCAATCCGGATCATCCTCGGCCGCGGGCGAACAGCCGGCGATAAACTGCCTGCCTTCGGGGCGGAAGTGGACGCCGCTCGGATCAATGACCAGCGGACAGCCGCTGATCGGTTCGCGGCAGCTGAAGGAATAGGCGTAGCGCTTGCGTGGCCGCACCGGGAGATCGACGCCGATCCAGCCGGCGACCGTCGCCGCGTCCGGACCCGCGGCGTTGACGACGCGCCCCGCAGCAATCGCCGAGCCATCGCCAAGGCGGACCGATGTTACGCTGTTGCCGTCCCGCTCAAGGCCGATGGCGGCAACCGCGCGATATTCCGCGCCGAGAGAGATTGCCTTTTTGCGAAACGCCTGATTGAGGCTGTAGGCGTCGAGCCAGCCTTCTCCGCTGAGACCGAGCGAGCCGCCGGCAAGATCGCTGACATTGAGCCACGGATATCCGCGTGCAAGATCGTCGGTATCGAGCAGGGCGACATTCACGCCAAGCCCACGCTGGATTGCATTGTTCGCGTAAAGTGTCGGAATATGTGGCTCCTGGGCGAGGAAAAGATACCCGCGCTCCTCGAAATTGACGCTCACCGGATCGCCGTCGACGCCGAGATAGCGTGTGATATCGGCAAGAAATTCCTCGGTGAATTTCGAGATCAGGATATTCTCCGGCGTCGAGAATTGCTGGCGGACGCCGCCCCATGAGCGGGCAGTCGAGCCGAATTCATAGGTCGGATCTTTTTCCAGCACCGTCACGCTGCCCGTGAAGCCCGGAGAGGCTTTCAGGAAATAGGCGATAGAGGAGCCGATGACGCCGCCGCCAATTATTACAATATCGCGGGTTGCTTCCATGAATTTTCCTGTCCATATAAGCTAGGGGATATAGCGTTGTCTGCCATATCCTTATATGCTAGATCGGACAGGTTATGATCAACTATTTCATTCTTGCGGCTCTTATCGCGACAGCGGCCGTTCTCCTCTTTGGAGTTCTGACCATGGCGCGCGGGGGCGAGTTTAACCGCCGTCATAGCAACAAGCTGATGCGGCTGCGCATCCTGATGCAGGCGATTTGCGTCGCGTTGATCATGCTCGGCTTCTGGCTGGCCGGCGCCTTTGACTAGTCGGGTCACATCCGGAATTTGAAAACGCATGGTAAAAATCGACAAAATTTATACGCGCGGCGGTGACAAGGGGCTGACGTCGCTCGGCGACGGCGCGCGCGTCAGCAAGACAGCCCCGCGGGTCGAGGCCTATGGCGACGTCGATGAAGTCAACGCAGTGATCGGCCTGGTGCGGCTGCATGTGGACGCCGCTGGCGACGTGCTGCTCTCGCGTATCCAGAATGATCTTTTTGATCTCGGGGCGGATCTTTGCACGCCGGAGAAGGAAAATCCGAAATATCCGCCGCTCCGCATCGTCCAGGAACAGGTCGACCGGCTGGAGCAGGAGATTGATCGCCTGAATGCGGAGCTTTCTCCGCTGAAGTCCTTTATCCTGCCCGGCGGCTCGGCGGCGTCCGCATATCTCCATCTTGCGCGTACCGTTTGCCGGCGCGCGGAGCGACGGATGATTGCGCTCGCCGATTCGGAGCCTGTTAATCCGGTTGCAATTGCCTATATCAACCGATTATCGGATTTTCTGTTTGTTTTGGGACGTTTTCTCAACAATAAGGGCAAGGAAGATATTTTATGGGTTCCCGGGGCAAACAGATAGGATACTTGCGAGCGCTTTAGGGTTGAAAAACGCGGCCCGGCTTGCGACAAGATGTACCAATTCGGCGAATTGACAGATAGTCGTTACCTATTTATTGTGCACTGCCGAATTTAAATATTTTACGTTCACAATTTCACGCTGCCGGGAAACGGGTTTCCGTCGGGTGTGAAAATATGACTCCGGGAGTAAACCGACCTATGAAAGTTCTCGTCGCTGTTAAACGTGTCGTGGACTACAACGTTAAGATCCGTGTGAAAGCGGACAAGACAGGTGTAGACCTCGCTAACGTCAAAATGTCCATGAACCCTTTCGACGAAATCGCTGTTGAAGAGGCGCTGCGCCTCCGCGAAGCAGGTGTGGCCACCGAAGTCGTCGCTGTCTCCG
The DNA here is from genome assembly GCF_036844445.1 of Sneathiella sp. Lineage (GTDB taxonomy): Bacteria > Pseudomonadota > Alphaproteobacteria > Sneathiellales > Sneathiellaceae > Sneathiella. The sequence goes on along the minus strand of NZ_DAIUFV010000009.1, from coordinate 47,887 downwards.
TCGGCCCGCAGGCCGCGCAGGAAACCCTGCGGACGGCGCTGGCAATGGGCGCCGATCGCGGGATTCTCGTGAAGACTGACGAAATCGTGGAGCCGCTCGGGGTTGCAAAGCTGATGAAGGCGATTGCCGAAGAAGAAAAGCCGGACCTCATCATCGTCGGCAAGCAGGCAATTGACGACGATTCGAACCAGACCGGCCAGATGCTGGCGGCGCTGCTGGGTTGGGCGCAGGGCACCTTCGCCTCGAAAGTCAGCCTTGAGAATGGCACGGCGCGCGTCACCCGTGAAATTGACGGTGGCCTGCAGACGATCGAACTCAAAATGCCGGCGGTTGTCACGACGGACCTGCGCCTCAACGAGCCGCGCTATGCGTCCCTGCCGAACATCATGAAGGCGAAGAAAAAGCCGATCGATGAGAAGACCCCGGCTGACCTCGGTGTCGATATCGCGCCGCGTCTTAAAACGCTGAAAGTGGAAGAGCCGGCAAAACGCGAAGCCGGTGTGAAAGTGGAATCTGTCGCCGAACTGGTCGACAAGCTGAAAAATGAAGCGGGGGTTATCTGATGACTGTTCTTGTTTTTGCCGATCATGATAATGCTGCGCTTGGCGGCGCAACGCTGAATGCGGTAACGGCTGCAACCAAACTCGGCGGCGATGTACATGTGCTTGTCGCAGGCAGCGGCTGCGCGGCAGTAGCGGATGAAGCGGCGAAGGTCGCGGGCGTCGCCAAGGTTCTGCTGGCCGACGATGCGCTCTATGCGAACAGCCTTGCCGAAAACACGGCCGCACTGATCGTTTCTCTCGCCGGCAGCTATGATGCGATCGTCGCGGCGGCCACTACGGCGGGCAAGAATATCCTGCCGCGCGTTGCCGCGCTTCTCGATGTCGCACAGATTTCCGAAATCACGCAGGTTGTCTCTGCGGACACCTTCGTGCGGCCGATCTATGCCGGTAACGCCATGGCGACCGTGCAGTCGAGCGATGCAAAGAAGGTGATCACCGTGCGCGGGACCAACTTCCCGGCCGCCGACGCGACGGGCGGCTCGGCCACCGTTGAAGCGGTTTCGGCCGCAGCCGATAGCGGTCTTTCCACCTTTGTCGGCGCAGAGCTTTCGAAATCCGAGCGGCCTGAGCTCACCGCCGCCAAAATTGTCATCTCCGGCGGCCGCGGCATGCAGTCGGGCGAGAATTTCGTCCTGCTGGAGCGGGTTGCCGACAAGCTCGGCGCTGCCGTCGGTGCAAGCCGCGCCGCCGTCGATGCGGGCTTCGTTCCCAACGACTACCAGGTCGGTCAGACCGGCAAGGTTGTCGCCCCGCAGCTCTATATCGCGGTCGGTATTTCCGGCGCGATCCAGCATCTGGCCGGCATGAAGGACAGCAAGGTGATCGTCGCGATCAACAAGGACGAGGAAGCGCCAATCTTCCAGATTGCCGACTATGGTCTCGTTGCCGATCTGTTCAAGGTACTGCCCGAGTTGGAAGCAGCCCTGTAATGCAGGTACGGGTCAGGTTTTGGCGGTATGATCGCGCTCACCTTTATGGCTGGAAATAGGCAATGATAAAAAAAGTAAGTGTGATTGGCGCAGGACGCATGGGCAACGGAATTGCCCATGTCATGGCGCTCGCAGATATCGACGTTTACCTGAACGATATCTCCGAGGAGCAGCTCAAAACTGCGATGGAGACGATCGAATACAACCTCAAGCGTCAGGTCGGTCGCGGCGCCCTGACCGAGGCGGACGTTGCCAAGGCCCTGACCCGTATCAACCCTGTTCAGGACGACACGCATCTTGGTGAAGTGGACCTGGTCATTGAGGCGGCGACCGAGAATGAGGAGATCAAGAAACAGATCCTCTCCAATCTCGGTCAAAAGCTGAAACCGGAAGCGATTATCGCGACCAACACCTCGTCCATTTCGGTCACCCGCCTTGCGGCGGTAACCGATCGGCCCGAAAAATTCATCGGGATGCATTTCATGAACCCGGTGCCGGTGATGCAGCTTGTCGAGCTGATCCGCGGCATCGCGACGAACGAAGAGACGTTCGAGACCATCCGCGAGCTGACCCTTCGGCTCAACAAGACACCGACCCCGGCGGAAGACTTCCCCGCCTTTATCGTCAACCGCATTCTCCTCCCGATGATCAACGAAGCGATCTACACGCTCTATGAGGGCGTCGGATCGGTGCGCGCGATCGATACGGCGATGCGGCTTGGCGCCAATCATCCGATGGGTCCGCTGCAGCTTGCCGACTTTATCGGGCTCGATGTCTGTCTCGCTATCATGCAGGTGCTCTATGAGGGTCTGGCCGATACGAAATACCGTCCCTGTCCGCTCCTCGTCAAATATGTCGAGGCCGGCTGGCTCGGGCAGAAATCGGGACGCGGCTTTTATGACTACACCGGCGATGAGCCGATACCGACACGGTAAGATCGTGATTTTGAGAAAAGGCCCGATTTTCCGGGTCTTTTTTTATGCCTTTTTCATGAGGCCAAAAAAAATCCCGACGGGCGCGCCTTCGGGATCTTTCTTGTTTATGTGCGAAAGGTCGATCAGGCGACTTCGAAAAGGCCTGCCGCGCCCATGCCGCCGCCGATGCACATGGTGATGACGACATATTTCACGCCGCGGCGCTTGCCTTCAATCAGCGCATGGCCGGTCATGCGGGCGCCCGACATGCCGTAAGGGTGCCCAATGGAGATCGCGCCGCCATTCACGTTCAGCAGCTCGTTCGGGATGCCAAGCTTGTCGCGGCAGTAAAGAACCTGGACCGCAAAGGCTTCGTTCAGCTCCCAAAGGCCGATGTCGTCCATCTTGAGGTTATGCCGCTCCAGCAGCTTCGGAATCGCGAAGACCGGGCCGATGCCCATCTCGTCCGGCTCACAGCCGGCGACAACAAGGCCGCGATAGATGCCGAGCGGCTCGATATTGCGCTTCTCGGCGAGCTTGCTGTCCATAACGACGCAGGCCGATGCGCCGTCGGAAAGCTGGCTCGCATTGCCGGCGGTTACAAAGCAGTCCTCGCCGAGAACCGGCTTCAGGCTGGAAAGCCCTTCCAGCGTCGTGCTCGGGCGGTTACCTTCGTCCTGCTTGAGGGTGACTTCCTCATACATCACCTGGCCGGTTTCCTTATTCTCGATCGCCTTGGTCGTCGTCATCGGGACGATTTCCTGATCGAAGCGGCCGGCTTCCTGCCCGGCGGCGGTGCGCATCTGACTCTGATAGCTGTATTCGTCCATCGCCTCGCGCGTGATGCCGTAGCGGGTCGCGACGGTTTCCGCCGTTTTCAGCATCGGATCGTAAATGGCGGGCTTGTTGGCCAGCAGCCAGTCGCTCTGCGAGCGGTAGCGGTTCGCATGTTCATTCTGGACAAGGCTGATGCTTTCCATGCCGCCGGCGACCATGACCGGCACGCGATCGACGAGGATGCGCTGCGCGGCCATCGAGATGGCCTGCAGGCCGGACGAGCAGAAGCGGTTCACGGTCGTTCCCGATGAGGTGATCGGCAGACCGGCGGTGAGCAGCGCCTGGCGGGCGATATTGCCGCCCATCGCCCCTTCGGGGTTGGCGACGCCCATGATCACATCCTCCACCTCGGCCGGATCGATGCCGGCCCGTGCGACCGCATGTTTGATGACATGGCCGCCGAGATCGGCGCCATGGGTATTGTTGAAGGCACCGCGATAGGCTTTGCCGATAGGTGTTCTTGCAGTGGATACGATAACGGCGTCTGCCATAGGTTTTCTCCTGTTACTTTTGTTTATGCGCCATGCCTGCATTATGGCGCGAAAATAAACCGAATTCTAGTGGGGCGGCGGATCAAAAGCGAGGCCGCGCGATAATCGGGAGCCTAGAGGATTTCCAGTACCTGCTCCGGCGGGCGACCGACACGGGCTTTGCCGTTTGCGAAAACGATCGGGCGCTCGATAAGTTTCGGGTGGTCGACCATCGCCTGAACAAGCGCATCATCGCTGAGAGACGCATCGGCGAGATTGAGGTCTTTATATTCCGCCTCGCCCTTTCGCATCAGATCGCGGGGTTTCATGTCGAGGAGCGCCAGAATCTCCTTGAGGCGCTTTGCGTCCGGCGGGGTCACGAGATATTCAATAACAACCGGCTCGATCCCCTTTTCCTGCAGGAGGGCGAGCGTCTGGCGGGATTTGCTGCAGCGCGGATTGTGGTAAATTTCAACAGACATTGTCTCAAAACTCCCTTGATTGCGGGTATATTGTCGCAAAGCCCCGCCAGTGTCCAGTCTCGCCGCGAGCGGCGCGGGGACAGCGGGCGGGGCGCGCATTGCTTGCACAGAGTTCTTGCGCAGTCTGCAATGATTGCCTATGTATCCGCCATGACATCTCCTCTTTTAACCCGGCGTGACCCGGGCAATTCGGGCATGCTGCCCCGCCTTGCCAACAAGATCGGCTTCGTCAACTGGCGCGGCTTCCTCACGTTGCTGTGGAAGGAAATTCATCGTTTTCTGAAGGTGCCGCTGCAGACCATCTTCGCGCCGATGATGACGTCTGTCCTCTTTCTTGCAATCTTCACGCTCGCCTTCGGCGGAAGCGGGCGGTATATCGGTGCGGTGAGCTTTGACGTCTTTCTCGCGCCGGGACTGATCATGATGGCGGTGATCCAGAACGCTTTTGCGAACACCTCCTCCTCGATCCTGATCTCGAAGGTGCAGGGGAATATCGTCGATATCCTGATGCCGCCGCTCTCCCCGACCGAGCTTACCCTTGCTTATGTGCTTGCGGGCGTTGCCCGCGGCGCGTGCGTCGCGCTTGTCGTTGCGGTGGCAGTCTGGCCGTTCGTCGATTTATCGGTGCATTCCTGGCCGGTGATTATCTATTACGTTTTTGCGGCCGGATTGATGCTTTCGCTTCTTGGCATCGCCGCCGGGATCATCTCCGACAAGTTCGACCATATGGCGGCGGTCACGAACTTCATCATCATGCCGCTTTCCTTCCTTTCAGGCACATTTTACTCGATCGAGCGTCTGACCGGCATCTGGTACCAGATCAGCCATCTCAACCCGTTTTTCTATATGATTGACGGCTTCCGCTACGGCTTTATCGGCACCTCCGACAGCGTCGTCTGGGTTGGCGCCCTTCTGATCGCGGCGGTTGATATTGCGCTTTATATCTTCGTTTGGGCGCTGATAAAAAGCGGATATCGCCTGAAAGCCTGAAAATATCAGCAAATATGCAAGAGATTGATTGACAGAAACCGGTCTGCTGTCAATACTTCCGCGCTTTCTGGTATCGGAAATTGGCGATTGCGCCGCTTTGTTTTTCGTGGAGAAAGCACATGATTCCCGCCTTGTTATCGAATTATGCTCCGGCCGACCTTTCCTTTGAAAAAGGCGAGGGGATGTATCTTTTCGGGAATGACGGCCGACGATACCTCGATTTTGCGGCCGGCATTGCGGTAAGCGCCCTCGGGCATGCGCATCCGCGCCTCGTTGCTGCGCTGGTTGAGCAGGCGAACAAGGTCTGGCATGTGTCGAACCTGTTCCGTATTCCGGGTCAGGAGGCGCTTGCGAAAAAGTTGGTCGATGCGACTTTTGCCGATGCCGCCTATTTCTGCAATTCCGGTCTTGAGGCGAATGAAGCTGCCATCAAGATGGTGCGGAAATATTTCAGCACCAACGGACAGCCGGAAAAATACCGCATCATCACCTTTGAGAATTCCTTTCACGGGCGCTCGCTCGCGACCATCGCGGCGGCCGGGCAGGCGAAGCTGCTGGACGGTTTCGGCCCTGTCGTCGACGGGTTCGATCATGTGCCGGTCGGGGATATCGAAAAGGTGAAAGCGGCGATCACCCCGCAAACCGCTGCGATTATGATCGAGCCCGTACTCGGTGAAGGCGGTATTCAGGTGGTTGAGCCGGAATTCATGCGCGCCCTTCGCAAACTCTGCGATGAGCATGACCTGCTGCTCGTACTCGATGAAATCCAGACCGGAATGGGCCGGACGGGCAAGCTCTTCGCCTATGAGCATTCAGGCATCACGCCGGATATTCTGACGGCCGCCAAGGCGCTCGGCGGCGGTTTCCCGGTCGGCGCGTGCCTTGCTGTTGAGAAGGTGGCAAAGACGATGACCGTTGGCAGCCACGGGTCCACCTATGGCGGCAATCCGCTTGCGATGGCGGTGGCCGGTGCAGTAGTCGATGTGATGACCGAAGAGGGCTTTCTCGATCATGTCGCCGAGATGGGCAATCATCTCAAGCAGGGGCTCGCCGGCATCATTGACCGTCACCCGGATATAGTCGAGGAAGTTCGCGGCATCGGGCTGCATATCGGCCTTAAATGCAAGGTCGAGAATACGGTGCTGCACAACAAGCTGCTGGAGCATGGAGTTCTCACCGCCAAGGGCGGCGATAACGTCATTCGCCTCCTGCCGCCGCTGATTGTCGAAGATGCGGAGATTTCAGAGTTTATCGATCGGCTGGATGCCGCCTGCACGGAGCTTGAAAATGACTGAGGCGTTGCATTTTCTGGACCTGCACGAAGTGTCGCGCGCAGATCTGCGGCGCATTATCGATGACGGCATTGCCCTTAAGGCCGCCCGCAAAGGGCTGCCGCGGGGCACGGTCGATCCCGAGGCGCCACTTGCCGGCCATACGTTGGCGGCGATTTTCGAGTTTCCCTCGACGCGCACGCGGGTCTCTTTCGACATGGCGATGCGCCAGCTCGGTGGCCATACCATCGTTCTCAACAGCGCGGATATGCAGCTCGGCCGCGGCGAGACCATCGCCGATACGGCGCGCGTACTCTCGCGCTATGTCGATGCGATCATGATCCGCACGGACAAGCATGCGAAACTGCTGGAGCTGGCGGAGAATGCGACGGTTCCGATCATCAACGGCCTGACCAACGACAGCCATCCCTGCCAGCTGATGGCCGATGTCATGACCTTCGAGGAGCATCGCGGGCCGATCCGCGACAAGGTCGTTGCCTGGTGCGGCGATGGCAACAATATGGTCACCTCCTGGATCCATGCCGCCGGGCAGTTCGATTTCGAGTTTCGCGTTGCCTGCCCCGACGAACTGGCGCCGGATCCGCGCGTGCTCGACTGGGCGAAGGAGACCGGCGCGCGGGTTCACGTCACCCGCGATGCGGCCGAGGCGGTCGCGGGCGCGCATTGCGTGGTTGCCGACACCTGGGTCTCGATGGGCGATGATGTCGCCAATCGCCATAATCTGCTCGCGCCCTATCAGATTGACGCGGCCTTGATGGCACGCGCATCGGGTGACGCCATCTTTATGCATTGCCTTCCCGCCCACCGCGGCGAGGAGGCGACAGCGGAGGTCATGGACGGTCCGCAGTCGGTCATTTTTGATGAGGCGGAGAACCGGCTGCATGCGCAAAAAGCGATTTTGCGCTGGTGCCTGCAAGGCTAGTCTTTCGCCTGCAACGTGAAGGAAAGCAGATGGCCGAACCGGGTCAGAAAATCATTACCGATAATCTTATCCAGCCGTTTCAGATGGCGAAATCGGGCGTGCGCGGCCGTGTCGTGCGCATGGGCAGCGTCGTGGACGCCATTCTCGATCGGCACGGCTATCCGGATGCGGTCGCCCGCTTTCTCGGCGAAGCGATTGTGCTTGCCGCGATGCTTGGCGGCGCGCTGAAGTTCGACGGGATCTTCACGGTGCAGACCAAGGGTGACGGCGCCATCACCATGATCGCGGCCGATATGACCACGCCCGGCAATATGCGCGGCTATGCCTCGTTCGATCCCGCGCGGCTGGAAGAACTCGTCGCAGGCGATATCGCCCCGACCGTCAGCAGCTATCTCGGCAGCGGCTATATCGCCTTTACGATTGATGCCGGTTCGGACCGCAAGCGTTACCAGGGAATTGTCGAATTGCAGGGCGACAGTCTTGCGGAATGTATGGAAAATTATTTCGACAAGTCCGAGCAAATTGAGACGCAACTGCGCGTGGCCGTCGAAAAGGTTGGCGGGAAATGGCGCGCGGGCGGCCTGATGATCCAGCGCCTGCCCGAAGAAAGCGCGGCGGAAATCAGCCAGGATTTTCACAATGAAGACTGGCGAAATGCGGAGGCGCTGGTCAACACGGTGACTGCCGACGAGTTGACGAGCAATGTTCTGAAATCGCCCGAGCTGTTGTATCGCCTGTTTCACGAGGAGGGTGTCTGGCTCTATGATCCGCAGGAGCTTGCCGATCACTGCAACTGCAGCGCCGAGCGAGTCGTGGCGACGCTCCGCACCTTCGCGCAAAGCGATCTGGCGGAGATGGCCATCGATGGTGTCATAACGGTCGACTGCCAGTTCTGTTCCAGCAAGTATCATATCCGCCCCGAGGATCTCTCGTGACATCGAGTTGATCGAGCTGTTGACAAGGAGAGGGTTGAATTTCCTTTATACCCCGTAATACAGTATGGCGGGTTTCCCTTCGTGAAAAGGTTTAGCGACATGGCAGGCATCAAGCGGTTTCTGATTGCGGTTTCCCTTTTGATGACAGGCGTTCTCGCCGGGTGCGTGCAGGCACCGCCGCAGCCCTCCTATCCGGATATTACCTTTCAGCATCTCCGCCCGATTTACCTCGATGTCGGGGAAATCCGGATCGTTGACGAATTCCGCGCCCCCTTGCAGCGGCCGCATGTCGAGCATGAACTGCCGGTTTCCATCAATCACGCCATTCGCAACTGGGTGAGCGATCGCCTCAAAACGACCGGCAACAGCGCGGCGGTTGCGATTGTCACGATCCGCGATGCGAGCGCGCTCGAAAAGGAACTCGACAAGGCAGCCGGGCTGCGCGGGCTGGTGACCAAAAGCCAGTCGGAGCTCTATGAATTTCACGCCCTCGTTGAAGTCAAAGTAAACGAAATTTCCGGCGCCTATGCCGTTGCGACTGCCGAGGTGACGCGCAGCAAGTCCGTTCCTGAAGGGATTACGCTGAACGAGCGGGAGAAGATGTATTACACGCAAGTAAACGCCCTGATGCAGGCATTCGATCAGGAAATGGAGAAAAATATCCGCGCCTATATGGGGACATATCTCCGTTAATGAGTGAACGCGCCGTCCCATTGTGGCGGCGGCGCGTTTCCCGCTTGTCGGCGCGCGCATTTTGACCTAGCCTCAGCCAGCTAAATCAAACGATTGATCCGGTAGCATGACCGACGCTCAAAAATCTGCCTCAGACAGGATGCTGGACGTTGCGGGCCGCCTCTTCGCGACGCGCGGCTTTGGCGCCGTGTCGACGCGCGAAATCGCCAAGGCGGCGGCGGTCAACCTGTCCGCCATTTCCTATCATTTCGACAGCAAGGAAGGACTTTACCGGGCGGTTTTCGAAAAGCTGGTCCGCGACCTGAAGCCGCTTCGGATGGATCTTGCCCTGCTCTTGGAGCAGCGGCTCGCCTCCGCTGGCGGCGACCGCAGGGACTATGCCGATATGATGGAGAAGTTCGTCGCCCGCCTTGTTGATGATGCGCTTTCCGATGACGGGCGCTGGCGGACACGGCTGATCCTGCGGGAGCTGGACATTCCGGGCGAGGGATTTCACATCCTCATGGACGGGCATATCAATGTGATCGCGGATCTTCTCGCGATCCTCGTTGCGCGCCTGCAGGGCGGGGCGGCGGGTCAGGCAGCAGCGCGTCTTGATGCGGCGCTTCTCCTTCTTCTCTGTCTGCAGCAGGCGGGCGGGGTGGAGCTGATAAAAGCGCGCGTGGGCTGGCAGGAGTTTGCGGCCGCGGAGCGAGAGAAGACCAGGGAGCGGGTCACAAAGCTGGTTATCACTGCGCTCGGGCTGGCCTGAGCCCCGCCTCAGCGGAGCCAGAAGCGGCGCGAGAAAAGCACCAGAACAGTAAACAGCTCCAGCCGGCCGAGCAGCATGGCGATTGCCATGATCCACTTTGCCGGATCCGACAGCGAGCGGAAGTTACCCGACGGGCCGACAATGTCGCCAAGTCCCGGCCCGACGTTGGTAATCGCCGCGGCGGCGCTCGATATGGCGGTGATGAAGTCAACACCGGTCAGGCTGATGCCGATGGCCGTCAATCCGAATAGCGCAAAGAAGAGAAAAATAAAGCTCGCGACCGAGGTAATGGCTTCCTCCGGCAGGGCGCGGCCGTTATAGCGCGGCACGACAATGCCGTTCGGGCGGACGAGCTGGATCAATCGGCAGCGCAGGGTTTCAACGACGATCTGGATGCGAAAGATCTTGATGCTGCACGACGCCGATCCGGCGCAGCCCCCAGTGAACATGAGAAAGAAGAAGGCGGCGACGCTGAACCCTCCCCACTGGCTGTAATCGACAGTCGCGTAGCCGGTTCCTGTAATGACTGACGTGACGCTGAAGGTCGCATGGCGCAGGGCGTCGAAGAAGGGGATGCGGCTGTGCAGCAGTTGCCAGCAGACGAGAAGCGCAATGCCCGTGAGGATGAGCGAGAGAAACCAGCGGATCTGGCTGTCCATCAGGAAATCGCCGGGGTTGCCCTTCAAAAAATGCAGATACATCAGGAACGGCATCGCCCCCATGATCATAAAGACGACCATGATGCTCTCGACGAGCGGATTGTTGAAATGTCCTGCCGACTGGTCGGCGGTGGAAAAACCGCCGGTCGAGAGCGTCGTCATCGCATGGTTGACGGCATCGAACAGGCTCATGCCGGCCCCCCAGAGGGCGAGCGCGCAAATTATACTGAGCGTGAGATAGATGAAGGCGATTGCCTTCACGATGTTGGCGACGCGCGGCAGCATTTTCTCCGATGTGGCGTCCGATGCCTCCATCCGGAAAAGCTGCATGCCGCCGACGCGAAGCAGCGGCAGGATGGAAATCGCCATGACGATAATCCCGATCCCGCCGAACCATTGCAGCAGCGAACGCCAGATCAGCACGCCGGGCGGCAGGGTCTCGAGATCGATGAGAATTGTCGCGCCCGTGGTCGTCAGTCCGGACATCGCCTCGAAAAAGGCATCCGTGAGCGACAGGTCGAGCGTGCCGAAGGTGAGCGGAAGCGCCGCCGCTGCGGGAAGCACGATCCAGGCCGCGGTCGTCAAGACAAAGGCCTGACGTCGGTCGAGCATCAGCCCGCTGCCGCGGTTCGAGAGAAACAGTCCGCCGCCAATAAAGAACAGAACCACCGCGGAGATAAGAAACATCTGCCAGTCGGGATGACCGACGCCGAGATCGACGGCGGCCGGGACCAGCATCGTTACGCCCGTGAAAACGAGCAGGAGGCCGATAATTGTCAGGATCAGACGAAAGTCGGTCACGGCCCGATTGGCCTTCAGCCTTTATCGATGAAAGAGAGCAGTTCGCGCCGGGTGATGTCGGAGCGGCGAAAGACCCCCAGCATGGTGCTGGTGATCATTGTGACACCATCCTTATGTACGCCCCGCGTTGTCATGCATTGATGGGCACTTTCAATAATGACGGCGACGCCCTTCGGCTGCAGGGCGCGCTCGATCGTCTCGGCGATCTGCCGGGTCAGCTTCTCCTGGATTTGCAGCCGTTTGGCATAGGCATCGACAACGCGGGCAAGTTTCGAGATGCCGACGACACGGTTGCTCGGCATATAGGCGACATGGGCAACCCCGATAATCGGCACCATGTGATGCTCGCAATAGCTTTCGACCCGGATGTCTTTCAGAACGACCATCTCGTCATATCCGTTTACCTCTTCGAAGGTGCGGGCGAGATAGGCATCGGGGTCTTCATTGTAGCCGGCGAAAAACTCAAGGTAGGAGCGGACGACCCGGTCGGGGGTTCCGCGCAAGCCCTCCCGCGTCGGATCATCGCCCGCCCAGCGGATCAGCGTGCGCACCGCATCTTCGGCCTGCTCCTTGGTCGGACGGTCCTTGGCCGGAGCGCCGGGGTGAGAATGTTTGGTCATGGTACCTGATTCCTAACTTGTGATGTGCGCGGCGGATCAGTGAAGGGATGAAATCGCCCCGGGGCTGTCCAGCGAGAAGGCGGGGATATCAACGGAGAAAAGGTTGCCCGATTCTTCTTCCATGTCATAGCTGCCAACCATGATGCCGGACGGCGTCGAGAGCGGCGTGCCGCTGGTATACTCATAAGACTCGCCCGGCGCAAGGACAGGCTGTTCCCCGACCACGCCCTCGCCGTCAACGGTTTCCGAGCGGCCTGTGGCATCGGTGATCCGCCAGTGACGATAGCGGAGCGTCACCGTGCTGGATCCCTTGTTTTCGATCCGAACCTGGTAGGCCCAGACATAAAGATTGTCTGCTGGCCGGGAGCGATCCTGAAGAAAGATCGGCGTCACCGACACCTCTATATTCTCTGTGATCTTGCTGTAAAGGCCAGATACCGTCATGTTACTTTCCTTGCGCGACCTGCCCGATGAGCCCGGCTCCCCCTGAATATCGCGCCAAGGGGCAAATTTGTCCAGTAAATCGGACAGGTCGCTGCCGCAACCGATCGCGGCTCGTCAGCCGGCGATCGGCCCGAGCGCTTCTCCAAGATCGTCAATCAGGTCGGCCGCATCCTCAAGCCCGACCGAGAGACGGAGCATGCTTTCGCTGATGCCGAGCCGTTCCTTCGTCGCGAGATCGACGCTCGAATGGGTCGTCGTCATCGGATGGGTGATGAGGGATTTTGCATCGCCGAGGTTGTTGCTGATGTCGATCAGCGACAGCCGATTGAGCGCGGCGAAAGTTTCCGCCCGGCCACCCTCGATTTCAAACGCGATGAGCGAGCCGCCGCGGGACATCTGCGCGCGCGCCAGCGCATGCTGCGGATGGCTTTCAAGGCCCGGATAAATCACTTTCCTGACCGCCGGATGGGCGGCGAGAAAATCGGCGATCTTTTCCGCATTGTCGCAATGTTTCTGGACGCGCAGGTCAAGCGTTTCGATACCTTTAAACAGGTTCCATGCATTGAAGGGGCTCAGCGCCGGACCCGTATGCTTGAGGTATGGGGCGAGCGTCTCTTCGATGAATTCCTCGGCGCCAAGAATGATGCCGCCAAGACATCGGCCCTGCCCGTCAATATGCTTCGTCGCGGAATAGACGACGATGTCGGCGCCAAGGTTAAGCGGATGCTGCAGCACCGGCGTTGCAAACACATTGTCGACGATCACCTTCGCGCCAACTTTGTGCGCGATCTCGGAAATGGCGGCGATATCCATCACCTCAAGGCACGGATTAGACGGCGTCTCAAGAAAAACGCACGCGGTTTTGTCGGTGACGGCGTTCTTCCACTGGTCGATATCGGTCCCGTCGATCAGCGTCGTATGGATGCCAAAGCGCGGCAGGATTGTCTCGATGATATAGAGGCAGGACCCAAACAGCGCGCGCGGCGCGACGACATGATCGCCGGCTTTCAGCAGCGACATCAGCGCCCCGTTGACCGCCGCCATTCCGCTCGCCGTCGCGCGGGCCGATTCGGCCCCCTCCTCGAGAAGGATCATGCGGTTCTCGAACATCGACAGCGTCGGGTTGGCGTAGCGCGAGTAGATATAGCCCTGATTGTCACCCGTGAAGCGGCCGGCCGCCTGCTCGGCGCTGTCATAAACGAAGCCGGAATTCAGAAAAATGGCTTCGCTCGTCTCGTTAAACTGCGATCGTTTCGTTCCGCCGCGCACCAGTTTTGTGGCGGTCCGATATTTTTTGACGCAAGGCGTCGTCCTTTCATCTTTTGTCATGTCATTACCCTCGAGGCACAAAAAAACCCCGACCAATAGATCAGGGTTCCCGTGAGCCCCGACCTTTTAGCGTTTTCTTTAACGTGGCCGCAAGCCGGTCGGCACAAATCACCACGGGAAAAATGATTATCGCCAGCTTTTGCCGCTGTCAAGAAATTCTGTTGTTCTAATGAAAGGAGAATATCAACCTGTGGCGCGGCGCTTCAAATACATCGTCCCGCGCGAGTCCGGGCGGTGAAAAAGAGAGGGCGCGCGCCTTTCAATACTCTTGACGGTGCGCCCGCTTTGGTGCACTTAAGAGGCGTCGCGGGTGTAGCTCAATGGTAGAGCAGGAGCTTCCCAAGCTTAAGACGAGGGTTCGATTCCCTTCACCCGCTCCAATGATCCGACGTTTCTATTCTTTCCCAACCATATTCTCGGGGCGGACCCAGTCATCGAACTGTTCGGCGGTGAGCAGGCCAAGGGCAAGCGCCGCTTCCTTCAGGCTGCTGTTGTCGGCATGGGCCTTCTTGGCGATTTTGGCCGCGTTATCATAGCCGATATGCGGATTGAGCGCCGTCACCAGCATCAGCGACTGCGCCATCAACTCATCGATCCGCGTCCGGTTCGCCTCGATCCCGACAACGCAATTGTCGGTGAAACTCAGAAGCGCATCGCCGAGCAGGCGAATGGATTGCAGGACGTTGTAGATCATCACGGGCTTGAAGGCATTGAGCTCGAAATGGCCGTTGGATCCGGCAACGGTGACGGTGACGTGATTGCCCATGACCTGCGCCGCGACCTGCGTGATGGCCTCGCTCTGCGTCGGGTTGACCTTTCCCGGCATGATCGATGAGCCGGGTTCATTCGCCGGCAGGATCAGCTCGCCAAGGCCGCTGCGCGGGCCGCTTGCAAGGAAACGGATGTCGTTGGCGATTTTCATCAGGCTCGTCGCAAGGACGTTGAGCGTTCCTGATAGTTCCACCAGCGCATCATGGGCGGCGATCGCTTCAAACTTGTTCTCGGCGCTGGTGAACGGCAGGCCGGTCAGCCGGGTGATGTTGGTGATGAATGTTTCCGCGAAACCGGGCGCAGCGTTGAGACCGGTCCCGACGGCGGTGCCCCCTTGCGCAAGTTCCAGCAGGCGGGGCAGACAGTCTCTCACCCGCGCCATGCCAAGCTCAACCTGCCGGGCGTAGCCCGAGAATTCCTGTCCGAGGGTGATCGGGACGGCGTCCTGCGTGTGGGTTCGGCCAATCTTCACGATATCATCGAACGCGGTGACCTTGTCCTGCAACGCCTGGTGCAGATGGTTGAGGGCGGGCAGCAAATGATGGCTTGTCTGCTCCGCCGCGGCGATGGACATGGCGGTCGGAAAGCTGTCGTTGGAGCTTTGTCCCATATTGACGTGATCATTGGGATGGACAGGGCTCTTGCTGCCGCGCGGGCTGCCAAGAATTTCGTTGGCGCGGTTGGCGATCACCTCATTGGCGTTCATGTTGCTTTGTGTGCCCGATCCCGTCTGCCAGATGACGAGCGGAAAATGATCGAGAAGGTCGCCGTTGATCACCTCATCGGCGGCCATGATGATGGCGTCCGCGAGACGGGACTCGTGATTGCCGAGCATCTGGTTGCTGAGCGCTGCCGCCTTCTTTTGCAGGCCGAGGGCGCGAATCAGCGGGGCAGGGAGCGTCTCGCCGCCGATCCTGAAATTCTCAAGCGAGCGTTCCGTCTGCGCGCCCCAGTAGCGATCGGCCGGCACAGCGATTTCACCCATGGTATCCGTTTCAATGCGGGTTTCGGACATGCTTCGTCTCCTTCATTGCGGCGCCCCGGGGAATGAAATGGGTCTATGTCGTGCTATAGAGCACGACGAAATGCAGCAGAAGATAGAGGGCAATCGCGATCAGGAAGAGATTGATCGTCCGGTCAGCGGCCTTGCCCATCTCTTTCAGCTTTCTCGCAAACAGGATACGCGCAATGAAGAGGACCGCAAAGGCGATAGAGAGAATTTTTAAGATCATTCCGCCGCCGCAGACGCCGGGCGGTCAGGCGCCGCCGCCGGGGTATCGCTCGGGACATAAACAGAAATGTCGTCTCCTCCTCGTGATTTCGCCTCATACATCTGATTGTCGGCGATATCGACCAGCGCCGTCCAATCCGCGACACTCACGCTCTGGCGATCGACGATGCCGAAACTTGCCGTTACCATCTTGCCGTCCGGCCGCAGTCCGAGGCCGATATTGCGCAGGCGCCGCATGGACTTCATCGCCCCCGCAGCATCGGTATTGGGAAGAAGTACCACAAATTCCTCACCGCCCCAACGGATAACGACATCCGATCCGCGTGCATTCCGACGAATATTGGTCGCGGCATTGGCGAGCACCCGGTCCCCCGCTTCATGGCCATAGCGGTCGTTGATGGATTTAAAATTGTCGATGTCGATAAAGACGAGGGAGAAAGGCGTGTTCTGGCGCTTGGAAATGCGGAACTGGACATCGATGATTTCCTCGCCGCTGTTGCGGCTGTAAACGCCGGTCAGCGTGTCGATCGAGGCGTGATCGATGAGAAGAGACATGTAGAGCTGCTGGCTGATGGCGCCGAACGCGGCGAGCAGGCCGGCTGCCGAAAGGGTGAGAAGAATACCGACGCGCTGGCCCTGATCGGCGCTTTCCGGCATGAGAACAAGGATCAGCATCTGAACAACGAACAGGAGGGCAAGGAGCAGGACGCTTTCTTTGACAGTCAGCGGAAATGTCGCAATGCAGGCGATGATAAGAAATGGGAAGAGGGCATAGCCGGCCGCGGCGAGACTTGTCGCCCCGAGGATGTTCATGGTGCCGAGAAGCGGCTGGTACATGGCCTGGAACGCGAGCAGAATGGCAAAGAAAATGCCAATCGCACGGTACGCGTCGCGGAGGCTCTCGCCCTTCGAGATCCCGAAATAAAGCGCGAGGAACAACACCGCGATCAGGCCCCGTGTGATGCCGAGAATTTGTGCCGCCTCGCTATCGAACGTCAGCATGTCGAGCAGATAGCCGAGCGGAAATGCGAAGGCCGAGACGAGGCTCAGAAAGCGCACCCGTGAGAGAATGACGCGGGCGCGGCGGCGCTTGAGCAGCGGCGAGTGGCTGCGGGTCGAGAAAAGTCGATCGAGCCCTTCCAGCGACAGCGCCTGACGCCCGCCGCCCGAAAAGACGTTATAAATGAATACCAGCATAGGATGCCCCCTCCCATCGTCTTCTTCATACCAAATAATACGGGTAATGAATAATGCTTTTACGCGGGAGGAGGCGGTTGTCAGAAGTTAGCGCGGCCGCTTGATGAAGGCGGTCATCATGCGCGCGGGTTCGTCGCTCTCATAAGCGCGCGCGAAAGCGTCGATGCCGAGCTGGATACCATCCTCGAGCGAGTTATTCTCCCAGTCATTGCAGAGCTGCTTCTGGATTGCCATGGCGTTGCGGCCGCCTTCGAGAATTTCCTCGATGGCGGTCTCGACCGTGGCATCGAGCGCCTCGTCATCGCAGAGCCGCTGCACGAGACCTGCGGTGTAAGCCTCTTCCGCGCTGATGCTGCGGGCGCTGAGAACAAGATCGCGGGCAAGGTTGAGCCCGAGGATGCGGGGCAGCAGCGCCGCTTCGACGACCGAGGGGATGCCGACGCGGACTTCCGGCATCGCGAAGGAGGCGGACCTCCGGGCAACGACGATATCGCAGGCCGCTGCAAGCTCCATCCCGGCGCCGAGGCAGAAGCCGTTGACCCGCGCGATAACCGGGGCGTGGAAGAAGCGCGCCTTGCGGCAGGTCATATGGACGCTGGTGATGAATTTGCGCGCCGATGCCGGATCAAGGCCGGCCATCTCGGTAATATCGGCGCCGCCGATAAAGCTTTTCTCGCCTGCGCCCGTAATGACCAGCACGGCGATATCCTTGTCGGTGCTCAGGCGATCGATCGCCTCGCCGAACTGTTCGATGACGGTGCTGTTGAGGATATTCAGCTTCCGCTGGTTGTCGATCGTCAGCCGCGCGACTTTACCGTGCGTTCTTTCTTCCAATTCGGTCAGAATGAAGTTGGCCATTGTCTTCTCCAAGATTACTATTACGTTATGACTAAAAGGATGGCCCTTTATGGCAGGAAGAATTGATGCCGTCATCCTCCACGTGATCTTTGGAACGAAAAGATGTTTATTCAGACAAAACCAGTTGAAAACTCGACAGAGCTTGAGTTCTTTCCCGCCGACAAGGTGTATGCGGGCGGCCCCTTGCAGGTTCCGGCCGAGACGGCGGCGGAGGTCTCTCCGCTTGCGGCGCGGCTTTATGCTGTCGACGGGGTGACCTCGGTGACCCTGCACGAGGAAAGCGTTGTTGTCGGCAAGTCGGACGACAAAGACTGGACGTCACTGCGCACGGAGATCTTCGGTGCGCTCGTCGCCCATTTTCAAAGCGGCGATCCCGCGGTGGTTGCGAAGAGCGACGCTGCCGGTGAATTTGATGCGGAAATCATCGCGCAGGTGAAGGATCTTCTCGCGACCCGTATTGTTCCGGCGGTGACCCAGTCCGGCGGTGATGTTGCGTTTCACAGCTTCAAGGACGGCAAGCTTTACCTGAAGTTCCAGGGCTCCGCCTTCTCGATGCTGACCGGCATCCAGAATATGCTGCGCCATTACATCCCCGAAATTACGGCCGTTCTCGACTATCGCGAGAGCCTGCCGAAGCCCGGTCTGAAAACACCCGAGGCGGCGGCGATTCAGAAGCTGCTGGAGGAGCGGATCAACCCCTCCATCGCGGCGCATGGCGGGCGCATCACGCTGGTCGATCTACAGGATAACCGGGCCTTTGTCCGGCTCGATGGCGGGTGTCAGGGCTGCGGCATGGCCGATGTGACTTTGAAGCAGGGCGTCGCGGTCGAGATCCAGAATCTCGTTCCGTCGATCACCGAGGTGCTGGACATTACCGATCACGCGGACGGCACCAACCCTTATTATCAGCCGCGCTAGACGCGCCTCTCACTGATCGAGACGGAAAATGGTGACCGGATCGGCCCGGCCGCGCAGCTGGCAGTCGCCGATCCTGTTGGCGATCATGCCGGCGGCGTGGCAGGTGGTCTCGGTCATCAGGACGGTGACGTCGCTCGTCTCGCTCGGAGGCAGGTTCTTGCCATACTGCTCCATGCGCTGGGCGGTGTTCACGGTATCGCCGACGACGGTGTAGTTGAGCCGCCCCGGGGATCCGATATTACCAACAACCAGCGGCCCCGTGTGCAGCCCGATCCGCATGCGGATTTTCTCAAGCCCCGCCGCGACGCGCTCGTGGTTATGCGCTTCAACCGCGCGTTTGATGGCGAGCGCGGCCTGGCAGGCGCGGGCGGCGTGATCGGGCACATTCTCGGGTGCGCCCCAGAAGGCCATCACCGCATCGCCAATGAATTTGTCGACAGTGCCGCCCTCCTTCTCGATGCAGGCGGTGACGAGTTGGAAATGCGCATTCAGGAAATTCGCGACATCTTCGGAATCCATCTGCTCGGCCTGCGGGGTGAAGCCGACGATATCGGTGAACATGACAGTGACGATGCGCTGTTCGGAGCGCGCCTCGCCGCTCTCCATAAGCCGGCGGACGAGCGCCTTCGGCACATAGGTCTCGAACCATTTGAGGCCGAGGACCATCCGGTTATAGGCGCGGTTTGCTTCATCCATTTCCTTGAAGCGGCTCCTGGGCAGCGCGGTCATATTGCTGAAATCAAGCTCCGAGATGCGGCGTGAGGCGGCCGAGAGGGCATGGATGGGCTTTGCAATCCGCCGTCCGATAAGAATGGCCAGCAAGACGCCGATCAGCATGATGGCAAGGCCCGAGATGCCGGCGTAGATGAGCCGCTGAAAGCCTGCGGAGACGTCATCATTCAGCACCCAGTAACCGATGACGAACGGCTGCTCGGCATAGCCCTCGAGATTGCGGTAGACAAAGATATACTGCCGCCCGCCATGATCGAGTGAGAGGGTGTCGAAATTATTCTGCGCCGTGCCGGGGCCGAAGTCGCGCGCCGTCCCCGACCAGATGTTTTTCAGAACCGGATCGGAAATGTCTTCAAGCCGGGGGACGACATTCTCAACGCTGAGGCCATACGGCCGCGGCGCGCCGCCCTGTTCGGTCAGGACACGGTCACGCCCGTAGAGGATGAAGCGTTTGCCGTTGGTCAGGACCGGCGCGGCCTCCATCCGCTCGGCGATGGCGGCAACCGAGATCGTCGCGATGATCGCGCCGATGAAGGCGCCATCGCGAATGACCGGCTCGCGGAAGTTGACAACCGCGTGATTGAGCGTCGGGACATAGGTGAGCTGGCCCCAGCTTCCGTCCGCCTGCTGCGACAGTTCCTCGATGCCGAGGACGGCGATCGGGTCGTGACTCTCATCGGCGGTGAAAACCGTGTAGGCCGCGCGGTTGGCGGAGGTGACCTGCATATCGGCGGTGACATAGGAGAGCGACGCGATTTGTGGCGTCCCCGCCATGGCGCCGATCAGATAATCGGCAAGCTCTGCGCTGTCCTCGACATCGAGAATGCCGTGCTGGACCAGATCGGCGAGGTAATGGGCCTGCTGGGCGGCGGGATCGAGCATTTCGCGAAGATCGCTTTCCGCCGCCTGCATGGCCGCCCCGGCCTTGTCGAGCAGCAGATCGCGGGTCGTCGCAATCCCTGAGAGCAGGCTGATGCCGAGAACAATGATGACCGTCACCGCGAGGAGCGCGCCAAAGCTGATGGCGAGCACAGTTGCGATGGACACCGATTTCCTTTGCTTTTCGGGTGGCGTTGCTATGGGCGGCTCCTGATTTCCCTGATGCTCAAATGCAGATAGCATGAGTCCCCGATTGATTCAAAGCCTAAGCGATCCGCCGAGTGGACAAACTGCGGCAAAGCAGTCATACTCGCGCGATGAATCTGGTTGTCGCATTCGAGGGAATTCTTTTTATCTGCTGCCTGATTTCACTCAATCTGGCACGGCAGGCATTTTTTCCCGCCAGCCTGTTCTGGGCGTTCGGCGCGGTGGCCGTTGGCGTGATGGCGCTGCTTGGCGGGCTGAAATACGCAGGATATGCCGCTCTTGACGGCCACTTCACCATGGCTCGGCATTTTGCCCAGTCGATCGGGCTTACTGCTTTTGCACTTGGCGCCGTTGCCGGGCTTTTCGCGTCTTTCTTTTCCCGCTTCTACTGGCCGATCCTGCTGCTTGTTCTGGCCGGGCTTTCCGTCGCGCTAACGCTTGGCTACTGGCGCTTTCCACAGAATTTACAGCTTGCACTGATGGGGATCATCCTGCTGGTCGGCATTATCCGGCTGTTTTCCTCAAGCCTGCTCGCCGTTTATCTGTTGCTATCGGTTGCCTGTCTTGTCGCGGCCCAACATGCGGTACGCTGGCTGGCGGTCAATACGGGCCTTGAGGAAATCAGTGTTCAACTTGTGCTGCTGTCGATCGCGGTGGTATCGTTTGGTCTCGCGGCGTCGCGTGATGAGTGGGATTAGCGCCCGGCAATCTGCAAGAGAATAGTTGTACGGGAGCGAGGCGGATTGCACCGGGGAAATGCAGGATTGTTGAAAAGGATAAAAATGGTTGAGACGACGTCAAAAGCAGGCGCGGAACTGTTTGTTGTTTTCGGCGGCAAGGTCGCCGACACCCGCGGCCGGGACTTCACCAATCTTGACGGGATGGACGTGCGGGGGTTCTTTGACAATTACCCCGACGCCCTCGCCGCATGGCGCGCCGCCAGCCAGATGAAGGTAGATGACGCCTTTACCAAATATGTAATCGTCCGCCTCTGGTAGGGAGCCAGGCGGACCGCGCCAGACGCGGCGTAAAGCGCATCCGCCCGGGTGCACCAGCTTACGGCGATAAAGGACCAGGGAGGGAGATCAGTGCGCAATTTCTATCAAGGCGGCCGGTCCGTCACCTACGGCCTTAACGGCGCCATTGCGACGTCTAATATTCACGCCTCGCAGGCCGGTCTTGGCATTCTGAAGGCTGGCGGCACCGCGATGGATGCCGCCATAGCCGCCTGCGCCGTTCAGTGCGTCATTGATCCCATGCAGACGGGGATCGGCGGCGATTGCTTTGCGCTCGTCGCAAGGAACGGCAGCGGCGAGATCAAGGGGTTGAATGGCTCGGGCCGGGCCCCGGCGGCCCTGACGGCGGACTATCTGAGGGCGCAGGGGATTGATAAAATATCGCCGACGAGTGTGCATTCCGTGACCCTTCCGGGCGCCATCGATGCCTGGATACGCCTCCATGAGGAATATGGCCGCATGGATTTTGCCGATATTCTTGCGCCCGCCATCGATTACGCCGAAAACGGCTTTACAGTGTCGCAGCGTACCTCTATCGACTGGCAGCAGGCCGTTTTCAAGGTTGAGAATAACGAGGCGGCGCGCACTCTCTTCCTGCAAAACGGCAAAGCGCCGAAGGCGGGGAGCATCTGGCGGCTGCCGGCGCTTGGCGCAACCTTGCGCGCTGTGGCGAAAGGCGGCAGGGCCGCTTTTTATGAGGGACCGCTTGCCGAGCAGATGACGGAGACACTCCGCGCGGCGGGCGGGCTGCATGAGTTGAGCGATTTCGCGGCGACCGTTGCCGATGATGTAACGCCCATCCGGACGGACTATCAGGGTTACGACGTGCACCAGATCCCGCCAAATGGGCAGGGGATCACAACGCTCATCATGTTCAACATCCTGAAACGTCTCGGACTTGACGGGCTGGACCCATTTGGTGCAAAGCGCCTGCATTTTGAGGCGGAGGCGGCGCGTCTCGCCTATCTTGCGCGCAACAAATATGTGGGCGATCCGGACCAGGCGGAGATCCCGGTCGACAGGCTTCTCTCCGACGCCTTTGCGGACCGTCTCTGCAGCTACATCGAGATCGGGAAAGCGGGCGATCCCACAGGCGCGGGCGCGCTCGACAGCAACCGGGATACGATTTATCTCTCCGTTGTGGACAAGGATCGCAATGTCGTCTCCTTTATCAACTCTCTCTATCAGTCGTTTGGGTCCGGTATCGCCTGTGCGAAAACGGGTGTCGTCTTTCAGAACCGCGGCTTTGGTTTTGTCGTTGATCCCGGGCATCCGAACTCCGTCGCGCCCGGCAAGCGTCCGCTGCATACGATCATCCCCGGCATGGTCACAAAGGATGGCCGGGCGGCCATTACCTACGGCGTGATGGGCGGCGGGTTCCAGCCGGTCGGCCATGTGCGCCTGCTGACGAATATCTGGAACTACGGCATGGATGTACAGGAAGCGATCGACTGCCCGCGCGCCTTTTACAATGCGGGGGTTCTCGAAGTTGAAGCGGGTATTTCGGCGTCGGTCCGAAGTGAGCTTGCGGCGATGGGCTATACCCTCGCCGACACGGCAATGCCGCTCGGCGGCGCGCAAATCATTTCCATTGACCCGGAGACGGGCGTGCTCGCGGCCGGATCAGAATCGCGCAAAGATGGCTGTGCGCTCGCCTACTAGACCGGTTCCTTATTCCTCTTTGCGAAGGTGATGGGTCGCCAGTTCGCGGGCCTCATCGAAGCTCGCGGTGACATGGTACTTGCCATTGCTCTTCCCGTTTTCCATCCGGGACAGCTTCTGCACGATCGCGGGCGCGGCTTCCGACAGAATGACGATCCGGCCCTTGGCGCGGCTGCGGCGGATAAAATCGGCGAGCGCCGTTGCCCCGGTCGCATCCACCATCGGAACCTTGCCCATGCGGAGAATAATGATCTCCGTTTTGGTGTTGATCCGCTCAAGGACATCGGTCAGCAGCGAGACGGTGCCGAAAAAGAACGGGCCGGTTATATCATAAACTTCGATCCCTTTTGCGACGCCCCGGCCGGGCGCATAGGCCTCGCGATGGGGGTCCGTAAGATCGTCCCGATCCTCCTCGATGAGCGAGATGTCGGTTGCAATCTCCACAACATTCGCCATGCGGTACATAAAGAACAGCGCGGCCATGATGACGCCGACCTCGATTGCGACGGTAAGGTCGACGAGGATCGTCAGCAGGAATGTTGTCAGCAGGATCAGCTTTTCGCCGAGCGAGGCGCGAAGCAGGCTCCGGAACCTCTCGACCTCGCTCATATTCCACGCGACGATGACAAGGACCGCGGCAAGGCAGGCAAGCGGAACGTAAATCGCCAGCGGTGCGAAGAGCAGCATGATCAGCAGCAGAAAGACCGCATGCAGCATTCCCGCGACAGGGCTGCGGGCGCTGGACTTGATGCTGGTCGCCGTGCGGGCGATGGCGCCCGTCGCCGGCATCCCGCCGAAGAAGCCGGAGGCCATGTTGGCGACGCCCTGGGCGACGAGTTCGCAGTTGGAGCGATGCCGCCGGCCCGTCATGCCATCGGCAACGACCGCCGAGAGCAGCGATTCCACGCCGGCGAGAAAGGCGATGGTGAGTGCGCTCGGCAGGAGACCCGGGATCTCCCGCCATTCGATATCGGGTAGCGCCGGCGACGGCAGGAAGTTCGGCAGCTCGCCAAACTGTGAGCCGATGGTTGTGACCGGCAGGTGAAGCAGCGTCGCCGCGCCCGCCCCGACAATCAGGGCGACGAGAAAACCTGGTACCTTTGGCGCGTAGGTGCGCAGCACAATGATGAGCGCGAGCGTGCCCGCGGCGAGAGAGAGCGTAATAAGATCGATATTCTGAATATTCGTGAGGTAAGCGAGCCACTGGCCCGGAACCTCGGCGGGCAGATCCGTGATCCCGAAGCCGAAGAAGGCATCAAGCTGGCTCGAGAAGATGATGACGGCAATCCCGGCCGTAAAACCGGTGACGACCGGCTGCGGGATATATTTGATAAGCGTGCCAAGCCGCATAAACCCGGCGATCAGCAGGATAAACCCCGCCATAATGGTGGCGACGATCAGGCCGTCATAGCCATGATTGCGGATAACGTCGAAGACAACGACGACGAAGGCGCCGGTCGGGCCGCCGATCTGAAACCGGCTGCCGCCAAGCGCCGAGATGAGAAACCCGGCGACGATCGCCGTGATCAGCCCCTTGTCGGGCGTCGCGCCCGACGCGATGGCGAGCGCCATGGCGAGCGGCAGGGCGACAATCGCGACGGTCAGTCCGGCAACGGTATCGTGACGAAAGTCCGCCGCCGTATATCCCTCGCGAAGGATGGTATAGAGTTTGGGAACAAAAAGATGCCAGGCAGTGGCTCCGGAGTCTTTTACGGGCAATCGACTTTGCTCTGTCATTTATGACACATCTCTTTTATTGCGCACGTCCAGCAAATTTTTCTTCACCTGCGCAAGCAGCGACAGAAGCTGTTCCTGCTCTGCTGGCGGAATCCCGTAAAGCGCTTCTGCGCGAACATCCTCAGCGACCTGTTCGAGGTCAGCGAGAATGGGCTGCGCGGAATCGGTAAAATAAATCCGATACACACGGCGGTCAGCGGGATCGCGGCGGCGCTCGACAAATCCGCGCTGCTCCAGCCGGTCGATCAACCGTCCGACCGTCGATTTATCAAGCTCCAGATAGTCGGCAAGTTCCGTCTGACGCATCCCCTCACGCCGGTCAAGGACGCCAAGTGCCAGCCATTTGGCACGCGTCAGGTTATAAGGCTCCACCCGCCGGTCGATATGTGTGCGCAAGAGATGCGCGACCTCATGCACCAGAATTCCAAGAGTATCTTCATCTTTGCTCAGCATGGCATCTATATAGTTGGTATGCCTACTATTGACAAGACAACAAAAAAGGCCGCGACAGGAGCGCGGCCTTTTGAGGTAGGACAGATAGGCTTGTGTCAGGCGCGGGCGATGGACTTTCCGGTGGATCCTAGTTCCGCGCAGGCCTGCTGGACGCGCTCGGCCATGGATTTTTCACACTCACGCAGCCAGGCGCGCGGGTCGTAATGCTTCTTGAACGGCGTGCCGTCTTCGGGGTCGATCTGGTACTTGAACGCTTTTGGATGCGCATTCACGTAATCCCCGGCGGGCTTCGAGAAAGCGAACTGGGTGTCGGTATCGACGTTCATTTTGAAAACGCCGTAGCTCACTGCTTCGGCAATTTCCTCCGGGCTCGAGCCGGAGCCGCCGTGGAAGACGAAATCAAGCGGCCGATCCGGCGTGCCGTGGACTTTCTGTACATGCTCCTGCGAGGCTTTGAGGATTTCCGGCCGAAGATGCACATTGCCGGGCTTGTAGACGCCATGCACATTGCCAAACGCCGCCGCGACAGAGAAATGGCCAAGCGGGGAGAGACGCTCGTAGGCCGCAAGAACTTCCGACGGCTGGGTGTAGAGTTTGCTGTTATCGACCTGATCGATATCGCTGCCGATCCCGTCTTCTTCGCCGCCCGTGACGCCGAGCTCGATCTCAAGGCTCATATCGATTTTGGCGAGCCGCTTCAGGATGCGCTCACACTCAGCGAGATTCTCCTCGAGCGGCTCTTCGGAAAGATCGAGCATGTGGGAGCTGAAAAGCGGTCGGCCGGTCGCTTTATATTCCGCCTCGCTCGCCGCGATCAGGCTTTCGACCCACGGGATCAGCTTCTTGTCGGCATGGTCGGTGTGCAGCACGACGCAGATGCCGTATTCTTTCGCGATGGTATGCGCGTGGCGGGCCGCGGAAATGGCGCCAAGAACCCGGGCCTTCGCCGCGTCCCTGATCCCTTTGCCCGCAAAAAACTGCGCGCCGCCGTTGGACAGCTGGATAATGATGTCGGATTTGCTAAGCATTGCGCCTTCAAGCGCGGCATTGAGCGTGTTGGTGCTGCTGACGTTGATCGCCGGCAGGGCGAACCCTTCCACCTTGCAGTTGCTGACCAGGGTCAGATAGTCGCTTCCCGTCACCACACCGGGCGTCAGCTTTTTGGTTTCCGCGTGCACGTGTTGTTTTCCTTTGCTCTGCTGGTTGCGTAAAGGCCGGAAGGTAGAGAGGAATTATTTAAATTTCTTTACATGCGCTCCGGCACGTCGATGCCAAGAATGCCGAGGACCTGCTCCATCTGGCGCAGCGTGATGGCGCAGAGGCGAAGGCGGGAAGCGCGCACATCCGCATCCGTTTCCGAGAGCACGGGGCATTCGTGATAGAACGCGTTGAATTCCTGGCTGAGGGTATAGACATGATCGCAGAGGATGTTGGGGGCGTGCTTTTCCGCCGCGCCCGCGATGGCTTCGGGCAGGGCGGCGATCGCAAGCATCAGGTTTCGCTCGGCATCCGTGCCCGCAACAAGGCGTCCTTCGACAAGGCCCTGCTCGGCCGCCTTGCGCAGCATCGACTTGATCCGGACGGCGGCATACATCTGATAGGGGCCGGTGCGGCCTTCAAACTTCGTGAACCGTTCCAGATCGAAGATGTAGCTCGACATCCGTGCGTTCGAAAGATCGGCATATTTGATGGCGGCGAGGCCGACTTTGGCGGCAATGTCCTCGAGTTCCGCCGCATCGAGACGATCGGACATGCCGGCCGTCTCTTCAACAACGCGGCGGGCTTCCGCGATGGCGTCCTCAATCAGGCTTCTGAGGCGAACGACACCGCCCTCGCGGGTCTTGAGCGGCTTGCCGTCCTTGCCGTTGACCGTGCCGAAGCCGATATGCTCGAGATGGCACTCGGGCGGAATGCTGCCGCATTTGCGGGCGGCGCGGAACACCTGCTCGAAATGCAGGCTCTGGCGCGCATCGACAATGTAGAGAATGCCGTCGGGATTATGCTGATCGCGGCGCATCTCGATGGTGGCAAGATCGGTGGTGCCATACATGACCGCGCCGTCGGATTTTTCAAGAATAAGCGGCGGCATTTCCTTTTTGTCGGTTGCTTCCGAAACCGTGACGACCATCGCGCCGTCGGAAAGCTCGGCATACCCTTCCTGCTTCAGGCGGGCGAGCATGACCGGGATATGTTCGTTGGTGTCCGCTTCGCCGTTCCATTCCGTGAACGTCGCGCCGAGTAATTCAAAATCGGTGCGCGCCTCGCGGATCGATACATCACGCATATGCTGCCAGAGTGCACGGTAGCCGCGCCGGCCCTGCTGCAGCTCAAACGTCGCGATGCGGGCGCTTTCGAGAAACCCGGGATCTTCCTTGCTGCGGGTTGACGCCTCAGGATAAAGCTCCTGCAATTCTGCGACTGTGACCGGCGACGTCTCGGGATAGGGGCCGGCAAAGTCGGGATCGAAATAGGGGAGAGCCGGGTCGCGCCGCTCGATCTCCTTGATCAGCAGGCCCATCGGCAGGCCCCAGTCGCCAAAATGCACATCGCTGATCACGTCATCGCCGAGAAATACGCGCAGACGGCGAAGGCTCTCCCCGATGATGGTGGAGCGAAGATGCCCGACATGCATGGCCTTCGCGACATTCGGCCCGCCATAGTCGAGGATCAGCTTTTGCGGAGCGCGGCCGTTGCGGCAGCCAAACCAGTCGTCCTCGGCGATATCGCCGATATGGCCCGTCAGAAAGTCATCCGTAAGGCTGAGATTGATGAAGCCGGGCCCGGCAAGGGTGAGCGCGGAGAAAAGTCCGGTTTTCTCCAGCTCCGAGATGACCTCGGCGCCAATCTCCCGCGGGTTGCGGCCGGCCTGTTTGGCGGCGGCAAGCGCCCCGTTACACTGAAACTGCCCGAGGTCGCGCCGCTGCGACACTGTTGCCTTGCCGTAGGAGCGTTCAAGGCCGATGGCGGCAAAGGCCTCGCCGATTAGGTTGCTGAGTTGGGAAAGAAGGGAGTTTGTCACAGGTTTTTCCGGGCCGATATCATTTTGTCACTTGTTGAGGCAACATCCCGATCCTAGGTGTAGCGCATTCAGGGCTCTGTCTAATGGAAAATCCGGATTGGGCCAAGTGAATTGGCAATGCAGCGCCGAAAAACACCCGAACGAAGACCGGGCACGAATATTTCTTACTTTGTCTTGACAGCGCAACGCCCCTTTATTACATCCTTGGCGCAGATGTTAGCACTCTCATCGTGTGAGTGCTAACAAATCTCAAGTCACTAATAAACCCAGGATGAGGGAGATATCTATGAATTTTCGTCCATTGCATGATCGTGTGTTGGTCAAGCGCGTCGAAGCCGAAGAGAAAACGGCGGGCGGGATCATTCTCGTCGACAGCGCACAGGAAAAACCCTCTCAGGGGAGCGTTCTTGCCGTTGGCAAAGGCGCCATTGCAGAAGATGGCAGCGTTCGCCCGCTCGATGTGAAGGTTGGCGACAAGGTTGTCTTCGGCAAATGGTCCGGAACCGAAATCAAGGTCGACGGGGAAGATCTCCTGATCATGAAAGAATCAGACATTATGGGCATTCTGTCCTAACCCGCACATTTGTGATTGAGGAAAATAGACATGGCAAAAGAAGTCAAATTTAATTCAGAAGCGCGCCGCCGTATGCTGAAGGGCGTGAATACTCTCGCAGACGCCGTAAAAGTCACCCTCGGCCCGAAAGGCCGCAACGTGGTTATCGACAAATCCTTTGGCGCCCCCCGTATCACCAAGGACGGGGTGAGCGTAGCCAAGGAAATCGAGCTTGAGGACAAGTTTGAAAACATGGGCGCGCAGATGGTCAAGGAAGTTGCTTCCAAGACCAACGACATCGCCGGTGACGGCACCACGACCGCGACGGTTCTGGCGCAGTCCATCATCCAGGAAGGCCTGAAGGCAGTTGCCGCCGCGATGAACCCGATGGATCTGAAGCGCGGTATCGACCTTGCTGTGACCACGGCTATCGCCTCCATCAAGGAAATGGCGAAGCCCGTCTCCAGCCAGGACGAGATTGCCCAGGTCGGCACCATTTCCGCCAACGGCGAAACCGAAATCGGCAGCATCATCTCCGAAGCCATGCAGCGCGTCGGCAACGAAGGCGTTATTACGGTTGAGGAAGCCAAGGGCCTCCAGACCGAGCTCGACGTTGTTGAGGGCATGCAGTTCGACCGCGGTTACCTGTCTCCCTACTTCGTAACCAACGCGGAAAAGATGCTCGCAGAGCTCGACAACCCCTACATCCTCCTCCACGAAAAGAAGCTGACCAACCTGCAGCCGATGCTGCCGCTGCTTGAAGCGGTTGTCCAGACCAGCAAACCCCTCCTGATCATCGCAGAAGACATCGAAGGCGAAGCGCTCGCAACGCTCGTTGTCAACAAGCTCCGTGGCGGTCTGAAGGTTGCTGCTGTCAAGGCGCCGGGCTTCGGTGATCGTCGCAAGGCGATGCTCGAAGACATTGCGATCCTGACCGGCGGCCAGGTCATCTCGGATGAGCTTGGCATCAAGCTCGAAAGCGTCGGCATCGACATGCTGGGTACGGCGAAGTCGGTTTCCATCTCCAAGGAGGAAACGACGATTATCGATGGTGCGGGCGACAAGGCCGACATCGAGGCCCGCTGCAACCAGATCCGCAAGCAGGCGGAGGAAACCAGCTCCGACTATGACCGCGAGAAACTGCAGGAGCGTCTTGCGAAGCTCGCAGGCGGTGTTGCCGTGATCAAGGTCGGCGGCGCGACGGAAGTCGAAGTGAAGGAGCGCAAGGACCGCGTCGATGACGCTCTCCATGCAACCCGCGCAGCCGTTGAAGAAGGTATCGTTGCAGGTGGCGGTGTCGCCCTCCTCTATGCGAGCCGTGCTCTCGACGGGCTGAAGGGCGCCAACGAAGACCAGAACGTCGGCATCAAGATCATTCGCCGCGCGCTGCAGGCTCCGTGCCGCCAGATCGCGGAGAACGCCGGTGTTGACGGTGCGGTTGTCGTCGGCAAGCTGCTCGATCAGGAAAGCCGGACCTTCGGCTTCAACGCCCAGACCGGTGAATACACCGAAATGCCGGCTGCCGGCGTTATCGACCCGGCCAAGGTTGTCCGCGCAGCTCTCGAAGACGCGGCCTCCATCGCCGGTCTGCTGATCACCACGGAAGCGATGGTCGCCGACCTGCCGGCCAAGGACAGCGGCCCGGCAATGCCCGATATGGGCGGTATGGGCGGCATGGGCGGCATGGGCTTTTAAGCCGGCTACTCACGCTTGCGAAAATCGGGGCCGTCCTTCGGGACGGCCCTTTTTTATTGCATAAGTTGTGATGGCCTGTTTGGTCAGGCCTTCTCAAAGAGGTGGATGAAGTTGTTCGCGGGCATGGGGCGGGCGAGGAGATGATGGAGCCCGCGGCCCGCGGCTTCGCGCATTACGTCGCGAATGTCGCGCACCCCGTAAGCCGGATTTTGTGACTTGAGCCAGCGGTCAAACTCTTCATTGCTCGCGGCGGTGTGCGCGCCGTTGAACATGAACGGGCCATAGAGTATGAGGCGCCCGCCCGGCGGCAGGATGCGTCCTGCGCCCGCCATCAGGCCGAGCGTCACCTCCCAGGGCGAGATATGGATCATGTTGGCGTTGAAAATCGCGGCGACCGGGCGGTTCTCATAAGAAGACGCTTCGACAGGCCAGTGCGACGCCGTCGCGTCCAGATGGAGCGGCGACAGGAGGTTGTCGGCGGGAGAGTGCGCGATCCAGTCGGTGACGCTCTCGATCTGTATCGGGTCGACATTGCTCGGCTGCCAGAGAAGCGGTTTCAGCCGCGGCGCCAGATAGATCGCATGTTCACCGCTGCCGCTGGCGATTTCAAGAACGGTTCCCTGCTTCGGCAGCCACGCTTGCAATGCCTTCAGGATCGGCTCGCGGTTGCGCTCCGTCGCCGGGGCGAATTGCCGCCGGTCAGTCATCTTTGCTGTCGCGGGACGGGCGCGGCTTGTTCCGCTCCGAGCTGAAGCCCTGCTCGAAAAACGCGGCGCGCTTGTCCTCGGGCAGGAACTTCGCCATATCCACCATCGCGGTCTGCAGGAATGTTTCTATGCGCATCTGCGCCTCGATCATTTCCGCATAGGTTTCATTGATCGCGGGAATATCCAGTGTGGATGCGGTAAACAGCTCTTTCAGCTTGTTGCGATCCTCACGAAATTCCCGGAAATACGGGCGAAGGGTCTCCCGCCGCTCTTTCCAGAACTCCCTCAGCCGCTCGCGCTCCTGATCATCAAGAACGGTGACCGCAGTGCGATGATCAAAATGCAGCCGGTTCGATGTATGACGCTTGCCCTCGTGACCGGCCCACTGCGCCGCGATAAAGCCGCCGATGACGAGGTTGACAGCGAGCGATGCAATCAGCGCAAGAGCAAGAACTTTATTTCTAGATATTCTCATAGTCATTTTCCAGATCAAGCAGGCTGCTGCCACTGAAGACAAGGGCGTTCAGGCTGTCCTCCTCCGGGCTGGAGAGGATGTCCGGGCTGGCGAAGCCCAGCAGGATGCCAAGGCAGGCGGCCATGGCCATTCCCGCCGCGGGCTGCCATAGTGATCCGAACGGCCAGAGGCTTTTCAGGAAAGAGCCCCGATTGACGTCCTCCGCGCTTCTCAGAACCCGGCCAAGCAGCGCCGCGGATGCCGGCGGGATGCGCGACTCCTGTTGCAGCAGCAGATCGAACTTTGTTTCCTGACGCAGCAGGCTGCGCGCCACGGCCGACGTTTCAAGCAGCCGCTGCATCATCGGCAGATCGGCCGCAGGCCACGCCTCTTCCCGTGCGCCGTACGTCTCGACGACACTCTTGAAGCGCTCCAGTTCCGCACTCAGCTTTTCCTTCATCGTTCCACTCCATCCAACATGCGTCGCGCCGGTAACAGAAGTTCTTTCAGCCTGCGCCGCCCGCGGGCCAGCAGGGATTCGAGCGCATCTACTGAAATATCCATGATTTCCGCCGCTTCTATATTTCCACATTCCTCAAAATGTACCAGTGAAATAGCAATGCGCTGGCGGGCCGGGAGCTTCTGAAGCGCTTCGGTAACCTTATCGCCGAGTTGCTCGCGGATCTTCTGCTCCACAACGGACGGCGTCGGATCAGCCGTATCGGGGACCTCTTCATCGCTGTAACGCCTTTGCTTGCGCAAATAATCGACACATAAATTATGCGTGACGCGATGCAGCCAGGTTCCGATGCGGGCCTTCGCCTGCCATTTCGGGGCCTGTTTCCACAGCCGGATGAAAGCCTCCTGCGCCATATCCTCGGCGAGGCCGACATCACCCAGGATCCGCAGGGCCAGCCGATATGCGCTGTTCAGATAGAGATCGACAACGATGCGACTGGCCGAGGCGCTTCCTCCGGCGACAGCCTGCATAAGCTCAGCATCTTTTTCGATCTCGCCCAGATTATGCATCATCACCCGATGGTTCCATGGAAGAGCAACCCGCCACGTGCCATTTCTGACATTATACGGGCGGGGAGAGAGATTCCGTCGCAGAAAAGCGAGAGGGCGCGGAAAGACGTGGAAAGTGCAACCTTATGCGGTTTCCTTGGCGTCGCTCGTGGCGGCCTTGTCTTTGGCTTTGTCTTTTTCGATCTCGTTCAGCAGGTTGCCTTGCTCGCCGGTGATTTTCTTGAGCGACCCGCCGATTTCTCCGCCCGGCTCAATCTCGATTTCGCCGTAGCTGATATCGCCGCTGACGCGACCGCTCTTGCGCACGACAAGACGCTTGCGCGCCAGCATGGTGCCGTCAAACTGGCCGGAAATATCGGCCGTATCAATATCGACCGTGCCGTTGAAAATGCCGCTCTGGCTGATTTCGATTTCCTTGCTGGTCATCGAGGCTTCGACCTTGCCTTCGACGATCAGCCGGTCGCAGGATGTGATTTCGCCCTTCAGGTGAATGTCGGCGCCGACATGAAGCTTGCTGCCTTCTTTCTTCTCGTCCGTCGCCATGCCATAAGCGGGCTTGGGGCGGATATTGTTGTCCAGACCAAAACTTCTCGTGCCACCAGTTGTCGTCATCGGTTTTACCCTGCTTTCCAGTTTTTGTTCAGGAGTAGATTGAGCGTCCTTGCTGTTTTCAGGTGTATCCGTCAATTTCGGTTTTCTTTGAAACATATTTTTCACAATCTCACTCATTCTAAATATGCCGGAGTTGGCCATAAGATAATGTTCTGTATGCGTTGGTTTTTTGTCAAAAGTGTGGCATTTGTCGCCGGCCCGCTGCCACTGGGCGGCATCAAGCCTAGCATATCCGGGCGGTAAAGAGGGAATATTTCGAAATGACAATGCACGCGCGAAAATTAATTGGCCTCGTTGCCCTTCTCCTGATGCTGGCGCTCTATTGCGGGGCGTGCGTGTTCATCGCTGTGCAGTTTCTGCCACAAAACCGGATCGTGGAACTGATCTTCTATCCGGTTGCCGGCGTACTCTGGATCTTTCCGGCCATACGGATCATCCGCTGGATGCAGGCGCCGCCGGAGGGTGAATAACGCAAAAAAAGCCGGACCGAGAGGGGGGATCGATCCGGCTTCATATTGCCGTTCAATGGGAGAGGGGGACTATCCCACGATCAGCAAAAGGTCAATAGCGTCTGTACTAGGCTATACCGTGCTATTTGGTGTTTTTTTTGCTCATTTCCAGTGATCTTAATCACTCTTTCTTGAGCAAGTCTGTTACCAGGTCAATGTAATCAATCTGACTGTCTTCGGGCGTCTGCATTCAGCGCGCCCGAGCGAGGTTTGAGCAGGAACCTCATCATTATTATATTGTATATAATGAATGTGACTCTTTTGCGGCAAACGTCATATTTTTTACTGGCGAAGATTGCCGATACGCTCAGTCGCGAGAATGAGGCCTGTAATATTGTCAGGTGTAGACAGCCGATGATCTCCGTTCTTGATGAGCGAGACGGTGACGTCTTCGCTGACAAGCGCCTCCTGGATCTGCAGCGCGGTTTGCCACGGCACGCTGTCGTCCTGCATCCCCTGCAGCAGATGCACGGGGCAGGTTACGTCGATCGGCCCGTTGAGCAGGTAGTTGCGCGGTCCGTCGTCAAGCAGCTTGCGGGTGATGATATAAGGCTCGTCCGAATACTCCGACGGCTCTGCCCAGAATCCATCCTTCTCGATCGCGGCGCGCCCCTCGGGCGGCATATCCTCCCACATCCGCGCGGTGAAATCGGGCGCGGCGGCGATGCCGACAAAGCCGGCGATCCGCTCGGGGCGCAGCAGCGCCATGCGAAGCCCGATCCAGCCGCCCATGGAGGATCCGACAATGATCTGCGGCCCGGCCGTGCAGTTATCCAAAATGGCGAGGGCATCGTCCGTCCAGCGGCTGATCGTCCCGTCGGTAAAGCTGCCGGTCGAGCGGCCGTGTCCCATATAGTCGAACCGGGTATAGCTTCTGTGGAGCGAGGTCATGGCCTTTTCAAGCGCAAGCGCCTTTGTCCCTTCCATATCCGACATGAAGCCGGGACAAAATATTACACCCGGCGAGAAACCCGGGGTATGATAATAGGCGAGGGATTGACCGTCAGGCCGGGGAAGCATACTAGGTGTGTCAGGTGCAGCCATATTAATTTCAGTTATGTTGATGATGCAGTGAATGAACAAAATCAGTCCCGACCATAGCACTTCTTCGCCGAAAGTCGAAAGGCGTCTTCCGACCGTGTTGCAGATCCTGCCAAGCCTGCATGGCGGTGGCGTCGAACGCGGGACGATTGAAATGGCATCGGCGCTGAAGGAGAATGGCTGGACGCCCATCGTCGCCTCCTCCGGCGGTATCATGACGCATGAGCTGAAACGCATCGGCGTACGGCACATCACGCTACCCGCAGAGAGCAAGAACCCCTATGAGATGTGGCGCAATGTCGGGCGGCTGGTCGCGATTATCCGCGAATATGGCGTCGATATTCTGCATGCGAGAAGCCGGGCCCCCGCCTGGAGCTCGTATTTTGCGGCGCGGCGGACGGGAGCGCATTTCGTCACGACGTTCCACGCGGCCTATACGCGCGGCGGCCGGCTTAAAAACGGCTACAACGCGATCATGACGAAAGGCGAGCGGGTGATCGCCATCTCCGACTTCATCGCCGAACATATCCGGGCAAATTATGACGTTGCGCCGGAGAAGATCGTCACCATTCCGCGTGGGGTGGACTGCCGCAAGTTCAATCCGGCCGCCATCCATGCGGAGCGGATCATCGATATGGCCCGCTCGTGGGACATGACTGACGGCGTGCCCGTTATCATGCTGCCGGGGCGCCTGACGCGGCTGAAAGGGCATGCCACCTTTATCGAGGCGCTGGCGCAGATCCGTGATCAGGAGTTTGTCGCCTTTCTGGTCGGCAGCACCGAGGGGCGCGATTCCTATTGCGAGGAGCTGAACGCGCTAATCAGATCGCGCGGGCTTGAGGGGCGCGTCCAGATCAAGGGCCATTGCGAGGATATGGCGGTCGCACTGATGCTCTCTGATGTGGTGGTCTCCGCGACCACCGTACCGGAGGGCTTCGGCCGCGTCGCGGTCGAGGCGCAGGCGATGGGGCGCCCGGTGATTGCGACGGCGCATGGCGGATCGATGGAAACCGTCCTCGACGGGGAGACCGGCTGGCTGGTGCCGGCGCGCGATGTCGATGCGATGGCTGCGGCGCTCAGCCAGGCGATTGCCCTGCCGACGGAGACGCGCGAAGCCGTGGCGCTTCGGGCCCGCGCCCATGTCATGAGCCATTTTTCTGTCGATCGTATGTGCGA
The DNA here is from genome assembly GCF_036844445.1 of Sneathiella sp. GTDB lineage: Bacteria > Pseudomonadota > Alphaproteobacteria > Sneathiellales > Sneathiellaceae > Sneathiella. The sequence goes on along the minus strand of NZ_DAIUFV010000009.1, from coordinate 11,800 downwards.
TGCGACGATTGCGCTCTATCGCGACGTTCTCGGTGAACAGGCCGGGGTGCGCTGAAACGTCACTAATTGGCGGCGGCACCTGTCTATTGCTTGACATGGACCGTCAGTTTTCTAAAGTCCCGGCATGATCGTCGATCCAGGACAGGGTGTTGTTCGGGGCCGATCATGGAATGGATGGATTCAATGGCAAATGGACAAGTGGAAATAACGCTTCCTGACGGCAGCACGCGGGTTTTTGACCGCCCGGTTTCGGGTGAGGAACTGGCAAAGGATATCGGACCCGGCCTTGCGAAGGCCGCGCTCGCGCTCCGCATCGACGGCAAAATGAAGGACCTGAAAACGGTCCTTGACCGGAATGTCGCGGTCGAGATCGTGACCGCGCGCGACGACGACGATGAAGTTCTGGAGCTGCTGCGTCACGACGCCGCCCATGTGATGGCGGAGGCGGTGAAGGAGCTTTATCCCGATACCCAGGTGACGATCGGTCCCGCCATTGAAGACGGCTTCTATTACGATTTCGCCCGCAAGGAACCCTTTACGCCGGAAGATCTGGAAAAGATCGAACAGCGGATGCATGAGATTGTCGATCGCGATGAGGAAATCATCCGCGAGGAGTGGCAGCGCGATGAGGCAGTTGCCTTCTTCAAGAAGGAAGGCGAGCACTACAAGGCGGAGATCATCGACGCCATTCCGGCGGACCAGCCCATCGGCATCTATCGCCAGGGCGAGTTTCAGGATCTTTGCCGCGGACCGCATCTGCCCTCGACGAAAAAGCTCGGCCATGCCTTCAAGCTGATGAAGCTCGCGGGCGCCTACTGGCGTGGCGATTCGCGCAACGAGATGCTGCAGCGGATCTACGGCACGGCGTGGCGAAGCGAGAAGGAACTGCAGGCCTATCTGCACCGGCTGGAAGAGGCGGAGCGGCGCGATCATCGCAAGATCGGCCGCGAAATGGATCTTTTCCACATGCAGGAAGAGGCCGTCGGCATGGTGTTCTGGCATGAAAAGGGCTGGACGCTCTATCGCACGCTTGAGCGCTATCTGCGGCACCGGCTGGAAGAGGCGGGCTACAAGGAAGTCAAGACCCCCCAGCTTGTCGATCGCAAGCTCTGGGAAGCCTCCGGCCACTGGGAAAAATTCGGCGAGCATATGTATACCGCGCAGTCGGAAGAGCGCACGCTTGCGCTCAAGCCGATGAACTGCCCCTGCCATGTGCAGATTTTCAATCAGGGCATCACCAGCTACCGCGATCTGCCGCTCCGTATGGCGGAGTTCGGCTCCTGCCACCGTTACGAGCCCTCGGGCGCGCTGCATGGCATTATGCGGGTGCGCGGCTTCACGCAGGATGATGCGCATATCTTCTGCACGGAAGAGCAGATCCTGTCGGAGACCGAAATCTTCTGCGAACTCCTGCTCTCGGTCTACAAGGATTTCGGCTTCGAGAAGGTGAAGGTGAAATTCTCCGATCGTCCGGCCGTCCGCGCCGGGGACGACAGCATCTGGGACAAGGCGGAAGGCGCGCTCCGCGAGGCGATCGAAGCGACGGGGATCTCCTATACCATGAACCCCGGCGAAGGCGCCTTCTACGGGCCGAAGCTTGAGTTCGTGCTGACCGACGCCATCGGCCGGGACTGGCAGTGCGGCACGCTGCAGGTCGATTTCGTGCTGCCCGAGCGGCTCGGCGCGACCTATATCGGCGAGGACGGTGCGCGGCATCGTCCGGTCATGCTGCACCGGGCGATTTTCGGATCGATGGAGCGTTTTATCGGCATTCTGATTGAGGAATTTGCTGGCCGCTTTCCGCTCTGGCTTGCGCCCGAGCAGGTGGTCGTCGCGACGATCACCGATGATGCCGATGACTATGCGCGCGAGGTGCTGGCGGCGCTGAAGAAAAGCGGCCTTCGGGCGAGCCTTGATCTCAGGAACGAAAAAATTAACTACAAGGTCAGGGAGCACAGCCTCGCCAAGGTGCCAGTGCTGCTGGTCGCAGGGCGTCGCGAAGCGGAGGAGAAAACCATCTCCGTCCGCCGTCTCGGCGAGAAGCACCAGAAAGTCCTTCCGCTTGATGAAGCGATTGCCGCTCTTGCGCTTGAAGCCAGGGTGCCGGGACAATGATTTGTTCCGGCTCCGTGAAAGAAGCTGTGGCAACAATGCGTTAAAATATATAGAATAGAGTGTCGCAACTCTCCCGGCGGGAGAGGATCCGGATCAATTTTAAAGGAGAAAGTACATAGCCCGCCCACCCAGAAATGCGGTCCCGACGAAAGAGGGGCCCCGTACAAACGAAGATATTAATGCCTCCAGCGTCCGTCTGATCAATGAAGATGGTAATAACATCGGGCTGGTGTCCATTCAGGCGGCCATGGGGCTGGCTGAAGAAGCAGGGCTCGATCTCGTCGAAGTATCGCCCGGTGAGACGCCGGTCTGCAAGCTGATGGATTTCGGGCGCGCCCGGTTCGAAGCGCAGAAAAAAGCGGCGGTTGCCCGCAAAAAACAGAAGACCATCGATATCAAGGAAATAAAGATGCGTCCGAACATTGATCAGCACGACTATGCGGTCAAGATGCGGGCGGTGCATAAATTCCTCGATTCCGGCGACAAGGTCAAAATCACGATGCGCTTTCGTGGCCGCGAAATGGCCCATCAGGAGCTCGGCATGAAGCTGCTGAACAAGGTTCGCGACGAGACGGAAGAGCTTGCAAAGGTCGAGCAGCATCCGAAGATGGAAGGCCGCCAGATGACGATGGTCATCGCCCCCACAAAATAACGTATAGTCAGCGCGAACGTCACACGGCCTGCGCCCGGTCCCCGGACCGCGCAGGCCATTTTTATGCGCGCGGCGCCCCGCCCATAGCCCCTTGCGTAAAATTTGATCGAAGTCATGGATTGCGGGCGCATGAGCGCCTAATTTTCTTCCCGGTTCTTTCAACTGATTCGAACTGATGAAGAGGTGTCAAATGACTAACAAGGTACCAGTGACGCGCAACTCTGATTGGTGGACAGATATTTTCGAACCATTCCGTTCCTTTGGCTATCGGGTTCAGGACTTCTTTTCGCCGACGGTCGAGGCTGGCGCGAGCGATGATTCTTTCGAAATCACGGTCGAGCTGCCCGGCGTGAAGGAAAAGGATGTGGACATCACCCTTGATAACAACATGCTGACCATCAAGGGCGAAAAGCATTCGAAGAAGGAAGAGAAGGACGAAACGAGATATTTCTCGGAAAGAACCTATGGCTCCTTCCAGAGAACCTTCCGTCTGCCGGCAGAGGTCAAGGCCGATGAAATCAAGGCGCATTTCGAGGATGGCGTTCTGCACATCAAGATCCCGAAGCTGAAGGCTTCTTCAGGCAAGGCGACGAAGATTCCGATCGGCAAGAAAAGCTGAGAGGGCGGCGGGCCCAGCCCCCGGGCTGAATGATATCCACTCACCTCAATGCGGGGAGTGTCCCGCCCCGCATCCCTCCTGCGGCGGCTTTTTCTCAGTCAGCGAGATGACCGAGAAGGGGGCCGCCGCATCGTTCGGGTTAACCCAAACCTCCGCCGCATCGACCAGCGCGAAATCCCCGGTTGAATTGAGGCGCCAGAGCTTCGGCGCGGCTGCGCCGCCAAACGCCTTGTCGAGGCAATAGGGGTTGGTGTCGCCATGCACGAGAAGAACCGGCCGGGCGAACTTCGCGGCAAGATGGCGCAATTTAAGGCGAAAGGCGGCAAAGGCATCGCACCCCTCGCGCCGGTGCGGGCCGCACGGCATATCGGATTGATGCTGCGTCACATCCGCCTGCGCGCCGATGACGATGGCGCCCGCCCCGATCTTTTCAGCCTCAGTGAAGGCGGCCTCCAGCCAGAGAAGATTGGCCCTGTCCCGCGCATCAACCAGAGCGAGGGCGAGCTCCTCGTCATCCAGCAGAATCTCTTTGCGGCCATTGTCCGTCGAGACCATATGCAGCGTCAGAAAGACGACGCCGCCGTAGTGCCAGCGCATATTTTCCGGAAAGAGTGGCTGGCGCGCGAAGCGCCATTCGGCCGGCAGGTCGGGCGGCGCGGCGAAGAAGATGTTGCGGAGGAAATCCAGACGCTCAAGCTCTGATGCCGGCTCGGGAATATCGGCGCGGTCGCAGTCGGTCCAGTCATTGTCGCCCGGCGAATAAAAGACGCGGCCCGGGTGGAGCGCCATGATCTCATCGCGCCGGCGGCTGAAGAGCACGTCCGAGCAGCTGCTCTCGCCGCTTTTGAAATCACCGAGAAAGAGGACGAAGGGCGCATCGCTTGCCCGGATCGCGGGCGCGGCCCGCTCGCGAAGCTGCACCTCCTCCGCCGCCGTATAGGGAACGTCGGAGAGGACAAGGAAGGCGAAGCCCTCTGCAGCGACGGCGCCCGGCAGGAAGGTCAGGATGGCAAAAAGCAGCGAGAGCGACCTAAGATGGGCAGGCAGGCGGCGGGGTGAGAGAGCGCGGGTCATTAATACATCCTTTGCAATGGCGGGGCGGCGATGCGTCCGGCCGCCTTGCAAGACGGCGGAAAATGCTGTTTGTGACGACGGGATAAAAAGCCGTCGAAGGGGCTTGAATTTGCCGAGCGGCGATTGTATAACCCACGCTTCGCTGAGCGTTCCGGCCAATTTGGGGCTGCCGAGTCTGCTCAATTGCTTCAACACAGTTTCAAAGGAAGCCAGAAATGCCCAAACTGAAAACCAAGAGCAGCGTCAAAAAGCGCTTCTCTCTCACCGCCACCGGCAAAGTCCGGGCGAGCCAGGCTGGCAAGCAGCATGGAATGATCAAGCGGACCAACAAGCAGATCCGCAATCAGCGCGGCACGACGATCCTGTCGGATCAGGATGCGCGTATCGTCAAGAAATTTCTGCCGTACGGCTAAGGAGAGAGAGCAATGGCACGTGTTAAACGCGGCGTAACGACGCACGCCCGCCACAGAAAAGTCATCAAGGCTGCCAAAGGCTACTATGGCCGCCGCAAGAACACCTTCCGTACAGCGGTACAGGCCGTCGAAAAGGCCGGTCAGTACGCCTATCGCGACCGTCGCACCAAGAAGCGCAACTTCCGCGCGCTGTGGATCCAGCGTATCAACGCGGCGACGCGCGAGCAGGGCATGACCTACGGCAACTTTATGCACGGCCTCCGGCTGGCGGGCATCGACCTGGACCGCAAGGTTCTGGCTGACATTGCCGTCCGCGAACCTGAGGCCTTCAAAGCTCTGGTCGAAGCAGCCCAGAAGGCTGTCGCCAGCGCCTGATTCTCCGGGCCCTCGAAAACCTAGACATTTTCGTAGACCACTTTATTAAAAGGGGGCCCATTGCGCGGCCCCTTTTTCTATTTGCGAGATGTGATGCAGGATATTGAGAAACTAGAACAGGATTTGCTCGCCGAGATCGCCGGTGTCGCCGATCTCGACGCCCTCGAATCGCTCCGGGTCGCCGCGCTTGGCAAGAAGGGCAGCGTCAGCCTGATGATGCGCGGCCTCGGCCAGATGGCGCCGGAAGAGCGTCAGCAGGTGGCGCCGAAGCTGAACCGCCTGAAAAACACGGTGAGCGCCGCGCTTGACGCGGCGAAAGCTGCGCTTCTGGACGCCGCCCTCAATGCGCGCCTCGCCGGCGAGCGGATCGATATCACTCTTCCGGTGCGACCCGAAATGACCGGGCGCATCCACCCGATCAGCCAGGTGATCGACGAGATTACCGAGATTTTTGCAGGCATGGGATTCGATATTGCGGAAGGTCCGGATATCGACGACGATTTTCACAACTTCACGGCGCTCAACATCCCGCCCGAGCATCCGGCGCGACAGATGCATGACACCTTCTATCTGCCGGAAAAGGCGGATGGGTCACGCCAGCTCCTCCGCACCCATACCTCGACGGTGCAGATCCGCACCATGCAGGCGAAGCAGCCGCCGCACCGCATCATCGTTCCCGGCCGCACCTTCCGCTGCGATTCGGACCAGACACACACGCCGATGTTCCACCAGATCGAAGGGCTGGTCATCGACAAGACAAGTCACATGGGGCATCTCAAAGGCGTTCTTGCGGAATTCTGCAAGGCGTTCTTTGAAGTCGAGAACGTCACCATGCGCTTTCGCCCGTCCTACTTCCCCTTCACCGAGCCGTCGGCGGAGATGGATATCCGCTGCACCTTCGCGGGCGACCATATCAAGGTCGGCGAGGGCGAGGACTGGCTCGAAATTCTTGGCTGCGGCATGGTCAACCCGCGCGTTCTCGAACATTGCGGGCTGGATCCGGCCGAATATCAGGGCTTTGCCTGGGGCATGGGGATCGATCGCATTGCAATGCTGAAATACGGCATCCCCGACCTTCGCGCCTTTTTCGATTCCGATTTGCGCTGGCTTAAACATTACGGATTTGTGCCCCTGGATGTCCCGACGCTGGGGGGAGGGTTGTCCCGATGAAATTCACGGTATCCTGGCTGAAAGAGCATCTTGACTATAACGCGACGCTTGACGAACTCTCTGAGCGCCTGACCTCTATCGGCCTCGAGGTCGAGGAGATTACCGACCGCGCCAGCGAGCTTGCCGCCTTCAAGGTGGCGCATGTCATCGAGGCGGTGCAGCACCCGGACGCCGACCGGCTCCGCGTCTGCAAGGTCGACACGGGCGAGGGCGTGGTGCAGGTCGTCTGCGGCGCGCCGAACGCGCGCACCGGGATGAAAGGCGTCTTTGCCCCCTCCGGCTCCTATGTGCCCGGCACCGATCTCTGGCTGAAGCCGAGCAAGATCCGCGGCGTCGAGAGCAACGGCATGCTGGTCTCGGAGCGGGAAATGGGCCTCTCCGATGAGCATGACGGGATTATCGAGTTGCCGGCGGAGACGCCGATCGGGGTTCCGTTTGCGACAGTTGCCGGGCTTGATGATCCGGTCGTTGAAATCGCCATTACCCCCAATCATCAGGACGCGCTCGGCGTTTACGGCATCGCCCGCGATCTCGCCGCGAGCGGCTTCGGCACGTTAAAACCGCTCGACACCTCGCAAGTCGCCGGCACTTTTGAAAGCCCGATCAATGTGGCGCTGAATTTCGACAATGTCGATCCGCTGCCCTGCTCGCAGTTTATCGGCCGCTATATCCGCGGCGTGAAAAACGGGCCGAGCCCGAAATGGCTGCAGGACAAACTCAGGGTCATAGGCCTTCGCCCGATCTCGGCGCTGGTCGATATCACCAACTATATGTCCTATGGCTTTGCCCGCCCGCTGCATGTGTTCGATGCGGACAAGGTGAACGGCAATATTCAGGCCCGGCTCGCAAAAGAGGGGGAGAAACTTCTCGCGCTCGATGGTGAAGAATATGAGTTGTCGGCCGATATCTGCGTGATCGCGGACGAGACGCGGGCGCTCGGCATCGGCGGTGTGATGGGCGGCGAAGAATCCGGCTGTTCGGAGACGACAACCAACGTCTTTATCGAAGCGGCCCTCTTTGATCCGATCCGCATCGCGACGGCGGGGCGGAAACTCGGTATCCAGTCGGATGCCCGTTACCGCTTCGAGCGCGGGGTTGATCCGGCCTTTGTTGCGGCGTCGATGGAAATCACGACGCGCCTTGTGATGGAGCTTTGCGACGGCGAGCCGTCGCATGTCGTCGTCGCGGGCGACGGGCCGGACTGGCGTAAATCGGTGACGCTTCGCAAAGCCCGCGTCAAGGAACTCGGCGGCGTCGAGGTGCCGGAAGCGGAGATGCTTGCCATTCTGGACCGGCTCGGCTTTGCCCCGAAGGATATGGGCGACACCATTCGGACGGATGTGCCGTCTTGGCGCATGGATGTGGACGGCGAGGCCGATCTGGTTGAGGAAATCCTCCGCATCCATGGCTATGATAATATTCCCGCCGTCCCCCTGCCGATGACGTCGGTGGTGGCAAAGCCTGCGGTAAACGCAAAGCAGCGCCGGGTGCGGATTGCCAAGCGAGCGTTGGCTGCGCGCGGGATGATGGAGGCGGTCACCTTCTCCTTCCTGCCGCGGGCGCATGGCGATCTTTTTGGCGGCGTGCCCGATGAGCTCGTCCTCGTCAACCCCATCAGCGCCGATCTCAATGCTATGCGGCCTTCCCTGCTGCCCAATCTGATTGCGGCTGCGGGCCGGAACCAGTCGCGCGGCTTTGCCGACTTCTCCCTCTTCGAGGTGGCCTCGGAATATCATTCCGATCAGCCGGACGGGCAGGTTGCGGTCGCGGGCGGCATTCGCGTCGGCGCCACCTCCCCTCGTCACTGGGCAGGCGGTGCACGGAAGTTCGACGCCTATGATGCGAAGGCGGATGTTTACGCGCTGCTGGAAGCCATCGGTGCGCCGGTCGATGCCGCGCAAGTTGTGGAAGGCGCCCCCGACTGGTATCACCCGGGACGCTCGGGCAACATCCAGCTTGGCCCGAAGAACCGGCTTGCCTCTTTCGGCGAACTTCACCCGCGGATCCTGAATGCGATGAAGGTGAAGGGGCCCATCGTCGGCTTCGAGATTTATCTCGACAATATCCCCTTCCCGAAGGCGCGGGAGACGGCGCGCCCGCCGCTTGTGGTCTCCGACTATCAGGCGGTTGAGCGGGACTTTGCGTTTGAAGTTGATGCGGATGTCTCCGCCGAAAGCATCATGCGCGCGGTTCGGAGCAGTGATAAAAAGCTGATCACTGACGTTTCGATTTTCGACATCTATCAGGGCGAGCGGATCAGTGAGGGCAAGAAATCCGTCGCCCTCTCCTTCCGCCTGCAGCCAACCGACAAGACCCTGACGGAGGAGGAGATTGACACGGTGGCCGCGAAAGTAATCGAGAATGTAAAGAAGGCGACGGGCGGCAGCCTCCGCCACTGAGATGCGCCATCTGCGTGAGAGGGGAGCCGGCTTCGGCTCCCTCATTTCTTTCTGGAGAGAATAAAAATGACAAAGGATATACCGGAAGGCTTTACCGAATTCGCGGGCGCGATGGGCTTTGTCGAGCTCAGCGGCCCGCTGCTGGTGAAATATGCGGAAGACGGCGCCCGTCTCGGGCTCCGGGTTACGGAAAAGCACTGCAACCCCGCGAACATCTGCCACGGCGGGATGCTGATGACATTTGCCGATATGCAGCTTGGCGTCGGGGCGCGGTCGGCCACGGGGGCGCAGAATTTTCTGCCGACCGTTCATATGTCCTGTGATTTCGTTGCCCCGGTGCCGAACGGCGCGTGGCTTGAAGGCGAGACGCGGGTGATCCGCCAGACACGGTCGATGATTTTTGCCACCTGCACCCTGACGGCGGACGGCGAGATGGCGTTCAGCGCGTCCGGCATCATGAAAATCTCGGCCCGCAACAAGACCTTTGCCAAGGTCTCCCTGCCGCCGCTAAAATAGCAATTGAATTCGTCCATAAAACTGTTACTTGGATGAGCGGAAAACCATATTTAAAGCACCTAAATGACCGATCTCAGTAAAATCCGGAATTTCTCCATTATCGCCCATATCGACCATGGGAAATCGACGCTTGCGGATCGCCTGATCCAGATGTGCGGCGGCTTGGACGATCGCGAAATGCAGCAGCAGGTGCTCGACAGTATGGATATCGAGCGCGAACGCGGCATCACGATCAAGGCGCAGACCGTCCGGTTGCTCTACACGGCGAAGGACGGCGAAACCTATACGCTCAACCTGATTGATACGCCGGGTCATGTCGACTTCGCATATGAGGTCAACCGTTCGCTGTCGGCCTGCGAAGGTTCGGTGCTGGTCGTTGACGCGAGCCAGGGCGTCGAAGCGCAGACCCTCGCCAACGTCTATCAGGCGATCGAGGTCAATCATGAGATCCTGCCGGTTCTGAACAAGGTCGATCTGCCGGCCGCCGATGTCGACCGGGTGGTGGAGCAGATTGAGGAAGTCATCGGCATCGACGCGAGCGGCGCAATCCCGATTTCGGCGAAGACGGGGATGGGCATCAATGACGTGCTGGAAGCCATCGTCGAGCATATTCCAGCGCCGACGGGTGACCGTACGGCGCCGCTTCAGGCACTGCTGATCGACAGCTGGTATGACGCCTATCTCGGCGTCGTGGTGCTGTTCCGGGTGCGTCAGGGGGTCATCAGGAAGGGTCAGAAGATCCGCATGATGGAGACCGGGGCGAGCTATCTTGTTGATCGTGTCGGCGTCTTTACCCCGAAGGGCCTGCTGGTAGACGAGCTCGGCCCCGGTGAAATCGGTTTTATGACCGCCGCCATCAAACAGGTTGCCGACACCAAGGTGGGGGACACCATCACGGATGATCGCAAGCCCGCGGCAACGCCGCTTCCGGGCTTCAAGCCTAACCAGCCGGTGGTGTTCTGCGGCCTCTTCCCGATCGATGCCGCCGATTTCACCGAGCTGAAAGCAAGCCTTGGCAAGCTCCGCCTCAACGACGCGAGCTTCTCCTTTGAAGCGGAAACCTCCGCCGCGCTTGGCTTCGGCTTTCGCTGCGGCTTCCTCGGCCTGCTGCATCTCGAGATCATCCAGGAGCGGCTTGAGCGCGAGTTTGATCTCGATCTGATCACGACAGCGCCGTCGGTCGTCTATCGCCTGCATATGCGCAACGGCAGCATGATGGAGCTGCACAATCCCGCCGATATGCCGGACGTCACGCATATCGACCATATCGAGGAGCCGTGGATCAAGGCAACCATCATGGTGCCGGATGAATATCTCGGCCATGTTCTGAAGCTGTGCGAAGACAAGCGCGGCGTACAGACCGACCTCACTTACGCCGGAAACCGCGCGATGGTCGTCTACCGGCTGCCGCTCAACGAAGTGGTGTTCGACTTTTATGATCGCCTGAAATCGGTGACGCGCGGCTATGCGAGCTTCGATTACGAGATCGACAGCTATCAGGAGAGTGATCTCGTCAAGATGACGATCCTCGTGAACGGTGAGCCCGTCGATGCGCTGGCGATGATCGTGCATCGCGATCAGGCGGAGTCGCGCGGCCGACAGCTCTGCGAGCGGCTGAAAGACCTCATCCCGCGCCAGCTTTTCAAGATCGCGCTGCAGGCGGCGATCGGCGGCAAGGTTGTGGCGCGCGAGACCATTTCAGCGCTCCGCAAGGACGTGACGGCGAAATGCTACGGCGGCGACATCACGCGCAAGAAGAAGCTGCTCGAAAAGCAGAAGCGGGGCAAGAAGCGCATGCGCTCCGTCGGTAACGTGGAAATTCCGCAGGAAGCCTTCCTCGCCGCCCTCAAGATGGGCGATGACTGAGGCGCGGGCTATCTGGTAAAGGCCGACGTCTCTTTCGGCTTTTTCTTGCGAAACAGCAGCAGGAAGAGGATCCCTGCCGCAAAAAACGTCAGCGCGGCGGGCCAGAGAAGAAACGAGACAAGCACTGGATCCCAGAGCTCGGGGAAGATATAGCGCTGGATGACGGCCTGCGTGAGATTGAGGCTGCCGACATCGAGTTTGAACCACAATTCGCCGAGCCGCAGGGCGCGCCAGCTTTGGCTGTCCAGGAACTGCAACAGGTCGTAGCCAAGCAGCGCGGCCGAAACGCCCACAAAAAGCCAGCCTATAAGACGCCCGAGGATCATCTGTCCCTCCAGATGGAGAAAGGGACGCGCATCTTACGCGGAAAATGCCGGAAATCAAAGTTTCCGATAGGCTATTGCAGGCGGATGTATGGACGCATTTATTTCGCGAACACGGGTTTGAAGTCTTGCATTCTCGTTGCTCTCAAGTATATTCCCCGCGCGCCCTGCAAACATCGGGCGCCTGCGGAGGGGTGGCCGAGTGGTTGAAGGCGCACGCCTGGAAAGTGTGTATACGGGGAACCGTATCGGGGGTTCGAATCCCCCTCCCTCCGCCA
>NZ_DAIUFV010000008.1:0-138760 GCF_036844445.1 Sneathiella sp. | reverse complement strand
GACAAGCGGCGCTACGGCTTCCGCCACTTCTTCAACGCCTACATGTCCGGCCAGGCGCTCGCGCCGGTGCTGGAAAAGGAATATGGCAAGGATCGCCGCGCTTACCATCTGACCGCCGACTACACCTGGGGCTGGACGCAGGAAGAGTCGATCCGCAATTCCACCGAAGCCATCGGCTGGGAGACCACCAAGACGGTTCTGACCCCGGTTGGCGCGGGCGATTATTCGCAGTATCTGACGCCGGTTCTGAACTCGGGCGCCGACGTGCTGATCCTCAACCATTACGGCAAGGATATGGTCAACTCGCTGACCCAGGCGGTTCAGTTCGGGCTTCGCGACAAGCAGGCCAACGGCAAGAATTTCGAGATTGTCGTGCCGCTCTTCTCCCGTCTGATGGCGCGCGGCGCCGGCGAGGCGGTCAAGGGTATTCTTGGCACCGCAAACTGGAACTGGCAGCTGCAGGATGAGGCCTCGCAGGCCTTCGTGCAGTCCTTCGGCGCCGAATATGGCGAGCCGCCGTCGATGGCTGCTCACACCTGCTATGTGCAGACGCTGCTTTATGCGAACGCCTGCGAAATGGCGGGTACTTTCTATCCTCCCGAAGTCATCAAGGCGCTTGAAGGCTTCAACTTTGACGGCATGGGCAATGGCCCGACGCTGTATCGTGCGGAAGATCATCAGTGCTTCAAGGACGTTCTGGTGGTGCGCGGGAACGAGAACCCGACCAGCCAGTTCGATATTCTGAATATCGTCGACATCACTCCGCGTGCCCAGGTGGAGTATGACGCGTCCATCTTTGGCGGCGAACTCGGCCCCTATGAAGTGAAGGTGTAATTCTGTGCATTTTAATGGGTTGGCGCATCAGGGAGGCGTCAACCCATCTTTTTCCTCGCCTTTAGGCCCGGAAGTCAGCCGATGGTAATTTCGAGGTAGAACTCATGGATGCCATTCTTCTTCAGATTCTCAATGGACTGGACAAAGGGGCGGCCTATGCGCTGATTGCGCTTGGCCTCACTCTCGTGTTCGGAACGCTCGGAATTGTAAACTTCGCCCATGGCGCGCTGTTCATGCTGGGTGCATTCTGTGCCGTGACGTTCAACAAGCTGATCACCCTGTCCACCAAGGTGCGCGATGAAAATATTACCGCCTTTGCCGCCTATAAGGAACAGACCTATCTGGAATCCTGGTTCGGTGAGACAGGCAGCCTGATCATCGATTATTCGGTGCCGTTGTCGCTGCTGCTCGCCATCCCCGTGATGCTGCTGATCGGCTATGTGATGGAGCGCGGCCTGATCAAGCATTTCTATCGCCGCCCGCCGGCCGAGCAGATCCTCGTCACTTTCGGCCTCGCGATCGTTCTTCAGGAAATCATCAAGGCCTATTTCGGCGCCAATCCGATCCCGCAGCCCGCCCCGGAAATTGTTGCCGGCAGCGCCAATGTCGGCGCCTGGCTCGGGCTTGGCGACAATCTGGTCTATCCCTGGTGGCGGCTGATCTATTTCGCCTTTTCGGCGATCGTTCTCTCGGCCGTTTTTATCTTCCTGCAATTCACGACCTACGGCATGGTGGTGCGCGCCGGCATGCGCGATCGGGAGACCGTCGGTCTCCTTGGCATCAATATCGAGCGGCGCTTTACGGTCGTGTTCGCCATTGCCGCCATCGTCGCGGGTGTCGCCGGGGTGATGTACACGCCCATACTGCCGCCGGATTACCATCTCGGAATGGAATTCCTCGTTCTCTCCTTCGTGGTTGTCGTTGTCGGCGGCATGGGGTCGCTCGGCGGCGCGGTGCTGGCCGGCTTCCTGCTCGGGATTGTGCAGTCCTTCGCCTCGATGAATGAGGTGAAAGCGCTCATTCCGGGTATTGACCAGATCATTATCTATCTCGTCGCAGTCATCATTCTTTTGGTGCTGCCGCGCGGCCTGATGGGCCGGACAGGAGTTATGGATGACTGATACCACCGGTACCGATACGCTCAAGCGGTCATTCGGCGATACGCTGCTTGTCGCAGGCTTCGCCGCCGCCATCCTGCTGATGCCGTTCTGGCTTGAGCCGATCGGGGGCAACTACCCCGATCTGCTCCAGAAATTTGCGATCTATGGTATCTTTGCCATCGGGTTCAACATTCTCTTCGGCCTGACCGGCTATCTGTCGTTCGGTCATGCCGCCTTTCTCGGTGTCGGATCCTACGCGGCCGTCTGGTCGTTCAAGCTGCTGACGATGAATGTCATCCCGGCGGTTCTGTTCGGTGTCGTTGTCGCCGGGATCCTGGCTGCGATCATCGGCTATCTCAGCCTTCGCCGTTCGGGCATCTATTTCTCGATCCTGACGCTCGCCTTCGCGCAGATGTCCTATAACCTTGCCTATTCGGTGCTGACGCCGATTACCAACGGCGAGACGGGACTGCAACTCGTCGCATCCGATCCGCGGGTCCTCGACAAGATGTTCTCCGACGGCACGCCGACGCTCGGCCTGCCGCGCACCAATCTTTTTGGCGAGCTGATGAGCGGCTACCCCGGCTTTTACTTCTGCGCCGTGCTGCTGATCATTTGCTTTTATATCTCGCTGCGGATTTTCCGCTCGCCCTTCGGCTTGATGCTGAAAGGTATCAAGTCGAACCAGAACCGCATGAAATATACCGGCCTCAACACCCGGCCCTATATGCTGACGGCCTTCATCATCTCGGGCATGTATGCCGGTCTTGCGGGCAGCCTGCTTGCAGTGACGGACCCGCTTGCGGGCGCCGAGCGGATGCAGTGGACGGCATCGGGCGAAGTTGTGCTGATGACCATTCTCGGCGGGGCGGGAACGCTTGTGGGGCCGGTGCTCGGGGCGGCGCTGATCAAATATTTCGAGAATATCTTCTCCGCCTTCGATGCCAATGTGCTGCAGCAGGCTTTCTCCTTCCTGCCCGATAGCGTGACCGACGTGCTGGTACCGGTTCTCGGCCTGTTCGTCGGCGGCGGCTGGCACCTCACGCTCGGCCTTTTGTTCATGATCATCGTTATTTTCCTGCCTGGCGGGCTGATGGAAGGGTTCCGGCGCATTGTCGACTACTTCACCACCAGCAAGGAAAAGTCGGAGCAGCAATCGGTCCAGGTGCATAACCAGGCCGGCGAGTAGGAGGACGCGCGATGACTGACTACGTACTCAATCTGGAAAATATCAACAAACGGTTTGGCGGCCTCAGCGCGCTTTCCGACATCAATATGAGTGTCGAGGAAGGGACAACCCATGCCATTATCGGCCCGAACGGGGCGGGGAAATCGACGCTTCTTAATGTCTGTATCGGTCGCCTCAAGCCCGATACAGGCAGCGTCACCTTCGCCGGCGAGACGCTGACCGGGCGGGCGCCGCATGAAATCACGCAGCTCGGGGTCGCACGGGTATTCCAGACGCCCGAGATTTTTCAGGAAATGACGCTTCTTGAAAATGTCATGATCCCGGCGCTTTCCTATCGCGATGGGTCGTTCCGGCTGAACGCCGGGCAGAAACTTGCAAACCAGCATGAAATTCGCGATGAAGCGGAGCATATTCTCGAAGATGTCGGCCTGCAGGACATGATGCAGACCGAGGCGGGAAGCCTGAGCCGCGGCGACAAGCGGCGGCTTGAGCTCAGCATGTGCCTGATCCTCCGGCCGCGCCTTCTGCTGCTCGATGAGCCGACCGCCGGCATGGCGCGCCATGACACGAACCGCACCATTGATCTGTTGAAAAAGATCAAGTCGCGCGGCATGACCAAGGTGATTATCGAGCATGATATGCATGTCGTCTTCAGCCTCGCCGACAAGGTGAGCGTGCTGTCGCGCGGGCAGATCATCGCGGATGGGGATCCGCAAACCGTGCGCGAGGATCCGAAAGTCAAGGAAGCCTATCTGGGAGGAGCGCAGTGATGTCGGAAAGCCCTGCCAGCAAACCCTATTTCAGCGTCAAGGATATCCATGCCTATTACGGGGAATCCTATATCGTCCAAGGCGTCTCCTTCGATATCGAGGAGGGCGATATTGTCGCGCTGCTTGGACGCAACGGCGCTGGCAAGACATCGACGCTGCGCACGCTTGCCCGTGTCGACAGCCCGACCCTGAAACGTGGCGAGATCTATCTCGGAGGCAAGGCGATCCACCCGCTCCGATCGTTCGAAGCGGCGCAGGCGGGCATTCAGCTCGTGCCGGAGGATCGCCGCATCATCGGCGGCCTGACCGTGGAAGAAAACCTGATACTGTCGCAGGTGGCGGATCCGAAGGGATGGGAACTGGAGCGCATTTACGATCATTTTCCAAGGCTTGGCGAGCGGCGCAACCAGGATGCCGTCACCATGTCGGGGGGCGAGCAGCAGATGCTGGCGGTCGCCCGGGCGCTCGCGCGCGATGTGAAGCTGTTGCTTCTGGATGAACCCTATGAGGGGCTCGCGCCCGTCATCGTGCAGGAAATCGAGAAGATCCTGCTCGAGGTCAAGAAGCTCGGCATCACCACGATCATCGTCGAGCAGAACGCCGTCGCGGCGCTTCAGCTTGCCGACAAGGCGCTGATCCTTGACATGGGACAGATTGCATTTCGCGGCACCGCGCGCCAGGTGCTGGAAGACCAGGAATTACGTTATGAATATCTGGCGATCTGACGGGGACAGCCACTCGTCCCTTGCATACTCCCTTGTGTTTTGGATCGCGGTGCGTTAGCAAATATTGTAACTGCATTGATATTCATAAAGAGAATCAACTGACCATCAGGGAAAGGACGGCGAGGTATGTCTGCGAAAGATTTGTATCCGGTGTCGGAAGAGTTGGCAAAAAAGGCATGGATCGACAAGGCGCGCTATCAGGAGATGTACAAGGCCTCAATTGAGGATCCGGCTGCGTTCTGGGGCGAGCACGGGAAGACCATCGACTGGATCAAGCCCTATTCGCAGGTCAAGGATGTCTCTTTCAACGCCGAGGATCTGCATATCCGCTGGTATTATGACGGCACGCTCAACGTCAGCTACAACTGCCTCGACCGGCATCTTGAAACGCGCGGCGACCAGACGGCGATCATCTGGGAAGGCGATGATCCGAAAGACGACCGGAAGATCACCTATCGCGAATTACATGCCGAGGTATGCAAGTTCGCCAACGTCCTGAAGGCGCGCGGCGTCAAAAAGGGCGACCGCGTCACCATCTACATGCCGATGATTGCCGAGGCGGCCGTCGCGATGCTCGCCTGCGCCCGGATCGGCGCCGTTCATTCTGTCGTTTTCGGTGGCTTCTCCCCCGATGCGCTCGCCGGGCGTATTCGCGACTGTGAGTCGCATTATGTGATTACCGCCGATGAAGGCGTGCGCGGCGGGCGGACCATTCCGCTGAAAGCCAATGCCGACACGGCGCTGAAGGACTGCCCCGAATGCACCACCTGTATCGTTGTTCGCCGGACCGGCAATCCGATCAACTGGGTCGAGGGCCGCGACGTCTGGTATCACGAGGAAATGGCGAAAGCATCGACGGATTGCCCGCCGGAGGAAATGAATGCGGAAGATCCGCTCTTTATCCTCTACACCTCGGGCTCGACGGGACAGCCGAAGGGCGTTCTGCATACCTCGGGGGGCTATCTCGTTTTCGTCTCGATGACGCATCGCTATGTTTTCGATTATCACGACGGGGACGTCTACTGGTGCACGGCCGACGTCGGCTGGGTCACCGGCCACAGCTATATTCTCTATGGCCCGCTCGCCAACGGCGCGACGACCCTGATGTTCGAGGGAGTGCCGAACTATCCGACCGTCTCGCGCTTCTGGGAAGTCTGCGACAAGCATCAGGTCAATATCTTCTACACGGCGCCAACCGCTATCCGCGCGCTAATGCGTGAAGGGGAGGAGCCGGTCAAGAAAACGTCGCGCAAGTCCATCCGCCTGCTTGGCTCGGTCGGCGAGCCGATCAACCCGGAGGCGTGGCGCTGGTATTATGACGTGGCCGGCGATGGGCGCTGCCCGGTCGTAGATACCTGGTGGCAGACGGAAACCGGCGGCATCCTGATCTCGCCGCTGCCGGGCGCCATGGATCTGAAGCCGGGTTCGGCGACGCTTCCCTTCTTCGGCGTTGAGCCCGTGATGGTTGACAACGAGGGTAATGTTCTCGAAGGTCCATGTTCGGGGATGCTCTGCATGAAGGACAGCTGGCCGGGCCAGATGCGCACAGTCTACGGCGATCACGAACGCTTCATCCAGACTTACTTCTCGAATTACCCGGGGCTTTATTTCACCGGCGACGGCGCCCGCCGCGATGAGGATGGATATTATTGGATCACCGGGCGGGTAGATGACGTGATCAACGTCTCCGGCCATCGCATGGGGACGGCGGAAGTCGAAAGCGCGCTGGTGGCCCATGACCTTGTGGCCGAAGCCGCGGTCGTCGGCTTCCCGCATGATATCAAGGGGCAGGGGATCTACGCCTATGTCACGCTGACGGCGGGGACGGAGCCGACGGAAGAGCTGCGGATGGAGCTGGTGAAATGGGTGCGCCACGAGATCGGGCCGATCGCGACGCCGGATCTTATCCAGTGGGCGCCGGGATTGCCGAAAACGCGCTCAGGCAAGATCATGCGCCGGATTCTTCGCAAAGTCGCGGAGAATGACTTCGGCAGCCTTGGCGATACCTCGACCCTCGCGGAACCGGCGGTGGTCGACGATCTGATCGCCAACCGAATGAACAAGTAACGGGAAAACCGGCGGCCTTTTTCGATTGATGCCTGTAAAATCCCGGTAAAGCAGGTATACTCATGAAAAAAAGGCCGCCGAGCAGCAAAATGTCCGACGGGCGTCAGTCCCGGCCGGATAAAGCGCCAGCTATCGGTACCTTCCCGCGCCAATGGAAGGAGCAACGCAAGATGACGCATACGGTTCTTGTAGTTGAGGACGAGCCCAACATTGTCCTGTCCTTGCAGTTTATCCTCAAGCAGGCCGGGTTCGTCGTTCGGGTTGCACGCGACGCGGAGCAGGCGTTGCGCGCCGTGGATGAGTATGTGCCCGATCTCGTCCTTCTCGACATTATGCTGCCGCGTCAGAATGGCTTTATGGTGTGTGAGCAGATCCGCGCCAATCCTGCCTGCCGTCATGTCAAAATTATCATGCTCTCTGCGAAAAGCCGGGAAGCGGACAAGGAACGGGCAATGTCCCTCGGCGCGGACGAGTTCGTGACCAAGCCCTTCTCGACCCGCGAACTCAGTCGCATGGTCCGGGAAATCATTTCACCGCCGAAATCGGCCCAATCGGCCAATCCGGGCTGAGGGCGCGAGGGATCTGACGGGGGAGGGGAATGATCAGAACCGGGCGCAAAAAAGAATGGTCGATCCTGCTGTTCGTCGTCAGCCTGATCGCCTTTTTGCCGCCGATCATCACGATTTTCGATTCGCCCCGGCCCGCTTTTGGCATTCCGCTCATCTATCTTTATCTGTTTACCGTCTGGGGCGCGATCATCGCCCTCACCGCGCTTGGCGCCAAGCGCGGGAAAGTCCAGCCGCGAGAGCCGGTGACGCCTGAGACAGCGAGCGAAGGCGAACCGCCGCCGCCCCTGCAAGAGACAAGATAATGTCCGGCGGGCTGGTTCTCACAGTCTCTATTCTTTACCTCGGGCTGCTGTTCGCCATCGCGCAGTTCGTCGATCATCACGCGGGCAAGGGCCGGAACTTCACCCGCAACGCCTATGTCTACACCCTGTCGATCGCGGTCTATTGCACCTCCTGGACCTTTTACGGGAGCGTTGGCCTTGCCGCGACGCAAGGTTTCGATTTTCTGCCCATCTATCTCGGTCCGACACTGGTGTTCGTGCTCTGGTCGGTCGTCTGGGTCAAGATCGTCCGTATCTGCAAGGTGCATCGCATCACCTCTATCGCCGATTTCATCGCCTCGCGATATGGCAAGCACGCCCGCCTCGGCGGTCTCGTCACAATCATCGCCGTGATCGGCACGACGCCCTATATCTCGCTCCAGCTCAAATCGATCGCAACCAGCTTTCGTATTCTGGTCGACTCGGCCGACGGGCAGTTCCTGAATTCCGCGAACGATATGATCTATTTTGTCGATACGACCCTGATCGTCGCGCTGATCCTCGCCCTTTTTGCGATCCTCTTCGGTACCCGCCATATCGATGCGAGCGAGCATCACGAGGGGCTGGTCGCGGCAATCGCCTTTGAATCCGTGGTCAAGCTGATTGCCTTTCTGATGGTCGGGTTCTTCGTCACCTATGGCCTTTACGGCGGGTTCGCCGATCTTTTCGAGCGGGCGCGGGAACATGGTCTCGATACGCTCTTCGCGGTAAATGCGGAGGGCAATTACAGTCGCTGGATAACCATGACACTGCTGCCCATGGCCGCAATCATCTGTCTGCCGCGGCAGTTCTACATTACGGCCGTCGAAAATCCGGACGAATCCTTTCTGCGCAAGGCGACGTGGCTTTTCCCCCTTTACCTGCTGGTGATCAACGTCTTCGTTCTGCCCATTGCGCTTGCCGGGCGGATCGCCTTTGACGGGGTCAGCGCCGATGCGGATATGTATGTGCTGACGGTGCCGCTCATCAATGATCAGGCGCTGCTTGCGCTGATCGTCTTCGTCGGCGGCCTTTCGGCGGCAACATCCATGGTGATCGTCGCCTCGATCGCCCTTGCCACGATGATCTGTAACGACCTGATCATGCCGCTCCTTTTGCGCACGCGCGGACTTAATATCAATAAGAATGACGATCTGACGGGCCTGTTGCTGACCATCCGCCGGATCAGCATCCTGATCATCCTGTTCCTTGGCTATATCTATTATCTCTTTGCAAGCGAAAGCTATTCGCTTGTCACCATCGGCCTCGTCTCCTTCGCCGGCGCGGCGCAGTTTGCGCCGCTGATCCTGGTCGGCATCTTCTGGAAGGGCGCCTCCTACCAGGGAGCAATCACCGGTCTTGCGCTTGGTTTCGTCGTCTGGACCTATACGCTGCTTCTGCCGTCCTTTGCGCAATCGGGCTGGCTGCCACTCAGCTTTATCGAGGATGGCCCTTACGGGATCACCTTCCTGAAGCCCTATTCGCTGTTTGGCCTCGATGTCTTCGACCGTCTGACGCATTCGCTTTTCTGGAGCATGTTCGTCAATATCGGCGCGCTCTGGACGGTCTCGCTGCTGTCGCGCCAGACGGCGATCGAGCGCATTCAGGGGGCGTTGTTCGTTGACGTGTTCGTCCATACCGACGACGAGCGCGACAGCCGCTACTGGCGGGGATCGGCGACTGTTTCCGACCTGCAGCAGCTTGTCGGCCGGTTTGTCGGCATGCAGCGCGCGGCCAAAGCGTTCGACGAGTTTGCTTCCGAGCGCAACATCAACCTCAAGCGAAACCAGTCCGCCGACGCGGCCCTGCTCGATTTTGCTGAAAAGCTGCTGGCGGGCGCCATCGGGTCGGCAACCGCCCGGGTGATGGTCGGGACGGTGGTCAAGGGAGAAATCGTCGGGCTCGATGAGGTGTATCGCATTCTCGATGAGACCAGCCAGGTGATCGAATACAGCCACCGGCTTGAACAGAAATCGGCGGAACTGGAGCAGGCGACGGCGCAGCTCCGCACCGCGAACGAGCGGCTGAAGGAGCTCGACTCGCTGAAAGATCATTTCCTGTCGATGGTCAGCCATGAGCTCCGGACGCCGCTGACATCGCTGCGGGCGTTCGGCGAGATCCTTGTTGATAACCCCGAAGTCTCACAGGAGGAGCGGGAACGGTTCCTGAATGTCATCGTCAAGGAAAGCTCGCGCCTTACGCGGCTTATCGATCAGCTTCTCGACCTTGCCCGTATGGAGGCGGGCGAAATGGACTGGTCGCTGAGCGCCGTTGACGTGGAGGGGGCAATCTCCGAGGCGATGGCCGCACTCGATGGCCTGATCCAGGAAAATGGCGTCGTCGTCCGGGTCGATATCCCTCAGGGCCTCCGCCCTGTCCGCGCCGATCGGGACCAGCTGATGCAGGTGGTGATCAATCTTGTCTCCAACGCGATCAAATTCTGCGACAAGTCCGAAGGCCACATCGAGGTGACGGTGGGCGTCGCGGACAAGGGCCTGCAGGTCAGCGTCGCCGACAACGGCAAGGGCATTCCCGACGATATGATCGAGAGAGTGTTCGACAAGTTCCATCAGTCGATCGGACGGAGCGGCGACAAACCGCAAGGATCCGGCCTCGGCCTTGCGATCTGCCGGGAAATCATCACCTTCTTCGGCGGTAAAATCTGGGTCGCCAACCGGTCCGAGGGAGGCGCTATTTTCACCTTCACGCTGCCGGATGCGGAACTCGCGGACGTGCAGCTCTCCGCTGAGTAGCAGGGCGCCGACATTCTGTTGCCGGAAATGATTGTATTCGGCGCGCGTTTGCGCGATCATTCTTTTGAATTCATGACAAGAATAATCACAACGCCGGGCGACATCCGCACCGCCCGGTAACGATGGATCAGCGCTATGTTTCAAAAACCCTGCCCGACGCGTCTCGCAAGCAACACCAACAGTTTCAGGAGACCCGCATGATGAAAGTCTGGGTCATTGAGGGTGATGGCGGCATTGATAAGCTGACACGTGTCGAGCGGAATGTCCCGACGCCCGGCCCCAGCGAGATCCTCGTCAGAATGAAGGCGAATTCCATCAATTACCGGGATTATTCGACCATTCAGGATCCGCGCGCCCGCGGTATTCGGGGCCCGCGCATTCCCAATTCTGACGGGGCTGGCATTGTCGAGGCGGTCGGGGCGGGTGTGAGCGCCTTCAAACCCGGTGATCGCGTCGTCGGCACCTTTTTTCAGAACTGGATCGCGGGCCCCGTTCGGGATGTGGTGATGCCGAGCGCGCTTGGCGGCCCGATTGACGGCGTGCTCGCGGAATATGTCGTGCTGAAGGAAACGGGCGCGCTTCCCATTCCAAAGCATTTATCATTCGAGGAGGCAGCGACGCTTCCTTGCGCGGCGCTTACCGCCTGGCACTGCCTGTTTGCCGCCGGCAAAGCGCAGGCAGGACAGACGGTGCTTTTGCTTGGTACCGGCGGCGTCTCGATATTCGCGCAGCAGTTTGCCAAAATGGCGGGCATCCGGACGATTATCACCTCAAGCAGCGACGAGAAGCTGGCGCGGGCGAAGACGCTTGGGGCCAATGAACTCGTCAATTACCGCCGCCATCCGGACTGGGAGACGGAGGTGAGCCGCCTCACGGATGGCCGCGGCGTTGATCTCGTAATCGAGGTGGGCGGCGCGGGAACCTTGCAGAAGTCGGCCGCCTCTGTCCGCATTGGCGGGCGGATATCGCTGGTTGGCATCCTGAGCGGCGGCCTGATGGATCCGACGATATTCATGCGCAAATCGATCACGCTGAAGGGCGTCTATGTCGGACCGCGCGATATGTTCAGCGCTATGAATGCGGCGCTTGAGCATCATGCCATCCGTCCGGTGATCGATGCGACGGTGGATTTCGATGCGGCCAAGGACGCCTACCGCATGATGGAAAAGGCCGCGCATTTTGGAAAAATTGTTATCAGCATATAAGATATCAGTGAAAGGTCTTAAAACATGAAACTCTTGAGATATGGCCCCTTGGGCGCGGAAAAGCCGGGCATTCTGGATGCGGAGGGCGGCATTCGCGACCTTTCGGGCGTGATTGCGGATATTGCGGGCGACGTGCTGACGGATGAGGGTATCGCGAAGCTGCGCGCCGTCGACCCCGCGTCGCTGCCCAAGGTTGCCGGCTCACCGCGTATCGGGGCCTGCGTCGGCAATGTCCGGAACGCCATCTGCATCGGGCTCAACTACTCCGATCACGCGAAGGAGGCGGGGCTGGCCGTCCCGGCGGAGCCGATCGTCTTTCAGAAATCCTCCTCCGCCATCTGCGGGCCCAATGACAATGTGGAAATTCCCCGCGGCTCAAAAAAGACCGACTGGGAGGTTGAGCTTTGCGTTGTCATCGGAAAACGCGCCAAATATATCAGCGAAGAGACCGCGCTTGATCACGTCGCCGGCTATTGCGTCGCCAATGATGTCTCGGAGCGGGCCTTTCAGTCGGAGCGCGGCGGCCAGTGGACGAAGGGCAAAAGCCATGAGACGTTTGGGCCGATCGGGCCGTGGCTCGTGACGCGCGATGAGGTTCCCAACCCGCAGGCGCTCGACCTCTGGCTCGAGGTTGACGGTGTCCGCCGCCAGAATGGCAATACAAAAAATATGCTGTTCGGCGTTGCGACGATAATCTCCTACCTCAGCCAGTTCATGACGCTGCTGCCGGGAGATCTCATCATGACCGGAACGCCGGCCGGCGTCGGCCTCGGTCAGAAGCCGGAGCCGGTTTTCCTGAAGCCCGGCCAGACGATGAAGCTCGGGATCGAGGGACTCGGCGTTCAGGAGCAGACAACCGTTCAGGCCTAGCCTGATAAACACATGGGGAGAGGAAAGAGCATGTTGAAAGCCGTCCAAAAACCGGAAAGTCTGGGCTTCAGCCCGGATCGCCTGACCTATATCACGGACTGGATGCAGCGCTATGTGGATGGCGGCAAGCTGGCAGGCGCGCAGACGGTCATCGCCCGAAGCGGCAAGATCGCCTATTCAAAATCCATCGGGCTTCGCGACATTGCCTCTGCCTCTCCCTGGACCGATGACACCCTCGCGCGGTTTTATTCCATGAGCAAGCCGGTCACCTCCGTCGCGCTGATGATGCTCTATGAGAGGGGGCTCTTTCATCTCGATGATCCGGTCGATGAGTTCATCCCGGCGTTTCGCGAGATGCAGGTCCTCCGCCCCGATGCGAAGAGCATTGGCGATACCATGCCTGCCGCCACGCGCATGACGGTGCACCATCTTCTCACCCATATGTCGGGCATGACCTATTCCTTCAATCTGGGCATGCTTGGCGAGCTCTATGAGACGGAGAAAATGGATTTCGGCCCGCGCCGGGGGACATTGGAGAGCGAGGTTGCGCGGCTTGCAAAAATGCCGCTGCTGTTCAATCCGGGTGCGCGCTGGAACTACGGCGTCTCGACGGATGTGGTCGGCCGGCTCGTTGAGCTGATCTCGGGGCAGGATCTCCGCTCCTTCCTGCATGAGCATATTTTCGATCCGCTCAATATGAAAGATACCGACTTCGGCGTGCCGGCGGAGAAGCTGGACCGCTACGCCGCGGCCTATATGTCCGATGATGCGGGCGGCCTCAAGCTGCTCGATCCGGTGGAGAAAAGCGCCTTTGCGCGCGAGCGGGTGGTCTGTTATTCGGGCGGCGGGGGGCTGATCTCCTCTGCGGCCGACTATCTCAAATTCGCCGAGATGATCCGCTGCCGGGGCGCGATTGAAAGCGGGCGGCTGCTGGGTCCGCGCACCGTCGATTTTATGACGTCAAACCATCTGAAGGGCGATCTCGCGGCCAACGGACAGCCGATTTTCTCGGAGATATCCTTTGAAGGCGTCGGTTTCGGCCTCGGTGGCTGGGTGATGCTGGAGCCCGCCCTTTCGCAGATGATGGGGTCAAAAGGCGATTTCGGCTGGGGCGGGATGGCGAGCACCGTTTTCTGGGTCGATCCGGTGGAGGACATGACCGTTCTCTTCCTCACACAGTTCGTGCCGAGCAGCTTTTATCCGCTTCGCAAGGAACTCCGCGCCCTCGTCCATCAGGCGCTGATCGACTGAGAGCGGAAGGCCAGCCGCTGCTCAGCGATGAGTGCCCGCGTCGGTCTCCGCCGCGCCGTCCTGCGGTCTCGTCCGGTAGTGGTAACGATAGAGGGCTTCATTGAAGCCCATTTCGCGCCAGAAATCCTGCCCGACCTCGTTGCTGGCGACAACCTGAAGATAGGCGATCGCTACGCCCCCGGCCTGAGCTTTTGCCTCGATATGGCGGGCGATGCGGCCTGCGAACCCGCGCCGGCGAAATTTTCGATGCGTGGCGAATTCGAAGAGGCCGAGATACTTATCCGACTGCACCCCCATGCCGCAGGCGACAATCTGCTTGCCGCGCAGAATGCCGACGGCATGGATCGGCATTTTAATCAGATCCAGCATCTCACGAAAAATCTGCTGCTTTGCCTTATCCTGACCGGTGAGTGCGGCGACGCCCCGCAACCAGAATTCCGATTTCGGATCATAGCTGACGAGATCTTTCCCGCTATCGGGCGTAAGCGGTTCTGAGAGATGTTTCACCCGCACGTCCGTTGCGCCGAAAAACCCGTAGCCGCGCTCGGCAAGGAAGGCATCGAGCCCCTCATTGGCAAGCGGGGTCAGACGAAAATGGCAGCTCTGCTTCTCCGCCGCATAGGCCTTTTCGCAATACGCCACCTTGTCGGGAAGCGGCAGGACGCCGGGAGTGACAACATTGACCGAATTGGCGCGGCGCGTATGGTTGCGGGCAAAGCGCAAATGCCACCCGTCATATACCTCGGTGCGAAGGGCAGGGATCGCGGCAAGGGAGTGGGCTTCGATTTCAGCAATTTGTTGCAGCATGAGACGAGTTAAGCGATCAGGGTCTGAGTAGTGGCAAGCGGTGAAGGACAGCCGCCATAATGCCACAGGAGCGCCGGCCTGCCTATGGCTTCCTTCACGTCGCGCGGGAGATGTGCAATCCTGTTGGCGAGCCGGCGTCAAAAAGGCATAAAGACGTATGCGCATTGATTTCACAAAACTCGGCCTCCCCGTCGCGGACACACTGCCGTCGCTCGCCGCCACTCTCGAGGCGGCAGGCACGGTCATTCTGGAGGCGGCGCCCGGCGCGGGCAAGACGACGCTGGTGCCGCTTTACCTGCTGCAGTCGGGCTGTCTCGGCGCGGGGAAAATTATCATGCTGGAGCCGCGCCGTCTTGCCGCACGCGCCGCGGCGAGCCGGATGGCGGCGCTGCTGGGGGAAAAGGTCGGCGAGACAGTTGGCTATCGCGTGCGGTTTGAAAACCGGGTCAGCAGGAAGACGCGGATCGAGGTGGTGACCGAAGCTATCCTCACGCGCCAGCTCCAGTCCGATCCCGAACTTGCGGGCGTGACGCTGCTGATCTTCGATGAGTTTCACGAGCGCAGCCTGCAAACGGATCTCGGCCTCGCCTTCGCGCGGCAGGTGCAGGAGGTGTTCCGGCCGGATCTCAAACTGCTGCTCATGTCCGCAACCATCGACACGGCGCGCATCTCGCAAATGCTTAGGGATGCTCCGATCGTGCGGAGCGAAGGGCGGCAGTCCCCGGTCGAAACGCGCTTTCTGCCGCGAAGGCCCGCTGCGCGGATTGAGGCGCTGGCTGCGGATGCGGTACGCCAGGCGCTGCGGGATGATACCGGCGACATCCTCGTTTTCCTGCCGGGCGTCGGCGAAATCCGGCGCACCCGGAGCCTGCTCGAAAGCGATGACGATATCGCGCCCGCCGTGGTCGCGCCACTTTACGGCAACCTCTCGCTCGTTGAGCAGGAAGCGGCCATTCTGCCGGATCCGGCAGGGCGGCGCAAAATTGTCCTCGCAACGGATATCGCCGAAAGCAGTCTTACAATCGAAGGTGTGCGCGTCGTGATAGATGCGGGGCTCGCCCGGGCGCCTGTATTCGATCCCTCCAGCGGGATGAGCGCGCTTCTGACCCGGCGCGTCTCACGCGCTTCCGCCGATCAGCGGCGCGGCCGAGCCGGGCGGCTCGGGCCCGGCGTCTGTTACCGGCTCTGGACCGCAGCCGAGGATCGCGGCCTCGCCGATTTTGCGCCGCCCGAAATCCTGACGGCGGATCTCGCGGGCTTTGCGCTTGAGCTTGCGGCCTGGGGTGTTGAGGACGCGGCCGAGCTCTTCTGGATGGATCCGCCCCCGCCCGGACCGCTTGCGCAGGCGCGCGACCTGCTCACGATACTGGGGGCGCTTGAAGAAGGTCGCATCACGCCGCTCGGGCGGGAGATACTGAAGCTCCCGCTCCATCCCCGTCTTGCCACAATGATGTTGAAGGCGCAGGCGGCGAACAGGGTGTCGCTTGCCGCCGATATTGCCGCGCTTCTCTCGGAGCGGGATATTCTTCGCCATAATCCGGATGCGCCAAACGCCGATATCGCCGCGCGCCTCGATCTTCTTGCGTCGGCGCGCCGGCGTAAAGGCGGCGCCTACCAGCAGGTTCTCCGCGCCAGCGATGATCTGGCCCGGCGCCTGCCCGCGGCCAAAGGGACGGGCGGCGCGGCGCTGAGCCCGGGCCTGCTGCTCGCGTTTGCCTATCCCGACCGGATCGGTGAACTGCGAGAGGGCAGCGCCGTCCAGTATCGCCTATCCGGAGGGCGCGGCGCCCGTCTTGCGGAGACTGACCGGATGCGAGGCGAACCCTATCTTGTTGCGGCCGCGCTCGATGGCAAGGGGCGCGATGCCCGCATCGACCTTGCGGCCAGCATCACGGCGGCGGAAATAGAAACTCATTTCGCCGATAGCGTGACGGTTGAGCGTCAGGTTTTCTGGGACGAGAAAAAGGCGCGTGTTGTCGCGCTGAAGCTCCGCAAGCTGGGCGCGCTGATACTTGAAAGCCGGCGCATCAACGACCCGAAGCCCGGCGAGGTAGTCGCGGCGCTTCTCGACGCCCTGAAAGGAAAGGAGCTTCGCGCACTGCCCTGGGATGAGGAGAGTCGCGGCTTCATTGAGCGGGTCGGCTTCGCGCGGCTGCATGATCCGGATGGCGGCTGGCCGGACTTCTCAATCAATGCGCTTGAGGCGAGCCTTGATGATTGGTTGGCGCCCTATCTAGCGGGTCTTACGTCGCTCAATGAGATCAAAAAGCTCAATCTTCTGGATATCCTGAAAAATCGCCTCGGGTGGGAGAAGCTGGCGCGGTTTGAGAAATTTGCACCGGCGACGCTCGCGGTGCCGAGCGGATCGCGCATCCGTCTTGATTATTCGACCCCCGAAGCGCCCGTGCTTGCCGTGCGCCTGCAGGAGATTTTCGGGCTTGAGGATGTGCCGAAGCTTGCCGATGGCCGCGTCAGCGTCTCGGTGCACCTGCTCTCTCCGGCGCGCCGGCCCGTGCAGATCACGCAAGACCTCGCAAATTTCTGGCGCACCACCTACGCCGAGGTGAAGAAGGATCTGAAGGGGCGCTATCCGAAACATTACTGGCCGGATGATCCGCTTCAAGCGGAGCCGACGGCGCGGGCAAAGCCCCGCAAAAGCGGCGCCTGATCTTCTGGGAGCTGGATATCACCCTACGGGTTGCCGTCTTTGGGAAGTGACGGCGTAAACCAGTCGAGTGTCCCGCTCAGCGCCACCGTCTCGCCGACAACGATAAGCGCGGGCGGTTTGAGCCCGCTTTTCTCGACATCCGCTGCGGCATGTTCGAGCGTGGTGAGAACGACTTCCTGATCTTTCAGCGTGGCGCGGAAAATGACGGCGACCGGCTCCTCTTTCGCGCGGCCGTGACGGATCAGGCGCTCCGCAATGGTGGCGATATGTTTCACCCCCATGTAGATGACGATCACCGGCGAGCCCTTGGCGATATGCTCCCACTTCACGCTCGGCACCTCGCCGCTCGCGTCATGGCCGGTCAGAAACGTGACGGCGGAGTTGGTCTCCCGGTGGGTAAGCGGAATTCCCGCATAGGCGAGCCCGCCAACGCCCGAGGAAATCCCCGGAATGACGCGGAACGGGATGTTATGCGCGGCGAGCATCAGCGCTTCTTCGCCGCCGCGGCCGAAAATATAGGGATCGCCGCCCTTGAGCCGCAGCACCTTCTTCCCCTCGCGCGCAAGGGCGATGAGCCGTTCGGTGATATCCGTCTGCTTCGGCGACGGCTTGCCGCCGCGCTTGCCGGCATATTCAAGGATCGTGTCGGGCCCGGTAAGGGAGAGAATCTCCTGATCGACCAGCGCATCATAGACAAGCACATCGGCCTCCCGAAGCGCCTGAATGGCATAAAGCGTCAGCAGCCCGGCATCGCCCGGGCCTGCGCCCACCAGCCAGACGGAGCCCGGTTCAAACGGCGGAATTTTGGCAAATATTTTTTCCATGCCCTTTTTTATACATCTAAAGCGAAATCGCCTAGAGAGATCTGTCGCGGTGTGCGGTAACCAACCAGAATGCGGTTTGTTTTCGCCCCGTTATCCTGTAGGTTCATCGCTATGACAAAGTCTGTGGAAAATAAGCTCGTTATCCGGGACCTGCGCAAGAGTTTTGACGGGGTTCCGGCGCTCGACGGGATCAATCTCGAGGTCAAAGCCGGCGAGATTCTCACGCTGATCGGCCCGTCGGGATCAGGCAAGACGCTGACGCTGAAATGCGTTCTCGGCCTTATCAAGCCCGACAGCGGCTCGGTCCTGCTCGATGGCCGCGAGGTGACGGACCTGCCCGAGCAGGAACGGATGGCGTTTTTCCGCAACTTCGGCATGCAGTTCCAGCGCTCCGGCCTCTTCGACAGCCTGCGTGTATGGGAGAATATTGGCTTTCGCCTCGCGCAGCAGCCCGGCATGACGAAGCAGAAGGTGAAGGCGCTGGCCATTGAAAAGCTGCGCTCCGTCGGCCTGACGGCGGATGTCGCCGATCTTTTCCCGGCCGAGCTTTCCGGCGGCATGCAAAAGCGCGTCGGCTTCGCCCGCGCCATCGCCGGAAACCCGCCCATCCTCTTTCTCGACGAACCGACAGCCGGCCTCGATCCGATCATGAGCAATGTTATCAATGATCAGATCTTCAACAATGTCCGCGAGATGGGCAGTACCGTGATCGCTATCACCAGCAACCTGCTGACGGCGCGAATCATCTCGGACCGGATCGCAATGCTGCATGAAGGGCGCGTTGTCTGGTGCGGCGATGTGCGCGAAGCGGTGCGGACCGACAATCCTTACGTGTCGCAGTTCTGGAACAAGCGAAAAGACGGGCCGATCCAGATGACCGTCTCGACAATTACCGCCTGAAAACCCGTATTGCGGATCACGCGCACGGGCGTTTGCGCGTCTGGAAAGCCGTAAGGACTTCCGGCCGCGAGGGTTGAATGAGCGATGATGACAGGGATGCGCCCGCATCCTCCGATCTTCTGAAACCCCGGGAAAGCCTGCCATGGAGAGATGAGGGACAGCGGCTCGGCTGCTGGTCCGCGCTCGCCTTCATCGATTGCCGTCTGCTTCGCGAATGTCGCGATGCGGCGCTCAAGGAGGAGGCGCGACTGCGCGCCGTCCTGCGCGACAGTATCGAGGGGGAACTTGCCAGCCTGCCGGCCGCGAGGGCGCGCTTCTGGTTCGCGGAGTACCGCTTTATCGAAAAGCTGCTCTCCTTCCCGCAGCTCATGTTCTATGCGCCGGCATTTCTCTGTCTCGCGCGGATGATGCCGCGCAAGATGGTCATCTGCCGCCGCCTTCTGGTGCAGAAATATCTCGCGCGTGCGGAGCTCCCCGAGAGCCGGTTCATCGCCCGCCTGTGCCGCCAGTTTGTCCGCTCGAGTGTGCTGATCTACCCCGACGAGCGCCTCTTTGCCGCCGCCGATCGGTTTATCGCCATGGCGCGGCGGTCGGCGGACCAGTCGCGCGCCGGAAAGCGCCGCCGCCTCGCCATGCTCGTCCGCGCGCTTCAGATGATGAGCGACCAGGAAATCTGCGAGCGGTTCCAGACAGAAGATGAGTATCGGCGTGAACTTGCGCTGCTCGGGGCGCTTGTGCGCTACTATCGCCTAAGCGCCGATGACGTCTTCCGTCTCTCGGCGCGCGAGCTGCGGATTTTCCTCAAGATACCCTGAAGCGATCGCCCCGCTTGTCACATCTTCCACATCCCTATAGATTCCGGCCATGACGATGCAAAGGTTGCGGGTCGGTGGTGCGTCTCGCGGATGGAAGGGTAACTGTTATGGACCGCGCTCAGGAAATTCTCGATTTCTGGTTTCTCCCCGAAGATCACCCCGATTACGGCAAGCCGCGCGCCATCTGGTTCGAGAAGAACCCGGCGTTCGATGCGGAAATTCGCGACCGCTTCCTTGCGGATTTTGAAAAGGCGGCGGCGGGCGAATATCTCGACTGGACCGAGAGCGCGAAGGGCTCGCTTGCCCTCATTCTCCTGTTCGATCAGTTCTCGCGCAATATGTTTCGCGATACCGCGCGGGCTTTCGCGACGGACGGCAAGGCGCGCGAGATTGCCCGGCACATGATCGAAACCGGCTTTTACGACGCGCTCGGCACCTTCCAGAAACAGTTCGCGGCCCTGCCGTTCGAGCATAGCGAGGATATCGAGGATCAGAAGCTCTCCATCGACCTCTTTCGCGAAATTGGCGACGCGGTTGCTTTTGATTATGCCGAGAAACACTATCTCATTATCGAGCGCTTTGGTCGCTTCCCACATCGAAATAAGCAGCTCGGACGCGAGACGACGCCGGAGGAAGCGGCCTTTCTGACGGAGCCGAACTCCTCTTTCTGACCCGATTACGACAGGATAATTTTCATGCAGAAACTCAAAGATCAGGCCATCATCGTTACCGGCGCGAGCCGCGGGATAGGCGCCGCGGCGGCGCTCGCGCTCGCGGCAAGCGGGGCGCGGCTCTGCCTCAGCGCGCGCACGGCTGCGGCCTGCAGCGGCGTTCTTGAAGAGATCAGGAACGCCGGCGGCGATGCCTTTGCCGCAAGCTGCGATGTTGCCGACTATGCGGCGGTCGAGAAGCTCGTCAGCGAGACGCTGGAGCGGTATGGCCGGGTCGATGCGATCATCAACAACGCCGGTATCGTCACGCCGATCAGCCCGCTTGCCAGCAGTGATCCGAGCGCGTGGGCGGAAAATATTTCGGTCAATCTGCTCGGCGTATACCACGGAACGCGCGCTGTCCTGCCGCATTTTATCAAGCGGGGGGCGGGCGTGATCATCAATATCAGCTCGGGCGCCGCCCATAATCCGATGGAAGGGTGGAGCGCCTACTGCGCGGGCAAGGCAGGCGTTTACATGCTGACGCGCGCAACCGCACTCGAGGCGGCGGAGCATGGGGTGCGCGTCTATGGATTTGCGCCCGGTGTCGTTGATACCGATATGCAGGGGGAAATCCGCGCCTCTGGCATCAATCAGGTCAGCAAGCTGCCGCGCGCCTCCCTTGCGCCCGCGAGCGATCCGGCGAGGGTAATCGCCTGGCTCTGCAGTGAGGATGCCAGCGATCTCGCCGGGCAGGAGCTCTCTATCCGCGACGAGACGTTGCGCGCCCGGGCGGGGCTCTCTCTCTGAGCCCGCGCGGCACCACCCTTTTTCAGTGCTTCGGCCGGTACCGGACAGCGAAGCTCCTCCTCCTCGGCGCTCTCACCGTCTTCTTGCTCCTTGCCGTACCGGTGCGCGCCGATATGTCGGTCTCCGGCAAGGCGCTGCAATCGCCCGGCATCAAGGGCGACGACAATCGCGAGATGGTGGATGTCAGCAAATATCCATGGCGCAGCATCGGCCGTCTTAATCGGAACGGCAGCCACTGCACTGCGGTACTCATCGGCCCCGACATCATTCTCACGGCGGCGCATTGCTTCTGGGATCCGCGCCGCCGCCAGTGGTCGGTGTCGAGCGCGTATCATTTCATCCTCGGCTATCAACGCGGCGCCTATGCGGCGCATTCGCGCATTGAAAGTTTTACGCTTGGCGGCGGGCAGATCACATCGGCAAGCCCCGAGACGCCATTGGTGGAGGAGGACTGGGCGATCGCCCGCCTCGTGACGCCGCTTGGAAAGGAGTATGGGTTTTTGGGTTTCAGCGAACTCCAGGAGGCAGATGTAGGAGCGAAAATTGATGCCGGCCTCACGGTGATCCAGGCGGGGTACAGCCGCGATATCGCCCATGTGCTGACCGCGGATCAAAACTGCCGCATCGAGTCATCTCGCCGCACCAGCGCGAGCACGATGCTGCTGCATCAATGCGATGCGACGGAAGGGGATTCCGGATCGCCGCTTCTGGTGCGGGAGGGGGACGCCTATCGCATCCTCGGTCTGCATGTCGCGACGATTTTCCAGCAGGACGGCGCCTCGGAAGGCGTCGCGCTTTTTGCCGGCAGCTTCCGGAAAGAACTGGCGGCGCTGCTGGCGAAGCAGACTCCATAAAATTTTACGCAAAATCGACGAAATTTGTTATATTCTCCCTCATATGAGGGATGAAGGGACGCGATCTCGGGGCTAACCTTGCGCAAAATACCAGCCGGTTTCCTTCCCGTCACGGGTCAGTGGAGGTGAGAGTTGTCATGAGTAACGACCAGCCAGAAGATATAGATACGGACGCCCTGCCGCTGGTCCGGGCGGAAGATGACGCCGCCGCGGTCGACCTTGCCTTCCTCGATCTCGATGCGACGGACGTTGTTGATCTGGATGCGCTGTTCGATGCGCTGAACATCGCCGCGAACGAAACGACCACCGCCATCGATTTCATTCAGAACGATGCGGACAGGGGCGGGCGGCTGATCGTTTCCGATGCCGATCTCGGGGTTGGCGGCGGGGCCGAAGATGTTTCCGCGGTTGCCGATATGCTGTTCAAGAGCAATATCGCGGCGGACGAATCCTGATCAGTTTCGCTTGGCTTCGATCTCGGCCTTGAAGGCGGCGCCTTCCTCGGTTTCGAAAAAGCGCGTCAAGGCGTCGATGATCGCGGGATCGTATTTTTCCGGATTGTTGCGAAACACCCGCATCGCCTCGTCAACGCCGATCGCCTCGCGGTAGGACCGCGGCGAGATGCGGGCGATCAGGATATCCGCGATGCCAAGAATACGCGCCGGCGTATCAATCTCGTCACCCTTCAGCCCCTTCGGATAGCCGCTGCCGTCGAGATGCTCGTTGATCTGCGTGATGGCATCGACGATGTCCTGCTCCATCTCCGCATTGGTGAGGATTTTCTCGGCGATCTCAACGTGGCTTTGCATGATTTTCTGCTCCTCCGGCGTCAGTCGCGTCTGCTTCTGGCGGAGTTCGGCCGGGATGGAGATCTTGCCGATCTGCGAGAGATGCGCGCCCGTGTCAAGAATGCGGGTAACCTCCGCCGAGAGATCAAGCTGGCGCGCCATATGCCGGGCGAGTTTCGCCATGCGGTTGGAGTGATCGATAAGATAGGGATCGTTCGCCTCCAGCATCTGCGAGAGCACGGCGATCGTTTTGCGATCCAGCGCTTCCTTGCGGCGCTGCTGCTGGACATAGTCGGTGATATCGCTGGCAACGGTCACGATGCCGAGAAACGCGCCGTCATCACTCAGGAACCGCGATTTGGCGACGCGCAACGTGCGTTTGCCGGTTTCTGTCTCGATATCGATAAAGGCGTTGACGGTCTGCTCCGTCGCGATGGCCTTGCGGTCATATTCGGCGAAGTCCCGGGCCGCCTTTTCGCCGAACAGGTCGCGGTCCGTCTTGCCGGGAATCGACCGAATCGGGCAGTTCGCAAGCCGGGCGAGAGAGGGGTTGGCGTAGATATAGCGGCCTTCCGGATCGGTCAGGCTGATCAGTTCGTCGATGGTGTTGTTGATCCGGCCGAGGAGGCGGCGCTGGACGTTGATCTGGCTCGCGAACTCCTTGTACTGGCGGGCAAGTGCGCGGGCGTTCTGGCCGGTGAGCAAGAGCCAGATGGTGATCAGGACGCTGAAAATGACAATCAGGAAGCTGACGGCGAGACCGACAATGAAGAAGGCATAGGTGGTGAGCGGGGCGAGTGCCTCCTCCACCGCGATCTGCTGCGTGACGATCAGCGACGTTCCCGCCACCTCCGCGCCGACCGAGAACAGCTCATTGCCGTTCTTGTCGGTGACCGTGTGAAAGCCTGTTGCGCCGGCGTTCATGCTGTCATCGCGCGTGAGCGCAACGTAAGGCGGGCGCTTGGCGAGCAATTCGAAATACGCTCCGTCGCTTTCCTGATAGAGGCGCGTCTCCTCGCTCTCATGGCCGGGCGTTGCCGGCGCGACCAGCGCCGCGAGCGCCTCCGCCGCAGGCGAGGTGAGAAGCAGAATGCCGACGACAGCGCTGGCGTCGGCCCCGTCAACCGGCCCTTGCGCGGCATAAACGGGGAGCAGGAAGTCAAAGACAAGCCCAGCCGCCGGATCGGCGCGGAAGGGGAGGAAGGTGACGCCGGCGTGGTCCTTTTGCGCGCGGGCGGCGGCGCGCTGCGCATCGGAAAGCGGCGGCGCATCGCCAGAGGCAAGATAGGCGCGCCCGTCAGGCCCGAGCAGATACGCCCCGATCAGCCCTTCCTGCCGCGCGAAGCTGCTGAGTGCGTTCTGCATATAGGGGAGCTGATCGTTGAGGGCTTTTGGCAGCCGGCCGCCATCGGCGAGGTTGATTTCGGTCGCGAACAGGCGGAACAGACCATTTTTCGCCACCCTGTCCGTTGCGGCAATGCGCGAATTGAGCCAGGTTTCAATAACCTCCGCCTTGCCGGTTGCGGCGATATCGAGGCGCTTTTCGGCGGCGGCCGTCAGTTCCTGCTTGCGGGACTGGATCGCGTAATCACAAAGAAAATAGCCGAGAGCGGCCAGCACCACGAAAAAAACGGCAATGAGCTTCCACGGCGCCTTGCGGATAGAGCCGCTGTCGTTCGGGGCTTCTTCGGCAAGGAAGGAATTGAGTTCAAGCTTCAATGTCGCGTCAGTCATTTTCTTCGCTCTCCGAGGCAACCTCGTCTGCACTCATAAAATCCTGCGGAATATGCGCCCATCTCGTGGTGTTATTCACCGAGTAGAGCGGCAGGTAGTAGGTGACGAGGCGTTCCTCCAGAAGGGTGTTGTTCAGGCTGTCGAGAATATATTGCGTGCCGCGATAGCGTATGCTCAACACGGCATGGTTCCGGTTGCGAAGGACATCATTGACGATAACGATGCGCATACTGGCGGGGTCAAACCCAAGCTCGGTCAGGCTGACATATTTCATGACCGCAAAGTCGCGCGCCGTGCCGCCATTTGACACGAACTCCAGCGGCGTGATCCAGCGGCTCTGCTCGTCGTCCGCCTCCGGGAGATGCTTCCAGTCATTCAGGAAGCGGTTGATCTCCATGATCTGGATGCGTTTTTCCGCATGCTTCAACTCGGCGATCTTGGTCCGCCAGAGGGTCATCTGCTGCGTATCGCATTTTTCGATATGCTGATCACACTCGCGCGCCGCGTCGGCGAGGGCCGGGAAGCTGTCCATAACGCTTCGCCACATGGGCAGAGCCGAGAGATCATCGGAGGAGATTTCAAGCAGGCCGAACAGACCTTTCTCGGTGATCTCGGCGCGCGCGGGCGGGCCTGCGGCAAATGCCAGCATCGCAATGCAGGCGAAGAGATGCCGGCGCAAACGAGCGTCGCGACAGAAGGTGCTGATGGAGCGCATTACCGTTCCCTCAGCGCCGTATCCCGCGTTTTCAGGATCGGCTTCATGATGTAATCGAGCACTGTCTTCTGGCCGGTCAGAATATCGACGGACGCAATCATGCCCGGAATGATCGGGAGCCTGTGGTCGCCGCGCTGCAGGTAGTTCTGTTCGGTGCGGACAATAATCTGATAGAAGCTTTCGCCGGTCTTCTCATTCAGGATCGTGTCGGCGCTGATCCGCTCGAGCTTGCCCTTGAGACCGCCATAGATGGAGAAGTCATAGGCCGTAATCTTGACGGTGGCATCCTGTCCCGGCCGCAAAAAGCCGATGTCGGAGGGGCGGATATTGGCTTCCACCAGCAGGGTATCGTCAATGGGCACGATCTCCACGATATCCTGACCCGGTTTGACGACGCCGCCAATGGTGCGGATCTTGATCTCTTTCACCTCGCCCGCGACGGGGGAGCGCACTTCAGTCCGGGCGACGCGGTCCTTGATCCCGATGGCCGACTGACGCGCCGCCTCATATTCGGCGCGGGCCCGGCTCAGCTCCTGCGCGGCCTCGCTTCGAAAGCTCAGGATCTTCTCCTCGATCCGCTGGTTGGCTTCCTTCAGCGCGCCCTCGACGCGGGGAAGCGCCAGCTCCGCCCCGGAAATTTGGCCGCGAAGGTCATTGATCTCGCGCCGCAGCTTCAGCGCATCGACTTTCGGCACGATGCCGCGCTGCACGAGCGGCTCGGTGATTCCCCATTCCTCGTTGGCGAGCGCGAGGCTCGCGCGAAGCTGCTTGAGCTTGCCGTTGATCTCGGCAATTTCCTGCTCACGCTGCTGCGCCTGCTGACGCAGGATGGAAATCTGCGACTGCAACTCTGCCTGCCGGGCGCTGTAGAGATTTTGTTCGCGCACGGAGATGTCTTTGCGCTCCGCCATCAGTTCCGCCGGAAATTCGAGCGGCGTGTCCGTCGCCTCGGCCTCAAGACGGGCAATGCGGCCCATGAGATTAAGATAGTTCGACTCGATCTCCCCGGCGCGGGAGGCGGAGCCGGTATCGTCGATATGCAGCAGGATCTGCCCTTTCTCGACGATATCGCCTTCATGCACCAGCAATTCGCGCAAGATGCCGCCTTCGAGATTCTGGATGATCTGCACCTGACTGGACGGGATGACCTTACCATCGCCGCGCGTCACCTCATCGAGCACTGCCGTGCTCGCCCAGATGAAGGCGACGATGAAAAAGGCAAGGATTCCCGCCAGCAGCATGAAGGCGCGCGGATGCGGGCCCTGCAGCTTTGCCGCCACAACGTCCGATGCGAAATCCGAGTCTTCCCATTTGAGATGCTGGGACATGGCTATTCTCCCGGCTCCCGCAGCGAGGGCCGGGTGATCGCGGCGCTGACATTGCCGCCGCCCTGGCCGAGTTTCAGGATCTTGTCGCGGGGGCCGTCCGCGGCAATCCGCCCGTTGCCAAGCACGATGATCCGATCGACAAGCGAGAAAAGCGACGTGCGGTGGGT
Organism: Sneathiella sp.; assembly: GCF_036844445.1. GTDB lineage: Bacteria > Pseudomonadota > Alphaproteobacteria > Sneathiellales > Sneathiellaceae > Sneathiella. Next base: position 112,068 of record NZ_DAIUFV010000008.1, on the reverse strand, counting down.
GACCAGAATAACCGTCTTGTCCGCGATATAGTCTTTCATGCGCATGATCAGCCGGCGCTCGGAATTGAGATCCATCGCGCTCGTCGGCTCATCGAGCATCAGGATGGGCGGATTGGGCAGGAAGGCGCGCGCAAGGCCGATGGCCTGCCGCTGGCCGCCCGACATGGTGGCCCCCTTTTCACCGACCTGCAAATCATAGCCATGTGGATGGCGGCTGATGAAGTCATGCACGCCGGAAAGGCGCGCGGCATTCAGAATCATCTCGTCATCGGCCTGCGGATGGCCAAGGGTGATATTCTGGCGCACGGTGGCCTTGAAGAGGGTGATGTCCTGCATCACGCTGCCGATGGAGCGGCGGATGTCGGAGGGGTCGATCTGGCGGATATCGGTGCCGTCGATGAGGATCGCGCCCTCGTCGGGCTCGTAGAGATTGATGAGCAGGCGGGAGATGGTGGTTTTGCCCGAACCGACCGGGCCGATGATCCCGACCTTCTCTCCGGCGCGGATCTTGAAGGAAACATTATTGAGCGCCGGCAGATCGCTTCCCGGATATTTGAAGGTGACGTCCTTGAATTCGATATCGCCCTGGATGTTGGGGCGGCTGAGCTGGCGCTTTTCCGCACCGCGTTCCGTCGGCAGCGACATGATATTGTTGAGGCCCTTCAGCGCCACCATCGCCTGATTGAGGCGGGTCAGTAGCCCCGCGATCTGGCCGAGCGGGGCCATGGTGCGGCCAGTCAGGATCGTGCAGGCGATCAGTGCGCCAACGGTCATGGTGGAGTTGGGCTCGCCCATCAGATGGACGCCGTAGACGACGACGGCGACGGTGACGAGCTGCATCGCGGCGGCGGAGAGATTGATACCGAGGCCGGCGAAGAAGCGGGCGGCGACGCTGGTTTCGGCGGTCTTGCCGACAAATCGCTCCCACTCTTTCTGCATATGCCCCTCGATGCCCATGCTTTTCACGGTATCAAGCGCGGAGATGGTCTCGATGATCACGCCATGCTTCTGCGCCGCTTCCTCCGAGGTTTTGGCGACGGCGCGCTGCATCGGCCATTGCAGGGCGAGGCCGACAAGAAGGACGAAGGGGATGGCAACGGCTGGCACAATAAACAGGGGCCCGCCAATGACATAGATGATGGCGAGGAAAATCGCGAGAAACGGCAGATCGACAAGCGCGGTGACGGTGACGGAGGTGAAAAAATCGCGCAGCGTCTCGAATTCGCGCAAATGGTTGGCGAACGCGCCAGCGGAGGCGGGGCGCGCTTTCACCTGCAGGTTCAGCACCTGCTCGAAAATCCGGCTCGAGAGCAGGACATCGGCGCGCTTCCCCGCATTATCGACGAAATAGGCGCGCAGCGTTTTCAGGAGCAGGTCGAACCCGATCACCGTGACAACGCCGATCGCGAGCACCCAGAGCGTTTCCATCGCCCGGTTGGGTACGACGCGGTCATAAACATTCATGATGAAAAGCGGGCTTGCGAGCGCGAAGCTGTTGATCAGGAACGCTGCGATGAGAACCTGCACATAGGTCGGCCAGAACTGCCACATGGTCCCCCAGAACCAGGAGCCCTTCCGGTCAAGCAGCTTCTCGTCTTTCTCGACCCGGTATTTAAAGCCCGGCCGGACAAGGATGGCGTATCCCGCATACATCTCTTCGAGCTTTTTGAGCGGGATGCGATCCGCGCCTTCGCCGGTTTCGGGAAAGATCACATTTGCGTAGCCACCCTCGCGCGCGAGCAGGATGCAGGCCTGCCGGTTCTCTATGAGAAGGACGCAAGGCAGCACCATCTCCGGGATATCGGCGAGTTTTCGATTTGTAATGCGGGCGCTGAGGCCGACCCGGTCCGCCGCGCGCACGAACAAAGCGGGGGTCAGCTTGTTGTCTTCAAGCGGCAGGCCGTAGATCAGCGCATCCGGCGTACGGGGATCGTCGAACAGCTTGGTGAGGGCGGCGAGGCAGCCGAGGAGAGAATCCTGATCGGCGCGGCTCACTTCGGAAAGGTTGATCGTCCAGTCGCCGCGCTGGGTCGCCGCGGGCTCATTGGCTGCCGGGTCCTCGCTCACAAGAGCGGTCGTGACTTCTGCGATCTCATCTTCCACAGCCGTGTGGTTCTCCCCCTCTGGAACAGGCAGGCGCCTGCTGTCCGGATCCGCGTCCAGCGCCATAGATTTATGCGACGTCTCGCTCACCCGTTTTCCCCTGCCGTTTCATATCTTTAGACGTATGACCGTATTTAGGCCGATAATCGCATGATGCCGGCTACGCGTCGTGATACGCACTCTTAATCTCATTCAACGCCCATTTGGTGAAGAAGCGGTTAACGCCCGGCAAAACACCGGATGCATCTTCTCCGATTGCTGCGCCCAAACGCGGCGCAACCGCTTGCGTCTTCCCCGTCAAATCCCCTTGATATCAAGGATTTTTCGTCATAAATATAACGATAAATGCGGACTTTTCCGTCTTAATTCAACAAAAATTAACCATTCGCGAATAAATAGGACACATTCTGTCAAAGCGGCCCGAGAAATCAGGCAGTGGAGGAGGCGCGGTGATGCGTCGTTTCAGCCTGTTTCCTTTTGCTCACGTTTGTTGTAATTATGTTACAACTTGGCACGCTCCTACGAACGAAGCCGGCCGGGCAAGTTGATTGCAGAGGGGAAGAATGCGTAGATTGATTGCGACAATAATGAGGTCTCCGTCGGATTGCGATACGTCGGCCAGACTTGAGCGGGGCGTGTGTTTCGACAGATCGCATATTGACCAATGGGAGAGGGGCATGACGCTTAGGACCAGAGCGGGAAAGAGGGGCGTGTTTTCCGCAAGCCTTTTCGTAGCGGTATTGGGAGGCTTTCTTACAGCCGGGACCGCTGCCGCCGAAACATTGAATGAGGCCGTCCAGCGCACCGTCTCGACATATCCTGAAATCGGCGAGGCGTCCGCCAATCGCCGGGCGATCGATCAGGAACTCAATCAGGCAAAGGGGCTCTACCTTCCGACCCTCGATCTTGAAGCGGGCATCGGCTATGAGTGGACCGATACCGTGACCATCGATAATGAGGATCTGCGGCGGACGGAATCGAGCCTCACGCTGATCCAGACACTTTATGACGGCGGCTTTCGCAGCGCCGAGGTGGACCGCCAGGGCAACCGGGTGGAAAGCGCCGCTTACCGGGTGAGGGAGCGCGCCGAAGCAATCGCGCTTGACGCCGTACGCGCCTATCTCGATTATCTCCGCAGTCAGGAAATCGTCGAACTCGCGCGCCAGAATGTCGCGACGCATCGCCAGACGCTGCGGGAAATCCAGGACCGCGTCCGCGCCGGACAGAGCGGCATCGGCGATGACCAGCAGGCGCTCGCCCGCGTCGCCGCGGCCGAGGATACGCTGGTTGAAACGCTGCGTGCGCAGGATGATGCCGAGATCACCTATAAGCGGATCGTCGGCTCCCCGCCCGTGAACCTGCAACAGCCGACATTTAACGACGGCGTGCTTCCCGCCAATGTCGAGGATATCATCGACCTCGCGCTCAAAAATAATCCCGACATCCTGTTTGCGACATCCGACATCAAAACATCCGAAGCGGAAATCCGCGCAAGCAAGGCCGGCTATTACCCGACGGTCAATCTTGAACTCAGCGCGTCCGCCGACAACAATATCGACGGCGTGCGCGGGCATAACGACGATATGCTGGCGATGCTGCGCCTTCGCTACAACCTCTATCGCGGCGGTATCGATGAAGGGCGCGAGAAGGAAGCGCTCGCCCGGAAATCCGAAACCGAAATGCGCAAGCTCCGCTTCGAGCGGCTGGTGGAGGAAGAGGTCCGCCGCAGCTGGAGCGCGCTCGCCCGCTCAGAGGCGCGGGCGGCGGTGCTTGCGGACGCCGTTGCGGCAAACCGCGACGTTGCCGCCACCTATCGCGAGGAATTTTCCATCGGTCAGCGCGACCTTCTGGACCTGCTGGATGCGGACAACGAGCTTTTCAACTCCGAGACATCGCTGGTCACGGTCGAATATTCCGTCCGCTTCGCGAAATATCGCCTGCTCGCCACCATGGGGATGCTGAACAGCACGCTTGGCGTCAGCCTGCCGGAAGAGGCGATGCTGCCGAGAAACGGCTGATCCTGAGCAGACTGCCCAATGATTAAGAAAAGGCCGCTTTCAGAAGCGGCCTTTTTTGTCGGATCAGTTGGCAGCGCGGGCGGGCTTATGGCGCCACCAGCCTGCCTCATTGACGGAGTAGATCGGCTTGTAGTGGCGGATCCGGCTCGCCTCGACCACCTGACCGATCTGGTTATCCAGAACGAGCTGCCGCCCGTCGAAATCAACGACGAGAATGGCGTGGGCGACGCCGAGATTCATATCCTGAAGGATAACGATCTTCATATCCGCTTCGGACCAGCCAAGGGCGCGGAGCGTGAAATATTTGACGATGGCATAGTCTTCACAGTCGCCAAAGCGGGCGAAGAATTCCTTCGGGATCTCCCAGTAATCCTTGACCCCCCAATTGACCGGGTCGGTGATATAGCGAAACAGATTCATGTGACGGTTGACTTTTTCAAGCTGCTCCGCCTTTGGTAGCAGACGCCACTCCTCGATCAGTTCCACCCATTTCTGATAGGCGCAGCGATTATACTTGTCAGGCGTACAGGCGCCGGGCGCCTTCAGGTAATTGTCGAGGACGCGCTGCCATTTCGGAAAGGGTTTGAGATCGCTGTATGGCGTTTCGGAATAGCCGAAAAGGCGGCCGGCGTTTGCTTCGGCGGGCGACGCAAGCTGCAGGCCCGCGACAATGAGCGCCGCCGCGAGGGTCGTCGTAACCGTCATTTTTCTTAAACCTACCACCACGCAACCTCCGCCCCCTTGGAGCGTCCTTAACCGAGGGTGACATTATCGCAAGGGAATGGTTAACAAAATCCTTCCCGAAGCCCTAATGGCATTGCGTTATAACGCATTTTTTGCCTAGTTTGGGGACGGAATTTACCCCTCGTTAAAGAGTTTCGGGGCATTCTGCAGAATTATCAAGGCTGGCGGGGGGACGTATGTCCGATATCGAGACCGGAAAGACGGAGAAGAAGAAGACCTACAGGGCGCTCGGGGTCGGCATTCTGTTGCTTCTGGCCGTCGTGATCGCCGGTATCTGGGCGACCTTCCGCTTTGTCGATGAGCAGCGCGCCCGCGATATCCGCAACTGGGAAATCCGCCTTGGCATCGTTGCCGACAGCCGTGCGGCGAATATCGATGACTGGCTGCGCAAGCAGGAGCAGGCCATCGGCACGCTTGCGACCAACGCCTCGCTCCAGGTCTATCTCACACAGCTCGCCATCGAGGCGGGGGAGAATGGCACCGCCATCAATGAAATCCCGGAAGCGGGATATCTCATCAATCTCCTCAACAATCAGGCCGTCATCAGCGGCTTCTGGGAGCCGGAAGAGCCGCAGATCCGTGCCAATGTGGCGCGGCCGGGGCGGGCCGGGATCGGCCTTACCGACGCCGCCGGGCGCCTGCTGGTCTCAAGCGGCAATATGCCGCCGATGAACCCGACGATCCGCGCGGCGCTGGCAAAGGCGGCGGAAGGGCAGCCCGCCTTCGTTGACATGTATGAGGGGATCAACGGCGATCCGACGATCGGCTTCGTCTGGCCGGTTTTTGCCGTGCAGGACGAAGGCAATGTGAAGGATATTATCGGCTATGTGTTCGGGCTGCGAACGGTTGAGACATCGCTCTTCCCGCTTTTGTTCCAGCCGGGCGATACGTTGCAGACCGCGGAGAATTACCTGGTGCGGAAAGACGGCGCGCTGGTGCAGTATATCTCCCCGCTCGTGGATGGAACCCTGCCGCTGACGCGCAAGCTGAGCGCCAAGGGCGATCTTGCGGCTGCGTTCGTGATGGATAATCCGGGCGACTTCACGCTCGCCTCCAACTATCTCGGCGCGCGGGTGCTGGTGACGGGCCGCGCATTGTCGGCAGCGCCCTGGTATCTCGTGCGCACGGTCACCGAACAGGAGGCACTTGCCGAGACCGATCGGCGCCTTTCCACCATGCTCGGCATTTTCCTGCTGCTGATTTTTGCGGTCACCGGAACCGTGATCGCCGTCTGGCGACATGGCACGTCGATCCGCGCCGCCGAGCTTGCGACGCGCTATAAGGAGACGGCGGACCGGCTGAAGGAGCGGAGCGAGTTTCTGAATATCGTCACCGATCAGCAGCCGACATCCATTGCCGTGTTCGATGCGGAAGATAAATACACCTTCGCCAACAGCGTCGCCGCCGAAGGGCTCGATATCTCGCGCGAAGAAATGATCGGCAAGACCGCGGCGAGCGTTCTCGGCCCCGAGCGGGCGCGGGAAATCACCGAGATGAACAGCCTTGTGCGCAAGGATTATGAACCCCGCTCCATCATCACGCGCGTCAAAGACAGCGCGACCGCGTCCGAGCGCGTCATCAAGGCGGATTTCGTACCGCTTCGCTCCTCGCGGGTCAACAGCAAGGAAGTTCTGACCGTCTTTCAGGATATTTCCGATGTCATGATGGCGCAGGAGCGGCGCGAGGCGGTGCTGCGTAATCTCGTCTCGACGCTGGTCGCCTTTGTCGATCGCCGCGATCCCTATTCGGCGCATCAGTCGCGCCGCGTCGCCAAGGTGGCCGTCGCAATTGCCGGCGAGATGGGCGCATCGGACGAACTGATCCGCACTGTCGATATCGCCGGCAATCTGATGAATATTGGCAAGATACTGGTGCCCGCGGAATTGCTGACGAAAACCGACAATCTTACCCAAGAGGAGATGGAGATCATTCGGAGCAGCCTCGTCGCCGGCGCCGACCTGCTGGAAGAGGTGGAGTTCGACCTGCCGGTTTCCGCGACCCTCCGCCAGCTTCAGGGATATTACGACGCGGGAGAGAACAAGGAGCCGCTCGGCGCCGAAATTGGGGAAGCCGCCCGCATCATCGCGGTTGCCAATGCGTTTGTCGGCATGATCAGCCCGCGCGCCTGGCGAAGCGCTCTCAGCTTCAGCGATGCGGTTAAAATCCTGCTTGATAACGCCGACAAGCGGTTCGATCGCCGGGTCGTCAGCGCCCTCACCAATTACCTTGAGAACCGCGGCGGGCGGGAAAACTGGAAGCATTTCTCCGAACAGCCCGAGACCGACACGCCGCCAAGCGCCCTCTGACGCATTCGCGCGCCGTCGGCTCTTAAAGGCGCGGCGCGGCCTGCAATGCGGCGGGGCCGGTCAGGATGAGTTTCACAACTTCGCTCTGGCGGCTGGTATCGGTCTTGCGGAAAATCTGGCGCAGCTGCGAGCGGACCGTGTGCATGCTGACGCCCCATTCCTCGGCGAGATCGTCGAGCTTGTGCCCGTTGGTGAGGCCAAGCGCCAGTCGCCCTTCCGCCGGCGTGAGTCCGTAAAGACGGCAGATCGCGTCAATGGAAAGCGCGACGGGCTCCGCCGGATCGGAGACAAAGAGCACGGCGCCCTTGCCCGCCATGCCGGTGCCGATCGGCGCGACCATGACATTGAGCGGCTGATCGCTTTCCATGCGGGTCAGGGAAATGGCGAAATCCCCCTCCGCGCGGTTGCTGTCGCCGGGGTTCAGCGTATCGCTCAGAAGTTTCGCAAGCGCGCGGCTTTCGCCCGGCAGTGTCGCCCGGCAGACCCGGTCGGCGCCGACGGTCAGGCCGTCATTTTTCTCAAGAAAGCGCTTCGCCTTGTCATTGAAAAAGAGGATTTTCGCATCCGCCGTCACCAGGATAACGCCGATCGGCAGCCGGTTGAGGACGGCCGTCGCGGAATCGAGCAGCGAGGATGTCTCGGCGGTTCTCGCATGGCCGTGGTGCCGCTGGATGGCATTCAGGATGCTCCGCGTCATGCCGTCGGTGGTGAGCTGGCTTTTGATCAGATAGTCCTGCGCCCCCTGGCGGATGGCGTCGCGCCCGATCGCCTCGTCTTCGTCGGTGAGGACGATAATCGGCGACTGCGGGACTTTCTGCCCGAGCTGCGAGACTGCGGCAAGCCGGCTTTCGCTATTCTCGGTGAGATCGAGGATGATGACGTCGCCCTGACTGGCGCGGCCGGTGTTGATGAAGCTGTCGAGACCCGTCACATGCTCAAAAGAAAAATTCGCATTGGCGGCATTGGAAAGCAGCCAGCCGAGTTGCTGGGCGTCTTCTTCCTTGCGTCCGATAAAGCGAACTGTCGCGGTTGAAATATCTTCCATGGAGATATTATTCCGGTTGGCCTGTCTGACTATTCTGACGGGACTGCCAGAAATTCAACTTGTAGCATGACCAAAATTACCTAAAAATTTGATAACTCAGTCTTAACATGATTTTGACCGGCGGCGAAAACCTGCTGATCGCCCCGCAAATTTACCAGCTAGCCGATATTCATGCCAAGATATATTGCGTTTCACAAGCCATACGGAGTTCTCAGCCAGTTTACCGGGGAGGACGGGCAGCGCACGCTTGCCGAATTTGCGCTTCCGCTCGGCGTCTATGCGGCCGGACGGCTGGATATGGACAGCGAGGGGCTGCTGCTGCTCAGCGATGACGGGCCGTTCATCAAGCGGTTGCTGGACCCCGAAAACGGGCATGAACGGACCTATTGGGCGCAAGTGGAAGGGGAGCCGGCGGACGCCGACCTCAAGCGGCTTTCAAATGGCGTGGTGTTCAGGGGATATCGATCAAGGCCCTGCCGGGCCGAAAAGATCATTCCCCAGCCCGATGTGCCGCCGCGCGAGCCGCCGATCCGGTTTCGCAAATCCATTCCGACCTGCTGGATCCGCCTCACCCTGACGGAGGGGAAGAACCGGCAGGTCCGCCGCATGACGGCGGCCGCAGGCTTTCCGACGCTGCGGCTGATCCGTCAGGCAATAGGCCGGCTCAGTCTTGGTGATCTCCCGCCCGGTATGTGGCGGGAGGTTCAGAAGAGCGATATTTTCTGACCCCGCTGCGAACGTGCAGGATCAATGCGCGAACAGCGTCGGCGCGGTCATATGGGCCAGCACGGTCCGCGTCGCGCCGCCGAGGATCATCTCGCGGATGCGGCTGCGTCCATAGGCGCCCATGACCAGCATATCGCAGCTGTAATCGACGAGCGCGCCGAGCATCGCATCGCCGACATCGATGTCCGGCCAGTAGCCCGACTTGAATTCCGCCTTCACGCCATGCCGCGCGAGATGGCTGAGAATTTGTCGGGTCTCGAAATTTTCATCCTCGGTGGAGTTGACCTGGAGCAGCGTGACCATGTCCGCCTTTTCGAGGAAGGGCATGGCTTCGTGGATCGCCCGCGAGGATTCGCGGCTGTTGTTCCAGCCGACAAGAATGCGTTTGCCGAAGGTCTCCTGCCGCATATTCGGAATGACGAGGACCGGGCGCGGCGAACTGACAACGATTTCCTCGGCGATATGGCGCAGCTGCCCGCCGCTGTCGGTGTCCGGATCGCTCCGCCCGAGGACAACGATATCGGCGGCGAGCGCATGATTGTTGAGGAGATCGGGCGCGTAGCCTTCCTCGATAAAAACCTCGACCGAACAGCCGACCTTGGCGGCGAGTTCTTCAAGCCGGGCCTTTGCGGCGCTGGACTTTTCCGCTTCCAGCTGCCGGGAGCGTTCGATCATCTCCGGCGGGACATATCCCATGTAGGAAGCCGGAATGATTGTCCGCGCGCTGGTGTAGAGGGCCGACACATGCGCCCCGTTCTCAACGGCAAGCCCGAGCGCTGCATCGATGGCGCCGTTATTGTGCGAATCATCATTCAAATGTAGCAGAATGGTTTTTATGGACATGCTGGTTCCTCCGTTTCAGCGCTATGGTGGGAGTATATTCCAAGGTAGCGTGATCAGCCGCATTGATTTCAGACAAATTATGACATTGACGCGGTTTGGGTTATATACTCTGTATCCTGAGTGATTCTAGGGACGGAATGTGGCGAGAACAAAGCACGCCGCCCTCGTCTGAAGATGAAGGACATGTCGTTTCAATGGATGCCATCGAAGCCCTTGTAACCCGCAAATCATCGGCGCGGCTGATCGCGCCGGCGCCGAATGCCGAGGAGATGAAGGTGATCATGCAGGCTGCCGTCCGGGCGCCCGATCATGGCCGCTTGCGTCCATGGCGCTTCCTGATCGTCGAAGGAGATGCCCGCGAGAAGCTCGGCGGCATTTTCCGCGAGGCGCTGCACCGGCGTGATCCGGACGCCCGCGAAGACCTGCTCGAGAAAGAGCGTCTTAAACCGCTGCGGGCGCCGATGCTGATCATCGTGATCGCGAAGGTGACCGAGAGCCCCAAAATTCCGCCGATCGAGCAGTATTTTTCCGCCGCCGCCGCGGCGCAGAACATCCTTCTCGCCTTGCATGCGCTTGGCTATGGGGGCATGTGGCGTTCCGGCGCGCCCTGTTTCGATCCGCATGTGAAGGACGCGCTTGGCGTTGAAGGCGATGATATGATCGTCGGATTTCTTTATGTCGGAACCGCAGACCGTGCGGCCGCGCTGCTGCCGGAAACGACGGCGGATTACGTCGAGATCTGGAACGGCTAACCCTTGCGGCTGCGCGCAAGATGGGCAAAAAAGAAAAGATGGGCGCGATGATTGGGGGCCACTTCACCCTTTTGCCATTTTTCGGAAGTATCCCGGAAGCGAGACTGGCGGGGTGAGGGGATATGACAAATCTGGATTTCTCAATCCGGTGATGTTATGTAGCTCATAGAGGCTCGCGCAAATTCCAGGTTCCGGAGACAAACTTGATAAATAAGATTCAGTATCTGCTCGTTGGATTGGTCGTGACGGCAGGCGCCTCGATGCTTTCCTTGCCGGGATTATCCGTTGCCGCGGCGCAGTCGGAGTTGCCGGAGGCTGTCGTCGCGGTCGTCGATATCAATCACATCCTGCAGGAATCGGAACCGTCGAAAAAGGCCGAAGCGGACGTCAAGGCACTCCTCAAGAAGAAAATTGATGAGCTGAACAAGGAGGGAGAGGCTCTCCTTGCGGAAAAAGAAAAACTCGACAAGCAGCGCGCCGTGATCTCGCCGGAGGCGTATCAGCAGAAGCTGAACGAGCTGAACCAGAAGCGGCAGGGCCTGCAGCGCGACTTCCAGCTCATCAATGGCAAGATGAATGAAGTTCTTGTCGGTATTCGTCTCAATTTCCGTGACATGATCGTCCATATCGCGGCGGAAGTCAGCAAGGAGCGCGGCGTCAATATCGGCATTGATCGGGAGCGGACGGTGTTCTTCAATCCGGCGATGAATATTACCGATGAAGTCATGGCCCGCTTCAATAAAGCCAATCCGAAGGTCGAGATCAAGATCGAGGAAACGCAAGGCGCGGCGCCGGCCAAGAAGAACTGATCCCCGCGCTGTCCCGGGTCGCGATTTTCTCCTCTCGCGGAGGGGAGACTACTCGCCGCGTTTAAGGCTCTCGGCCGTCACCCGTCCGCGGACAGGCGGCAGGATTTCCGGCGGATCATCCCAAATCTGAATGGCTTTCAGCAGCCGCGCCTCGGCTCGCTCCGCGGCGGCTTCGCTCTGCGCATGGATCGTCGCGATGGGCGCGCGAGGGCTCGTCCGCATGCCAAGCCCTGCGATATTGGTGAGGCCGACAGCGGGATCGATAATATCCTTCGCGTGCCGCCGCCCGCCGCCAAGCTCCATCACCGCGATGCCGAATTCCCGTACATTCATGCCGCCGATGAAACCGCGCCGCGGCGCAATCACGTCCCGGCGCACAGGGGCGAGCGGGAGGTGCGCCGCGACATTCGTCATCAGATCGGGCGGACCGCCCAGCGCGACGACCATCTGCGCGAAGCGTTCCGCGGCGGTGCCGCTTGCAAGCGCGCCTTTCACCGCGTGAACCGCCGTCACCTCGTCGGCGAGGCCGCCGATAACGAGCATTTCCGCCGCGAGCGCGATCACCACGTCGAAAAGACGCGGATTGACGTTGCGACCCATCAGAAAGTCAATGGCCTCGCGCACCTCGGTCGCATTGCCCGCCGTATGACCCAGCACCTGATCCATATCGGTAAGGAGCGCGCGGGTCGGAAGCCCTGCGGCCTCGGCGACCGTGACGATGCTGCGGGCAAGCTCCTCCGCCTCGGCCGGCTCCGCTTTCAGTGCGCCTGAGCCAACCTTGACATCCATGACGAGCGCATCGAGCCCGGCAGCGAGTTTCTTGGCGAGAATGGATGCGGTGATCAGCGGGATGGAGCCGACGGTTGCCGTCACGTCGCGGATTGCATAGAAGCGCCCGTCGGCCGGAGCAAGGTCATCGCTCTGGCCGACAATCGCGCAGCCGACATGCCGCACGACCTTCATGAAATGCTCCATCTCGGGGCGCGTCGTGTAGCCGGGGATGCTGGCAAGCTTGTCAATCGTCCCGCCGGTATGGCCAAGGCCGCGCCCCGCAATCATCGGAACGGCGCCGCCGCAGGCCGCGACCAGCGGCGCGAGGATGAGGCTCACCTTATCGCCGACGCCGCCGGTTGAATGCTTGTCAATAACCGGGCGGGAGAGATCGGCGTCGCGCCAGTCGATGACGCGGCCCGAGCGCATCATCGCGCGCGTCAGTGTGAGCCGCTCCTCCATATCCATGCCCTGAAAATAGATCGCCATGGCAAAGGCAGCAACTTGGTCATCGCCGATGCTCCGGTCGGTCAGGCCGCGCACCATATACTCGATCTCGGCCGTCTCCAGCCGGTGGCCGTCGCGCTTTTTGCGGATGATCTCCTGCGGGAAGAAGCGCCCGTTGGTGTCAGTCATTGCGCCCCTCGCTGTTGCGGATATGGGCTTTCAGCAGTTCGCGTTTCAGCGTCTCCAGAAAGACAATCAGCAGCCGCTCGAGATCTTCGGCGGCAAGTTTCGCCTGCTTCAGCGTCAACTCGTGGCTGAGCGGGATTTTGCTCGTCCCGGCAACGGCATTGGTGATGCTGGAAATGGCAAGGACGCGCAGGCCCGCATGCCGGGCGACGAGGACTTCCGGGGTCGTCGACATGCCGATGGCATCCGCGCCGAGCAACCGAAAGGCGCGAATCTCGGCCGGTGTTTCGAAATTCGGGCCAAGGTAATGGAGATAAACGCCCTCATGAAGCGTGATCCCGAGCTCTTTTGCGACCGCCGCCAGATGCTGTCGGAGGATCGGGTCATAGGCATCCTCCATCGAGAAGAAGCGCGGCCCGAACTCCCCCTCATTGGGACCGACCAGCGGATTCAGCCCCGAGAGATTGATATGATCGCGGATCATCATCAGGCTGCCGGGTTTCATTTTGCTGCGAAAGCTGCCGGCGGCATTGGTCAGCAGCAGGATATCGACGCCGAGCAGGCGCAGCATGCGGATGGGAACGGCGAGATCGCGGGGGGCAACGCCCTCGTAATAATGGCTGCGGCCCTGCATGCAGGCAACCGCCATGCCACCGAGGCGTCCGAGAATAAGCCGGCCGGCGTGGCCCTCAACCGTGGCGCGCGGAAAACCCGGAATGTCGCGATAGTCAATGGCCGCAATGCTCTCGATCTTGTCGGCGAGCGTGCCAAGGCCCGAGCCGAGAACCAGGCCGACACGCGGCAAAAAGCCGGGTGCAATCTCTTTTACATAGTCGGCCGCATGGTGCGGATTTGATGTCATCTTTTCCCCTGTCTGCTGATGGCATGAACTCAGGTCGTGCAACGCATTGCAGTATAGGTAAGAGTTTTTCGCCGCCAAGTACGGATTTTTACGCTTCGCCGGGGCGGTCATAACGATTATTTATCAGCCCGCCAGAGCGGAATTGACCGGATCGCTGCCAGAGGCGCCGCGGTACGGCTGATTTTTGGAAATAATTGGTAACAATGTTTGAATTGTATGTGCAAAGGCACTTGCATACATTCAGCTTACGAAATTAGTAAAAAGTTTATCAACAGAAGTGGCGAAAAATGTTTGTTCCTCAGAAGACATTGCGTAACAGCATCAGCTGCACCGGCGTCGGCCTTCATGGCGGGCAGACGGTCAATATGAAGCTGGTTCCCGCACCGGTGAATAGCGGCATTGTTTTCAGACGGACCGATGTCGATCCGGCGATTGCCGATATCCCGGCCCGCTATGACGGCGCTGCCGACCTTGTGATGTGCACGACGCTCCGCAACGAGGCCGGCGTGAAGGTGGCGACTGTCGAACATCTGTTGGCCGCGCTGTCCGGCTCTGGTATCGACAATCTCGTGATCGAGCTTGACGGGCCGGAAGTCCCGGTAATGGACGGCTCGGCAGCGCCTTTCGTGTTTCTGATCGAGTGTGCCGATGTCGTCGAGCAGGAGGCACCGCGCCGCTATATCAAGGTTTTGAAGGAAATCGAGGTTGCCGACGGCGCCGCGCGGGCGGTTCTTTCGCCGGCGGACAATATTTCCATCGCCTTCGATATCGACTTCGATAATCCGCGGATCGGCAAGCAGAACTGCAGCTACAACCTGCGCAACGGCACCTTCAAGAAGGAAATCTCGCGCGCCCGGACATTCGGCTTTCTCAGCGATTTCGAGCAGCTCAAGAAGCTTGGGCTCGCCAAGGGCGGCTCGCTTGAGAACGCCATTGTCCTCAGCGGCTCCGATATCCTGAATGAAGAGGGCCTGCGCTATGATGACGAGTTCGTGCGGCACAAGGCGCTTGATGCGATCGGCGATCTTTATCTCGCCGGCGCGCCGATCATTGGCGAATTTTACGGCTTCCGCTCGGGCCATGCGCTGAATAACAAGCTGCTTCACGCCTTCCTCGCGGACACCAGCGCCTGGTGCTATACGACCGAAGCGCCGCTCCGCAGCGGCAATGTCGGCGGCGCAAGCTGGCCAGCCCAGAAGGCGGCCGCGCCTGCGCGGGACTAACGCAGAAAATTTGTCTACAATCTGACGCTGATTTTACGATCAGCGATAAAAAATACAACAGGCGCGGAAGAGTTTCCGCGCCTGTTCTGTGTGTGAAATATCGTCAGGTGGAATTATGCCGACTTGCGGCGGCGCTCCTTGCCGGCGAGGCTCTTGATCAGGCCGCTGACGGCAGAGCGGACAGCCGGCTCGTCGATTTCGCTGTAATTGCGCACCAGCTCGATCGTCGAGCGGTTTTTGCCGCCATGCTCAAGCGGGATGCTGGCGGTTGACGGCTCGAGATTTTCAAAGAAATAGGCGACGTCGACTTCAAGCCGCTTCGCTATTTCATATAATCTTCCGGCACTTACCCGGTTTGCGCCGGTTTCATATTTCTGAACCTGCTGATAGGAAATATCGAGTGCTTTCGCCAGATGTTCCTGTGTCAGACCCATCATCGTGCGTCTCTCGCGGATCCGCTCACCGACGTGGTCGTCGACTCTCTTCGCGACTTTGCCCATTGTAACTTGGTACCTTTCTTAGAACGTAAATTATTTTTAGTTGTTTTATTGAAAAGGGTGTTGCCGACAGCTCGAGATAACGAGGTACTGTCTTTGGAGAAAATCGAGCAGTGCCTTCACCCTTATAGGTAATATATCACACGGGGGTAGAAAAACGAAGCAGCTAAATTCTAACGTTAATTAGATAAATTATTTTTATCACCCCTAATGATGGCTCGCGTGTGTCCGGCGCGCATGAAAGTTATTGGCGCGAGTATTCGAGAGTTTTTCCCATGCGGCGGAGAAGAAAGCGCGAGGGTCCTTTCCCTCTATCCCTGCACGCCCTAAATCACTGCGGATCAAGAAAACCAAATCGAAAACTTCCCCTCCCATCATTGATTGGATAAAATGCCGCCGCTTCTGTATAAAAGGGTCATTGGCCGAGAGGAACAAGGTGTTTCACCAGATAATTTTTAACCGCGTAAGGGGGTTTGCTGCCCTTGCACTCATACTGCTGCTGGCGGCCTGCGGGACGACGGAGCCGGACGCCTATGTAGAGCGGCCGGTCGAGGAGTTGTATAATCAGGCGCTCGCCGATCTCAATGCCGAGAATTACGGTGCGGCCGCGCGTGGTTTCGATGAGGTGGAGCGTCAGCATCCTTATTCCGTATGGTCGACCAAGGCGCAGCTGATGTCCGCTTTCGCCTACTACCAGAGTAACGAGTATGACCAGGCCATTCTCGCTGCGGAGCGCTTCATCGACCTGCATCCGGGCAACAAGGATGTGGCCTATGCCTATTATCTGGTGGCGATATCCTATTACGAGCAAATCACCGGCGTGGAGCGGGATCAGAAAGTGACCCGTCAGGCGCTCGATGCGCTGCAAAATCTCGTCCGCCGCTTTCCCAATACCGAGTATGCACAGGATGCCCGGCTGAAAATCGACCTGACGCGGGACCATCTCGCGGGGAAGGAAATGGCGATCGGCCGCTATTACCTGAAGCAGCAGCATATCGTCGGCGCCATCAACCGCTTCCGCACCGTGGTTGAGGAATATCAGACGACCACCCATGTGCCCGAAGCGCTGCATCGCCTGACCGAGGCCTATCTGATTCTCGGGATCAATGATGAAGCGCAGACGGCGGCGGCCGTCCTCGGCTACAACTTCCCGGGCAGCGACTGGTATGAGGATTCCTACGCCCTTCTTGACAAGAATTATCTGCGGCCGGAAGTCCATGAAGATTCGTGGATCGTGAAGGCGTGGAAAGCTGTCTTTTAGCCGCGCCGGGATATGCTCGAGAAACTCTCCATCCGCAATATCGTTCTGATCGACAGGCTCGATCTTGCCTTCGATAACGGGCTGTGCGTCCTGACCGGAGAGACAGGGGCGGGGAAATCCATTCTCCTTGACAGTCTTGCGCTCGCGCTCGGCGCGCGCGCCGATGTGGGGCTTGTCCGCGCCGGCGCGGAGCAGGGCATCGTCACCGCGGAATTCAGCCTTCCAGCGGATCATGCCGTGTTTGATCTGCTCGGCGAGATCGAGGTCGAGCGCGGCGAGCCGCTCATTCTTCGCCGCACCCTCGGCGCGGATGGCCGGAGCCGCGCCAGCATCAATGATCAGCCGGTCAGCGCCGCGCTGATGCGAAGCGTCGGGGAAATGCTGGTGGAGATCCACGGCCAGAACGCCGAGCGCGGACTGCTCGATGCGCGCGGCCATCGCCTGCTGCTCGATCAGTATGGCGATCTCGAACGCGATGTTGCCGCTGTCGGCCGGCTGTATGGTGAGATGCAGGCCGCAAACGAGGCCCTTGAAGCACGGCTTCGCGAGATCGAGAAGGCGCGCGTCGATGAGGAGTATCTCCGTCACGTCGTCGAGGAGTTGAACGACCTTGCGCCGGTGGAAGGCGAGGAGGAAGCGCTCGCCATCGAGCGCTCCGAGCTTATGCATGCCGAGAAAATCGCCGAAGCGCTGCGGGATGCAGAAAAGGCGCTCAGCGACAATGGCGGCGTCGAGAACCGCATCCGGACGGCAACACGGGCGATCGAGCGGGTGATCGAGAAGGCCTCGGGGCGGCTCGATTCGGTGCTGGAAGGGCTCGAGCGTGCGGCGATTGAAATGGCCGAAGCGCAGCTGAGCATCAATTCCGTTGCAAGCGATCTGGATATGGACCCGGCCGGGCTCGAGCGGATCGAGGAGCGGTTGTTCGCGCTCCGGGCCGCCGCGCGCAAACATAAATGCGATGTTGGGGCCCTGCCGCGGCTGCTTGAAGAGTTCACGGCGCGCCTTCGCAGCCTCGAAGAAGGGAGCCGCGAGATTTCGGCGCTGCGTCTTCGGGCGGAAGAAGCGCGCGAGATGTATGCCAAGGCGGCTATGGCGCTTGGGGATCGCCGCCGCAAAACGGCCGCCGAGATGGACGCCGCGGTCATGAAGGAGCTTGGCCCGCTTCGCCTCGGATCGGCCCGTTTTATCACTGAAGTCGTCGATCTGCCGGAAGAGAACTGGGGCCCGGCAGGCATGAACCGTGTCGCCTTTCTGGTCGCGACAAATCCCGGCAGCAACGCGGGGCCGCTGATCAAGATCGCCTCGGGCGGGGAGCTGTCGCGCTTCATGCTGGCGCTCAAGGTCGTGCTCGCGCAGGCCGGCTCTGCGCCGACGCTGGTGTTTGACGAGGTGGACCGCGGTGTCGGCGGGGCGACGGCCGACGCGGTTGGGGAGCGGCTGCGGGGGCTTGCCGGCAAGCTGCAACTGCTGGTGATCACCCATTCACCGCAAGTGGCCGCGGCCGGCGAGGCACATTGGAATATCACCAAGACGGAAACACCGGACGGGGCCGTGACATCTGTCGAGCGGCTCTCGCCTCACGCGCGTAAAGAAGAGATCGCGCGGATGCTGTCGGGCGCCAGCGTGACAGAGGAAGCGCGCGCCGCGGCCCGCAGTCTTATCAAGGGATAATTATGACGGATCTTGCGAAACTGACGGCGAGTGAAGCGAAGGCCGAACATGAGCGGCTCGCGGCCGCCATCCGCGCGCATGATGAAGCCTATTATGCGGAGGATGCACCGGTCATTTCGGATGCCGAGTATGACGCGCTCCGGCGCGATCTTCTTGCCATCGAGGCGCGCTTTCCCGAGCTTGTCACGCCCGACAGCCCGTCGCAGCAGGTTGGCATCGCGCCGGCCAAGGGCTTTGGCAAGGTCCGTCACCGGGTGCCGATGCTCTCGCTCGACAACGCGTTTGACAATGACGAGCTGCGCGAGTTTGAAGGCCGGGTGCGCCGGTTTCTGGGTCTCGGGCCGGATGAGGAAGTTGCCTTCTTCGCCGAGCCGAAGATCGACGGCCTGTCCGCCAACCTTCGCTACGAGAAGGGAAAATTCGTGCAGGGCGCGACGCGCGGCGACGGGCAGGAGGGGGAGGACATTACCGCGAACCTGCGGGGCGTCATCGACCTGCCGATGACCATCCGAAAAAGCGCGCCGCCGCCGCCCGACATCTTTGAAATCCGCGGCGAAGTCTATATGCAGAAATCCGACTTCCTTGCGCTGAATGCGGCGCAGGCGGAAAGCAGCGGCAAGATCTTCGCCAATCCGCGCAATGCCGCCGCCGGGAGCCTGCGCCAGCTTGACGCCGCAATCACCGCGTCGCGAAAGCTCCGTTTCTTCGCCTACGCCTGGGGGGAGGCGCCGTCGCTTCCCGGCAGGACGCAAGCGGAAGTGCTTGCCGCCTTCAGCGACTGGGGCTTCACGGTCAATCCGATCTCGCGCGTCTGTGTGAATATGGAGGAGGCGATCGATGCCTACCGCAAGATCGAGGAGCTTCGCGCCAGCCTCGATTATGATATCGACGGCGTCGTGTTCAAGGTCAATCGGCTCGACTGGCAGGAGCGTCTCGGCTTCGTGAGCCGCAGTCCGCGCTGGGCCATCGCGCATAAATTCCCCGCCAAACAGGCGAGTACGGTGATCGAGGATATCGAGATACAGGTCGGCCGCACCGGCGCGCTGACGCCGGTTGCGCGACTTCGCCCCGTCACCGTCGGCGGCGTCGTCGTCTCCAACGCGACGCTGCATAATGAAGATGAAATCATTCGCAAAGATATCCGCATCGGCGATACCGTGATCATCCAGCGCGCCGGCGATGTCATCCCGCAGGTCGTCGCCATCATCCCTGAAAAGCGCCCGAAAGACAGCAAGCCTTACGTCTTTCCCGATCACTGCCCGGTCTGCGGCAGCCATGCAACGAAGGAGATAAACGAGGCGACGGGCAAGCAGGATGCGGTGCGGCGCTGCACCGGCGGCCTTATCTGCCGCGCGCAGGCAGTGGAGCGGCTGAAGCATTTCGTCTCGCGCAATGCCTTTGATATCGAGGGGCTCGGCGCCAAGCTGATCGATGCCTTTTATGAGGATGGGCTGATCCGCTCGCCTGCCGATATCTTCACGCTGGAGGCGCGCGATACTGCGCCTGGCAACCTGACACGGATCAAGAACCGTGAAGGGTTCGGCGAGAAGGCGACGCAGAATCTCTTTGATGCGATCAACAGCCGGCGGGAAATTCCGCTCGATCGTTTCATCTATGCCCTCGGCATACGCCACATCGGTCAGGGCAATGCCCGGCTGCTGGCGCGCAATTACCTCAGCTTCGCCGCCCTGCGCCGCGCGCTCTCGGCGACGGATCAGGACGCGGCGGCGGCGGCTTATGCGGATCTGCTCACCATCAGCGGCATCGGCGCGGCGGTTGCCGATGCGACGGTCGAGTTTTTCCGTGAGGAACTCAACCAGAAAATGCTCGATGAGCTGCTTGCCGAAATCACCGTCACGGATTTCGATCCGCCGGCGACGGAAAGCAGCATCTCCGGCAAGACGGTCGTCTTTACCGGTACGCTCGAGATCATGACCCGGCAGGAGATGAAGGCGAAGGCCGAAGGTCTCGGCGCCAAGGTCAGCGGCTCCATCTCCGCGAAAACCGACTATCTGGTGGCCGGCGCAAACGCCGGATCGAAGCTCAAGAAAGCGAGCGAACTCGGCGTCACCGTGCTCAGCGAGCAGGAATGGCTTGATCTGATCGGCGGTTGACGGGGCGAAAGCGCGCGGGCGTCATCAGAGCGGGGCGGTTGCCTGCTCCAGCCAGCGCTGCGCCTTGCCCTCAACAAGCGGCGAGATCTTCTCGCGCACGGTCGCATGATAGCCGTTCAGCCAGGCAATTTCCGTATCGCTCATCAGCCCGGGCTCGACAAGGGTGCGGTCGATCGGGGCGAAGGTGAGCGTCTCGAAGCCGTAAACAACCCGCTCTGCCCCCGCCGGCGGCGTTATCTCGGTGACGACAACGAGATTTTCAATGCGTATGCCATAGGCGTCGGTCTTGTAATATCCCGGCTCGTTGGACAGAATCATGCCCGGTTGCAGCGCGACGGGGCTCGGCATTTTGGAGATCCGCTGCGGCCCCTCATGGACGCTGAGATAGCTGCCGACGCCGTGCCCTGTGCCGTGATCGAAATCGAGCCCGGCCGCCCAGAGAGGCGCGCGCGCGAGGGTGTCGAGCTGGCTGCCGGTCGTGCCCTTTGGAAAGACCGCCCGGGCGAGCGCGATATGCCCTTTCAGGACCAGCGTGAAGCGCGCGCGCATTTCCGGGCTTGGCGTGCCGATGGCGACGGTGCGGGTGATGTCGGTCGTCCCGTCGAGATACTGCGCGCCGCTGTCGACAAGATAGAGCGTTCCGGGCTCGAGCTTGCGGTTGGTCGCGGGCGTCGCGCGGTAGTGGACAATTGCGCCGTTCGGCCCCGCCCCGGAAATAGTATTGAAGCTGAGATCGCGGAAATGCTCCCCGCTCTCGCGAAAGGCGCGAAGCCGGGCCTCTGCCGCGAGCTCGTCAATGTCGCCCGATGCGGCGGTCTCGTAAAGCCAGTGGAGAAAATTCACCATCGCCGCACCGTCGCGGATATGCGCCCGCCTCATGCCCTCCACCTCAACCGCATTCTTGGTCGCCTTGGGGAGCAGGCAGGGGTCTTCCGCCCGAACGATCACCGCTCCGCCCTCAATGAGGCGATCCACGATGAACTGGCTCGTGACCGTCGGGTCAATCTGCACCGTTCTGCCTTTAAGGCTGGTGAGCGTCGCCTCGAATTCCGACGGCGGGTGGATGCGCACCCTATTGCCGAGATGCTCGTGCAGGCCCGGCGCAAACTTCCTCGCCTCCATGAAGAGATCAACGCTGGCATCGCGGTGCAGGATGGCGAAGCCGAGCGCGAAAGGCGTGCAGGGAAGATCGGCGCCGCGAATATTCAAAAGCCAGGCGACGACATCGGGGAGTGTGTGGACCGTCGCATCGACATTGCTCTGCCCGAGCCGCGCGGCAATGCGCTCGCGCTTGCTGGCCGAGCTTTCCCCCGCAAACGTTTCGCCATGCGGCTGGACAAGCGCAAGCGGCAGAGGCGGGCGGTTCTCCCATACCCGGTCGATGGGGTTCTCCGCAACCGGCTTCAGCGTCACTTCGAGACTGGCGGCGAGCTGTTTCAGGGCGTTCATCGCATTTTCCGTATGCAGCCACGGATCGACGCCCAGCGTGTCGCCCGGTTTCATCATGGCTTTGAGCCAGGCGCCTATCGGCTCCTCGGTCACATGGCGGGGGGTGAACAGGCTGGTATCGACTTCCCCGCGCACCTGCAGCGTATAGCGGCCATCGACAAAAATCGCCGCCGTTTCTTTCAGGACGATCGCAAAGCCTGCCGAGCCCGTGAAACCGGTCAGCCATTTGAGGCGTTCCGCGGCGGCCGGCGCCGCTTCGCCGTGAAATTCGTCATTGAGGGGCACGATAAAGCCATCCAGTCCGCTCCGCTCCATTTCCGCGCGAAGCGCCTGCAGCCGCGCGCCCGTCGCGGATCGCTGCAGGACGGCAGACTGGATTTCCCGGCGGAGCGTATCCCTGACGCCCAGAATTTTGCCGCGCGTTTCACCGCTCATGTCGGGGAAGAAACGGTCAAGCAGCAGGTCCTCATCGGCGCGCGGCGGCGCGGCAGCGGCGGCCGTCAGAATTTCGGCGGCATCATCCACGCGCATGTCGCGCGAGAGGAGCGGAGCAAGGGAAGACAGCAGAGCGGTTTTCATCGCGGGGATCCTTAATGAACTAGCCTATTGATATCACAGGCGTCTGTATCTGAATATGGCGCTTTTTTGTCATGCAGGCAATCTGAGCTATGCGTTTTATGCAATGCACCACTTCGATCTTTGCGGGCGAAAACCGGTTGTAAGCTATTGTTTTTTAATGGATGCAGTGCAATATATTCGGTATCGAGAATGTTTTGCAGGAAAACGGTGAAATGCTGGCTGGTAACGAACGTTTAGGAGATGCGCTGCTGCTCCCGATTGGCCCGGTAGCGAAATCGCGCGATACGCTTGAAACGCTGCGTCGCTCCTTCGGCCCGTCGGCGCTGATGCGCTCACTGCGCGATTACGTCCGCCCTGCGAGCGAACAGGAAGCGATTGTCATCGATCTGGGCTTTGGGCCGGTCGACCAAGCGCTTCGCTATGAAGATAGAATTCTCTCCGCCGCCGTCAATGAGAATGGCGTCGCGTCGAGACAGGAAAATTACGAACGCTAATCTTTTGCTGTGAAAGGAGCAGTAAGATGAAAAAATATGGCACCGAAGAATTGGGCAAGCTCGCAACGACGACGCCCGTTAACAACAATATCGCAGATATGGATATCGTGACGCTGATCAAGAAGGCGCAGGCAAGCAGGAACTATCACATGAACAAGTGGATCTCGGACGTAATCAAGGGCTTCAAAGCGAAGCGGGACCTCAAGGCTGCAAAGGAAGCTCTGCATGGCATGAGCGACCGCGAACTGCGCGACATCGGCCTCACCCGCGGTGAGATCGATCAGGCTGTCGAAGGCAACGTCGCGGCGGCCCCGGTCAAGACCGAAGGCTTCTGGGCACGGATCGCCCGCCGGTTTATCGAGGCTCAGCAGGCACGCGCCGCCTACATCCAGCTCAGCGCAATGAACGCGCGCGAACTGGCCGACATCGGCCTGACCCGTAGCGAAATCGAAGCTGCCGTCACTGGCAAGCTGCAACTGCGCGCCAACGACAACCTCGTCGAAGCTGCTCATCTGAACGGTCACCGCAAAGCGAGCTGACTGTTCAACGCCGCCTCGCTCCTCCCTCCCTCCCTGTACGGAGCGGGGCGGCCATACTTCTCCTTTCGTATCGCTATCGGTGCAGGACCAGCGTCGTCCAGTCACCGATAGCGTATCGGCATTTCAGCTTCAGGCCCTGCTGTAAATAGGCCCGTCTCACCATCGTCTCCTGCGTCCCGAGCAGCCCGGAAAGGATAAGCACCCCCCGCTGATCGAGCGCGCGCGCGATATCGGGCGCCATTTTCACGAGCGGCCAGGCGAGAATATTCGCCACAATCAGATCATAGGGCGCCTTCTCCCGCAGCAGCCGATGCTCAAGTCCCGGCGCGACGATATATGTCAGTAGCGGGGCGAGGCGATTGCGCGCTGCATTCGCCCGCGTCACGTCAATCGCGATGGGATCGATATCGCTTGCGGTAACCGGAACGCGCCATGCCTTGGCAATGGCGAGCGCAAGGACGCCCGAGCCGCAGCCGAGATCGAGCGGGCGGGTGAAATGCCGTGACTTGTGCAGATCATCGAGTGCGGTCAGGCAGCCGAAGGTGGTCTCATGCAGCCCCGTGCCGAACGCCGCACCGGCATCGATCAGCAGGTTATGGCGCGAGGCGGCCGGGTGCGGTGCATCATGCGAGCCGTGAATATAAAATCTGCCGGCATCGACGGGCGGCAGCATCTTCTGACTTTCACTGACCCAATCCTTCGGCGCGAGCGGGGCAAGAGTGAAGTCCGCTCCCCCCGGCAGGCGTTGCAGCATGTCAGCGGTCGGCTCGTCCTCAAACAGGATATCGAGCTGCCAGAGCGAGCCGTCGGGCACGGCCTCTTCGGTCGAGACCGTCAACGCCTCGTCTTCAAAAAGATCGGCGATCCGGTCCGCCTGATCGAGCGGCAGGGTAAGGGTGAGCTGCCACAGGGACGGGTCAGGCTGCTTCGACAAAATTTTCCATCACTTTCTTGATTCCGGCCTTGTCAAAGGCGATTTCGAGCTTCGGACCGTCTTTGCGAACAATCCGGCCATAGCCGAATTTCTGATGAAAGATCCGGCTGCCGATGGCGAAGGCGGGGTTTCCGCCGGCAGAGGCGGCGCTCTCGCGCGGCTTTGTGCTGTTGTCGATCAGCCGCTCATTGGCGCGGGCACGCCGCTCGAGCAGGTCGGCAAGGGTTTTGTTGCCGCCGCTGCCGCTGCTCCAGCCGGGCGCAAAGCTGCTCTGCTCGCGCGAGCGGCTGGTGCTGTAAAGCCCCTGCTCGGACAGATCGGCGATATGCGCACGCGGCAGCTCGTCGATGAAGCGGCTCGGGATCGAGGATTGCCACTGGCCGTGAATGCGCCGGTTGCTCGCGTGGCTGATGAAGCAGCGCGTCCGTGCGCGGGTGATGCCGACATAGGCGAGGCGGCGCTCTTCCTCCAGCGCCTTGACGCCGTTCTCCTCGAGCGCGCGCTGATGCGGAAACAGCCCTTCCTCCCAGCCGGGAAGAAAGACAATGTCATATTCCAGCCCCTTGGCGGCGTGCAGGGTCATCAGGCTGACCATATCACCGCTCGTGTCGGCATTATTTTCCATCACCAGGGAGACATGCTCAAGAAACTGGCCGAGGCTTTCATATTCGGCAAGCGCCGGGATCATTTCCTTGAGGTTTTCCCGCTTGCCTTCGGCTTCCGGCGACTTGTCCTGCCGCCACATGTCCATATAGCCGCTCTCCTCCAGTACCGTCTCGACGAGATCGGCGGGGGAGATGACATCCTGCTGCGCGCGCCAGCTATCGAAACTCTCCATCAGATCGGCGAGGCTTTTAAGCGCCCGGCCTTTGAACAGGCCCTGCTCTACGGCGAAATCGGCGGCGCGCGAGAGGGAAAGCCCGGCGCCGCGGCCGATCTCGCGGAGCTTTTCAAGCGCCGCTTCGCCAAGGCCGCGCTTGGGCAGATTGTAGATCCGCTCAAAGGCGAGATCGTCATCGGGCTGGTGGATCACGCGGAGGTAGGCGAGGACGTCGCGGATTTCCCGCCGCTCATAGAAGCGCAGGCCCCCGATGACCCGGTATTTGATGCCGAGGCTGAGGAAACATTCTTCAAAATCGCGGGTCTGGAAGCTGGCGCGCACCAGAATGGCGATATCCTTGAGGCTCGTCCCCTTATGCTCCAGCGCCTCGATTTCATCGGCGACCCAGCGTGCCTCGCTCTGCCCGTCCCAGTGGCTTTTGAGAACAACAGGCTCGCCTGGATTATCTTCGGTGAACAGGGTCTTACCAAGGCGTCCCTCGTTGCGGGCGATCAGGCCGGAGGCGGCGCCGAGAATATGCGCGGTGGAGCGGTAGTTGCGCTCAAGGCGGATGACGCGGGCGCCGGGGAAATCATCCTCGAACTTCAGGATATTGCCAACCTCCGCGCCGCGCCAGCCATAGATCGACTGGTCATCATCGCCAACGCAGCAGATGTTGCGATGCCGCTGCGCGAGCAGGCGGAGCAGCAGATACTGTGCGACGTTGGTGTCCTGATACTCATCAACGAGGATATATTTGAAGCGCTCCTGATAGAGCGCGAGGATCTCCGGATGCTGGCGGAACAGCGTCAGGACATGCAGCAGCAGGTCGCCAAAGTCGCATGCATTCTGCTCCGTGAGCCGGGTCTGGTAGCGCGCATAAAATGCCGCAGCCTTGCCATCGGCGAATTCGCTGCCGGGCGCACCGGTCACCTGATCGGGGCGCAGGCCCTTGTCCTTCCAGCGGTCGATGACGCCGGCGAGACCGCGCGGCGGCCAGCGCTTCGGATCGACGCCACCCTCGCTCATGATCTGCTTCAGCAGGCGGAGCTGATCGTCGGTGTCCAGAATGGTGAAATTCCGCGCGAGCCCGAGAAGATCTGCGTGACGGCGGAGGAGCCAGACGCCGATCGCGTGAAAGGTGCCGAGCTTGATCTCGCTCGCGATCGGGCCGACGAGGGCGGCGGTACGCTCCTGCATCTCGGCCGCGGCCTTATTTGTAAAGGTGACGGCGAGTATCTCCCACGGGCGCACAGGGCGGAGGTTCAGGATATGCGCAAGGCGCGAGACCAGCACCCGCGTCTTGCCGGTGCCTGCGCCTGCGAGCACGAGAACGGGCCCGTCGAGCGCCTCCACCGCGGCCCGCTGCCCCTCGTTCAGGGCGTCAAGATAGGTGAAATCGTGATCGCGCGCCGGCGTGGCGCCCGGATTGAAATTGCCAATGTCAAAGCTGTCCGTCATGGCTCCAGATATAGCCCAAGCGCGGGCGGGAGGCTACTCTTGATCCGTGGTTTATTTACCGCCTTCATCGCGGCGGAGAGAGATAGTCCTTCGCCCAGCCGAGCGTTGCCCGCGTGCCGTTGGAGGGGATATATTCGCAGCCGATCCACCCCGAATAACTCTCTTTTTCGAGGAAATCGAAGATAAAAGGATAGTTGATCTCGCCGTTGTCCGGCTCGTGACGATGCGGCGGATTGGCGATCTGCATATGGCGGATATGCGTCGCCGCGGCGCGGTAATGCCGCGTGATATCCCCATGCATGCGCTGGACGTGGTAGACATCGAACTGCAGGCCGAGGTAAGGGTGATTGATCTCCTCGATCAGCGCCGTCGCCATCTCAAGGCTATCCAGGAAATAGCCCGGCATATCGACCGTGTTGATCGCCTCGATCAGGATCGCGACACCGGCCGCCGCGCCCATGTCAGCGGCGATTCTAAGGTTGTCGCGAAACGTCGCATACTGGCTCTCCCGCGAGACCGTTTCATCGCGAAGCCCGGCCATCAGATGCATCCGCTCCGCACCGATCGCCCGGGCGTAGGCGAGGCCTTGCGCAAGGCTGTCACGAAATTCGCCGCGCCGCCCCGCAAGGCTCGCAAGGCCGCGATCACCCTTTGCGAAGTCGCCGGCGCTGAAATTGAACAGCGCGGGCGTGAGGCCGTGGGTTGCAAGTTCCCGCCGGACATCTTCCGCATCGAACTCGTAGGGAAAGAGAAATTCGACGCCCTTGAAGCCGTCTTCCGCAGCGGCCGCGAAGCGATCAAGGAAGGGCAGGTCCTGATAGAGGAAGCTCAGATTGGCGGCGAATTTGAGAGACATGAATTGCTTCCTGTCAGAGAACCGGGCGGGCCGGCGCGCGTAGATTTGTTGTTGATGGTTTATTAAACCGGACGCGTTAAGAATTAAAGCCTCCTTTTCATCCACGGTCCCCTGCGATCTGTACCGGGGCCGGCAACTGGACTAATCTGGCGGTCATGGTTACAAAATCACCCACTGCGGCGCAGCTTCGTTATCTCCGGCTCGGGCGCTATCAGCCCGGCGGGAAACTGCCGCTTTTTGATTCGGATGGGCAGCAGATCAGCAGTGCGATCATCAGAAGCTGTCTCAAGCAGGGCTGGGTCGAGCCGTGGTTTGACAACCCGATCAAGCCCGACTGGCTGGTTTGCAAGCTGACGGACGAGGGGCGGCGGGTGATCGAAAAATACGCCGATCGCTACTGATGCTGGCGCATCATCTGTGATCAATCTCGCAAATTTACTGTTTTCTGTAGGCTCGGTGCTTTTGCGCGGCGTCATTTAGTGGCACACTCCGCCTCATTGTTCTCAAGAATGTGGAGGAGAAGATGACAGGAACAATGGGGGCGCTCCTGCTTGCAGCACTGGTCTTTCTGGCCATTCATATCATCCCGTCGAGTGTCCTGCGCGGCCGGATCGTCGCCGCCACGGGCGAGAAGGCGTATCTCGCAGGGTTCAGTCTTCTTTCCATCCTCGTTTTCGTCTGGCTCGTCCTCGCCTATCGGGATGCGCCTGCGGGGGAGACGCTCTGGCAGGCCGGAAACGCGGGCCGGCATATCGGCATGCTGCTGATGCTGATCGCCTCAATCCTCTTTGTCGGCGGTCTCACCAGCCCGAACCCGACGGCGGTTGGCGCGGCGCGGCTGATCGGAAAGGAAAGCGCCTATAGCGGCATCAACGCGATCACCCGGCATCCGATGATGTGGAGTTTCCTGCTCTGGTCGATCACCCATGTGATCAACAACGGCGATATCGCCTCGCTCATCTTCTTTGGCACCGTCGGGGTGCTGGCGCTGGCGGGGACCTTCCTGATCGATGCGAAGAAAGCGCGCCAGCTCGGGGAGGGCTGGGCCGACTACAGCCGGCGCACCTCCAACATTCCCTTTGCCGCCGTGATTGCGCGGCGGGCGACGCTCTCCTTCCGGCGGATATGGTGGCGCATCCTGCTCGGCGCCGTTCTCTGCGCGGTCCTGCTTATCCTGCACGAGCCGGTCTTCGGCGTCTCGCCGCATCCGCTGTAAGCGCCGGGCACCTCAGAAAATGGCGCAGGTCGTATTGCCGGTCGCGTAAATCTTGCCATCCTCGCCGATGATGCGCGCCTCGGCCGTGGCGATCCGCCGCCCTTTATGCACGACCTCGCCGGTCACCGTCACCTTGCCCATCCCCGGCATCATGGCGCGGAGATATTTGACGTTCAGATCGACCGTGGTGTAGCGCTCCCCGGGCTCGAGCAGGGTATGGATCGAGCAGCCGAGCGCGGAATCGAGCAGCGTCGCCGCATAGCCGCCGTGAACGGTGCCGATCGGGTTGAGATGGATCTCTCCCGGTACGCCCGTAAAGACCGCGCGTCCCGGCGTCACCTCGACGAGGTCAAAATCCATGGTCTGGCCGATGGCCGGTCGCCTGCCCGAACTCAGGACCGCCCACAGCTGTTCCAGCCCCGTCATCTCTTTGCGCGATTCTTCCAGTTTCCGTTTTTCCTCGGCTGCGCTCATTATGGCCTCCTTCTTTATTTGACCGATCGTTCCAGAATAACCGTTATCCCGGTTTCTGAAAACGGAAAATGCGACCTTATCGGATAACGCGAAAACATGCCTTGAAAAACTGCACGGCTTTCGCAAGCCGGAACTCAGTCCGCAATAAGCTGGGTCATCCAGAAGATGGCCGCCGCAATCAGCGCGGAGCAGGGGACGGTGATGACCCACGCCGCGACAATCGTCATCAGCTGCGAGCGGCGCACCAGCTTCTTGCGTTTGTTGTTGGACGTGTCCGCGATCTGATCGACGGGGAGGTTGCTGTCCGGGTTGATCTTCTGTTCGCGCTGGCTTTCGCGGAAGATGCGGGCGCGCCGCTCCGTATCCCACTCGCGGAAAAAGCCGACACCGAAAATCGCCCCGATGGCGATATGGGTCGAGCTGACCGGAAGGCCGAGCGCCGAGGCGAGTAGAACCGTGATGCCCGCCGCGAGCGCCACGCAATAGGCGCGCATCGGGTTCATCTTGGTGATCTGCTCGCCGACCGTGCGGATCAGCTTCGGGCCGAAGAGAAACAGTCCGGCGCTGATGCCGGCGGCCCCGATCAGCATCACCCAGAGCGGAATACCGACGCTGGTGTTAACGGTGCCGGACGCGGAAACGCCGACGATGGCGGCGAGCGGCCCGATGGCGTTCGCCACATCATTCGCACCATGCGCAAAGGAGAGAAGCGCCGCCGAGAAGATCAGCGGAATGGTAAAGAGGGCACGCACCGACTTGTTGCGGTTTTCCATGCCGACTGAGGCCCGGTTGATGATCGGGCGGACAATTGCGAAGGTGCCGACGAAGAAGAGAACGGAGACGATCAGCACGGTAAGAACGTCCGGCCGCCAGATCTTGCTGAGCCCCTTCATGATGAGATAGGCCGCAAAGACCCCGGCCATGAGGGCGACCAGCAGCGGCACCCAGCGCCGCGCGGCGGCAACCTTGTCGGTCTGATAGATGACCTTGTATTTGATGAAGGCAAGCAGAATGGCCGCGATGCCGCCGCCAAGAACCGGCGAGATGACCCAGCTTGCCGCAATCGAGCTCACCGTGAGCCAGTTGACGACGCCGAGCCCGGCTGCGGCGATACCCGCGCCCATGACGCCGCCGACGACGGCATGGGTGGTGGATACGGGGGCGCTTGCCCAGGTCGCGACATTGACCCAGAGCGCCGCCGCAAACAGCGCCGACATCATCGTCCAGATGAATATTTCGCTGTCGTGCACGGCGGCGGGATCGATAATCCCTTTCTGGATCGTGTTGATGACGTCCCCGCCTGCAAGAATAGCGCCTGCGGCTTCGAAAATCGCGGCGATAACAAGCGCGCCGAACATCGTCAGGGCGCGCGATCCGACGGCCGGGCCGACATTGTTGGCGACGTCATTGGCGCCGATATTGAGCGCCATATAGCCGCCGATGATGGCGGCGATAATGATCAGGGTCGAATGTTCGCCGCTCGTGGTGACGCTGGTGGCGAGCGCCCAGACGATGAGCAGGAAGAGAAGAGCAAGGGCGAGGGGCTTGAGGCTTTTTCCCGCAACTGTCGCTTGCGACTCGAGAGTCTCGATACGACCAAGATCCTTATCGAGAGTTTTCTTTACCATGTCCCCGTCCTGTACACGTTCCTGCCGGTAACAAAACTGTCACAAATCAAGCTGCTTTCTAGACCAGACGGAATGAGATTGAAAGCGGATTTCCGCGCCGGCTCCGGAATGACGCGTGGAAACGGCTTTCAACGCCTCCTCCGCCTGTGCTAGGCTTTCCTGAATGACCTTTCAACAGCCGTGAATGGTGGGAAAAATGAAGATACGTCCGGAAATTGAATCCCTGCATAGCGAAATGACCGAGTGGCGGCACAAGATACATATGCATCCCGAAACGGCTTTCGAAGAATATAAAACCTCCGACTTTGTTGCCGAAAAGCTGTCGAGCTTTGGAATCGAAGTGCACCGCGGCCTTGCCAGGACCGGGGTTGTCGGCACGCTCAAGAGCGGTGATGGCAACCGCGCCATCGGCCTTCGCGCGGATATGGATGCGCTTGACCTGCAGGAGGAAAATGAGTTTGCGCATCGCTCGCGCATCGACGGCAAGATGCATGGCTGCGGCCATGACGGCCATACCGTCATGCTGCTCGGCGCCGCGAAATATCTTGCGCAGACCCGCAATTTCAATGGCACGGTGCAGTTTATCTTCCAGCCGGCCGAGGAGAATGTCGCGGGCGGCCGGGTGATGATCCAGGACGGCCTGTTCGAGAAATTCCCGGTCGACAGCGTTTATGGCATGCATAACATGCCGGGCCATGAGGTTGGCAGCTTTGCGGTGCGCACCGGCCCCATCATGGCGTCGGCGGACTTTTTCAAGGCGCGGATCATCGGCAACGGCGGCCACGGCGCGTTTCCGCATCTGGCGACCGACCCCGTGGTGATCGCGTCCGAGATCGTGCTCGCCTGGCAGAATATTGTCAGCCGCAACACCGATCCGCTGCAGTCGGCCGTTGTCACGGTCGCGCAGATCAACGGCGGCCATACCAGCAACGTGATCCCGGCCGAGGTCGTCCTGACCGGCACGACGCGCGCCTTTGATCCGGCCGTGCAGGATATGATCGAAAACCGCATGCGGCAGATCGCGACGGGCATCGCCGCGGCGCATGGCGCCCGGGCGGAATTCACCTATGACCGGCGCTACGCCCCGACCATCAACACGCCCGAGGAGACCGAAGCGGCGATCGCGGCGGCGGTGAAACTTGTTGGCGATGCGCGGGTGAACAAGGATGTGACGCCGGTAATGGGGGCGGAGGATTTCTCCTGGATGCTGCGCGAGCGGCCCGGCTGCTACATCATGATCGCCAATGGCGCCGGGGAGGGAAGCTGCCACGTCCATAACCCCAATTACGACTTCAACGATGAAATCCTGCCGCTCGGCGCCAATTACTGGGTGGAGCTGACAGAGCAGATTCTCGGCAAAGAAGCGGCCTGATCACTTTATTTTCCTCGGTTTTGCTGGGCGGTTACTTTGTGAATCGTGATGGCCATTACAAAAATGACGATATTCACGTGATTTCATTATTGTGTAATATCACATTGTTAAATGATCACTGTGCTTCATATGTGAAAGGTGATTGCAAGCAATGACGATGCGCGTGAAATTCTGGGGTGTCAGAGGGTCGATAGCGACCCCGTCCGCCGATCATATGCGATATGGCGGCAATACCTCATGCGTTGAAGTCGTCATTGGCGACCGCGTCATTATCCTCGATGCCGGCACCGGCGTACGGTTGCTCGGCGATTGCCTGATGCGACGCGGGCGCAAGGATTATCTCTTCCTGCTCTCACACACGCATTGGGATCACATCAACGGCTTCCCCTTCTTCGCACCGATTTACCGGCCCGACGTCAGCATCAAGGTAATGACGGGGCACCTGTGCGAACTTGGCGGGATCAAGAAAGTCCTCTCCTCGCAGATGTGCCAGCCGACATTCCCCGTTCCGTTCGAGGAGCTGGCGGCGCAGCTGACTTTTGAGGATTTCCGCGCCGGTGTCTCCTTCTCGCTCGGCGATGATATTCATGTGCGCACCGCGCCGCTCAATCACCCGGGCGGAGCAACCGGCTACCGGATCGAGCATGGCGGAGCTTCGCTCTGCTACATCACCGATACGGAGCATGTCATCGGCAAGCCGGATGAGACGATCCTCAATCTCATCAGGGGCGCCGATCTCGTGATCTACGATTCGACCTACACCGATGATGAATATCCGACCTTTGCCGGCTGGGGGCATTCCACCTGGCAGGAAGGTGTTCGCCTCGGCCGCATGGCCGAAGTCGGGCAGCTCGCGATTTTCCACCATGATCCGAGCCATGATGATTCCTTCATGGACGGTATCGCCCGCGCCGCGCACAAGATGTGGCCGCGCGCCTTCGTCGCCCGCGAAGGGATGATGATCGAACTTGCGGGCGCGCAGCAGCCGGACCGCGTGCCGCTTGCGCTCTAGGCTGCGGTCTCGCCGTCGCCCTTTGGATAATCGCAAAGCGCGAGAAAGGATGAGATGAGGCGCGATTCCCGCTCTCCCTTGAGGCCGATGACATAGGTGGCCTCGTGCATCCGCCCTCCCTCAACCTCAATCCCCTGCAATCGCGTATCCCATTTTATCTCGCTCTCGGTAAAAAGCGTGAAGCCCATGTCGTTGGCGACCGCCTCGCGGGCGATTTCCTTATTCTGCAGGCAGAGGGTCCGGTCTGTCTCGCGCGGCAACAGTTTCGACCAATGCGGCGGGACGGCCCCGCTGGTGAAGGGATTGAACGGCAGGACCAGCATCCGTCCCGATAGCTCGCGAAGGGTGAGGGAGCCGCGCCTCGCCCACGGATTTTTGCGCGCAACGGCGACTTTCAAAGGCTCCTCCGCCACCTTCACGCCGAACAGCCGCCGGTCCGAGGGCGGCGCGTGATGCACGGCGAGATTGGCGCGGAAATCGAGAATATTCTTCTCGATACTGTCGGCCGTCGTCGTCTGGAAGGTGATGTGGATACCTGGATACTGCGCCTGGAACGCCGCAACGAGGGGCAGCGAGTTCAGCGACGAGCTGGTGATGACGCTGAGTTGCCCGGCTTCGAGCGAGCCAAGCGAGCAGAGCAGCCGCTGCGCTTCTTCTTCAAGGCGGAGCATTTTCCGGGCGATCTCAAGAAGCAGCTCGCCGGAGGCGGTAATCTCTGTTCTGCGGCCGCGCC
The DNA here is from genome assembly GCF_036844445.1 of Sneathiella sp. Classification (GTDB taxonomy): domain Bacteria; phylum Pseudomonadota; class Alphaproteobacteria; order Sneathiellales; family Sneathiellaceae; genus Sneathiella. The sequence goes on along the minus strand of NZ_DAIUFV010000008.1, from coordinate 78,120 downwards.
GCTGGAACAGCTTGGTGTTATAGGCCTGCTCCAGCGCCTGAATCTGTAGCGTGACAGCAGGCTGGGTAAGACCTAGGGTTTTCGCAGCGGCTGAAAAACCACCTGTTTCTGCCACGGCATGGAATGCCTTCAATTGTACATGATTCATCGCAGATATCCGGTTTATATCATAAGGCGGTGACGTCTGTTATTCTGTCTCTCTTTCATTGCATAGTATTTACTTTAATAACGCTTAAGTTATGTTTTTGCGCCTGTCAATTGAGATGTGTTTATTTACCACACCAATACAGAGTATAGTATTGATAAAGTTTATTTATTCTTTTCAATTGTCGCCAGAATTTCTCGTCTATGATGTGATTACTGCGGCGCGGAAAAGGCCATGCGGCGTCTGAAAATGGCGTTACGGAAAAAGGAGTTGCGAGTGACTACAACCATCTGTTTTGTACGCCACGGCGAGGCGGCGGCGACCTGGGAGAAGGCGCGTGACCCGGGATTGAGTGTGCTTGGCGCGCAACAGGCGCGGGAGGTTGCCCTGCATCTCGACCGGCAGATTCCGCGGGCTCGGCTCTATTCAAGCCCGCTGCAACGGACGCGGGAGACCTCGAAGCCGCTCGCCGATCTGTGGCAGCGGGAGGTCGAGATCGCGCCGGCGCTCGCCGAGGTTCCCTCCGGCGGGCTCGACCTTGCAAAGCGGCGCGCCTGGCTCGACGGCGTGCTCGCCGGCAACTGGAGCGATCAGTCCGAAACGCTGCAGCGCTGGCGCGCCGACATCGTGGACTTCACCCGGGCGCGGCAGGAGGATTCGGTCTTTTTTACGCATTTTGTTGTGATCAATGCTATTGTCAGCGCCATTGAGGGGCGCGATAATGTGGTTTTGTTCCGTCCCGACTTTTGCTCGATCACGAAGATTCGCCTGAGCGGCGGAGAGATGGAGATCATTGAAAAGGGACGCGAAGCCATCACCATCGTGAGATAGTGTCCCGCCTGTCGTCGCCTGCTCCGGTGGCCGAGATTTATGAAGTTGATGCCTTATGACCCAGCAGCCCACGCCGCCGCAGCCGGAAAAGCCGGATAGCCGATCCATCGACGATTATCACGTCGAGTTGCATATCGGTCACCTCCTCCGCCGCGCCCATCAACGGGCGAGCGCGATTTTCCAGTCGCATATGGGCTATGAGCAGATCACGCCGACGCAGTTTGCCGCGCTTGTCAAACTGCGCGATGAGGGCGAGCTGTCGCAGAACCACCTCGGCCGTCTGACGGCGATGGATCCCGCGACCATTCAGGGCGTGATCCGCCGCCTGACCGACCGTGGACTGATCGAGACCCGGCCCGATGAAAACGACCGGCGGCGGATGCTGCTGCGGCTGAGCGAGGCGGGACTTGCCCTCACCGAGCAGCTCATTCCGCACGGCTTTGACATCACCGACGATACGCTCGCGCCGCTCTCGGAGGCGGAAAAAGAACAGATCGTCGCGCTGTTGCAGAAGATCAGCTAACCCGCTTCCCGAGCGGTGCCCGGTGCCGCTACTCGATCCCGTTCGCCTTCTGAAGCTCGCGGACATAGACGAGCAGGGCGGCGATTTCCTCATCTTTTATTTCCGGATCCGGCGGCATGTCGCCGAACGGCCATTTCGATTGCGCCGCGCCGCTCCGGATCGCCCGGCCGAAGGCGGCGTCGTCCAACGAGTCCGGTCCATACATCATATGGACGAGCGGCGGGCCAACCCCGTCGCGGCCCGAGGCGTTGAACCCGTGGCAATAGGCGCATTCCGTATCAAAAACGAGCTGGCCTTCTTCTCCCCGCGGCGTGAGGGTGGCGCTTGTCACATCGGCGATGGGGCCGCCGCTCAGGCTGTCCTGCTGTTCCGATTCCTGGAGAAGGACGTAGCTGATGGCGATGATCAGCAAAATCAGAAGGACAAAAACAATATTCTTGACGAGACTACTCATCGGGGACCACCAGAAGCGTTTCCGTCAATCAACGATATCTAATTCACGCGATGAGGTACAGGGAAAAGCACGGCGGCGCCTGCAGGGCCGTTCGCCGAACCTCATCGATGCGGGATTCCGCGGGGGCGAAAAAGAGGGTATAAATATATTCATCACAAGGCGGGGGAAGGAGGAGGACGCGCGATGCATTGGGCCCTGGAGCAGCTGCTGGTCGGCCGGGCGGACCGACAGACAATTGCGAAATATGCGACCGGCGCGGACCGCATGCTGGGCATTCTGCTGATGCTGTCGGCGGCGCTGCTTGGCCTTGCGCTGACCCAGCCGCTCCTGACGGCGGGCGGGTTTATGGCGCTCGCGGGCGAATATTCGCTGCTGGAGCTGATAAAGGCGCTGTTTTTGAGCGGCCGCGGTGCGATGGCGCTGATCATCGCGCTTTTCGTGATCGTCTTTCCCGTCGTGCTGCTCTCGCTCGCCTTTGATGTCTGGTACAAGTTTGAGCTGGGTGGCGATAAATTCGAGCGAAAATCAGCGCGGCTTCGCGCTCTCGGCCGGCTGGTCCTGCCCGTATTCGCGCTCATCCCGATCGCGTTGTATCTCGCCGGGCGGGAAGCGGACGTGATACTGCATGGGGCCGGGCTCTATCTCGTTGCAAGCTTCGCGCTGTTGAAAATCGCCACCGCGCGGATGCAGCCATTGACCCGCGCCGTGCGTTTTGTCGATGCGGAGGAAACTTAACAGATTAGCGCAGATTGGACGCTGGCCGGCTTAGCGGCTCAGTTCCTTCATCGCCGCTTCGATGCCGCCGATGGTCAGCGGATACATGCGGTCCGTCATCAGCTGCTTCATCAGTTGCACGGACGGCGTATATTCCCAGTATTTCTCGGGCACCGGATTGAGCCAGACCGCCTTGTGATAGACGTTCAGCATCCGCTCCATCCAGACCTGGCCCGATTCCTCGTTCCAATGCTCGACGCTGCCGCCCGGATAGGCGATCTCATAGGGGCTCATGGTCGCATCGCCGACGAAGATCAGCTTGTAATCGGCCGGATATTTATGCAGCACGTCCCAGGTCGGCATGAAAGAGGTGTGGCGGCGGCTGTTCTCTTTCCACAGCTTCTCGTAGACGCAGTTGTGGAAATAGAAGAATTCGAGATGCTTGAACTCGCTGCGCGCCGCCGAGAACAGCTCCTCGCAGGCCTTGATGTGATCATCCATCGAGCCGCCGATGTCAAAAAGGATCAGCACCTTCACCGTATTGTGCCGCTCGGGCCGCATCTTGAGATCGAGGAAACCGGCGTTGCGAGCGGTTGAGCGGATGGTGTCGTCAAGGTCGAGCTCTTCCGCCGCGCCTTCGCGGGCGAACTGACGCAGGCGCTTCATGGCGACCTTGATATTGCGGGTGCCAAGCTCGACGCTGTCGTCGAGGTTTTTATATTCGCGCTTGTCCCACACCTTGACCGCGCGGCGATGGCGGCTTTCCTGCTGGCCGATGCGCACCCCTTCGGGGTTGTAGCCATAGGCGCCGAAGGGCGAACGGCCGGCGGTGCCGATCCATTTGTTGCCGCCCTGATGGCGCTTCTCCTGCTCCTTGAGGCGCTGCTGAAGCGTTTCCATCAGCTTCTCCCAGCCGCCGAGAGCCTCAACTGCGGCCTTTTCCTCGTCGGTGAGGGTCAGCTCGGCGAGCTTGCGCAGCCACTCTTCCGGAATTTCCGCGGTTGCGGCATCGGAGAGAAACTCGATGCCGTTGAAGCAATGGGCGAAAACCTGATCATATTTGTCCAGATTCTTTTCATCCTTCACCAGCGTCGCCCGGGCAAGATAATAGAAATCATTGACCGAATAGTCGGCGCAGCCGGCTTTCAGCGCCTCGATCAGGGTCAGATACTCGCGCAGTGTGACCGGGATCGCGGCGTCTCGTAGGGTGAAAAAGAAGCGGGTGAACATGGCTGGTCCTAGCGCTGCTCGCGGCGGGAGAGGAAGGCGAGCCGTTCAAAGAGATGCACGTCCTGCTCGTTCTTCAAAAGCGCGCCATAGAGCGGCGGGATGATCTTGCCCGGATCCTTCGAGCGGAGCACGTCTTCGGGCAGTTCCTCGCTCATCAGCAGCTTCAGCCAGTCGATCAGCTCGCTCGTCGAGGGCTTCTTCTTCAGGCCCGGCGTCTCGCGCACGTCGAAGAAGACGCGGAGCGCCTCGCGCACCAGCTCGCGTTTCGCGTTCGGATGATGCACCTCGACGATCTTCTCCATCGTCTCGGGATCGGGGAAGCTGATATAATGGAAGAAGCAGCGGCGCAGGAACGCGTCCGGCAGTTCCTTCTCGTTGTTCGAGGTGATGATCACGAGCGGGCGCTGCTTCGCCTTGATGGTCTGCTGCGTCTCATAGACATAGAACTCCATCCGGTCGAGTTCCTGCAGCAGGTCGTTCGGAAACTCGATATCCGCCTTGTCGATCTCGTCGATCAGCAGCACCGGGCTGACGTCCGAGGTAAAGGCCTCCCACATCTTGCCGGGGCGGATGTAGTTGGAGATGTCATGCACCTTGTCATCGCCGAGCTGGGAATCGCGCAGCCGCGACACGGCGTCATATTCATAAAGACCCTGCTGCGCCTTGGTGGTGGATTTGATGTTCCACTCGATAAACGGTTTGCCGAGTGACTTCGCCACTTCCTGCGCCAGCACGGTCTTGCCGGTGCCGGGCTCGCCCTTGATCAGCAGCGGACGCTCGAGGGTGATGGCGGCGTTGACGGCGATCATCAGATCTTCCGTTGCCACGTAATTGTCAGTACCTTTAAATTTCATGCCGTTTACTCGATCTCGTTCTTCTTGGTTTTTCTTGGGGCGCCAATGGGGAAAATAAGCCCGGCCGCCCCAGACTTCAAGCTATTTGACAGTTTGTCAATTCAGAGGCTGTGCAGAAGGCGGAAAGCTTTAGCCGCGTTCCGCCAGCAATTTCGGGAAATCCGCCCCGCGCGTCACCTTGTTGCCGATTTCGCAATGGATGAGATCGCGCAGCAGCCCGTCGGCGACGGAGTAGATCAGGCCATGCACGGTGAAGGTCTGGCCCGCATCCCACGCATCGCGGACAACGGTTGTCGAGCAGACATTCTGCACCTGCTCGATGACATTGAGTTCGCAGAGGAGGTCCGTCTTCTGCTTGCCATCCTCGGCTTTGTCGATCAGGTCGGTGTAGGTGCGGGCAACGGCGCGGATATGCTGCAGCCAGTTGTCGATCATGCCGTTTTTGCGCTGTGAGAGAACCGCCGTAATGCCGCCGCAGCCATAATGGCCGCATACGATGATATGCCGCACTTTCAGGACCTCGATCGCATATTGCAGGACCGACAGGCAGTTGAGATCGGAGGGGACAACCACATTGGCGATATTGCGGTGGACGAACACTTCGCCCGGCGGCAGGTCCATGATCTGGTTGGCGGGAACGCGGCTGTCGGAGCAGCCGATCCACAAATGCGCCGGTGTCTGCTGATGGGCGAGGCGGGAGAAATATTCCGGATCCGCCCGGACGGTTTCATTTGCCCACGCGCGATTCATCTCGAAAACCTTTTTGAAATCGTCCATCAATTTCTTCCTTGTATCTTTCGGCCAAAAGGCGCATTGCTATCGGCGACGCAGGCGTGTTTACCACAATTTCCGGCGAGAGAAACGCTTTTATGAGAGAATTTTTCTTGCCGGAGAAATGTCGATATATTTGACAAGGACATTCCTTTTGCGGCTAGTTCTGACATTAAAGAAAAAAAGATAAAAAATATGTCGCCCGAGCCACGTGATTCGTTTCTGCGCCACCGCGCAATCTATATTTTCCTGATTTGCGTCCTTCTGTTCGGCCTTGGCCAGTTTCACAGGATGTCCGGCGCCGTGATCATGCCGCCGATTTCCGCCGATCTCGGGGTCCCCGTCGCCAGTCTCGGCATCGCGGCGGCGGCGCTCTTCTTCTCGGCCGCGCTCGCGCAGGTGCCGCTCGGCATTGCGCTTGACCAGTTCGGGCCGCGGCGGACGATGCCGGTCGTGCTGGTGCTCGCCGTGGGGGGCTCGTTTTTGCTTGCCGCGGCCGACAGCCTCAATGATGTGATTGTCGCGCGCGGCCTGATCGGGGCCGGCTATTCGGTGATCATGATGGCGGCCTATGTCCTCTTCGCGAAATGGTTTCCGCCCTCGAAATTTGCGATGATGGCGTCCTGGCTGACGGCGTCGGCGAGCTTCGGTGCGATGATGTCCTCGGCGCCGCTCGCCTATGCCATTGAAGTCGTCGGCTGGCGGATCCCCGTTTTCGTTGTCGGCGCGCTCACGCTGCTGATGATGGTTATCGGCGCCATCGTCATTCGCGACGGACCGCCCGGCTATAAGGAGAGCGCCGATCGGCCGGCGACAATCAGGCAAAGCCTGAAAGGCTACTGGGACGTGTTGAAATATCCGCGCTTCTTCAATCTGCTCGCCATGGGCATCGTCGCCTACGGCCCGTCGACGGCGCTGGTCGGCATGTGGGGCGGACCGTATCTTGAAAAGACCTTCGCGATGGATGCGCTCGGGCGGGGGCATATCCTCTTCCTGATGGCGGCGGCGATGCCGTGCGGCGCGCTTTTCTTCGGCTTTATCGACCGGGTCGGAAAAAGCCGCAAGATGATTGTCATGTGCGCGGCCGGCACCGTCCTCGGCGCCTTTCTCACCCTTGCGCTTTATGACGGCCTGCCGGTCTGGCTGGCGGCGGGGCTTTTCATCTATATCAATTTCACGCAGCAATATTACGTCGTTCTGGCGGCGCATTGCAGGAACCTCTTTCCCGATCACATGGTCGGGCGCGCCAACTCGACGCTCAACCTGATCGCCATTCTCGGCATCGGGCTTTTGCAGTCGCTCTATGGCTGGATCCTCGCGCGTTTTCCCGAGACCGGCTACGAGATTTCGTTCCTTGCGGTGGCCGGGATATTGGCAACGACGCTGCTGATTTATTCGCGTTCCGTTGAAATAAGGTCGTAACCTGTCCCGTTGGTTGTGAAACGGCCTTCCTTCTTCCCCTTTTCCGTCACATTTCCGGCATTGTTCACACGTAACCTCATAGATGTTACGGGCACACGGGCGATCACGTTTTCGTCAGTGAGTATCTAAAGAGTTGCGTAGTAACGGGACTAGTTTTAAATTAGAACCATTATAATGTGCGCTCGTTTCCACAGCGTCGTCACTACGGCTTCAACAAGTGGGAGGAAGATCACATGTCCAAGCATGAGACTGCAACCAGTCATAAGCGTAACCGTGCGTTTGTCTCCACCGCAATGTCCGTTCCGCTGCTGACCCGCGAACGGGAGTTCGAGCTGGCGTACCGCTGGCGGGAGGAAGGCGACGAGAAGGCGCTCCACGAACTGGTGTCCGCCTATATGCGTCTCGTCGTATCGGTTGCGACCAAATTCCGCAATTACGGCCTCTCCATGAGCGATCTCGTGCAGGAAGGAAATATCGGCCTGATGCAGGCGGCCTTCAAATTCGAGCCGGAGCGGGAAATCCGCTTCTCAACCTACGCAACCTGGTGGATCCGCTCGGCGATGCAGGATTATGTCCTGCGCAACTGGTCGATCGTGCGCTCGGGCACCAGCGCGTCGCAGAAGTCGCTGTTCTTCAATCTGCGCTGGCTGCGCGCGAAGATCCAGAATACCGATGACCAGGCCTTTTCCACCAGCACGCTTCGGGAAATTTCCGAGAAGCTGCGGATCGGCATCAAGGATGTCGAGCAGATGGCCAACCGACTTTCGACGCGCGATCAGTCGCTGAACGCCCCGGTCGGGGAGGAGGGCGATGACAGCATCGAGGATTTCCTTCGCGATACCGGGCCGACGCCGGAAGAGACCACCATGCGCAAAATCGACGGCCAGGTGCGCTCGAAATGGCTGGAGACGGCGTTGCAGGAACTCAGCGAGCGGGAGCAGATCATCATCCGTGAACGCCGCCTGCTCGATGACAAAACCACCCTCGAAGTGCTGGGCGAGCGGCTCGGCATCACCAAGGAACGGGTCCGCCAGATCGAGCATAAAGCCTTCGAGAAGCTGCGCAGCTCCGTCGTTCGCATCAGCCGCGAGGCGGTGCGCAACCCGGTTCTTTCCGTCGGCGTCGGCGGCGATCGTCAGAACAATCTCGCCTGAGGCGTCCGGGCCCGCGCGGGCCCGGCGCACGGCCGCGGCAGTGGCCCGCGCATCTGCCCCTCGCGCCGGAATGTGACGCTTGATACAAAGCGGAAAAATTCCCCCTCTTCATGCAATCATTTGTGATCAGGGCGCTCTTGATCGGCGCGGGCGCGGGCCTTACGTCAGGTCGCACGAGAGCAGACGATTGAAGGCAAGAAGGCGAAGGCCCGATTTCAATCCTGCCTCCCGAATTCAAGGGAGATGAAAATGCGCGATCAGATCAAGGCAACATGGTTCCTCGCCCTGTTGCTGCTCTGTGCCCTGGGGTTGTCGGCCGTGGTCGTCTGACGATCAGCCGAGCGTGGCAAGCCCCGGAAAGGTTTCGAGGAACCAGTAGGCGAGAAGCTGGAACCGGCCCGTAAAGATCAGAAGTCCCGTCACGATCAGGATCAGGCCGGTTCCCACCTCGACCAGCCTGAAGTAGCGGCGGAACCGCCGCGCGAAGCCGAGAAATCCATTGAGGGCAAAGGCCGCCAGGATAAACGGGATCCCAAGACCGAGAGAATAGATGCCGAGCAGGCTGACGCCATAGCCGAGCGAGCTGTCGCTGGCGGCGATGGCAAGGATCGTCCCCAGCACCGGGCCGATACAGGGCGTCCAGCCGAACCCGAAGGCGAGGCCGATGACATAGGGCCCGAACCAGTTCTGCGGCTTGTCGATCGTGTTGAAGCGCGCCTCGCGATAAAGCAGCGGGATTCGCACCAGCCCCGTCATGTGAATACCGAACAGGATGATAATGCCGCCCGCGATCTTCGAGAGAATATCGAGATGACTGACTACCAGCCTGTTGATGTAGGAGGCCGACGCGCCGAGCAGGATAAATACCGTCGAGAAGCCGAGCACGAAGATAAAGGCCGTCACCACGACGCGCCAGTTGACGCCCTTGCGCCGCGCGCCCTCGCCCTCCGCCGTCAGCTCCTCAAGCGAGGTTCCCGCAACCAGGCAGAGGTAGGCCGGCACCAGCGGCAGGACGCAGGGGCTCAGGAAACTGATCAGCCCGCCGCCCGCCGCCGCCAGATAGGATATGTCCATGCCTGTCATCAAAAAAGACGCCTCATCCGTCAACTCGCGCCACAGTTACCCCGTTTGCCGCCCCCGATCCAGTCACAAGATCGTAAATTCTGCTGGATATCCACGTGAAGGATGGGGTAGCAAGGGAGGGCAGGCAAAAAGCAACCATAAAGAATGATGCAGAAATTTACCACCCGGACCATTTGTCGCAGTCTCGGCGGCCCCGATGCCGTCGCTTTGGAAAGGCTGCCGCTCGCCCCACTTGGGGATGGCGAAATCCGTGTCCGGCTGAAAGCCGCCGCGCTCAATTTCCCCGATCTCCTGATGACCTACGGCAAATATCAGTTCCGCCCGGAGCTGCCGTTCACGCCGGGAATGGAGGCGGCCGGCATTGTTGTTGAAACGAACGATCCCGCAGCGCCCTTCAAGCCCGGCGATGCGGTGCTTTACAAATCAAAGACCGGCGCCTTTGCCGAGCATGTGACGGCGCGGGCCGGCCAGCTCGCCTACATGCCCGCGCATCTCGATTTTGCCGAAGCCGCGGCCTTTTCCGTCACCTTCCTCACCGCCTATGTCTCGCTCCGCGAGCGCGGCGGGCTGGAGCCGGGCGAGACGCTGCTTGTCCTTGGCGCGGGCGGCGGCGTCGGGCAGGCGACGGTCGCCATGGGCAAGGCGCTCGGCGCGCGCGTTATCGCGGGCGCAAGCTCGGCGGAGAAGCTCGCCATTGCCAAGGCAAGCGGCGCCGATGCGCTGATCAACTACGCCGAGGAGGATCTCGCCGCGCGCGTTCTTGCACTTACCGGCGGCGAAGGGGCGGATGTGATCTCCGATCCCGTCGGCGGCGCGCTTTTCGATCAGTCCCTGGACTGCCTTGCCTGGAACGGGCGGCTGCTGGTCGTCGGTTTCGCGGGCGGGGAGTTCGGCCTTTTGCAGGCGGATCGTGTGCTTCGCCGCGGCGCGTCTGTCATCGGCGTGCGTGCCGGGGAGTTCGGACGGCGCGATCCCGTCGCCGGGGCGCGCGCCGCCATCGGCCTTCGCACCCTCGCCGAGGCGCAGAAACTCCACCCCATCATCGGCCGGCGCTGGGATCTGCGCGACATAAAAGGCGCCCTTCAGTCGATGGAAGGGCGCGCAGTGACCGGCAAGCAGGTCGTCATCATGGCGGAGGACGCATAAAAAGCCGCCTCAGGCGGCGACAAAATAGAAAGGGGTGAATTTCACCCCTTTCACAGGATCATCAGGCAACGCGGGCAAGCTTCGCCGCATCTTCGCCAAAGATATTGTCAAGGAGCTGAAGAACGTCGAGGACGTTCTCATCCTGGATCGAATAATAGATCGTCTGCGCTTCGCGGCGGGTTTTCACCACCTCTTCCTTGCGCAGGCGTGCCAGATGCTGCGACAGTGCCGACTGGCTGAGGCCGACAATCTTCTCCAGCTCACCGACCGACCGTTCGGAATCGGCCAGATGGCACAGAATCAGAAGACGGTGCGTGTTGGAAATAGCCTTGAGAAAACGGCTGGCAGTCTGGGCATTGTTTTTCAGCGACGAGATATTCATTAATAAAACCATGCAGTTGTTGTTGTTCTGTGTGAATTTCTGGTAGCTGATATATCAATTGGTCCGCGGGATGCAAGCAAAACAGTGAAATAAAATCAAAAAATCTCATGAAACTCTAATTTATGTGCATAAATCACATTGTTGCACAGTTAAATGCCCGGATTTTAGTCAATATGATTCTCGAAATCGTAGCAAATCCGGCGCTTTCCCCGCCCGAAAGTGAGGCGTCCTTGACAGATTCCTGCGCCGTTTTGCGCGCTCCTGGGGCAATATCTTGTCACGTCGGCCGATCTCTGATACGAACGCGTCACCATTGCTCGTCCGAAGGCGCTGTTGCGGCGGGGAGACGCCCGATGCAGTAGCGGCCGGAAAGCCCCATACCTCATTTGGGGGATGGGCGTGCCGAACCCCGGATGACGGCGGCCGAGCTTTGGAGGTAGTTTCCTAACTATCTGACTTGTAAGTACTTATGCCGATTTTTTCTTGGAAGTTCGGCCGTTGCGGTAAGATTTTATTAACCATTAGTCGTCGTCTATAGTTAACAGGAAGTAGAAAAATCTGTCATCTGTCCCATGTTAGGGGGATGAGGGCGGGACATTCGTCTTGGTATAATCATGGCAACAACAGGGGAGAACCCCGGCGTCGCTGTTGATTTGAAACGATGGAATAATGAAAATGCAAAGTCCATGGCAGAGGCTGCTCTCAACACTCGATATCCGATCGCATGAAATAGGGTTCATGCTGGGTGCCGCCAGCATTCTGACGGTGATCGCCGTCAGCTTTACCCTGATGTTCCAGATCGGCACATCGAACAGGGAAATTGATCAGTTCGTATATTCCGAGGCGGTCAAGCAGGCCAACCTCGCGCGCCTTGACAAGAAATTCGCGGAGCTTCAGGCGCTTCCCGGGACGCTTAACGAAATTCCCAATCTCGATATGCCGCGCGACAATCTGGATACCACGCTCGCCTCCGTCGACCTTTTTGGCCGGACCTTCACGCGGCAGGAAATGTGCATCGCCCAGGCCGTCTATTTCGAGGCGCGCAGCGAGCCGCTGGTCGGCCAGATCGCCATTGCCGAGGTGATCCTCAACCGCATCGCCGATCCGCGCTATCCGTCAACGGCCTGCGAAGTTGTCTTCCAGAATCAGGAGCGCAAGCACCGCTGCCAGTTTTCTTTTGCCTGCGATGGCCTGCCCGATCGCCCGACCAATACGGCGGCATGGGAGAAGTCGCTGAAAGTCGTCGCCCTCGTCATGAAGGGGGAACGGAGCGGCATCGCCAAGCGGGCAACGCATTATCACGCGACCTATGTCTCACCGGGCTGGAGCGAGCGGCTCAGCAAGCTCGGGCAGGTCGGAACCCACATCTTCTACCGCGAAGAGATCATTTAACCGCTCTCCCCGATCCCGGACGCTGCGTCGGCCGTGCGCCGGCCCTGACGGAGCGTCAGGACAGTATGGAGGATCAGCGTCGAGATGACGATGGCGCCGCCGAGAACCGTCTCCCGCGTCGGAACCTCGCCAAGCGCCATCCATGCCCAGAGCGGGCCGAAAAAGCTCTCCAGCAGCAGCAGCAGGCTGACCTCGGGCGCCGAGATATAGCGCGGGCCGATGGTAATCAGCCCGATCGCGATGGGGAGCACCACGAAGCCGAGCAGGGCGAGCCAGGCAAAACTTTCGCCCGTGAGGCTGAGCGGCGCGGCGAAGGGAAGCGCAAAGGCCGCCATCAACAGCCCGGAAATGCCGAGCGAGGGGACCATATCGAGATCCTTCGCATGGCGCACGGTGGTGAACTGGCCGGAGATCATAGAGGCGGTCATGAGCGCGCAGAAATCGCCGAAATAGCTGCCGCTCTCGAGGCTGCCGGCAAAGATCAGGCCGATGCCGCCAAGACAGACGAAAATCGCGATCCAGGTGGGAAGGCGGATCGCTTCCTTGAGAAAAATCCACGAAAAGACTGCGGCAAAAAGGGGCGCCGTGGCGATGATGACCAGCGCGTTGGCGATGGAGGTATGGGTGATGGCGAGCACGAAAAACGTGCTGCTGAGACTGTAGAAAAGGGCGGCAAGGAGGCCCCGCCTGCCCAGCACCCGTAACCTCGCGACAACGCCCCCGGCCCCGAAACGGAGGGAATAGAAGCCGAAAATCGTTATTGAGAAAAATATCCCGCGCCAGAAAAGGACGCTCGCGCTGTCGGCCGCAACGAGGCGGATCAACAGGGCGTCGGGCGAAAGGGCGAGGACGCCTGCGATAGTCACAAGGAGGCCGAAAAGATGTGGTGACATCCGGAAGGTCATTCAAAGGATCCTTATGGCTTAGACGATTTTTTGCGCGCGGAGGCTGTCGGCCGTATCGATGAGGGAGCGGCGCATCGGGCGCGGCTGCCAGCCGAGCGTTTCGCGCGCCCGCGCCGTATCATACTGCGTTGCCGGGCCGAGACGGGTCGCGATGAGGCGAAAAGTCGGGCTGAAGAGCGCGAGCAGGCGGACGGCCGCGTCCGGCACCCGCCGCGTCGGGATGCGGTAGCCGTCGGGCCCGAGATGCTCTGCAAGGTGGGCCGCGATCTCGTGAAAGGTCATCCGCTCAGAGACGCAGATATGACGATGCCCCGGCGCGGCGGGATGGGTGAGGGCGATGACATGGGCGGCGGCCACATCGCGCACATCGACAAGGCTGAAGCCCATGTTGGGCACGCCCGGCACCTCGCGCGCCATCAGGCGCCGCACCACCTCGAGCGAGGCGCCGGCATGGCCGCCGATCGGGGGGCCAAGCACGAAACCGGGGTTGATAACCGCGAATTCGGGCCGCGCCTCCGCCGCGAGGCTCTCGATAAACTCCCACGCCGCGCGCTCGGCGAGGGTCTTGCTCTTCTGATAGGCGCCGATGTCTTTTGTGACATCGCTCCAGCAGCTTTCATCGAAGACACGCGATTTGTCATGCCCGCTCGAGACCGCGGCGATGGAGGAGGTCATGACGATCCGCCGCGCCCCGGCCGCCGCTGCCGCGCCCATTACCCGGAGCGTTCCCTCGCGCGCCGGCGCAATCAGCTCCTCCTCGCGCCTGGGGACTTCCGCAGGGACGGGGGAGGCCATGTGGATGACGTAATCAGCGCCCGTCATCGCCGCCGCCCAACCATCATCGGAAGCGAGATCGGCGCGGGCGAAATCGAGCGCGGAGACATCGACGAGGGGGGCGAGCGCCGCGCGGATCAGAGCCCCGCGCGCCGCATCGCGAAGCGTGCCGCGCACCCGGTAGCCGGCCTCCAGCAGCAGGCGGATCGTATGCACCGCGATATAGCCATTCGCGCCCGTAATCGTCACCAGTTCCCGTTCCGCCATTGTCGCCTCGATTTACAACATTCGCCCCAGCATAGGATGTTTACGCCTTGAGATGCGCGATAAAAAGCGCCAAGCGTAACAGAAATTGCGGAAAAAAGCCCTGCCGCGACGGCGGCAAACCGCAAATCTGTTGTTTTACCGCAAAAGGGCGGTTAGAAACGGGGGTCGACAGGCCGAAAGGCCCAATCTGTCGTTCATTTGTGATTATTCGAGGTGCCCATGTCGTCCGATCCTGCCGATCCCATCGCCGAATTCCAGGCCGAAGTCGCCGCGACGGTTCAGTCCTACGCGGATGAGGCGGAGTGGAAAAAGCTCTCGCTAGCGTGGCTCGAACAGGCACTCGCCAAACGCTATGTCTATAATTTCCAGGCGCTCGGCCGGCCGATCATCCAGCTTCCGACCGATATCGTCGCCTTTCAGGAAATCGTCTGGCAGGTGAAGCCGGATCTTATCATCGAGACGGGGATCGCCCATGGCGGCTCGCTGATCCAGAGCGCGGCGATGCTCTCGCTCCTCGACTATTGCGAGGCGGTGGAGAGCGGCGCACTGCTCGATCCCGCAAAGCCGAAGCGCCGCGTTCTTGGGCTCGATATCGACATCCGCGCCCATAACCGCAAGGCGATCGAGGCGCATCCCATGGCCGGGCGCATCGACATGTTTGAAGGCTCCTCCATCGCGCCCGAGATGATCGCGCGGGTGAAAAACTACGCGAAGGACTATTCCCGCATCCTCATCAGCCTCGACAGCAACCACACCCACGACCATGTGCTTGCCGAGCTGGAGGCCTATGCACCGCTCACCAGCCCCGGGAGCTACTGCGTTGTTTTTGATACGATTGTGGAGGACATGCCCCATGACTTCTATCCCGACCGGCCCTGGCACCCCGGCAACAGCCCGAAAAGCGCGGTTGCGGAATATCTGAAGCGGCTGGAGGGCGGCAGCGTGCTTGCCGCGGACGGCGCGCCGCTTCGCCTTCAGAATGACGCCATGCTTGAGGACAAGCTGATGCTGACGGTGACGCCGGGCGGCTTCCTGAAGCGGGTGTGACGGCGCCCCATGCCGATGCAGCCTTTGAAAATAAGTATCGTCGTTCCGACGCGGAACCGGGCGGAGTTTCTGAAATACTGCCTTGAGACCTGTTTGATGAGCGATGATCCCGATATCGAGGTGATCGTCAGCGACAATAACAGCATCGATGACACGGCGGAGGTGGTTGCCGCATTCAAGGATGCGCGGCTTCGCTATGTGCACCCCGGGCGCGATCTCAGCATGCGGCAGAACTTCGAATTCGCCCTCTCGCACGCGAGCGGCGACTATGTGATCTTCATCGGCGATGATGATGGCGTCATCCCGAACGGGATTGCGACGCTGCGCCATCTTCTGGATCGCCACGCGCCCGATGTGGTGATCTGGCGGCATATCACCTATATCTGGCCGCATGTCGAGACGGGTCCGAAAGACGGGCTTCTCAAATTCCGCTACCGCGATTTCTGCGGGCCGCTGAAGCGGCTCGATCCGAAGGCCGTGTTCGCTGACTTCTGCGCCGCGCGGCTCATCAACTATCGCGATGCGGCGAATATCTATCACGGCTGCGTCGCGCGCCGGGTGATCGAGCGGGTAAAAGCCGCAGGCGGCGAGTATTTCCAGGGCCAGATCCCGGACGTCAACAGCTCGCTCACCAACCTGACGGTGGCGGAAAGCCTGCTCTGGGTGCGCAATCCCGTGACCATCGCGGGCGCAGGCGAAAAGAGCAACGGCACCGCCATGAACGCGCCGACGACGCACACCGAAAAGCAGACGAAGATCGTCGAGAATTTCACGGCGCTCGCCGAGGCCGATCAGATCACGCCGGAGATTGATCTCAAGATCCGCTCCATCCCTGCCTATGTCTATGCCAACCTGATGCGGATCAACCGCAATCATCTCGGGGGCACGGCGGTGATCGATCACGCGCGCTGGCGTGAGGTGGTGATTGCCGATATGCGCAAATTCCCCAAGCAGCACCGCTGCTGGGACGTTCTTGAGGATTTCTTTTGCGAGATGGATCCCGCCTACCGGCGCGCCGGGCTTAAGGATCCCGCTGATCTTGCCGAGCCTTTGGGCAGCGGGGCGGGGGGCGGCAAAAAGCGCGCCTCGCTGATCAAACCAGAGGATCTGAAAACCGTTTCCTCGGTCGTTGCGTGGATCCAGAAGGTGACGGGAAAGCCCTATTATCCGCCGGCGGGCAAGGCGGCGGCGTTGCTGAAACAGGGTATCAAGGCGTTTGAAATGCGGGGCAATCTTGCAAGGCTTTCGCGGGGGCGATCGCGGTCCTGAGGCCGGGTAAGGGACTATTGTGGTTCGGCCGTGAGCTACCGGCGGGCCGAGTGTTGTAGGGGGCGATGACGATGAAGAAGAAGCGCGCAAACCGTTTGCTGAACGGTGCATATCTGAAGGCGGACGCGATCATGAGCCGTGTCCTGCCGCCACAACAGCCGCATATCGTAATCGCCTGCATGCCGAAAACGGCCTCGACCTTTCTCGCCACCGCGCTTGCCGAACTGCCCGGCATGCGACAGGCAACGCTTGTCCCGGCATGGGAGCAGCGCGAGCAGGAACTCTGCCCGATCCAGCTGTCGCGCTATAACCGGCGGAAATATGTCGCGCAGTGCCACCTCCGGCACAGCCGGGCGACCGAATTCTACGGCGCGAAATATGGCGTCACCTTCGCGGTGCTTATCCGCAATCTCGCCGATTGCGCGATCAGCCTGCGCGATCACCTGCGCGCCGATCCCGAGCCGGTGCCCTACGCCTGGTTCGGCGAGGCGCAGAAGAAGCTGCCCGATGACGAGTTCGAGGAAGCCATCGTCCGCCTCGCCCTGCCTTGGTACATCAACTTCTACGCCGGCTGGCGATCTGCCGGCATCGGCGCCTTCTATGACTATGACGATCTGACCGCCGATACGGCCGGCGTGATGCGCGATATCCTGGCGCGGGCGAACGCGCCGGTCGGGGATGAGGCGATTGCGGCGGCGCTCGGGCGGGCGAGCGCGAACACGCGAACGCGCTTCAACGTCGGCCGGGTCGGGCGCGGGACGGGGCTCTCGCCGCGCGGCAAGGAAGCGCTCGCGCGCATGCTCGATTTTTACCCGGAATTTGAAAATGATCCGCTCTTTATCAAGACCCGCGCGAGCCTTGAAGGCGAAAATCTTGTTGCGATGTCCTGACGCGCCGGTAGTAGTAATAATAAAAACAAATATGACGTGGGGAGGGGGATTGTGAAGCGGTTGAACCGGGGGCTGAATGCCGCGCTACTTGCATCTGACGGGCTTTTGAGCCGTGTCCGTTCGCCGAAGGGGCCGCATATCCTTATGGCCTGCATGCCGAAGACGGCCTCGACCTTTCTTGCCTCCGCCTTTGCCGAGCTGCCGGGGTTTCGCCGCTGCCGCCTGACCCCTGACTGGGGCGCGCGCGAGCAGGAGCTGTGTGCGATCCGCCTGTCGCGCTACAACCACCAGCGCTATGTCGCGCAGCATCATCTGAAGCACAGCGAATGGACCGCGACGCTGATCCGTAAATATAACATCACGCCTGTCGTGCTGGTGCGCGATCTTGCCGACATCACCATGAGCATCCGCGATCATATGCGCCGCGAGCTGGTGCGCGGGCCGATCGCCTTTTTCGAGACCCGCCACCTTCACATGCCGGGCGATGAGCTGGAGGAGGCGATCGTTCGCCTCGCGATCCCGTGGTATCTCAATTTCTATGTCGGCTGGCGGGTGTCGGGCGGCGCGGCGATTTTTGACTATGACGATTACACGGCGGATCCGGTCGCCGTGATGGCGGAGATCTTGCAGCTCGCCGGCCATCCGATGCCGCGCGGCAGTATTGCGGAGGCGCTGGCAAAAGTGCGGGGCGAGAATACGCGCTTTAACGTCGGCCGTGCGGGCCGCGGGCGGGCGCTCTCGGCAGGGGCGAAAGAGGCGCTTTTGCGGAGCCTTGATTTCTATCCCTGGCTCGCCGATGACCCGCTGTTCCTGAAAACGCGCGCAACGCTTCTCGCGGAAGCTGCGCCCGCCCTCTGACCCTCAGCCGAGATAGCTTGCAAGCCCGCCCTTAAGGTCGCGCATCGGCGCGCCGCTCCAGACCCCAAGAAGGCGGCTGTTGTCGCCCTGCAGCGTCGCGGTCCGCGGCGTTGCGCGGAGCGTCCGGGCAAGGGTATCTGCAAGCGCCGCATTGCCGAGCAGCCGGGCGCCCTCAAGCGCGATTTCACCCGGCAGCCGCGCGATGTTCGAGGCGATATTGACCGTGCCCGTGATATCCGCGGCGACAAGGCAGGCGAACGCGCGGGCGACATCCTCGACATGGATCATATCGACGGCGCGACCCGGCGCCTGAAAAACGGGGGCGCGGCCCGAGCTGAGCTCGCGCATGATGTAGGAGGTGAGCTTGCTCGCATCCTCATCCGGCCCATACGGAAAGAAGATGCGCGCCCAAACCATCTCAATCTCCCGGGCGATGGTTTCGGCGAGACCATGGAAGGCGAGCTTCGAGGCCGCGTAAAAGGTCGCCCCCTCTGTCGGGGAGGCCTCAAGCAGTGGCGCATCGGAGGGTTTATATTCGGCGCAGGAGCCGGCGAGCACGGCCCGCCGCCCGCCCGCGCGCAGGAAGGCATCGAGCAGGAACGCGCTCGCCGCGATCCAGCGGAAATTCTCCTTTGAATGCCAGAAAACCCCCGGCGTCGCCTCCCACGCGAGATGAACGAGATGGCTCGCGCCGGCGCCGTTAATTGCCTCATCGACGGCGGCGGCATCATGGAGATCAACGGCGATATGGCGGTGCAACGGGGCGAGGGGCGCGACGCGCGTGCGCGACAGGGAGATGACCTCAACGCCCGCCGCCAGCAGCGCCCGCACCACATGCGGCCCGAGAAAGCCCGTCGCGCCGGTGACAAGGCAGCGCGTCATGCGGAAAGCTCCCGAAAGGAGGGGAGCGCCGCATCGCGGCTTGAGATGACCGAAGGCGCGGCCGGCCAGCGGATCGCAATCTCGGGATCGTCAAAGCGAAACCCCCGCTCATGACCCGGCTCGAAATGCGGGCTCATCTGGTAAAAGACGTCGCTGTTTGCCTCAAGGGTCAGAAAGCCATGCGCGCAGCCGGCCGGAATGAACAGCGCATGGCCGTTCGCGCGGCTGAGTTCCGCGCCGATCCACTGGCGATAGGTTCTTGAGCCGGGGCGAAGATCGACGATTACATCGAAGATCCGCCCGGCGCTGCAGCGCACCAGCTTCGTCTCCTCATAGAGCGGCGCGTGAAAATGCATTCCGCGCAATGTATATGCCGCGCGGTTGAAGGAGATATTGCTTTGCACGGGCGCGAATTCGATCCCCGCGGCAGCGAATTCCCGGGTGCAGAAGCTCCGGGCGAAGAAGCCGCGCTCATCTTCGATTGGCTCCGGTTCGATCAGATAGGCGCCGGGGATATCCGTCTCGCGAAAGATCATGACAGGATCTGAAGCTCCGGGATGGGGATTGCGAACTTCCCGCCCCAGGCGTTGATGTCGGCCATGTCGAGGATGATCTCATCGGCGAGGTTCCAGGGCAGGATCAGCACATAATCGGGCTTCTCGCGATAGATCTTCTCCGGCGCAAATACCGGGATATGGCTGCCGGGAAGGTAGGTATTCTGCTTTTCCGGGTTGCGATCAACAACGAAGGAGATGAGATCGCCGACCACGCCGCAATAGTTGAGAAGCGTATTGCCTTTCGCGGCCGCGCCGTAGCCGGCGACTGTCTTGCCCTCCGCCCTGGCTTCCTGCAGGAAGGCGAGGAGGCGGGCGCGGACATGCTCGACTTTCGGCGTGAAGCCCTCATAGGCGGCGAGGGTATGAAGGCCCGCCGCCGCTTCCTTGGCGCGAAGGGCAAGGAGCCGCTCGCTCTCCGCGTGGCGCGTCGCTGCCTTGTGCGCCGCATAGATGCGGAGCGATCCGCCATGCGTCGGCAATTCCTCGACATCGAAAACGCGAAGCCCGTGCGCCGCCAAAATTTTCTCCGTCGTCAGCAGCGAGAGATAGGAGTAATGCTCATGATAGATGGTGTCGAACTGCACCTTCTCGATCAGGTTGAGAAGATGCGGAAACTCGATCGTAAAGACGCCCTCAGGCGCCAGCAGGATCGGCACGCCGCCGATAAAATCATTGATATCGGGAACATGCGCCATGACATTGTTGGCCGCAATGAGATCGGCGCGCGGTCCGCTTGCGGCGAGGCGTTTCGCGGTATTGATGCCAAAGAAGGCGACATCTGTCCTGACGCCGGCCTCTTCGGCAACTTTCGCGACATTCGCCGCGGGCTCGATGCCGAGGACGGGGATGCCTTTGTCGACAAAATGGCGCAGCAGGTAGCCGTCGTTGCTGGCGATCTCGGCGACGAGCGAGGCGGAACCAAGGCCGAGCTCCGCCGTCATCTTCTCGGCATAGCGGCGCGCATGGGCGACCCAACTGCTGGAATAGGAGGAGAAATAGGCATAGTCGGAAAAGATTTCTTCCGCCGGGACAACATCTTCCACCTGCACCAGAAAGCAGTTCGAGCAGACCCGCGCATGCAGGGGATAGGATCGCTCGCGCGCCATCTCGGCCTCGCTTCTGAGATAGCTGTTGGCGAGCGGGGTCCGGCCGAGATTGACGAAGGTATGGGTAAGCGGCGTCTCGCAGAAACGGCAACGCAGGCGGCGGGTCATGAACGGGCCTCGTAGGCTATGATCTGTGACAGGGTGAGGGCATGGATATCGTCTCCGCTGTTAAAGGCCTTGTACCAGTCAACGGTTTGGGCAAGCGCGGTCGCCGCAGGCCAGGCGGCGCGCCAGCCGAGGGTGCGCGCGGCAAGCCCCGCATCGAGCGCGAGATGGGCTTTTTCAGGCGGCTGTTCCGTATTCTCAAGGCCGGCGGGGGCGGTAATCCCGAACGCGGCCTGCACTTTCCCCGCAATCTCCCCGACGGTGAGGTTTTCAGGCGTCGCGGGGCCGAAATTGAGTGCCGTCGGCAGCTTGTCGCCATCCGGTCCCGCGAGTTCTTGCAGATAAACAAGATAGCCCGAGACGGATTCCAGCACATGCTGCCACGGCCGCGTCGCTTGTGGGTAGCGGAGCGTGACGCTCACGCCTTTCTGTGCAGCGCGCCAGATATCGGGGATCAGCCGGTCCTCGGAGAAATCGCCGCCGCCAATGACATTGCCGGCCCGCGCGGTGGCAATCGGAATGCCGCGGTCCTTGAAGAAGCTTTTGGCGTAGGAGTGGACGGCAATCTCACAGGCGGCCTTGGAGGCGGAGTAGGGATCATCGCCGCCGAGCGGGTCGCTCTCGACAAAGGCGCGGCCGCTCTCATCATTGCGGTAGACCTTGTCGCTGGTGATCATCAGGCCCGCGCGGAGCGAGGGGAGGTCGCGCATCGCCTCCAGCAGATTGATCGTGCCGGTGACGTTGGCGGCGAAGGTCTCGGCCGCCTCGCGATAGGAGCGGCGGACCAGCGCCTGCGCCGCCATATGGAGGACGATTTCGGGATCGGCCGCTCTCACGGCGGATCGGAGCGCCGCTGCATCGCGAATATCGATAAAAAGCGAGGTGAGGGGGAGATGCGGCGCGAGGCAGCCGAAGAGCGAGACCTCGCCCTCGGGCGGCAGCGCGATGCCGGTGACCTCGGCGCCCATCTTGCTGAGCCAGAGCGCCGCCCACGCGCCCTTGAAGCCGCTGTGACCGGTGAGGAGAACCCGCCGCCCGGCCCAGAAGGCGGGATCGACGGCGGCTCCCGCCGTGGCCGCTTTCCCGGTTACTTCCATACCCGCCACGGTGCCTTGCCGCTTTTCCAGAGCTGATCGAGATAGTTCTTTTCGCGCAGCGTGTCCATCGGCTGCCAGAAGCCGCGGTGGTGATAGGCGGAGAGCTGCCCGTCCCTCGCAAGGCCGGTGAGCGGCTCATTCTCCCACGGCATGTCATCGCCGGAAATACGCGCGAGGACCGCGGGCTCCAGCACGAAAAAGCCGCCGTTGATGAGGCCATTGTCGCCGGCCGGCTTCTCAACGAATTCACGCACCCGGCCCGCTTCGATAACGGTCGCGCCGAAACGGCCGGGCGGCGCCACCGCGGTCAGCGTCGCCTCGCGCCCCTCGGCGCGGTGAAAGGCGATGAGCGCGGCGATATCCACATCGGCAACGCCGTCGCCATAGGTCATGCAGAACGTCTCGCCGGGATCGAGATAGTCGGCGACGCGCTTCAGCCGGCCGCCGGTCATGGTGGTCTCCCCCGTCTCGACGAGAGTGACGCGCCACGGCTCCGCCTTCGCGCGGTGATAGGTGATGTCGTTGGTCTCGAAATCGAAGGTGACGTCGGAGCGATGCAGGAAGTAGTTGGCGAAATACTCCTTGATGACGTAGCTGCGATAGCCGAGGCAGATGATGAAATCATTGATCCCGTAGTGGGAGTAGATTTTCATGATGTGCCACAAAATCGGATATTCGCCGATCTCGATCATCGGCTTCGGCCGGAGATGGGATTCTTCCGAAATCCGGGTGCCGAGCCCGCCGGCCAAGATTACTGCTTTCAACGCGATCCCCTTGCTGGCTTTCGGGATATGCCACTGTCGGCCGCCCCTGCGTCGTTGGTTACGTGTTATTTCAATATCGAGGGAGCGTGTCAAGATTGCAGCGCCAACGGCATGATACGCGACGGGGCCGGTGCGGCGCTAAAAACAGATAAGCCCTCAAGGACAGAGTCCTCAAGGGCTTATGTGGTGCCGCCACCAGGGATCGAACCCGGGACCTGATGATTACAAATCAACTAATCTGGCGGCGCAGCGTGGTTTTTGATGGTGCAATGCGGTACACATAGCTTATGTAAATCAAATGGATAATATCGTCGTGCGGTATATTACAATTGACACAATAACTTAAAATAGCATGATTGGGGTACCATTTTGGTACCCGTTTGGTACCCCATCGCGAATCGGAGTCCCCCATGCCGAAATTGCAAATCACCGATAAGGGTATTGCGAAGCTGACCGCCATCGACGGCAAGCGCACTGAATATTGGGATAAATTGCTGCCAGGCTTCGGCGTCCGGGTATCTGATCGCGGCACAAAATCCTTTGTCGTCATGTACTGGATACATCGCAGGAAGCGGCGCGTGACGATTGGCAGCTATCCGAGCATGAGCCTGAAAGATGCGCGCGGACAGGCGAGAGAGTTAATCGAGAAGGTCTCCTTGGGCGAAGATCCGGCAGGCGATCGGCGGCGAGCTGGGCGACCCCAGACGATGGGGGATTTGGCCGACGAATATCTTGAGAGGCACGCGAAGATCAAAAAGAAATCGTGGCGCCAAGATGAGGGCCAGCTCGAACGCGATGTTCTTCCTGAGTGGCGAAATCGGGATCTGACCACGATCAAGCGATCTGACGTGATCTGGCTGTTGGATCGCATCGAGGCGCGCGGTTCACCTATTTCGGCAAATCGTATGCTGGCCCTGCTCCGGAAGATGTATAACTGGGCGATTTCCAAAGACTTGGTGGACGAAAACCCCGCTTATGGCGTTGCCCGCGTTGCCAGAGAGAGGTCGCGCCAGCGCGTTCTGCAGGACGATGAGATATTAAAAATCTGGAATGCCGCCTCAGAAATGAAAGGCCCGTGGGGACCGTATATCAAGCTGCTGATGCTCACGCTGCAAAGGCGCAGCGAGGTCGCCGGCATCGTCCGCAGCGAGGTCGACCTTGAGGCACGTATGTGGACAATCCCGGAGGCGCGGACGAAAAACGGGAGACGTCACAACGTTCCTCTCTCGCTCGCTGCCGCTCTTCTCCTCGAGAGTATTGAAGACTATGGGTTTGACTATTATTTCCCATCTCACGGCAAGGGCCGGGGAAAGACGCCGATATCGGGCATGAGCAAAGCCAAGGTCGAACTCGACCGGCTCTCCGGCGTAACCGATTGGGTGCTGCATGACCTCCGTCGCACCGGCACGAGTTATCTCGCAAAGATAGGCATCGAGCCTCACGTCGCGGACAAGATACTCAATCACGTCTCGGGAGAAATCAGCGGCGTCGCGGCCGTTTACAATAGGTACCAGTATGATGACCGGAAACGCCAAGCACTCGACCTATGGGCGCGGCATATCGAGGATCTGGTCAGCGATCGGCGTCCGAAGGTGGTGGCGTTTAAGGGCGGAAAGACGGATTGATAATTATGAGGCGCGTGGGATCTTTCGGATTGAGACCGCAAGTTTACCCATGACAGATCCAGTTATTAAGTTCGTCTTCCAAACAATCAGACAGCCGGCGCTGGTAAGAGTTTCTTATCCTGCGCGACCTCCAATATGGTCTGCCCGTTTGGCAGCATAATGTTTGAAAGGAACGCGCCTTCAAAGGACATAATTCCGCACTCGATAAGCGTGACCTGGGCTTTGATCCAATCACGGAGGATCGAATAAATCGCAGTTTCGGCGATCTCCATAGCCTTGCGACGATGACCCGCTTCCGTCAGTTTGTGGCGGTATGTGTGCGGGTTTTCCTTGAGCCATGCGGCGGCATATCCCTTGGCCGACGCCTTGACCGAAACCGGGATCGCCCGATATTCGAACTGGATCGTGACGGTTTTCTCCGCATCATCGGTCATAACGCCGAATTTATTGCAGCCCATTGATCGAAGGATCTTCTGGATTTCGGTCACCGCCCGCTCGCCGGACGTGGTGTTTTGATAGGGCAGGGTCATGTCAGTCCTCATCAGTCATCCAGAAAACATCGAGCAGAATTAGGATGATTATCTCGATAATCATTTTTTCTCCTTCGGCGGCGTGCCCGCCCTCCACGCTGGGGGAGAGAGAGCGTCCGGCTTGGCGTAGGGCCTCCATCTCTCGCGCCCGTCGCTGTTTATCTGGTACTGATACGGATCGGTCGTGGCGGCAGCATCAATCCAATTCGACCCGTCCGTCTCCTCAAGCTCGGCTATGCGGACCTCAAGTTCCTGGATTCGCCGATCCTTCTCCGGGATAAATTTCGGCAGATCGCTCCATTTGATATTGTCAGAATTGTCGTCGTATTCGGTCCAGCAATATTCACAAACTGGCTCCCCGCAAGGATCAATCCTTAGCTCGCTTTCCCGATAAATATTAAACTCATCCGTGTCCCGGCAAGTTTTACACAGGTAAAAAGCCACACCCATCATTCGCGACACTATTTCGTTCATGATTACGCCTCATCTTCCTTCTGATGGTTCCCTCCGCACAATTAGTTGCTGGGTTGCAGTGATTACCGGGTGGTTGCTCATCTCGCGGCCCCGGCTTGACTTTCGCATCACTGATGAGGAGGCCCCAGCCGTGCCCCCGCGGAGCCAGCCGCGACCAGTTACGTTACCTCTTCAGCTTCGTCAGCCAGCATTCCCAGGGCCTGCCGGTACAGTTCGACCATATATTCCTGTTCCTGCACATCGGCCTTATCCATCTTGCGAAGCCTGAGAATGACGCGCATTGCCTTGACGTCAAAGCCGGTGCCCTTGGCTTCGGCGAAGATTTCCTTGATATCGTTGGAAATCCCCTTCTTTTCTTCTTCCAGCCGTTCAATCCGCTCGATATACGACCGCAGATGATCCGCTGCGACACCACCAACATCAGCCATTACTTTTCTCCTTCTTTAAAAACTTCCGTTCAAATTCTTCGATAGCGGCGACAGGGTAGAGGACCATGCCGCGATCGGCGCTTGAAGGGCGAATATGCGCGGGGCCGATACCAGCGATACGAAGCCGCTTTACAAGTCCGCCAGCCGAGCAACGCCAGCGCGCGGCCAGTTCGGCGGCGGTCAGATACCGGCCGTGGTTTATGGCGGTTCTCGCGGCCTTGAGGGCCGCCTCGAGGTCGCTGCGGTTGGGGGCGCCGCCCGATGCGATCAGATGGAGCGCTTCGTCGATCTTCGCCGCGGCAATATCGTGATTTGTGATCATGGCAGCCTCATCGGCATAAGGATGGCTAAAAAACCTGGATCATCCTCAGACGTGACTTTGATTAGCGCCCCAACGCGCGATTGCTCTTTCTCGACCTCTGCATGGATAGTGACGTTCTCGGACCGGAGAGCTTTCAATATCTCGGCCATATAGCGCGGATTAAACCCCATCGTGAACGCTTTTCCCGCGTAGGAAACCGCGAGGCGCGACTGTAAATGGCCGAGAACATAATACTTTGCTTCAAGATCGATGGACGATCCCTCGGCGACCATTTTCACCGACGACGAATAGTCACGGTCTTTGATTATTTTGGATGAGAGGGACGCAAATCTGTGCAACTGACCGCGATTTACCGTTAGCGGATGGCAACCGACATATGCTGGGATAACCCGCTCATAATCTGGGTATGTACCGTCGATCAGCTTTGCGATGATGGTGAGCCCTTCGCATTTGATCAGAATTTTTGATTCAGATAGAGAAACCGTGATGGTCTCGTCTACGCACTTCGGAAGAATCTTAACAAGGCTTTCGACCAGCCCGCGCGGTATTATGCAATTGTTCTCTTGTAGAATTTCCGACAATTCAGCCGATATGATCGGAAAGGGCGATGTGTACATCGCAAGACGGTGCCCGTCGGTCGCAACCGATATCAGTTTGTCATCCTTGATGCGCCAATGCACGCCGTTGAGATAATAGCGAGTTAGTTCCGTCGAAATGGCGAAGCGCACACGATCGAACATTGTGAGCAGTTCAGCCGGTTTGAAGCTTAAAACTCCGGCCATATCGCCGTCATCGAGGCGAGCCGGATAATCTTCTGTGGGCAGGGCCACAATCTCGATATCAATAGGCATATCCATGCCCGATATGGACATTTTAACGGATCGGTCGGGTGCTGCCGAAAAACTCACCTCAGCAGATCCCGGCATATCGCTGAGCAGAGCATGAGTTCTCCTTAAGGGGAGGAGGAAGGAGCCATCGGCTTCGATTTCGCCGTCAACGCATATGTCCGCCCAACTGTCGAGGTCCGTTGCGGAGACTGTGATCCTCCGGTCTTCCGCCGTGAATTTAATCATAGTAAGGGCGAGGATAGTCGAACGCCGCTCAGTGAACATCCCGGCTATCTTCATGACCCGCTTTAATTCAGCGACCTTAATTTTTATTTTCATCGTCTCCTCCCTTCGAGCTGGTCGCCATCGCTTTCACAAAATTTGTTGCCATGAGGCGCTTGGGTGCGGGCAATGACCGCCACGCGATGAGAAGCTCATGTTCCCAATCAAATGTCGGCCCGAAGCTGGCGAAAAAATATGAAATTGGCACGTCGAACGCCTCGGCGATGCGGGTCACCATGACCACCGAAATATGGTTGGTGGCGCGTTCATACTTGTTCCACTGCTGCGGGCTCACGCCGCAGGCATCGGCGGCTTGCCGCTGCGACATGCCGATCTCCTTGCGTCGCTCCGCGACGCGCTCGGCAAGTGCTTTAGACGGACGCATGATAAGTCCTCCTCATTTCTGCGGCCAATTCATCGAATGTCCGCAGGAACTCGCCGAACGCATCCGCGGGGGACAGTGGCCGCGGGAACGGGGTGCCTGGCGCCGGAGGAAACAGCCCGAAACGCGTTAACAACTCATCGTCGTCGCAGTTGAGAAGCGCGCTTGCTTCGCGGGCCAGAACATCCCGGTCGGCCGCCTTGACGGACTCCGGCAGTGCCGTTCCCGGCAGCGAGAAGCGCTGGAATATCCGCGCTGAAACCTTGTTCTCGATCTCAGCTAGCTGCGGAATCGCCTGTTTCACAGGTGAGACGATATCCCCGAGAAGCATCTCCGAGGCGTCATGGAGAAGCCCGTACATTGCCATCATAGGGCCGTAGTGGCGAACGGCATCGGAGACGAGCATCGAGTGCTGTGCGACCGAGTAGAAGACGTCGCAATGGCCGTTAAACCGGCATTGGAGGGCAAGAGAGTGAGCGATGTCAGCGATATGGACTTTATCTATATCCGGATCGAACGGATCCACATATTCACCGCTGAATAATTTGACAACACGGTTCACGCTGCTCTCCTGTCTTCAAATTTGCTGATTGTTCCGTTCTCGACCCAATAGGTCGCGCCGGATCCGTTTGCGCTCAGATCCGGCGCGGCATCTTTCCGGGACAGCATCATGCTGACCACTGCGGGCATCCGTAGCTTGTGGAGCATTTTCAAAAGCCCAACCCGGCCCTTGCCGTCCAGCACTTCGGCGGCATCGAAAACGACCATGTCGGATTTGCTGAGCTCCGAGATCGCCACTTGAATGGTGGCTCGCGTTCGGTACTGCTCTGAGTCGGAGAGCAGAAGGTAAGGCCGCCCGCCGTATTCGCAGACCATGTCAGACCCGATCGAGACGCGCCCCCAACCGGCCATCTCGGACAATTCGGCGAGGCGCCGGTTGACCCGATCCAGTTCCCGCAAAAGGACCGTCCGGCGAACGCCGGTCTGGTCCAGCGCGTCAATGATCTTCTGGTTCGCCAGAACGTTCCGCTGGTGGCGGTCGGCTTCAACCCGCTGATTGAATGCCTCAAGATCGTCCTCAGCCATGCGCAGTCGCTCCCGATACTCGTCGACGTCCAGAACGGCGCCTCCGCCCTTACTATCGAGATCGGCGATTTTTTGCACTGCGTCCTCGGCGATGGAACGATGCGTTTGCAGGCCGCGGAGATCGGCTTCATGTGCGCCGACCTTGCCCTCCGCATTCTGGATCTTGCCGTCCAGTTCCGCCCGGAGAATTTCGCGCTCGCGCAGTTCTTTTTCGCTTAGAGGTTCCGCTTTCTTGATTGTCAACGGCCCCTTCCAAATCTTGTCGACGACGACATCCTTTTCGCAGTGCGGACACTGCAAAATGTTTTTTTGATCGATCGCGGGTAGTTCTTCGCGCTCGCGCTTGTATTGCTCCAATACGTCGCGCGAGGAAGCAAGGGCGTGTTCCTTGTCGGCGATCTCTTTTTTGATGGTGGGCAGCCGGTCCGCATGCTCGCGGAGCCGGGCAAGATCGGCGGCATTCACTGCTGACTGCGCGATAGCATCTTCAAGTTCTGCCCTGCAGGCCGTCACGTTGGCGGCAAGAGAATCTTGTGATTTCCCGTCAAGCGCGTCACTCCATTTCGCTGGTGACCACGACTCAGCTACCTTGCTGCCATAATTTGCGCCGGTGACCTGCTTCCACTGGAACTTGAATTCCTTGCCGCGCTCGATCGCATGAGCATGTGCGACCTCCCATCCGTCGCGCTCAATCGCCTGCCACACCTTATAAACCACCTTTTCTGGCTGGTCTGGCAGCGCGGCCTTGAGATCGTCAAACTTCGGCTCAGCGTCAATCAGGGCCGTGATAACATTGAGAGCATCCTTTTCTTTTAAGGTCGGGAAGCTGCCTATCCCAGCGGCAATGGGGTGCGCGTAGGCGGGTGTCCCGTCCGTATATCGCTCCGCCTTTGGCCACTCGATCGACGATACGCCGCTCTCCGTCTCGATGCGGACATCCGCCTTCGCCTTGCCCGACGCAATCAGCATGCCCGCATCGGCCTTGCGAAGCCCGAGGGGTACGGTTTCTCCCGATAGGCAGGCCGCGACCGCGCGGCAGAAGCTGGACTTCCCTTGGTGGTTTAGGCCGGCGATAAGAGCGATGCCGCTGACCTCGATTGAGGCGCTATCGCAGCCCATGAAGTTGGTGACGCTGATTTTCATAGCTTAGTCCCCGAACCCGAAACCTGACTGGTCGTCGCCGTCGTCCATGTCAAACGGTACAGCGTCGTCTTCAACGATCTCCGCATCGACGACATCGGGCTCGTCGCCGTTGTCGGTAGCGGGTTCGCCCTCGGCGTCGGCCTCGGCGCTCTCCCATCCCTCAATCCATGCGGCCTGAACTGACGGGACGTCGTCGGGAACGTCATCCTTTTCGACGCCGGCATGAAAGGCGCGATATCCGTCCTTCTGGGCGGCCTCGATCTGGACCTTGCTCGGACGGCCGCGGCTCGGCTTTGGCT
Organism: Sneathiella sp.; assembly: GCF_036844445.1. Lineage (GTDB taxonomy): Bacteria > Pseudomonadota > Alphaproteobacteria > Sneathiellales > Sneathiellaceae > Sneathiella. Next base: position 48,100 of record NZ_DAIUFV010000008.1, on the reverse strand, counting down.
TATCTGCCTCCGCCCCGGCGGCAGGATCCTCCTGCATGGGCTCGACGATCTTTGGCGCGGGCTTCTGCGCTGGTTCGGGCTCGACAACCTGATACTGTGTCGGTGGCAGGTCATAGACCTCATCCTCCATTGGGATACCCATAAGCACGTCTGGTGCGTAGAGGCGTCCGAAGAAGGCGGCAGCGCGATATCTGCCCATGAGGTCCGGCATGGTCTTCCATTTGCTGCCGCTCTTGCCGTACCATCCCTCTGCGACGGCCATCGCGAGCGTGACCTCGGGACCTTCGAGCAAATCGCCTGACTTGTCTTTCGCGGACGCGACGTAACGCTTGTTTCGGATTTTTTCCTTTTTGGTGGTTTTGGTGCGAGCGCCTTTCGGCCCGGTCCATACGTCATATTCGACCTCCGTTTCGCCGAGGTCCGTGACCTCAAAGCGTAGCGGCGAAAACCGGCCGCAGCTGTTAAGGGCAGCAATGATGAAGGGCGCCGACCAGCTCGGCCGGCCTTCGATGACGTGAAGGTTCTGCATCACCATGAGGGCGCTCGCGCCAGTTCTCTGCGCCATGTCGATCGCGACCAGCGCGTTGCCCATATTGCTGCGGTAGGCGTCCGGCACCATTGTACTTTCGGAGAGAGCGCGCGCCATGCGCTGGGCGAGATCAAAGCCACTGCGGCTGCTAAACACATTGCCGATAACGTCAGTGCTGGGGGCGGAAGTGTCGCGAACTGCGAGTTGTTTATCCATGTCTGATCCTCGTTAAATGTATGTAATTGCTAAGAGAAGGGCGAAAATTCCGCCCAAAAACACCAGGGCCGCACAGACGGTGTAAAACAGGGCTTTCCTGCAGGCGCGCAGCGTGCTTTTGAGCCTCGACCAGCGCGGTTCGGCGCGATCAATAAAGATCGGCTTTGGGTCATGAAGCTGATGGACATTGTCATTCATCGCGATGTCTCCCTGAAGATTTTGCCCTTGTGGGCCATGCAGAAATTTGTTCCGTAAGCGGGACAATAATTGGGGCTGCACATCATGGAGTTGGGGTTTGGCAGGAAAACCCAGGAATCGCCCGTTTCGCGAAAACGCGTCACGCTCGCTTTGATGTGATTGAGAGTCTCCCATGCCGCGCGCTCCGCCTCTTTCAGGCTGTACTCGCTTACAACAGGATCCGGCTGCGGCCGGGAGGCGGCGGCGCGCTTGATATAAAATTCGCGCAATGTCGTGACGGTGTGACCATTGCTGCGCGCAAGCAAAGAATAGGCGCCGTATTGCGCCTGATTTGCCCGCTGAACGGTCCCGGTCTTGAAGTCGCCGATCGATGTCGCCTCAAGCACGTCGAGGTGGCCGCGGAGCAGGAAGCCGTCGCCAATATCTGCCTCAAAGGCACACTCGACAGCGACGGGGTTGATATCATCGGCAATGGTCTGGATGACGGCGAGAGCCATTCTGGCCGCCTGCTTCTCGGCGGCTTCCCGGCTTACGGTAGTGTCATCCCAAACGACGCCATCGGCAATGCCGGATGAAACACTTTCTGTGATCCGCGCCATCCATTCATCGCGCGGGGTTTCGGCGCCGGTCATCCTGTTGGTTAGGACAAGGCCAAGAGCCTCATGCGTCGCTGTCCCGATAATTGCGCCGATCGATGGCGGTATATCTGTCAGGTCATATCCGTTTTCCGCCACCAGAACGGGGAAAAGACGTGCGGCATGCCGGCGGTTGCAATCGGAATATTGAGGTAGGCTGCTGGCCCTGATTACTGTAGACATTGGCTTCCCAGGTTGGCGATTATTCCGCCAAAAATACCGCATCGAGAAGATCATGAAAATAAATTAATGCGGTATAATTGGCCGCATCACCATACATAAAAATAGTTGACCAGCAAGTCAAAAAAATACCGCGACGCGATATCGGCGTCACGGTAGGGCTGTCTTTATTGGAATTAACTGTTAGTTAATAAAGGGATAAAGGCGCTTTAGAAAGCGCTCCGCTAAATCGCACCAATCCGGCCAATGATGCGGCCAATTATACGTAGCTGAGAGATGTATTTGCGTTTTACGATGAAAGGCGGGCTGGATTCTCCGCCCGATTCGAGAACGATATTATCACCTTCAAAGGATGTCTGGCGAGGCACAATAGTCCCGGCGATGCACACAGCGAACACGCAGTTTTCCGCCAATTCTTTGTCCGACGTATCAAGGATGGCAAGGTCGCCGGGCATTAAAATCGAGGACACTCCTTCGTTTGCGACGGGCAGTATCGCAAGATCGGAATTGCCGCGTTCCGGCAGGATTTTCAGGAGGTCTTTCGGAAAAGCGATATATTTTTCAATGGTCAACCCGTTGTCGTTGGTTCGGCTAACCTTTTGAAGTTTATTCATAAAAAGCGGTATTCTAAGGATCTCGATCTCTTCCGGGTGCGTGATAAGTTCATCCACCGTTATCGACAGTGCGCGCGCCAATAGCGCGAGCTTTTCCCGCGTGATCATTTTTGTGCGGCCGGCGACCAGGCGGCGTACGGTATCGCGCGGTAAACCTGCGATATCTTCCAGTCGTCGGATGCTCTCTATTCCCATCTCGTCCATGCGGCGGGTTATGTTTTGCGCAAGTGCGCTAGATTTAGGTGTCATTGATTTTCTCATGATTACCAAAATGTCTGATTAAGGCTGTCAGCACTGAATTGCTTAGGCAAGGGCAAAAAATCCAAAGATTTCATTAAGATAAATAATTAACCTTAACACGTAGGCGTTAACCACCAGTTGTTGTGTGCCCGTTCGGTTGGGGCGCTCCATATCGTAATGAAGAAATCAACCGTTACGAAATTAATTTTGCGACATTCTTGACATGCGGCCAATTATACCGCACTGATGAACTTGATTTTGCGAATCGAGCGTCATTAAAGCGTCAGAAGGTACCGCACGTAGCCATGCCGGAAATCAATCTTAGGCCCCACCAAAAGAAATTTATTTCGGACATCGCCCGCGACTTCGCAGAGGGCAGTAAAGCACCAATCGGGGTCGCTCCGACTGGGATGGGCAAGACAGTTTGCCTCGCATATATGGCGAACGGCGCGCGGAAAAAAGGGAACAGCGTCGGCATTACGGTGCATCGCAAAGAGCTGCTGAGCCAGACAAGCATCGCGCTTGCCGCACAGGGTGTGTATCACGGCCTGATCGCCGCAGATAAAGATATCCGGGCCTGCATCAGCCATCACATCGAAATTTTTGGCCGCAGCTACTTCAACGCGGACAGTGGCGTCCATCTTTGCTCGGTTCAAACGGCGGCGCGCCGCATCGATAAGATTGAGCCGTTCGATTACATCATGATCGACGAGGCGCATCACGCCGTTGCAGGCCAGTGGTCCAAGTTTATCGATGCGATGCCGGACGCAAAAATGCTCGGCGTGACCGCGACGCCGGAACGGCTTGACGGCAAAGGGCTCGGTATCGAATACGGCGGATGCTTTTCCTCCCTTGTGATGGGCCCCTCGGTTCAGGAGCTGATCGACCTCGGCTATCTGGCGCAGCCCCGCATTTTCGCGCCGCCGGTTCAATTCGACGCGGCATCCATTCGGACGCGGGGCGGTGATTATGACGGCAAGTCTGCATCGATGAGCCTGGATAAACCGACGATCACCGGCGACGCCATCGCACATTATCGCCGGATCTGCGACGGCGTGCCCGCCATTGCCTTCTGCGCGTCGGTCGAACATGCGCGCCACGTCGCCGATCAGTTTGCCGCCAGCGGTTACCGCGCGGCCTGCATTGACGGGGAGATGGACGACCGGCCGCGGCGCGAGGCGATCGCCGGTCTTGGCGATGGCCGCATCCAGATATTGACCAGCTGCGAAATTGTCTCGGAGGGCACCGACATCCCGATTGTCGGGGCCGCTATCTTCCTTCGGCCGACGCGCTCCCTTGGCATGTATCTGCAGCAAGGAGGCCGTGTTCTTCGGCCTTACAAAGGCAAGGAGTGCGCCTTCGTCCTTGATCATGTCGGCAACAGCCTGCGGCACGGCCTGCTCGAGGACGACCGCGAATGGTCGCTCGAGGGGCGCAAAAAACGGGCCCGCGCAAATGATGACGAGCGCGCCACGTCGGTCGCGGTTTGCCTCGAATGTTATGCCGCTTTCCCCTCGCATGCGCGCCGGTGCCCGATGTGCGGTCACGTCCGCCAGGTCGCGGGCCGTGAAATCAATGAGGAGGACGGCGAACTCGTCGAGATCAAGCAGAGCCAGATGAAATTTGAGCGGCGGCGCGAGCAGGCGATGGCGCAAAGCCTCGATGACCTGATCGCGCTCGGCAAACGCCGCGGCATGAAAAACCCGGCCGGTTGGGCGCGCCATGTCTGGAATGCTCGCCAGCAAAGGAGAACGGCATGAGCGAGGACAAGCACCGCGCGGATCTCGAGCGCCAGTGGGAGCGGGACATCGAGTGTCGGTACGACCGACTGCCCGATTGGTATCGCAACCCGATCGAGCGGAAAGCGCATCGCGATGCATGGGTAAACGCCGAAATGGCCAAAATTCAGGGGAGATCATCATGAGCAACAAGGAATTCGCGAACTACCTGCTGATCGGCTTCTCGTTGGCTCTCGCGTTCGTCATCTCCTTCGTGGAGGTGTATCCGGGATGACAGCAAAATGCACTTCAGGACCATGGACATATCGCCTTGCCGCAAATTCATATGGCGAAAACGGCGCGTTTGTTGTGGTTCGAGACACCAATGACAGTGAGCAAACATTGATTTGTCATATGCCATATTCAGGGGTGAATTCTAGCCGCATTGAAGAACGCAAGGCCAACGCCCGCCTAATCGCCGCCGCGCCGGAACTGGTCGATGCGCTGAATGTGGCGCTAGGACATCTGACCGGTGGAGTGGACGGAGACTGGAGAGATTGCGACTACCTTGATCTGATCCGCGCAGCACTCGAAAAGGCAGGCATCAGATGACCGGCCTGATCATCGACAACTTTGCAGGCGGCGGCGGAGCATCCACGGGGATTGAGCAGGCGCTCGGTCGCCCGGTCGATGTGGCGATCAATCATGACCCGGTCGCCGTCGCCATGCACAAGGAAAATCATCCTGACACACATCATTATTGCCAGTCGGTGACGCGGGCTGATCCGCTCGACGTCACGCAAGGGCGGCCCGTCCATCTCGCGTGGTTCTCGCCGGATTGCACCCATCACAGCAAGGCCAAGGGCGGCAAGCCCCGGCGCCAGCATCTGCGTGATCTCGCATGGGTCGTTGTCCTCTGGGCGGACCGGGTTAAGCCCGATGTGATCATGCTCGAAAATGTCGAGGAATTCCGTCACTGGGGGCCCCTCTGCGCGGACGGCTATCCGGTCAAGGAAAAGCGCGGCGAGACGTTTGACCGGTGGGTCAAACAAATCCGCCGCGCCGGATACAAGGTCGAATGGCGAGAGCTGCGAGCCTGCGACTATGGCGCCCCGACAATTCGCAAGCGGTTTTTTCTGGTCGCGAGGCGCGACGGCAAGCCAATTACATGGCCCAAGCCGACGCATGGCCCGGCTGGTTCTGGCCTTCTGCCATATCGGACGGCGGCGGAGATCATCGATTGGTCGCTGCCATGCCCGTCTATCTTCGATCGGCCGCGTCCGCTCGCTGAGAAAACTTTGCAGCGGATTGCGCGCGGGCTTAAGCGGTTTGTGATTGATGCGGGCGAGCCGTTTATCATCCCCGTGGGATACGGCGAGCGGAAAGGGCAATTGCCTCGCGTCAATTCCATCAAGGATCCGCTCGGGACGGTCGTTGCGAGCGGGGCAAAACATCACTTGGTAACAGCCTATCTTACCAAGCACTTCGGCGGCATGACCGGCGTTGATATCAGGACGCCATTCCCGACCGCGACATCCCGCGCGACCCAAAACACGATCGTCACCAGTCATCTGATCAAGTATCGCGGCACCTGCCAGCATGGACAGCCGGTTGCTGACCCGGTGCCAACCATCACGGCGGGCGGCACGCATATCGGCGAGGTGCGCGCGTTCCTGATGAAATATTATGGATCCGGCGAGAATGTTTGCGAAGCGCGCGAGCCCATTCATACGATCCCGACAAAGGAGCGCTTCGGCCTCGTGACCGTTCGGGGAGAGCTTTATCAGATAACCGATATCGGCATGCGGATGCTTACCCCGGCCGAGCTTTTCCGCGCCCAGGGTTTCCCGCCCGAAACGAATTTTATCCCGCTCATCAACGGCAAACCGATCAACAAGACGCAGCAGGTCCGGCTTTGCGGAAATTCTGTGCCGCCGCCGCTCGCTCGCGCACTGGTGGCGGCGAATATCCCAGATGCAGCAATGATGGAGGCGGCGGAATGACCGCGCCTGTGCAAATCGGCGATGCGCTGCTCTATCAGGGCGATGCGGCGGAGCTGATCGCAAGGCTGCCGGCTGCCGATCTCGTCGTCACGGATCCGCCCTACCTACTCACCGCGGGAGGGCAAGGCCGGGGGCATATGGCCGGGAAATTTAACGGCCAGTATGACAATAGCGGTCGCATCGTCGCGTGCGAAATTGGCTGGCCCGAGATCATGCGCGTTGTCGCCGTCGCACTCCGGGACGGGGGCGATGCCTATGTCATGGCGGACGACAAGAATATCACCCGTGCCGCCAATGCGGCGGAAGCCGCTCGGCTCAAGCATCATCGGCACTTGGTTTGGCACAAGACGTCCGGCACCCCGAACAGGTGGTATATGAAGAGCGCGGAGTTCGCGCTCTATCTCTATGCCGGATCCCCGCGCACGGTGAATGACTGCGGGATGGGGCAGGTGTTTGTCTGCCCGCCGGGAACGGATACCGGCCATCCGACCGAAAAGCCAATCCGCTTGATGCAGGCTTGGATCGAGCAATCAAGCAATCCCGGCGATCTGATCATCGATCCTTTCATGGGATCTGGTACGACCGGGATCGCCGCGCTTCGCGCCGGACGGCGCTTTATCGGGATCGAGATCGACCCGAAATGGCACGACGTTGCGCGCAAACGCATCTCCGCCTTCGTCACGGGAGCCGATCTCGCGGGCGTCCCCAACCTCTTCACAACACTCGGGAAAGGCTGACAATATGCTGATATTCCTTATATTTTTGTCAATCTATCTTTATTCTCTTGGCTGTTTTTACGGCGTTCGCAAGTTTGTCGCTGACGGCGATCCGATCGACGCCGCCACCCTTGTCGTTGTCGCTCTTTGGCCGATCCTGCTGCCGCTCAGCTTTGCGTTCCGCAAAGTCAATTACTGACGGTTGGCCTTGCTGTGAAAAACCCATCGCGGGAATATCTCGTCTCTCCGGCGCGGCGCGCGATGAGGCAGGCCCTCAATAAAAAAACGGCGAGGATTCCTGTCGTCGCCGCCGGGCCGCCGCCGCGTTCATGCCAATACCCGCTCTGGGGGGGCGAGTTACCGCCGATCAGCGAGATTGATCAGCATTTTTGCGGCGCTCCGACACGGGAAGAATCCAGCTATTGCGAGGCGCATCACAAACTGTGCCATCAAAAACCCGATCCGTCGCAGCCGCTTGTGCAATGGAATTATTCAGGGAGGAAGATCAATGGCCAAAGAAGAAAAAACAATTCTCAATGATTGCCTGATTGCCCTCGGCAAGCTGCGACATGTGCGCGCATGGCGGAACAACACGGGGCAGGCGTGGGCGGGCCGTGGGGTCCGACTCCGCGGCGGCCAGCGCATTATCGCTGAGGAAGGAGACGTCCTCGTCCGTCGCGCGCAGCCGGTACGGTTCGGTCTGCCCGGCTCCGGCGATATCATCGGCATCGAGCGTGTCCGGGTCACGTCGAATATGGTCGGCACGGATATTGGCCGCATGATCAGCGTCGAGGTAAAGGCACCGAAGGGCAAGGAATCCGATCAGCAATCAAAATTCCGGAAAATGATACAGGCCATGGGCGGCGCCGCAGAAATCCTGCGCGATCCGGCCGACATACCTCGCATCTTTGGAGCGCGCGGTGATGAGTGACGAGGACGTCAAGCGCCTGATAGCGGCGGCAGAAAGAATGGATCGCTGGCTTTTCCAGACATGCCGGGCGAGCAGGTTCCGGCGCCTGCTGGCCCTTGGCCTCCCCGCGCAGGATCTGCATGACGCCTTGGCGGCTGTAAAATCAGCACAGCGCGAGCGGTCAAATGAGGGAGAAAAATGAGCCGCATTGACTTCCCCGCTATTGCCAGCGCCGCTCTCGCTGCTTATCCCGGCCTGCTGCATGAATGGATTGCCGGCGGAACGGTCTCGGGCCATGAGTTTCAGGCACGTAACCCGACCCGGTCTGACGCGAAGCCCGGCAGTTTTTCCATCAATATTCGGACCGGCAAATGGGCTGATTTTGCCCCCGGGGATTCAGGCGGCGACGCAATCGATCTTTACGGATATCTCAACGGCCTTGATCTCGGCGCTGCGGCGCGAGAGGTGGCATCTTATGTCGGCCTGTCAGATAGGGCGGAGCGGCGCTCACCATCGCCCCGCCCGGCGAAGGCGCGGCCGCCCGAGCCCGAAGAGATCGCGGCCATTTTGCCGGTACCGGATCACGCGCCGCCGATGATGGAAGGCGACCGCACCTGCCGGCTTTTCAATCCGAAACAGGCGGGCACGGCGCGGGAGTTCACGAGTTTCAAGCCGTCGCTGGTCCATGAATACCGCGATGCCAATAAAAACCTGCTCGGCTATGTCATCCGCGTGGACATGAAAGGCGGCGGCAAGATCACGCCGCAAATAACCTTCTGCCGCTTCCCTGACGGTGCCGAGCGCTGGTGTGTCGCAGGCTTCGCCGATCCGCGTCCGATCTATGGGCTTGATCGCCTCGCCGAAAAACCGAAGGCCATTGTCCTTTTGGTGGAGGGCGAGAAATCTGCCGACGCCGGCGCGCGGCTTTATCCTGATGCGGCGGTTATTGCATGGCCGGGCGGCACCAACGCGATCCGAAAGGTCGATTGGACGCCGTTGCAGGACCGCCGTGTTATTGTCTGGCCGGATTATGACGCGCCGGGCTATGCCTGCGCGGCCGGAAAAATCAATAAGCAGGGCATTCTCGTGCCCGGCCTTGCGCATCTGCTATCGAGCATCGCAAAGACCATCATCATCAGTCCGCCCAAAGGGAGCGCGAAGGGATGGGATGTCGCCGACGCCGAGCTTGATGGCTGGACTATCGAGACCGCGCGTGACTTTATGACGGAGCGGGTCGCCCATGCCAAGCAGCGCGGGCCGCTTGAACCGCGAAGAGAGGCACCGGACGCACCGCCGCCCGGCCTGCCCGATCAGATGGATCCGCCGCCCAACGACGACCGCCCGCCATATGAGCCGCAGCCGCTACCTGATACGCAGCCAATAGATGATGAGCCGTTTCGGATTTTGGGCTATAACCGCGGCATTTATTATTATCTGCCGCGCGCCACGGCGCAGGTCGTTGAGCTTTCGCCCGGCGCACATAGCAAGCTCAATCTGCTGCAGCTGGCGAATATTTTCTATTGGGAAAGTCGGTTCCCGAAAAAAGGCGGCGCCGATTGGGAAATGGCGGCGAACGCCCTGATCGGGATGAGCCACAAGAAAGGCGTCTTCCGCCCCGAAGAAAAACGTCGTGGCCGCGGCGCATGGATTGATAACGGGCGCCCCGTCTTTCATTTCGGCAACGTTCTCGCCGCAGGCGGTGAGATCATGGATCCGCTCGAGTTCGACAGCGGCTACACATATGAGGGGGACAGCCCCTTGAAATTCACGCCGGGCGCGGCCGCAACCACAAGCGAAGCGAATGAGCTCGTTATGATCTGCCGCAAGGTCCGCTGGGAGAACAAGCTGAGCGGCATTGCGCTTGCCGGCTGGTGCGTCATCGCGCCGGTCTGCGGCGCGCTCAACTGGCGGCCGCATATCTGGATCACGGGGCCGGCCGGATCGGGAAAGACGACCATCCTCCGCGATATCATCGGCCGCGTGGTCGGGCCGGGCGCGCTGCAGGTCGAAAGCAAGACGACCGAGGCCGGTCTACGCCAGGCGCTCGGCTATGATGCGCTGCCGGTGATCTTCGACGAAGCCGACGCGGAGGATGAGCAGGCGCAGGCCAGGATGCAGGGCGTTCTCGACCTTGCCCGGGTCGCGTCATCGGAATCGGGCGGTGTCGTGTATAAAGGATCAACTACCGGGCGCACCTTGGCCTATCGCGTCCGCAGCTGCTTCTGCTTCAGCTCGATCAATACGACCGTGAAGCATTATGCCGACGAGACGCGCACGACGATGCTGGTTCTGTCGCGTCAGAAAGGCTCTACGGATCAGGAGCGGGAGGATATTCGGGTCCATTATCACGAGCTGATGGACGCGATAAATAAGCATCTCACGCCGGAATTTGCAAACCGGATGCTGATACGCTCGGTCAAATATCTGCCCATCCTCACCCAGAACGCTGACACCTTCGCGCAGGCCGCGGCGGTTGTTCTTGGAAAGCGGCGGATCGGCGATCAAATCGGGGCGATGCTGGCCGGGGCATATCTCTGCCACTCGACCAAGGAAATATCGTTCGAGGATGCCATTGCCTGGATCAAGCGGCACAATTTCGGAGATCATACCGAAGCTTCGGATATCGAGGATGAGGAGCGGCTGCTCCAATATATCCTTGAATATCGCCTCCGCGTTCACGGCGGGAACGGAACCGCTTTTGAGCGCAGTGTCGGCGAGCTGATCGCGACGGTACTGGATAGTTCCGCGGATGATCGGATTGCTTCCGATATCGCGCATGGGGAGCTTTGCCGCAACGGAATCAGGGTCGACCGGCCCGACCTTGCCGACGGAACGAGCGGACGAATTTACATCAGCAACACATCCAATGCGGTAAAAAGAATTCTTCGTGGCACGACATGGGCGTCAAACTGGCGCCGCCCGCTGCTGGCGCTCGACGGGGCGAGAAGCGCTGGAAATGTCCGATTTACGCCAGCATTGTCGACGCGCGCGACGTCTCTCCCGATAACAATTGTCGGAATATAGTGCATCTTATCGATATCTATATTAACCATAAGTAGAAATATACTTGCGATTAGTGTTGCATAATCTTTTTATATTTTAGTAAAATTATTTGAAACCGCAGATTATTTGCGGGAACGGCCAGTGGGGGCTGGCCGTCGGACGTTGTGTGAGAACGCCACCTGAATAAAAATTTAATCAGCCCGCACCCTCGCGCGAGGGGAGCGCTACAAGTAACAGGAAGGGTGGTCGATGTTAATTAATTCTGTGCGTGACGCGGTAGTTTGTGAAATCAACAGGTTAAATATCGTGAAGGGGAGGGGTGTCTCTCCCGACATCGAATCTATAATTGATACGGCCGTAGCCCGGCTTGAAGGCATTGTCGCCTTCTATTTGCAGGACAGTCGGTCCGAACCGCGCGTTGCGATTATCGGGCAGGGCAAAGAACGGAGGAGGAGCAATGAAGTATTCAGCAAAAATATCTCTCGCGGCAGCAACTATGATTATGTTGGCCGCGACGCAGGCTTGGTCAGGCCCGGCGAATAAATACGTTGAGCAGGTAAACGCGATGCCGCTCAGTGACCAGGTGGCCGTGATGTCGATGGCCATTGCGACCGCCGGCTACAGCTGCGATCCCGCCGGCGTCCTCTATAGAGGTATCGACCCTGAGAGTGGATCCGGCTTCTACGGCGTCCTTTGCCAGTCCGGAACGCATTATATGGTCTCCCTTCCGAACGATCCATCGGTGCACAGCCAGGTGGCAGAGTGCGCCGCGCTCAAGCCTCTTGACATCCATTGCTTCTAAGCCGGTCACCAACTGATGGCGGAAGAGGGGGCGCAATATCGGGCGCTGGCGGCAGAGGACCAGAAGGCCAACCGTAAACAAACGCGCCGCGTCAATCTCGCGGCGACATACTTATCGGCCGGAATTTTCTTCTTCGCGGTTGGCCTTTTTCTCGGCTTTCGCAGCATCGGCGAGACAATGGCGCCGAATGAATGGGGCGATTTCTTTGCGGGCTTTGCCGGGTCTCTGGCGCTTATCTGGCTTATTGCCTCATTCCTGCTGCAGCGCTTGGAGTTGGAGCAAAACACCCGCATGCTGCATCTGCAGGCCGAGGAACTCAGTGAGAACACCGCCGCGCTCGAGGTGCAGGCGGAGCAACTGAAAGTTGCCGCTGAGGAGGCAAAGCGGAGCAACGAGATTTCGACCTGGGTTGAACTTTTGAAAATCACTGATGGGCATCTCCGTGATTTTCCAAGGATTACGCCGAAAATTTCTCGGAACCCGATGGGAGAATATATAATCAGATTCTCGGAGGCTTTTAAGCCTAGCAACGTCACCTATTTCGCAACAAGCAATAACAAAGACGCATTTATATATTTTCCTAGTGATAGAGTTCGGAGCCTTGATTCGTGGTATTTTAATATTAGGGAAGAAATCCATGGTAGGAAGAGTGTCTTTATCGATATAACATTAGAGAACGATATCGGCATTCGACTCGGCGTGAAATACCTCGTGGTTTTACAGGGCCAGGGGGGGATCCAAGTTATCGTTTGCAACGATGGGGTTGAAGAAATTGCCGAACTTCATGCGGGCATTCTTTACGATATCAGTGAAGCTAATCACATTAATAGAAGCCGTCGGGATGGCACAAATTCTGGCAAAACACGTGTTACCACACGAAGTTTCGACGAACACGGTGAGCGGAATCCGATCACTATCGAATCCGAACAGGTAAACTCGCCGCCCGTAAAATAATATTTTCTCTCTGTCAATATTGGCCCTGTGAAGTCGTTAAGATGTTGCAGGGCTTTTATTATGTGAATTTCGGGAAAAACCGTAGATTTTATTAATCGACGCATCAGCAACCATAGATTTTAATCTGTAACGTTTTCCGCGCCTTGTAACGGTGCCTGTAACGTTTTCAGGGCCTAGCGTTACAGATAATGCATTGATAAATATAAGAAAATAAAAATCTGTAACGTTGTAACGCTTTTTTCGAAGATACAGCCCCATATAGACGAAAATATATGCAGGCAATATTATTGATAAAATATATCTGTAATATATCGACATAATACCTGATCGCGCACACGGGGCTGTATTATCTGGAAATATATATAAAAACGTTACAGATTAATATTAATATAATAAAATCAGTTAGTTATCTGTAACGGTCGCTGTAACGCTTTTTTCAATCAATTTCTAATATTCAAAATATAGAAAACAGATCAACAGGTTATCTGTAACGCTTTTTCTGTAACGCTTGTAACGTTCGGGCCTCTTGCATTCTCGGCCGAGATAGAGGATATCGCGGCCATGAAACAAGTATTCAGCGTCAAGGTGGACACCCGAAAGTTCAACCAGCATCTCACCGACATCGCTCGGAAGCAGGTGCCATTCGCCGCTGCATTCGGCCTTACCAAGACAGCAAAAGATGCGCAGGCGGCGACTGACCGGGAAATGAACGCTGTGATGACCGTTCGCTCGCCTTTCGTGAAGAGGGGGCTGATCGTCACACCAGCCAGAAGGTCAGACGGCATTCTGAGGATGCAATCTATGGTCGGTCATCGTGCATGGTATATGGCGCAGCAGATGGGCAAGCGCTCAATTATCCGTAAGCCACGTACAGCCGAATATGAATACATCCCGCGTGGCGTCAGGCGGACGAAGAAGGGAAGCATTTCCCGAAACTATCGGATCAAGAACGTGTTCAAATTGAAGGGCACCTATATGACCGAAGAAAAGAATGGCCGGGCAGGGGTGTTCAGGGTCGTCGCCGGTCGCCCGCGGCTGCTCTACTCAGCCATCAGACAACAAACGGTTGAACCCAAAATGGATTTGATGGATATCGCCGAGCGAACGGCAGCCAAGCGCATGGCGCGGAACTTCATCGAAGGGATGCGGCGAGGGATCAAGACGGCGCGATAGATCAATATCTGGTTGCGTTCCGCAAAGGTGCGCTATATATGGTATGTGTGATATTTATGCAACTATTTTGCCTAGGTTCTTCCTAGGGGGGTACGGCTCGAGGGTCAGCGCGGCGGCGCGGTTGCGCTCTATTGGGGATGCACAACATATGGTTTGTTCTTAGGGTGTTGGGCTGATTATAATGCTGAAAATAACAATAATACCAATATCTTAGGTGCTATTGGTATGGCGAGAGGTAAAGCGAAGGTCAAGCGTCCGGGCGAAAAAGTGTCATTGGCGCAATTTGCCTCGATTAGAGGTTGCACCGATCCAACCGTGCGGAAATACATCCGCGATGGGATGCCCGTTGATGAAAAAGGTGCGGCCGGAAAAGCGAGCGTCATAGATACGGCAAGAGCAATTGACTGGCTCGAGCAGCAAGCGGCTTTGGCTGCTGGTGGTCAGATCAATAGTTTCGACCGCGACCGTGCGAGAAAGATGGCCGCCGACGCCGATACTGCCGAGATGAACCGCGATATCCAGCGCGGCGAGCTGGTTGAGGTCGACGTTGCCGTCGGCTTGGTGGCAGATCGTATCCAAACGCTTCGCACCCGAATACTGAACCTCCCCACAAAACTGGCGGTCAAGCTGGCGGCAACCCGGACGCGAGAAGAGGCAATGGAGCTTTTGGAAGCAGAACTTACGCAGTTGCTTGAGGAACTATCAGGTGGAGCAGGCGGAAGAAATTGACCTTTACGGCGAAGAGGGACTGTCGAGCGGTGCCGAGCGCTTTGCTTCTCTTCTCGGCGCGCACCTTCGGTCGGGGGCGCCTCCGGATATTCCGAGCGGCGGCGGTCATCGTGGTGTTGCCAATCTTAAAAAGCGGCTTATTGACACCTTTGAGCGAGGTCTAAAGCCGCCACCAAGGCTGCAGCTATCTGAATGGGCTGACAAGTACGCTTATCTTTCGCCGGAAAACAGCGCGGAACCAGGTAAGTGGACCACGATCGGTTATCAGAAGGGCATCATGAACGCCGTGACCGATAGGGACGTCGAAACTCTTACGATGAAGAAATCGGCGCGTGTCGGATACACTAAGATCCTTGACCATGTGATTGGGTACTTTGCGCACCAGGATCCATCTCCGATGATGGTGCTGCAGCCGACCATTCAAGACGCCAAGGACTACAGCGTAGACGAGGTGATTCCCATGATCAGGGACACGCCGGTATTGAGCAAAATCGCAATTTCTGAAAAAGAGAAGGGCTCGGGCGTCACGCAACTGAAGAGGAAGTTCCTCAACGGCGCGTCGCTGCTTCTGTCTGGCGCGGAGAGCCCGCGAGCCTTCCGGCGTGTCACTGTTCGCGTCCTGCTGTTTGATGAGGTGGACGGGTACAACGTTACTGGCGCCGGGCAGGAAGGAGATCAGATCAAACTCGGGATAAACCGAACACTTACCTTCTGGAACCGTAAAATTATTATCGGCAGCACGCCGACGATAAAAGGCGTCAGCCGTGTGTCTCGATCGTTCGAGACATCTGACAAGCTATATTTTGCTGTGCCCTGCCCGCACTGTAACGAGCGGAACATTTTGAAATTTAGCCCAGCCTCAGATTTTGGCGACGTCATTACGCCACCGGATGGCATCGGCATCGCTTACATGAAGTGGCCGAAGGACGAGCCTGAAAAAGCCTGTTTTGAGTGCCCGCATTGCGGCTGTGATATCGAAGAAAAAGATAAGGTCTGGATGATTGAAACGGCCGCCAAAATGGAGAACGACGGCTGGGTCGCGACGGCACCGTTCAATGGACATGCTGGGTTTCATATTTGGACGGCTTATAGCGTCTTTCCGAATGCGCGTTGGGGCATCCTCGCCCGCGAGTTCCTGAACGCCGTGCGGGCCAAAGATAACCAAGAGCTGCAGGTGTTCGTGAACACGGTCCTTGGCGAGACCTGGGAGGATCGGGGCGAGCGTGTCGATGACGGCGTTCTCGAGGCTCGGCGGGAGGACTACGGCGATATCGCGCCCCGGGACGTGATCGTTATTACCGCTGGCGTCGACATCCAGGGCAACCGTATCGAAGCTGAAAAGGTAGGATGGGGCCTGAACCGCGAGTCCTGGGGGCTTGGCAAAAAGGTGCTGTACGGTGATCCGACCGGCGAGGAGGTTTGGAACGACCTTGATGCCTTTTTGAGCGAGCCAGTGATGCACGAGGGCGGCTTTGAAATGAATGTCGCGGCGGCCTGTATTGATAGCGGCTATCTCACGCAAACCGTTGTTCTCTGGTGCCAGCAGCGCTGGGGTCGGCGTTGGTGGGCGACGAAGGGCATGGCCGGCCCTGGACGACCTATTTGGCCGCGTAAAGTGGCGAAGACCAAAGGAAAGCTGACGCAGTTTATCATCGGCGTCGATGCCGCGAAGGAGATGGTCTACGCGAACCTTCGGATCACCGAGCCGGGGCCGGGCTACTGCCATTTCAACATGAGCTATGACCGCGACCATTTCGAGCAGATGACAGCGGAAGAGGTCGTCGTCAAATACGTTAAGGGGCTGCCTGTGCGGCAGTGGCAAATCAAGGGCAGCGGCCGCGCCCGAAACGAAGCCCTTGATATTCGCGTCGGCGCACTAGCGGCGCTGGAAGGGCTGCGTTTTCATGGCCTTAAAATGTCGAAACAGGCAGCAGTGATAGCAAGCAAATCTGGCGCCGAACCTATCGAAGATAGGCCCGAGACCGTAAAGGCTGCGCCTCCGGAGGTCGAAACGGCGCCACGCCGACGGGTTAAATCGAAGCCGCGTCGACGTGTCGGTCGGTCGAGCATTCTCAGATAATTCAATAATAACAATAATGTAAGTAAAATATGCCGCATATAATTTAATTATGCGGTATTATTGCGGTATTTTTCGTTAGCTGTTATATCGCCTCGGAATGAGCTCCTTTTTTCTGGCGAGGCGACAATGGCAACAAACGAAGAGCTTGAAAAGCAGCGACAAGAGTTGAATCGAGCGCGTTTCAGCGGCGCGCGGCAGGTCCAGCACGGTGACAAGTCTGTCACAAATCGGTCGGTCGCCGAGCTTCGTATGGCGGATGCCGATCTGAAAAAGGAGATGCACCGTGCCGCTGGGACGACCCGGAAGCGCCAGGTTCGAGTCTATACCAACAGGGGCCTGTAAATGGCAGTTGCGAGGACGCGAACGCGCATCAAGGGCACGAAGGTTTACCTGCGATCGTACAACGAGCCTGCATATGATGGCCAATCGACAGGCCGGCGTGTCCGCAACTGGATGCCACAAAGCGGTTCGATTAATCGGCTTAGTCTCGGCAACCTTCGGACGGTTCGAAGCAGGTGCCGTGATCTCGAGCGTAAGGTGCCGTGGATCGCGGCCGCGATCGATAGCTATGCAGCCAACCTGATCGGCGCGGGCATTCGCCCAAATTCGCAGGCGCACGACGACGCTCTCCGAAAGCATCTGAACTTGCTCT
The DNA here is from genome assembly GCF_036844445.1 of Sneathiella sp. GTDB lineage: Bacteria > Pseudomonadota > Alphaproteobacteria > Sneathiellales > Sneathiellaceae > Sneathiella. The sequence goes on along the minus strand of NZ_DAIUFV010000008.1, from coordinate 30,748 downwards.
TTTCCGATTGGGCCGAGGAGGCTGACGCGGACGGCATTCAGGATCTGCATGGTCTGATGGCGATGGCGGTTCGGTGCATCCCAACCACGGGCGAAATGTTTTTCCGGTTTAGATATCGCCGTATGTCGGACAATCTGTCCGTGCCGTTGCAGGTACAGGCGCTTGAGGCTGACCACGTTCCGATCGACATGCACAAGACCCTTCCAAATGGAGGGAAAATTATCGCGGGTATTGAGTTCGATCAGATCGGACGCCGCGTCGCATATCACATGTACAGGGAGCATCCAGACGATGTTTTGACGAGGGCGCTGGGCGGCCAGACCGTGCGCGTTCCCACCAACGAAGTGATCCATTTCTTCCCACCGCTTCGCCCCGGCCAAGTGCGAGGGGTGCCAGGTCTGGCGCCGGTTATGCTCCGCACGCGCGATCTCTTGGAATACGAGGACGCCGAGCTCGTGCGGAAGAAAACGGCGGCGATGTTCACCGCTTTCGTCACGAAGCCAGATCCTGACGAGGATGTGTTTACCGATGACGACGGCGGTCAGTTCGACCCCGAAGACGAAGATGACAGGGGCGTCGGCACGACAGCGCTGGAACCGGGCACCATTCAACTTCTCGACGTCGGCGAAGACATCCAATTTTCAACACCGGCGGACGTTGGCGGCAATTACGAAGCGTTCATGAAGATGCAGCTGCATGCAATCGCGTCGGCCATCGGGGTCACTTATGACCAGATGACCGGCGACGTGAGCGAAGTAAACTTTTCTAGCATCCGCGCCGGTCTTTTGGAGTTTCAGCGCCGGGCCCGTCAAAAGCAACGGCTCGTGGTCCATCAGATTTGTCGGCCGATTTGGCACGAGTGGATTCGAACCGCGGTGCTTTCGGGCGCGATAAAAATGCCGGGCTTCGTCGGCGCTCGAAACGATCAGTCACGGGTAACGTGGGTCTTCCCAGGTTGGCGCTACGTCAATCCGAAAGACGAGGTCGAGGCGGCAAAGGCCGCGGTCCGCGCTGGCTTTATGAGCCGCGCAGAGGTCATCGCTGAACTCGGCAAGGATATCGAGCAGGTCGACGAGCAGATCGCGAAGGATAACGCATCGATCGATGCGAAGGGCTTCATCTTGGACAGCGATCCTCGGAAAACGACCGAAAAGGGAAAAACTGCCGCCGCCACGAACGACGTCGAAGGGGGAGAAAAATGAGTTTTCTTAGCCCGCAGAACATCAGTAACAGCTGGCGCGGTCAGTCAATCCAGTTGCAACTCAGCGTGGATGACTACAACGTCAACCTCTTTGAGCTTGCGCAGGATCTGCCTAATTTTATTCCGGGCCTGCCCGCCTTTGTGACGGCCGTTGTGGATGAAGGCGTGGTCATCGGCTCGGAAAGCACGGCGCTCAAAGCGCTGCGCACCGGCGTCTTCGCCGAGGGCAGCCTGATCCATCTCATCGTCAATGGCCGGATCCAGGGCATGGGCGGCGCGGGCGGGAAAGGCTCCAATTCCGAACAGAACGGCGGCTCTGCCGGCCTGCCGGGCGGCGACGCTCTGCATATTGAGGCGCCGACCATCCTCGACTATGCGGCGGGGCAAATATGGGGCGGCGGCGGTGGTGGCGGCGGCGGGCGGCATTACCGTGTTTATATGGGCGCGGGCGGTGGCGGCGGCGGTGCCGGCTCGTTGCCGGGCGCGGGCGGTGCACATGGCGGCGATATCAACGGCGGTAACAATGGGAGCCCCGGCACATCCATCGCCGGCGGTGAGGGCGGCGCGCTCCATACGGCGGGCGGCAAGGGCGGGGATCCGGGCGAGCCGGGCGATCCCGGCAGCACCTACGCGACCGGCCAGCCGGCTTACGCTGGCGGCGCGGCGGGCGCGGCAATCACAGCGACAGCGGCGCTATCGATCATCGGCTATGGCGATCTGCGCGGTCCGGCGGCTTTCGCAGCGTATCCGGTCTCGGCAGTGATCGGCGACGGTTCGCCGGATACGCTGACAGTGATTTTCAGCAAGAGCATCACCAGCGGCTGGTTCATCACCGGCGTGTCAATCACTATTGACGATGTACCCGTAACCGGGCTTGCGGCATCGCCGGCGGACGGCTCGAGCGATACACTCGTCTTCACGTTTAATGAGGAGGTCGAGGCCGGGCAAGAGGTCCGCTGGTCTTACAATTCCGATCCGGGCGACTGGCTCGATGCCGATGGGTTTAATGTCCCGTCTATTTCCGGCGCGCTTGTTACAAACAACGTGGCTCCGCCGGAAATCGCTCCGCCAGTGATCACTGTGCAGCCCGGCAGCCAATCGGTTGTCGAAGGGGATGATGTTAATTTCGTGGTCGTCGCGACCGGCGCGACCGGCTATCAATGGCGGCTCGACGGAACGCCGATCAGCGGCGAGACCTCCTCGACCCTGACGCTTGAGGATGTCGCGCTCGCACTCGACGGCGCTGAGGTCGATTGCGTCGTCAGCAACAGCGACGGCTCGGTCATTTCGAACGCGGCAATCCTGACCGTCAATGAATTCGTTCCGGTCCTGCCTGTCATCACGGTGCAGCCGTCAAATCAGACAGTGACGGAAGGGGCGAACGCGACCTTTACAATCACCGCTACAGGCGCGACAGGCTACCAGTGGCGCATTGAGGGCGCCCCGGTCAGCGGCGCGACGTCATCAACTCTCATCCTTGAGGATGTGATGCTGGGTGACAACGGGGCCGAGATCGATTGCGTGGTCAGCAATGCCGACGGATCGGTTGTCAGTGACACGGTTGTTTTGACCGTCAACGAGATCGTTCTGACGCCCCCCGTCATCACCATTCAGCCGACCAATCAGAGCGTTCCGGAGGGGACAACGGCTATCTTTTCTGTGACCGCGACCGGCGCAGAAAGCTATCAGTGGTATCTTGATGAAGAGGCGATTTCCGGGGCCACCTCCGCCAGCCTGACGCTGGAAGACGTCGAACTGGCCGAGAGCGGGTCTGAATATTATGTGGTCGTCAGTAATGACGATGGCAGTGTCACCAGCGATACTGCCACGCTGACCGTCACAGAAGCCGAGGAAGGCACCGCGCCGGTCATTATGTCGGCTCCCGCCTCCATGATTGTCGAGGACGGCGAGACCGCAAAATTCTACGTCACCGCCACAAGCAATGCCGGATCGGCCACCTATCAGTGGCGGCTGAACGGCACGAATATCCCCGGAAAAACAGCAGCCAGTGTTGAAATTCTCGGCGCGTATCTCGTCAACAATGGCGGGATGGTTGATTGCGTCGTGACCAACGGGGCAGGCAACTCCGTCTCGGCGGCCGCCGAGCTGATCGTGCTGGAGCCCCTGACGCGCGGCGAAGGGGTTGATCCTGATTTTGATGGTGGGACGGTTGGTGATTATTTCGTGGATCCCTCTGCCACATCGTCCGGCAACGGCCTCTCTGATGCGTCGCCATTTAAGACATTCGCCGAGGCGCTCACTGCGGCCGATGGCGATAATGCCCCGGTCATCAAGCTGCGCGGCGGGACGTATCGTGAGCAGGTCTCGATCAGCGCGCTCGCCAATGCCACCGGACTGAAAATCTCACGCTATGGCACGGAAAAACCGGTGGTCGATGCGCGGGAAAATCTCGGCGGCATCACGGCTTGTGTTGCAGGCGATGCCGCACTGCTCGGCGACATCTGGCCATACTGCTACAAGGCCAATATCCCGGCCGCCGCCGTCGCCGCGAATATCGCCGGGTCACTTGGCTATAACCTGCAAGAGGGTGGTCGCCACCTCAATATCGCGTCCAGCAAGGCCGACAAGTCGCAGACCGATTTCTTCAGCCGCTGGGTCGGCATGATGCACACAGCGGACAGCTTCGGCGGCTCCTCCAACCAGCTCGCCAGCATCACCGATGCGTCCGTTTTTGGCGATATGACCGAGGATCAGGTCGAGAATGCGCACGCCGTCATCTGGGGCGGTGAAAGCTCGTCCGCCAACGAGGCGGCAAATGTCGATATCACCGGCTACAACCCCGCAACCCATACCGCGACGACCGAGAGCGGCACTTTCTGGAAAGGGTCGGACAACCGCTATCTGCTGCTCAACCTCGGCCCGGCGATGACGCAGGGGTCATGGTGCTACAAAAAGACGGCCAATGGGGATGGCAGTCATACGGTCTATTTCTGGCCGTTCGATCCGCTCTCCGTCACGATGGGGAAAATCACCTACTCGGCGCGCGAAAACTGTTTCAATATCGGTGCCTATTCGGACGAGCTGACCGTCGAAGGCGTTGATTTCCTCGGCACCGGTGGCAGCGGAAACTACAGTGGCATGCCGTTCGGGCAGTATAGCGAACTGACGAACAGCAGCCGCCTGCCCGCGCTGACACTCCGTCATTGCCGTTTCGGCAAGTCACGCTCGCATTATGGGCGGGGCTATGGCGTCGTCCTCGGGCGGGCCGACAACCTCCTGATCGAGCATTGCGATTTTGACGAATTCTGCAACCAGTACGGCCTCTATCTCCGCAACATTAATGGCGGCGTGGTGCAGTTCAACCGCTTCAAAAAGACCAGTATGGGCGCGATCCTCTCCTACGGAGCCGGGGTCTCCGGCGGCAGTGCAAACTGGATGCGGAATGTCATCTATCGCTACAACACGGTCGATTATGCGGCGCATGACATCCACGGTAATGTCATCACATGCTACCTCGGCAATGATCATGTCGGCGTCTGGGGCAATGATATCCGCGCCACCAACGGCGGTTTCGCGGCCACGTGGCAGGAAAGCTCCAACATGATATTTGCCTACAACAAGCTGGCCTCGCCGCGACAGGTCGAATACACAGATATCCGGGCGCTCGTTGACCAGACCTACAGCGGCAATGTCCCCGACACCAATGGGAAAAACTACGTTTTCCACAACCTGACCATTCCCTCGCCGACCAGCGTCGGAACGGGCGGCGCTTATGCGCAGGCGTCAAAATCCACCTCCATCAAATTCTATAATTTCAACAACATCTTCCACGGCGGCGGCGATGAGGAGGATGGCAAGCTGCGCACGGCCCTTGAGAAAAACAACCTCTACACCCGCCTCGCCTGGTACCAGGCGGCGAGCTATCCGCTGCGTGTCCCGGATGCGAGCTGCACGATAGATACAGCTCTGGGCAACACGTTCACCGACCCGGAAAATGGCGATTACACGCTCAAGCCGGGCGGCAATGCATACACTCTGGCCGGCTATGACTGGTCGGCGCTCTTCCCGGAAATCCAGGCATTTTTCCCGGATGTAGATCTGCGCGACTTTGACCTCAATCCGATCAATCTGGCGGACATCGGCGTCGGCCCCTATGCGCGCGCTGGCGGTGACCCGGATCCCGATCCGGACCCCGATCCGGATCCGGAGCCGGAGGAATATACGGAACCCATGGTGTCTTACACCGGCGATCCGTTACTCGGCCGGGCAGGCGCGCTTTCAGGCGTCAGCGACGGCGGGTCAGGGACGCTCTACTGGCATATGTCGATGGCGTCCCCTGTCTGGCAGGATATTCTTCTGGTGGAACGATCCGGAGGCGGCCAGTTTGGGCTCTGGACAAACAATGTCGGGAGACTGGTTCTGGATGTGGATGACATATCGGGCACCAAAATTGTCGGTCAGGTTACAACAACCGGCGGGACATTTTGGGAGCAGGAGCTTTTCTGCGCACTCACATTTTCATCGTCTGGCGTTGTCCTGAATATCAACGGCACGAATGTGATTACCGTTGCGAGCGCAGGCAGAACCTACCCCTTCGCTGCAGATTGGTGGGCCCTCTGCATGATGGCCATGAGTATGGGCCGCTGGGCGTTCTGGCCCGGCGTGGCGATGGATTTCACGGACAGCGCGGTACGCGACCTGTTTTACCAATCCGGCGTGGCGCAAAAACCGGCCCTGTCATGGGCGGAATTCGGGGAGCCTGCTTTCGATCTGCGCGGTGCGGATCAGGCAAATCAGGCAATCGACAAAACCAGCAACGGGAATGATTTCACACTGGTAATCGCGGAGTAAAGGAGCCCTTAAATGAGCCTACATGACGTCAAAAACGAGAAATTCGGATACGCCCACGAGCTGGTCGGCCGCCCCGTCGAATTCGAGCAGGAAGGGCAGCCGCACGCCGGTGATGTGATCCGATATCAGGAGCCGGTCGGCACAGACAGCCAAAGCAATATCGCCATTGCCGATCCCGACAGCCTGAATGGGGAGCGGTACAACCCGCTCGATGCGACCCGCTTTAAATAAGGCGGGGGTGACGGTGCTACCAACACCGGAACCGGGTAGCGAGCACTACCCACGACATAAGCCGCCCCGCCGCCGCTTGCGCGGTCGGGCCTGTTTAAATGAGATAGATTTGCAAAACGTTAATGAGGTAACCCCCACCCTGCCGGTGGCTCCCTATATCGGCGGAAAACGCAACCTGGCGAAAACCATCATCAAGAGGATCGACCAGATCCCGCATGCCACCTATGCCGAGCCATTTGTCGGCATGGGCGGTGTCTTCCTCCGCCGCACCCGCCAGCCCAAGGCCGAGGTGATCAATGATTACAGCCGCGATGTGACGACTTTCTTTCGCATCCTGCAGCGACACTACGCCGCGTTTATGGAGATGATGCGCTTCCAGATCACCTCGCGCAAAGAGTTCGAACGCCTGGTCATGACCGACCCCGCAACCCTGACCGATCTCGAGCGCGCCGCCCGCTTCCTTTACCTGCAGCGCACAGCGTTCGGCGGCAAGGTCTCGGGCAAGAATTTCGGCGTGGCCGTGGGCTATCCCGGCCGGTTTGATATCAATAAGCTGGGCCCAATGCTCGATGACCTGCACAGCAGGCTTTCCGGCGTCGTGATCGAATGCATGAGTTATGAACAGTTCATCCCCAAATACGACCGGCAGGACACGCTCTTCTATCTCGACCCGCCTTACTATGGTTGTGAGAGTGACTACGGCAAGGACGTGTTTCACAGAAATGATTTCGAGTGTTTAGCAGAGATTTTAGGAGGTATTAAAGGCCGTTTTATCCTGTCTCTAAATGACCTTCCCGAGGTGCGGTCGATCTTCTCTGGCTTCGACATTGAGACAGTTGAGACCACCTACACGATTGCAAAAGGGGGCTCTAAAAAGGTCGGAGAAGTGATCATTTCGAATTGAACTTGCAACCTATGATTAAACATGAGATATCGCGGTTGTAGACAGCAACCTCCCAAAGCGGTCCAACGCGAGCCTACTGAATAGCGCAGAGACAATGTTCTTTGCGCTATTTTTTTTGTTATAAATCAATATATTACCAACTGAATACCGCATGAAATTATTTTATGCGTTATTATTGCGGTACAGATTTTAATCTGTTATATCGCCGGAAATGTTCCGTGAGGGAATTTTGATGGCGCAACAGAATATTGCTCTTCCAGTCCAGCAGCGGGCGGCGACGATTTTGCCGGACTCGATCCGTGAGGGCGAGCACACGGTCGACGTTGTGTGGAGCACCGGCGCTGAGGTGCGGCGGTACGACTGGGAGCGAGACTCATTCTTCTATGAAGAGCTCGAGGTCTCCGACAAGGCCGTCAGAATGGGGCGAATGAATAACTTCGCCTCGGTCCTCGACAGCCATCATTCCTGGTCGCTTGAATCAGTCATCGGCGTTGTTCAGCGCGCGTGGATTGAAAAGGGGCAGGCGATGGCGACCCTCCTCATCGATACCACAACCGACGAGGGCGAAAAGAACTGGCGACGCATCGTCGGCGGCTTCATCCGCCATATTTCTGTTGGCTATGCGGTCCACGAGTTTGTTGAGCGGCGTGAAGCGGAAAAACGTGTGCTGCGGGCTACCGACTGGGAGCCTCTTGAAATTTCCTTTGTACCAATTGGTGCGGACGCGGGCGCAGGGGTCCGCTCCCATGACCATAAGGCTGAGTTGCCCTGCAAAATCGTGCGTATTGGAGACGACATGGCAGATAAAATTCAGAGTCGGCAGGCCGACGACAAGGTGGAGGATCCTGCTATCGCGGCGGGGAGCAATCCGGAGGGAGCCTCACAGGAGGCGCAGCAGGGTGACGCGCCGGCGGAGAATGCATCTCAGCGTACTGTTATCAATCATGCGTCCGAAATCCTCGAAATTTGTGATCTCGCGGGTGCCGACATTCGTACCGCCCGAGACTTCATCGCTCGTGGTCTAGACCCGCAGGATGTACGCACCGCGCTGGTCGACCGGCGTAGCCAGAACGCCAACGAGTCGATCTCGAACGTGCATTCGCCGGATGGTGGAAAGCGGCAGGCGGCAAAACTGGACATTAACGGCATCTATCAGCGGATCAACGGTCAGGGGGCAAACTATGGCAAATCTTGAAATGGGGCCGCGCGAGTCTGAATTCCTCATCTCCGAGGCATCAGGCTACCGCAGCCGCGAGCAAATCACACTCGCTAGCGGCGCGGGCGCTTTGGAAACGGGTACGGTCCTGGCGGTCGTCACTGCAACAGGAAAATATGTTGCGCTTGACCAAGATGGAGAGGATGGCAGCGAAGTAGCGGCCGGGGTTCTCTATCGCGATGCGGACGCGACTTCCGCGGATGCCAGGAGCCTCGCGATCGTCCGCGACGCTGAGGTCAACGCGATCAATCTCATCTGGCCCGACGACATCGACGCCGGCGAGAAGGTAACAGCCATCGGCGAGCTTGAAGCCGCCGGCATCATTGTACGGTAAGGGGGGTTACACATGGCCGGAATGGATATTTTCAACGACGACGCCTTCAGCATGTTTGAGCTGACGGCGGCGATCAATCACGCTCCTTTTGCGCCCTCTCTCCTGCGAGATATGGGCCTGTTCAGGGCGCAAGGAGTGATGACGACACACGTCGCGATCGAGGAGAACCACGGCACGCTGACTGTCGTTCCGACGTCCGAGCGCGGTTCTCCCCCGACAAACAGCGAAAACGCGTCTCGCAAGATGCGGAATTTCAACATTCCTCACCTGTCGCGCGCCGCGCGCCTTCGCGCTGACGAAATTCAGGGTGTCCGTGCATTCGGCTCTCTCTCCGAATTGGAGGCGATGGAAACGCTCGTCAATCAGCGAATTGCCCAGAAGACCCAGGAAATGGACCTGACGGAAGAGCGCATGATGCTGGCCGCGATCAAAGGCATCCTCGTCGATGCGGACGATTCGACGATCTATAATTATTACACTGAATTTGGTGTCACCGCGCCGAGTGCGGTCAGCTTTGGCTTTGCGGCAATCACGCAGGAAAATGCCGATTCTGCTGTAATCCAGAAGAAGTGCATGGGCGTAAAGCGGTCCATGAAAAAGGCTCTCGGCGGCATGTCAACGTCGGCAATGTCTATTTATGCTCTTTGTGGCGATAATTTCTTCGACGCGCTCATCGGCAACGCGGAAACGCGTGCGCCTTACAAGAACTGGCAGGCAGCGCAGCAGCTGATGGATCAGAACCTCGCCTATGAGACCTTCAAGTATGGCGGTGTCACCTTCATCAACTATCAAGGCGATGATGATGGTGTGGCTGAAATTGGAACGGATGAGTGCCGTTTCTTTGCAAGAAACGTTCCCGGCCTGTTCGACATTTACTACGCACCGGCAGATACGTTCGAATTTGCGAACACGCTCGGCCTGCCGCGTTATGTTCTGCCTTTTCGTGATCCGAGGGATAAGTTCTGGGAAGCAGAGGTCCAGAGCAACCCGCTGGCAATCTGCACGCGTCCGAAGTCTCTCATCAAGGGCACCAAAGCCTAATAAGGAGGCGAGATGTCGTTTTCGAGGCTGGCGGATGATTTGGCGGCAGCGTGTCAGGAGACCTTTGGGGAAGGGGCTCTTTACACGCCGCTGAATCATTCGCCAGTGCCTCTGAACGTCATCTTCGATCTCGATCATGTTGTTATTGAGGGCGACGGCGAGGTTGGCGTCGAGACAGTGAAGCCTGCTGTCACTGTCAGGGTCTCTGATACGGTAGCGGCCGGCTTTACGCCACGTCATGGCGATACAGTGACGGTTCGCGATATCGCATATGTCGTTGTCGCGGTCGAGCCGGATGGCGAGGCGCAAACGACACTAATAATGCGGAGGGCTGGCAATGCTTGAGCGTCTCCGGTTGAGGAATGACGTGGTCGCGAGGCTGCTCGCTGCAAATACCGATGCCGGCGAGAATGTGTCTAAGGATCGCATCGACGACATGCCGGAGGGCGACTGTCCCGCGATCTGCGTTTACACGCTCGATGAAAGCGGAGACAACGTGAGTGAGAGCCGCGCACCCATTTTTAAATCAGAAATCACCCTGCAAATTGATGTAGCGGTTGCCGCCACTGAAGGTTGGGGGGTGAAGCTCGACGCAATCTGCGAGCAGATCGAGACCGCGCTTTTGCACTCACCGGCGTTTTTGGCCGAGTTCGAGCGCGTAGCGTCATACAACACGCGCATTACGCAGCGTCCCGGCGGTGAGGTGGCAGTCGCTATTGCGTCGATCCAGTTGGGTCTTGTGTACAGTAATGCGTTCTGGCCGGTAGTGCCCGATCATTTTGCGACTGCTGGGGTGCAGATCGACGCGATCAACCCGCATGACGCGAACATCGCCGAGACGGGCCCTGATGGTGTGATTGAGGCGGAACTGGAACTCGAACTGGAATAGAGAGGGCGGAATGACTGTGAAGTTTTTGAGGCCGAACCCCAAAAAGATTGTCGACGGCATGCCGGTTCAGGTCCGCGACGAAGCGACCGGCGAATTCTTGCCTGCCTCGGGAAAGCATGTTCGCTTGACGTTCTACTGGCTGCGTCTTTTGCGTCACGGTGACGTTCTCGAGGGGCGGGCCCCTGACCGTATGACGCTCGCCGAAGCGATCGACGTCTGTCTGCAAGCAAACGACGACAAGCACCTCACCAAAAGCGGGCGGCCGGACTGCAAAGTCCTGTCGGCCCTTACAGGGACAACCGTACGCGCCGCTGATCGCGACGCCGAAATGGCAAAGATGGAGAGTAACTGACGATGGCTATTTCCTTTAACAACATTTCGGCAACCCAGCGCGTCCCGCTCTTCTACGCGGAGATCGATAACTCGCTGGCAGGCAGCGGCCAGGATGCTTACAAGTCCCTGATCATCGGGCAGATGCTGTCCGCGGGCATCGCCGCGGCAGGCGAGCCTATCCTCGTTAATTCGGCGGATCAGGCCAAGACGTATTTCGGCCAGGGGTCGATGATCGCGCGAATGGTAGAAGCCTACCGCGCCAACGATCCAGACACGGAGCTTTGGTGTCTGCCCCTTGAAGATGACGCATCGGCCGTGGCCGCGACGGGCAAGATTGTTATCGGCGGGCCTGCAACCGCTGGAGGGACGATCAACCTGTATGTCGCGAACCAGCGTATTCGGGTTGGCGTGGACGAAGGGGATACCGCATCTGAAATTGCGGCTGCACTGGCTGCGGGATTTGGAGCGGAACTGCCGGTTGCGGCCGAGGTCAATAGTGAAGATGCTACGCAGATTGATCTGACGGCCCGCCACAAGGGGGAACTGGGCAACAGCATCGATATCCGGATGAACTATCTTGGATTCGCAGGTGGAGAATTCACGCCGGCCGGAATCACCGTGACCATCACACCGATGGCGTCCGGCGCCATCAACCCGGATATCGCGGAGGGCCTCGCCGCCCTTGGCGATGAGGGATATGATTACTTTGCGATGCCGTATACCGACGCGGCAAACCTCAATACCTGGCGCGATTTTATGGATGGTGTAACCGGCCGTTGGGCGCCGGGACGAGAGATCTTCGGGCATGGGTTTTCTGCGAAGATCGGTACGGTCTCTGAGCTGAACACCTTTGGTTCGGCACGCAATGATCCGCATATTTCTGTTCTCGGGATCTATGACACGCCGACGCCGCCGTGGGAAATTTGCGCCGAGGAAACGGCCGCTTGCGCCGCGTCGTTGTCGATCGACCCGGCCCGGCCGCTGCAAACGCTCCCGCTTCGCGGCGTGTCGGCGCCGCCAATTACCAGCCGTTTCACCCGCGCGGAGGCCAACACGCTGCTCTATTCCGGTGTCTCGACCACATATGTCGAGGGCACTTATGTGCGGCTGCAGCGCGTGATCACGACCTATCAGGAGAATGCCTGGGGACAGCCTGACGACTCTTATCTCGATGTCGAGACGATGGCGACGCTGTCCTATATATTGCGCTACCTGAAGCGTCGTATCACTCAAAAATTTGGCCGCCACAAGCTGGCGAACGACGGAACAGCATTCGGCTCCGGACAGGCCATCGTGACGCCGAATATCATCCGCGCCGAACTGATCGCCGGATACGCCGAACTGGAAGAGCTTGGGCTGGTCGAAAACGCCTCCGAGTTCAAGCGAAACCTCCTGGTGGAGAGGGACATCACAAACCCGAACAGGGTCAACATCCTCTATCCGCCGGATCTTGTGAACCAACTGCGCATTTTCGCCGTTCTGGCACAATTCCGCCTGCAGTACGCACAGGCTTAAAAAAGGGAGAGATCGATGGCTAAAACGCCAATTGCCGGGACCGTGTATTTCAAGGTCGACGGGAAGCAGTACACCATCGCAGGTGAGTTGACTGCCCAGATGGACAACGTCGAGCGGGAAGGCGTCGCCGGGCTTTCCGGTGTCGCAGGTTTCAACGAGAAACCAATCGTTCCTTATATCGAATTCGACTGCTACCAGACGAGCGACACTGACATGGACACAATGGCGTCGGTTGTCGATGCGACCGTGACGGCAGAGTTCGTAAACGGCAAAACCGCCATCCTTAGCAACGCTTGGTTTTGCGGCCCTCGAGAGGTCAAAGGCAGCAATGGCGAGTTTACTGCGCGGTTTGAAGGGAAGAAAGGCATCTGGGAATGAGCGAGTTTAAAATCGAAAAGCTGAAAAGGCCGATCGAGGCTCACGGCAAGACGCTCACCTCTCTCACACTGCGCGAGCCCGAGGGCGGCGACGTTATGGACCTTGGCGCGCCGATGTCGATCGAGACGGGGGGTGGAACGGTCAAGATGCGCCCGGACCTCGGCGTTGTCGGTGCCTATATTTCGCGGCTCGCTGATATCCCGCCTTCCTCGGTGCGCAAGCTCCATCCGGTCGATCTTAGCAAGGCCGCGGGGTGGTTGAACGGTTTTTTCGAGGGATCGGATCCGGAGACATAGGCGATATCATCGCTGGCGTAGCCTATGTTTTCCATTTCTCCGCGTCCGACATGGAGCGGATGACACTACGGCGGCTCGCCTTTTGGTGGGAAAAGGCGCGGCAGATCAAGAATGCTGAAAGGGATGCGCTAAAAAGTGGCTCAGAAGTATAGCATCTATGCGATCTTCCGCATGCAGGATCAGATATCGCCCGGCATCGGTCGTCTCGCCGCCAATATGAAGCATTTCGGGAAAGCGGCTGAATCCGCTGGCCGCGCAATGTCAATGCGCGTCACCGCCCCGATCGCGCTCGCCGGCGGCGCCATTTTGAAAACGGCAGTCGGCTTTGAAGCTGGCATGAACAAGGTTCAGGCCCGCACCGGCGAGACCGGCGAAATGCTGGATAAATTGCGAGCTCAGGCCGAGAAGCTGGGCGCGGAAACCGTGTTCTCCGCTTCAGACGCGGCCGAAGGCATGGCGTTCCTTGCAATGGCCGGATGGGACGCTCAGTCAATTCTTGCTGGTATGCCCGGACTGCTTGATCTCGCCGCATCAAGCGAAACAGAGCTCGGTCGAGCGGCGGATATCGCATCAAATATTATGGGCGCATTCAATATCGAAGCCGCTGAAGCCGGTCGCGTGGCCGACGTTCTCGCGGCCGCGACGGCGAGCGCCAACGTCGATATGGAGATGATGGCGGAGTCGTTCAAACACGCCGGTCCAATCGCGCGCGGGTTCGGGATGTCGCTGGAGCAGACCGCTGCGGCGGTTGGTTTGCTCGGCAATGTCGGCATCCAAGGAACCCAAGCCGGCACGGCGTTGAAAAACATGATGCTGCAAATGGTCAATCCGGCAACAGATGCGTCAAAGATGCTTGAGACTCTGGGTGTGAAAACGCTGGACGCACAGAATAATGTGCGCCCCTTCGCTGAAATTTTGGAAGAATTCGGCGACGCCATCAAGGGACTAGGAGCCGGGCATCAGCTCAAGGCTGTTGAAATGCTGTTTGGTAAAATTCCGATGGCCGGCGCAATGGAGCTCATAAATCAGGCGAAGTCCGGACGCCTGCAGGAATACGCTCGGCAACTTCAAGACGTCGAGGGGAGGGCTCGTACAATGGCGGAGATCATGCAGCAGGGCGCTCCGGGCGCCGTCGAGAGATTTTCCAGCGCGATGGAGGGGGTGTTCCTGAAAATTGCCAACAGTGGGCTTCTCGACTGGTTCACGGAGTTTATGCAGAAGGCGACCGAGCTTATGGACTGGATGTCGGGGATCAGCCCCGCAGTCCTCAAGTTCGCCTCTGTCACGGCCATGCTTTTGGCGGCCATAGGGCCAATACTGCTGATCGTCGGCGCGATGTCGAGCGGCATTGGCGCTCTGATTGGTATGTTCGGATGGGTCGGCGTGGCACTAAAAGCCCTCACCGGGATTGTCGTCGCAGCTATCCCAATAATTGCCGGTCTGTTCAAGGCGCTGTTTGTATTTGTGGCAGCTAACCCCATTGTTCTCGCGATCGCTGCTATAGGCGCGGCCATCGCTGCAGCGGCCTATGTGATCTATGATAATTGGGACAACATCACGTCCTATTTCAGCGAAAAATGGGCAGCGGTAAGGGACGGGTTTAAGTCGGGATTTATCGACGGTATCACCGCGCTGCTGACGAACTTTAATCCATTCTCTCTGATCTTCGACGCATGGGACGGGCTGATCCAGTACATCACGGGCTTTGATCTCGGTGCCTATCTCAGTCGGCAAGTTTCCTCTATGGCCAGCGCGTTACCCAAATGGTTGCGGGATATGGTCGGCATTGGAGGCGAGGGGGAGCGGACGGAACCGGCGCCTGTATCCAGTTCCGTCCGTGACACCATAACGGCCGGCAGCCGGGCCTACGGGGCGCATCATCGCCTCGACGTCAACCTCAACGGCGTGCCGCGCGGGACGCGGATATCGAACGAGCAGAAGGGCTCTGGCCTCGATTACAATGTCGGCGTTGGCTACGCTTGGGGGCCGTAAATGGCGGGATGGCGCGATAATCTTCTGCCAGCGGACTTTCGCGGCATTGTTTTTGATATCACGGAGCATGACTTTAGCGGTGGCCGGCGTGGGCAGCTGAATGAATACGCCAATCGCGATCGGCCGTTCTTTGACGATACCGGGCGAAAGGCGCGGAGCTTCCGAATTTCGGGATTTGTAATTGGCGACGACTATGCTGCCCGCCGTGACCGTCTTATCGATGCGCTTGAGAAGCGAGGGCCCGGCACACTTACGCACCCATACCTCGGACGTATGCAGGTCGTTTGTCAGGATTTCAGCCTCCACGAAAGCAACAGTAAGGGCCGCATGGCTGAGTTCTCCATGTCTTTTGTGGAGGCTGGCGAACTCGAATATCCGACGACTGCACTAGATGATGTGGCTGCCGCGCAATCAAGCGCGGATGGGCTGGCAGCGGCCGCGCAGGTATCGTTCGAACGCGACTATGACGTGGCCGGCCGGCCGGGCTTTGTTTCAGAGAGCGTCATCGATACGATCTCTCAGATACTTGATCTGATCGAGGAGAGTCGTTCCTTTGGTGACATTCAGAGCATCCGCGACGAAATCATGCTCAACGCGCCCCAAAATGTGAAAGACGCAACCTTCCTTTTCGATCGGATATCAAACCTGATGCGAGACCTGGGCGCCGGCGGATATCGCTCTTCTCTGGCAGATGTTGCAAGTTTCGCCCCGGACATTGGGTCTATTCCCCGGACCACGTCAACGCGCGCGGCAGAGATCGCTAGCGTCCAGGCGCTGGGAAGTCTTGCGCGAAACCTTGCGTTTGCCGAGCATGGGAAAATTGTTGCCGCGGCGGATTACACCAGTTTTCAAGAGGCGAGCGCAGCCGCAACCGACTATGTTGCGATGGTGGACCAAGAGATACTTACCGGTCCTGCTCAGTGGGACGATAGGCTGTACAATGCGCTGAGTTCGATGAGCGAAACAGTCCTCGCGTCCGTCAATGAGAGGGCGCGGGATCTCGCCCGTGTCATGACGACGTCGTTTCTTGACAGCAAGCCCGCGCTCGTTCTCGCGCACGAACTCTGGGGCGATGCGAGTAGAGATCAGGAGATCGTCGATCGTAATAAGATCGAGCACCCGTCGTTTCTCCCGCCGAACACGCAGCTGGAAATTCTAAGCTCATGAATATCGCCCTAAAGGTCAACGGTCGCGAACTTAGCGGATGGCTATCAGCTTCCGTCACGCGCGGCATTGAGCGGGCGGCTGGGGATTTCCGGCTCTCCATCTCGGAGCGCTGGCCGGGCTCCGACGATCCCGACATAAAAATCGGCGATGTCTGCCAAGTGACTGTCGGGAAAGAGAAGGTGCTCACCGGATATGTGTCAACAACGCGGATTGAGTATGACAGCGAGACCAAATCGATCATTGTTGAAGGCAAGTCGCGAGTGGCCGATATCGTGCGGTGTTCTGTTCTCGACGCCAAGCCGTATAATGAGCGAAAGATTGAAGACATCGTGCGGGAACTGGTGGCGCCGTTCGGAATTTCTGTCCGCGCTGATGTCGATACCGGTAAGCCGATCACGCTTAAGCCGCGTCAAGGAGATACGGTATTCGGTGCGATCAGCGACGCGGTAAACATGAGGGGGCTGCTCGCCTATGACGATGCTGCGGGCAATCTGGTGTTGGGTCGGGTAGGTGCGCTAACGGCGGATCAATCACTGGTCCAGCGCGGCAATGCGACGAACGTCGCATCCGGCAGTGTGGTTCAAACAGACGAAGATCGGTTCAGCCTCTACAAGGTGGTCGGTCAGGATGTGGGCACCGATTTTAATACCGCTGAAGACTCGGCCGGCCCGTCGGCCACGATCGAAGATCCAAATATCCGGCGATATCTCCCGCTCGTCGTCATGGCTGAAAAAGCCGCCGACAAGGCGTTTTGCCGAGAGCGGGCGATCTGGGAGCGGGCGCGCCGCATAGGAAGCTCAATCCCCTTGCAGTACGACGTCAACGGGTGGCGGCAAATTTCGGGCGCGCTCTGGCAGCCAAATATGCTGGTTTCAATCGACGACGAGATCGGGAAGATTTCGGGGCGATTTGTCGTTTCGGAGGTTACTTGGTCGTATGGTCCAGCGGGGGAAATTACCACTCTTTCCTGCCTGCCTCCCGAAGCCTTCGCCACCGAGCCGACCGTGCCAGATACCGCCGACTCATCCGGATTTTGGCAGGCAATTCAGGGGGCTGCGAAGAATGCGACGAGGTAGTTTTGAGCGTGCCGTGGCGGAGCTGCTGAGGCCTGTAAAGAGCAGACTCGCCAATATCCTTGCGAGGGGATATGTGACGCTGGTCGACGACAGGCTGAAAACTCAAGGCTTGCAAATCAGCCTTATGCATGGCGAGCCGGCCGAGGCGGTGGAGCATTTCCAACCATACGGGTTCACCTACAAGCCGCATCCGGGCGCGGAGGTGCTGGCGGTCTTTGTAAGCGGGGATCGCGGGCATGGTATCGCGCTCGGTGTCGGCGACAAACGGTACCGTATTCGGCCCTTGGTCGACGGTGAAGTCGCGATTTATACCGACGAGGACGGCAACGAAGGGAAACACCGGATCCACCTCAAGCGAGGGCGTGTGATATCGATTAAATGCGATGTCCTCAACATCGACGCGGATACCGCGATCAACATCAACTCACACTCCATTACGCTGACGGCCGAGGGCACACTGACTGAGACCAGCAGCGAGCACCGGATCAGCACCGGCGATTACGAAGCGAGCCAGAAGTGATGCCGGGTGTGGCTGTGCAAAAACTTGATTCCGCAGGAGGAGTTCATCTCGGCGAAAACAACCCTGCCTTCCGGCTCGACGGCGCCAACATCGTCACGGTCGGCGATCGTGTGGCGAGTCACGGCGACGCGCCGCACTCACCTTCGCCCGCGATGGTTGAGGGAGAGGCGTGGTATCGGATCAGTGGGCAGCCCGTTTGCCGCGCGGGCAATATAGCCGCCTGCGGCCATGCGACAACGGGCCGAGACTGGTTCCGAATTTCTCCGCTTTAATATACAAAAAATAGCAAGCATTTAGCTTTTATTTGCCGCACAAATGCCGTATATCGCCGCTTATGCGGCAAATGGCGTTGAATTGGAGTGGGGGAACCTTTTTTGCCGATCTGGCCCATGAGAATGGCAACCTGATCGGCGGCAGCGATTTGCGCACTGATCTCATCATTTCACTTTTTACGTGGGCGCGAGCGAGCGAGGACGACGTTCTGCCGGACGGTACGACTGATCGCATGGGCTGGTGGGGAGACAGCTTTTCCGCGATTGCTGGCGCGAATACCGGATCTCGGCTCTGGCTCCTGCGCCGAGAAAAGAACACGGCGGAAACGCGCAAACGCGCCGCGGATTATTGCCGAGAGGCGACAAGGCATCTTATCGACGACGGCGTCGCCTCGGATATCGTTATCGATGTCGAGCGGGTCGGCCTCGACGGGGTCGTGATCAAGGTGGCTGTTGTGTATATCGACGGCGGACAGGAAAGCTTTGTTTTCGATTATGCGTGGGAGGCAGAGCTTGGCCGGGTCAACTAACTACAATCGTCCGCCGCTGCAGTCCTTGATCGATCGGGCAATCCGCGATTTTAATGCGGCCCTTGGAACCGCGCAGGCGTCTCTCCGCTACACGGTCGAGAACGTGATGGCCCGAATAATTTCCGGGCAAACACATGGCCTTTATGGCTACCTCGATTTCATTTCGCGGCAGGCGTTCGTCGGTACTGCGGAAACTGATTCTCTTGAAAATTGGGGGCGGGTCTGGGGCGTCACGCGCAAAGCCGCAACGAAGGCTGCCGGGACAGTTGAATTTATCGGCGCGGATGGCGCTGTCATCCCCGCGGGCACACAGGTGCAGCGTTCCGACGGCGCGACCTATGTCGTGACCGAAGGCGCGGAAATATCTGCGGGCGCGGCGGAGCTGCCAGTCGTGGCGTCGGACTATGGCAAAAGGTTCAATGCCGGGGCGGCAATCTCTATGTCGCTGGTATCGACAGTTGCGGGTGTTTTTACTCAATGCAAGACCGGCTCGCAAGGGATTGCAGGTGGCGCCGATATCGAGACGGACGACGATTTTCGCAGCCGGATCGAAGAGAGAATTCAAGCGCCGCCACACGGCGGAGCGTCGCAAGATTATCGCGCCTGGGCTCTCGATTTTCCCGGCGTCACGCGGGCATGGGTATTCCCGCAGGAGATGGGCCTCGGCACGGTTACTGTGCGGTTTATGATGGATGATACCTACCCAGATGGCATTCCGCTCCCCGCTGATGAGGCGGCGCTTAAGGCGCACATTGATGGCCCTTACCGCCGACCAGTAACGGCCGAAGTCTATTGCGTCGCGCCGATCCCTATCCCGCTCGACATCACCATCAAAGATCTTTCGCCTGCGACAGCTGAGGTCAAAGCGGCGGTGGAGGCCGAACTCGCCGATATGATCTTACGAAATCAGGAACCGGGAAAAACTGTTGCCGTCTCCAAAATCTGGGAGGCGGTCTCGATCGCGAGCGGAGAGAGTTCGCATCAGATCGTGTCGCCAGGTGACAACTTCTTCCTCGGAACGGGCGAGATCCCGGTGCTTGGTGAGATCACTTATTCGGTGTCGTCATGAGGGAAGCTAACGCCAAGGACTATGCGCGCCAGATCAGGGCTTTGCTGCCGCCTGGTCCGGCATGGTTGGCCGAATCCGGATCAAAGCTCTACGCGATCGTGAGCGCGACGGCAAAACAATTCGCGGCGGTTCATGAGGATGCGAACAAACTCGTCTCAGAGGTCAACCCGCTGTTCAGTTTCGACCTGCTGCCGGATTGGGAGAAAATGTGCGGCCTACCTGACACATGCACAGGCAGCAATACCACGCTTCAGGAGCGCCGTAACGCGGTTCTCGAAAAGCTGAATCGGCGTGGGGGGCAGAGCATTGCCTACTACCGCGACCTGGCGGCGGGCATCGGATATCACGACCTCGAGATCGAAGAATTCCGGCCAAGCATTTGCGGCGAAGCGAGCTGCGGAGAAGACCTCGGCGGGCAGCCGGATGTTGTTTTTTACTGGCGTGTCGCGGTCCCCGATCCGCGGACGACGTTCGCGCGGTGCGGTGAGAGTGTCTGCGGCGATTATTTCGGCAAGATCACGCGCGCCGAAGACCTCGAGTGCACTCTCAACCGGCTCAAGCCGTCTCACACCACCTTGATTTTTGCTTACGAAGGGAGCGCATAATGGAGTACATCCCTCCGCCAAACGGCAACCAGGACGATCCGGACCGTCCGTGGGTTGATGCCAACCCTACGACGGGCATCGAGGGCAGCCGAATTGTCGCGAAGTTTTTTAACGTCATCCAGGCGGAAATTCTCAACGCGCTCACCGCTATGGGGATTATTCCGCAAGACGGCCAAAATAATCAGCTTGCTCAGGCGATCCAGAAGGGGCGGGCGATGGACATCGCCTTTCTTGCCGGCGTGTCGTCCGATGGCTCTGGTCAAGATTTGGCTGTCCAGGAATATGGCCGAGTTGTCCTTGCTCGGGCGATCCGGATCGACGGCTTTTTCGCCCATGCCGCAGTCGCGCCGACCGGTGCGGCGGCCATCCTCGACATCGAAAAAAACGGTGCATCAATATTTGGCACAAAGCCGCGCATTGCCGCCACTGACAACACACATACAGCTGGCACATTCGCGGGCGGCGCGGCCTATGTCGACGCGGCGGCCGGCGACGTGCTCGTGTTCAAGGTGACACAGATCGGCAGCACGATTGCCGGTCAAAAACTGACCGCGACGATCCGGGCGAGCGGGATTTAAAGGGGGAATTGGGATGGCGCTTTACATGAAAATCAGTTCGGGGGAAGCGATCGGCGGACCGGTGCCGCGACCGTCCGTTATCCCGTACACGGATCCCGGTACCGGCGAGGTGACGACGATCCGGACGTCCGGCCTCGACGACGCCGCCTTGCTGGCGCTTGCCGACTTTGCGCGGGTCGATCCGGAGTTTTCACTGTCTCCGTTCGAGTCGTATGTGCCTGGCGGCAGTTTTGATGCCGAAACTGGGCTCGCCACACCCAACAAAAGCACGCTCTCGATCAGCGCGGCGCAGGCGCAGGCGGTGTCGAAAGTAAGGGCAATTGCCGACTCGGTCAGGGCACAAATTGCTGAGGCAGGGCCCTATGAAATCGCCGCTTGGCCCGTGAAGGCAGAGCGGGCGCGACGCTATCTTGCGGGCGTTTCCTCGCCGGAAGACGAGGCGATTATCGCTGCGGAGGCGACCGCGCGCGGCCTCGGTGAGACTATCGCCGCTCTCGCGGCCATACAGCAGTCGAAGGCGCTGGCGCTGGCGACCGTTGTTTCGGTGATCGATGGAATGGTCAAGGCGGCAGAGGACGCGGTTGCGGCTGCCGCCGATCCGGCCGCGGCGTTTTCAATTTCAGGCGCTTTCGGTGGTGAGCTTTCCTCCGCCCTAAACAGCCTGCTGGGCGGGGAGGAGTAATGTGGGGCAGTATTTTTTCAGTCTGTTCGTTTCGCTGAGCCAGTTTGCGAACACTATTCTTGCCGGCGATCCGGACGAGACGATTTCTTCTCGGGCAGGAAAGGCCAAGCGCGAGGGGCGCGTTTGGGGATGCCTACTCTGTCGCTTCCTTGATCTTTTTGATCGAAAGCACTGCGAAAAGAGCATCGAGGAGGACGAAGGGAAATGATGGATAAATATATCCCGCCGGAGCTTGTCCAGTCGATCCTTTCCGCCCTCTCGACGATCAGCGCCGCCCTGATCGGTCGCCTTGTCTGGCACACGCAGCAGGCGCAAAGAGATCGTCGCAAATTCTTCTCCCTACATCTTATTTTTGAGCTACCGATCGCCCTCGGGATCGCCTTTTTCGCCGATGGCGTCGCGGCTCATTTTGAGCTCAGCGGCAAGGTAGCATTCGCCACGATTGTTGCAATTTCGTATATGGGGCCGCGCGGTATTGAGGCCCTTTTGATGCTGGCGCTCAAGCGGAAATAGAGGGGGATCACATGGATCATATCGATATCATGGCGCGGACCATCTACGGGGAGGCGGGCGCCCAAAGTGAGAAGAGCGCCGTCGCGGTCGCAAATGTCATCATGAACCGGGTCCGCTTGCCAAACTGGCCGAACGATATCGCGGGTGTATGCCTGCAGCCTTGGCAGTTCAGCTGCTGGAACACTACTGCGAAAAATACTAACCGAGCGCGGATCATTGCGGCGGATGGGCGAGACAAGTGGTTCCGGCGCTGCCGCGAGATTGCTGCGGAAGTCGCGAAAGAGCCGGGTGGGCCGAGGTTTGACCCGACAAAGCGGGCAACCCACTATCATACGCACGACGTTAAGCCGATGCCGGAGTGGGGTCTGAAGCGGGCATCGTGTTACAACGATGGCTTTCATTACTTCTACAACGATGTCGACACTGACCCGCCCGCGGACTCTTATGAGGCGCTTGAGCAGCATCGCCCGATCGGCAAGACCCGCACCGTGCGAAGCGGAAAACTGGCCGTTGCTGGCGTCGCGGGCAGTGGCGTGCTGATGGAGTTGCAAAGCCAGCTCGAGCCTTTGATCCCATATAGCGAATATCTCAAATATGTCTTCCTCGGCGTGGCGCTGATCTCCATTGGCGTGATGGTCTATGCGCGCGTCCAAGATCGCCGGGAGGGTCTGCGGTAATGGCGCGCCTCGGCGCGCTACTCGCGGGCGCCCTCGGTGGCATCTGGGGCTATGTCATCATCATTGCGGGCGGGGTGGCGGCAGTGCTCGCAATTCTCGCTGGCGCCCGTTCGGCAGGCCGGGATTCGGAGAGGGTGGAAAATGCAAGGAAAACTATCGAGACGATCAAGCGTCAGCGCCGCGCTGCAGCTAAAAGCCCTGCTGATCGTGCTGGCGTCTCTCGCAGGATGCGCGAAGGCGATTTCTGACGCCAGTGTATGTCCACCCATTGTGCAATACAGCCCTGAATTCCTCGCGAAGGCGGCGGACGCGCTTGACGCGCTGCCGCCTGGCTCCCCGCTCGAGCGGCTGATCATCGAATACGGCCGGGAGCGGGATCAGTTGCGAGAGTGTCAATAAAAAAAGCGACCTCCCGAGAGAGGCCGACGATCTATTAATATCAGTAGTGGATCGCTGATCGCAGTGGCTTAGAAGCCGCGCATGAATTCAAGAACTATTTACGTAAGCCGAAACAAAGTTGGAGGTGCTCGCTTTGTCGGGTCAAACCTCAATATCTTTGGCTTCCACCTGCGTTGTGATTTCGGAATGAAGGTCGACACTTTGGCCTGGGGCCGAAATCGAAATAACTAGCGCATACCGCGCTTTGTCGGTAACACGCTTCTGACCGACGTGTGATTTCCACCATCCTCCGACCGGATAAATAGCGATGGCGTCATGCCCCGCCAGATCGATTGCCCGGCCTCGCCAAAGGTCGCAATGCAGGGAGCCGGCCTGGATCGCCTTTGGCCCCAGCAACCAGTAACTGGTCTCGCTTTCCGTACCTGTGCCATCCTTTGCCTGACTTGCTGAAAGCCGGCTGCGGAAGCGGGCGTCGGTCTCGGTACGCTTCTTCATGTCGAAGCGCAGACCGAACGACCGATAGGTGTCTGGGCGCGTGGCTGCCTTGCCGGTCAAGTTAGGCTCGATGAAATAGGAGAGCGTGACCTTCATCGTGACGATTTCGTTTTCGAGCTGCTCCAATGCCGTTTTCGGCCAAGGCAGATCGTAGAAATGCATCTCGTTGAAAACACCCGTTCGCCCATCGGCACCGATGGCAAAGGGCTGAATTTCAGCTTGAGCGACCAGCGTGGTGTCATTGCGTGCCGACAGGATCGCGCGTTCGATGTCTGGCACGCCATATCCGAATTCGCGAAGGTGCCGCTGTTTCTCGGCTTTCGACCCGGTTTTCCAATGCGCGCCCCGATCAATGAACTTTTTGCGGATCGGCTCGGGCCAATGCGCCGAATCCACGGTAAGCGCGCGATGTGTTTCAGGCCAAAGATCGGGCCGGGCCGCTTGCAAGCGCCCGACGAAATGACCGGCCATCCCGGCGGCTGCGCTGGTCGCCCAGAACGGCACTAAAGGTTCGGCATCCACATCCGATCCTGTCGACAAAAGTGATACCGACGGGTCCCAGCCGCAGAAGCCGGCGGCGTCCGACATCATGTTGCCGGCCTCGAACAGCACCTCCGGCTTGATCGGCGTTAGGTCATCGGGAAGCGATTGCGAGCCGCGGCTGAACGGGCTGCGATGATTCGCCGGTACGGCGGCCTGCAGTATGGGCGGCGGTGCTGGCGGCTGTTCCTTCCGGGTAAAGCCGCCGATACTAAGGGCGTTCCAGCTCTGCGATGGGTCCTCCAACGGCTGCGACGGCAGGACGTTCACTGCCATCCCACCGGATACATTTCCGGTGGCTATGACCATCAAACGCTTGGGGTGCTCGACGGCAGGAACGTTCTCATCGACGTCACCGGGCATCGCTCCGGCGGCGATCTGATCAAGCGCACCGCTCCAAGTCGAGGGGCGACTTGGTGAAAAATCCGTTGCGGAGGTTGCGATACAAAAGCTGCGAAGCGCGTCCGGTTGTTCAATCTCGACCACGCTGACGGCGCCTTGCGTGACGACGCCGTAGCTGGGTGGCTTGGTCGGTGGGAACCCGTGTGGCGGCAACAACTTCATGGATTCCGCACCATGTGTCAGTGTGACCGGGTGCGCATCGTTCATCAGCGGTTCGAGATCGCCATAGAGAACGAGCCCGGCCAGTGGCGTGCCATGACCGCCGTTGGGCTCGTGGTCATCGACACCCCAGGTTGCATCATAAGCCCATGCGCCGCGAAGGCCGGGGGCGATCAATGGATGCGCGGCGGCCACACCCGTATCGAGCGTACAAACCACGGGAGCATCGGGCGATGGCGCCGTGACCCGCTGTGCCAGTTCGGCGACCCAATCATGCTGGCCGATCCCTGTCTCATCGCGATCGAGGAACGGCTCGATCGTTCCCGTTGCACGGCGAATTTCAGATATGGCGCCCGGCACTCGCATCGCGAACACTGCGACCGTTGCCGCAGTGCCATGGAGAAACAGGACGGTCGTGTCAGGGAAGATCAGGCGGTCGTCGTGAACGTCGAGATTTGCGTTGCGTGCAGCTTTGACCAGGCGATCCGCTAGAGCAATGGGCTGGCGGACCCATAGCTCCCACCACACGATGTCTGGGGCAGTCAGATCAATGTCGCCGGTGAACAGCGATGCAGTGTCGACCGCCCGGACTTCTTCAACCACCTCGAAGCGGTCGACATCAGGTCGTCGCCGGTTGCCAGGATCACGGCCATAATCACTAATCCGGCCCCGGAGAAATGTGCGTGCGTCGTCTGGAACGAAGAGCAAGGCGCTCTCGGTGCGGTCGTCATTCCGTTCCGAGCGAAGCACCACCACGTCTTGCGTGGGAAACTCCAAGGCCGTTGGAATTTTGACCGCCTTGGTTCGAGAATTCTCGGCAGGCGGTAATGTCGTGATCTCAACGATCGTGCCGGGTTTCAGGCCTTCGACGATCAGCCGAGGATCGTCAGCCGGTCGCGGCACATCGCCGAGAGCTGCTGAGAGTTGATTAAGAAGATAGGCAGCGTGCGCGGCATAGTCGTCGCGAAGCGGTCTGCGTTTCTGATTGCGTGATGGGAATCTGTAAGTTTCGGTTTCACGAAAGGCGTCGATGGGGATATGCGGACGGTCTCTCGTATCGAAATTATTTTGCTCCGCCATAAGTTCCTACTTGTTTATTCGTGTTCCAGCCTATCCCTTGGCGGAGCCTGCCTAACGCCTGGATTGGCGGCGGAATTTGCTCCTTAATGTCTGTCGGTTCTCCAACGCATCCTTGAGTGCCTCGGGCGAAACCTTTGACGTCCCCTCCAAAATAGCATCCTTAACGACCTCATCAGCTGCTCGAACCAATTCGCCCTGACTGAGACCGTCAAGCGCTGTTTCAAGCGTAGTCCATGCTTTAGCGGCGAACTTGAATTTGCCGAGGCGACGCTCAACAATAGCTCGAGCGGAGACGGTATCTGGTAGGGTGTACTCGACCACCTCATCGAAACGCCGTGCTAATGCTTCGTCCAAAATCTCGACATGATTTGTTGCTGCCAGCACGATGCTGTCGGTCGAATTCGGCTCCTCCATAAAGGCTAGGACCGAATTCAGTACACGACGGATTTCACCGACATCGTTCGGATCACCTCGCCGCGCGCCGATCGCATCGAATTCGTCGAGCAGATAGACGCCACGCGTCTGTGCGATCTGATCGAACAGAAGGCGCATCTTGCCCGCGGTCTCGCCGAAGAAACGGCTGAACAGGGCTTCAAGCCGCACGGTGAAGAGTGGCAAATGTAACTCACCTGCGAGAGCCGAGGCTGTCATCGTTTTACCCGTGCCGGGTGGTCCTACAAGCAACATATGAGTTGCCGGTATCTGTCCGTGCTCGCGTAGCGTTACGCGTTCCTGCTGCTGGCGAACAATCCGTCCAAGCCGCTTGGCGATGTCGTCCGACAGCACCATGCTCGACAGCGTGACTTTGGGATAAGTGCTCTCGACGAGACCCTGCAACTCGCCTCGTGGTCGAGCCAGTGGAATCGGCGTCTGCCCGCCCGCGGGCTTTCCGGTACGACGTTGGTCTCGCGCCTTTTGAACAAGCCGCTTGAGCTTCTCCGCCTCATCGGGTCTGCCAAGGCGGGATTCCTGTGCGGCGATCTGCAAAGCGATCGACAGGAGTTGGTCTTCATCTCCGTCGATATACGAGTTGAGGAGCGCGAGAATTTTCTTGGTAGACATGCCCGCCTCCTTTCTTCGATCCGGCCTCGCCGTACTGTTGTTTGCTCCAGATACCCGTAGGCACCCATCAGGTTCGCCGGAGTTTATCTTAGTAGGCCAAGAAAAGCCATCATTTCCTGTCGCCGACCGGCTTGCAAGCTTCCACCTGCCCCTTTCCTATATGAGGTTCATTTTGGAGAGGTGTGGAGGGCTATAGCGTAGACATAGTTCTCGGTTTCACCGTCTTCGGCCCGCCCCGCACTCCTGATAATCTGTCTCTGATCTCCTGTCGTACACGTAAGCTTAAAATAGACCCTTTTGGATGCGGATTGCGGCCTACTCTCTGCAACCGCCCCATATATGCTGCCAAGCATCCCACCATTTTGCCCAGCCGGACAATATGGTGGGGCTGTATGTGATAACGAGGAAGCCACACACATCATATCACTCCCTCTCAAAAAAGCCTGGGTGGTCCTGGTGTATGCCGTACCGGACCACGCGCTCGCCGAAGCGGCGGTTGATATGATCGATCACAGTCGCCAGTGCTTCAGGCCGGTTTGGCATGCCTGGCGAGAGCGGCCCAAACAAATCACCATTCCGCTGGATCAGCAGGATCACGTCGCCGAGGTGCACATTGATCGACATAACGTCCCCATTACAACGACGGCGCATCTCTCGCCACAGCCCTTCATAGAGCGACAACAAAAACCGCGTGTCCTGCGTCGCCGTGATTTTCTGTCCGCGTCCCCATCGGCCGCGCTCGACCAGCTGAACAGATAGTGAAAATTGCCGGGCGCAAAAGCCATCCCGGCGCATCCGCTCGGCGGCCTTCTCGACCAGCCAGCGGCCTACCAACTTTGCCTTGTGCGGAGGCCTATGCTGCGGCGCCAGCACTTTGCTGTTGCCGTATCCATTCCGCTCCGTCGGCTGGATTTTAATGTCCATCCCCTGCAGTGCTCTCACAAAGCGCTCACCCTCGACAGAGTTCCAGATCATGCGGGCATGACGCGGGTCCAGCCGGTAGAGGTCGGTCGTGTTGTAAATCCGCGCATCCCACAGCCGGTTGCGGATCCCGCGTGATATGCCGGGCAAATCATTTAGCTGCAGGTCGGCTATCGCTTTTGGCATATTCTCCGGCCCGAGCCATTGCAGGCCGTCCGGTTTTTCCAGCTTCCCCGCGATCTTGGCAAGCAGAGGGTTAGGTCCGATGCCGATGGAACAGCGCAGTTCACTGCCGACCCGCTCCCGGATCGCCACCTTGATCCGGCGCGCCAGATCGAAGGCCGCGTCAAGCTCCGACGTGGTACCTCCGAGCGCCACCTGAAATTCATCGATTGAGCGCACATATTTCAGTTCGGCAATCTCGTCTATCACTGCGGCGATCCGCTGGTTGAAGCGGACATAGAGCCGATGGCGGGACGGGCGGAAGATGATGCCAGGGCAAAGCTGCCGCGCCTCATAGATCCGGGTGCCGGTCGTCACGCCAAAGGCTTTCGCCTCGTAACTCGCAGCGACACAGGCTCCTGATTCGGTTTCGACGGCGGTGATCGCGACCGGCTTTCCGCGCAACCGGGGATCCATCTGCTGCTCCACGCTCGCGAAAAAGCCATTCATGTCAACGTAAAGGGTGCGCATCGGCGTCATGGCTGCAAAATCCATCTTGCAAAATGAAGACAAATGTTCCTTATTTGTTCTCATGGCTGAACGAAAAAATCAACTATCGAATGTCTCATTTGGCGGGGCCTGGTCGGAAGAGCTGGTCGACAGGGACCGTGTGCAATCGATCCTGCGCGTGATCGAACGCGCCGCACGGGACTGCGCATCGCGTGACGTGCGCGGAAGTCGTCTCGACCGGGCACTGGAAGAGGTCGAGCTGATGATCGAGAAGGGGCCGCAACTCGTTTCACGGCTCCGCAGGGCACTCGGCGAGCAGCATCCAAT
Source organism: Sneathiella sp. (assembly GCF_036844445.1). GTDB lineage: Bacteria > Pseudomonadota > Alphaproteobacteria > Sneathiellales > Sneathiellaceae > Sneathiella. The sequence goes on along the minus strand of NZ_DAIUFV010000008.1, from coordinate 1,860 downwards.
CTTGCGACAGCAGGAGGCGCAGCGTATCGCCCGCATGATACGTCGCGCGACGGGGCAGATGGAAGCCATGCCCGGCCGCGATAATAGTAATTGATCGAGCCACAGTCGCGAATCCAGATGATGGAATAACGAAAGCCTTAGTCAGAAGGCCCCTGACCTGACAAGACGCATGTCCACCAGCAGGCAAGCATGATTTCGGCGCGGGAGGGAAAAGTATCGCGTTGGTAGGAGCAGCGTTTGGCACCCCGTTTGGTACCCCGCTGCTCCTAATCCAAGCCTACAGGGGAGATAAGCCCTTGAGAAATATGGTGCCGCCACCAGGGATCGAACCCGGGACCTGATGATTACAAATCAACTGCTCTACCAGCTGAGCTATAGCGGCATAAGGCTGGGGGATAAATAGTCAGCTTCCCCGGTTTCGACAAGTAAAAAAAACGTGCCCGCGGGAAAGGCGACGACGCGGTGCGCTGTTCGCTCCGGCCGGCGGGTCAGCGCGCCAGCTCATAGAAGGCGATGGCCGCCGCGTTCGAGACATTGAGGCTCTCGATCGCCGGGCTGATCGGCAGTTTCGCCAGCAGGTCGCACTTCTCGGCCGTGAGATGGCGCAGCCCGCGGCCCTCGGAGCCGAGGATGAGGGCAATCTTCTGCAAGCCCTGCTTCGCGACGTCGAGCGTCTGCTCCGCCTTGCCGTCCATCCCGATTCGCCAATAGCCGCGTTCGGCGAGCTGATCGAGGGCGCGCGAGAGATTGCCGACGCGGATGACCGGGACAATCTCGACGGCGCCCGAGGCGGCGCGGGCCAGCACGCCCGTCATCGGCGGCGAATGGCGGTCCGGCACGATCAGGGCGTGGATGTTGAACGCCGCGGCCGAGCGCAGGATCGCGCCGACATTCTGCGGGTCGGTGACCTGATCGAGCACCGCGACAATGCTGCGCGCGTCCGTCTCCGGCCCCGGTAGATCCTCAATTGCCGGCTCCTCGAGCGGTGCGGCGAGAAGCGCGATGCCCTGATGGATGGCGCCGTCCGGCAGGAGGGCGGCGAGCGCGTCCTTTTCGAAAAACTCGGGCGCGATGCGCGAGCGGATATGATCCTTCAGATCATCGTCCAGGCTCTCGAACTTGGCGCGGCTGAGAACGAGGCGGCGGAGCTTTCGCGCCGGATTGGCGAGCGCCGCGAGAGTGGCATGATCGCCATAGAGCCAGCTTTCCTGCCCCGCGGCGCCCTTGCCGCCGCGCGCGGGCGCGCCGCCGCGCCGCTCCGGGCCGCCGGAGGGGGATCTTGTTTTCTTCAAACGCGGGGGGGCTGACTTGCTTCTTGACATGAGGATGCTTATATTGCGCTTCACAGGCTGCAACAAGCCGGCATTTCTTTGCGCGCCGAAAAAATTTGCTGGGATCATCAAAAAAACTTTCTTTTTTCAGTTGACTTTATGCGTGAATTTTCGATAGTGCCGGTCACCTTTGGCGGATGCCGGGGGTGATGCATGTGCGGAGGGATGCCTGAGTGGTTAAAAGGGACGGACTGTAAATCCGTTGGCACTGCCTACGTTGGTTCAAATCCAACTCCCTCCACCACCTGCATGACGGAAGAGATGTCGCGGAGCTGGCATCGACGATGCGAAACAAGGCGGGTGTAGCTCAATGGTAGAGCAGCAGCCTTCCAAGCTGAATACGAGGGTTCGATTCCCTTCACCCGCTCCAAGCGCTGACCGGCGCTTTAAAATAACCCGGTCAAGAAATTTTGATACCGGAACCAGAGACTATCCGGTGTTTTGGGCTGAGTAACTTTTGCTTCGGGACGACGGAAAATGGCCAAAGAGAAATTTGATCGCAGTAAACCGCATGTAAACATTGGCACCA
>NZ_DAIUFV010000007.1:0-174717 GCF_036844445.1 Sneathiella sp. | reverse complement strand
CCGCGGTCGCGATGATCGGGGCGATGAGGTTGAGCAGCGGAATGGTCAGTGAAAAAGCGGTGACAATGCCCATCATATAGAGCTCGATCCCGTTGCGCTTGCGGATCTCGTTGACCTCCTCGGCCGGATGATGGCGGATGGCAACCATATGAAAATATTCGCGTGAGATGAGATAGCCGTTCAGCAGGTAGTAGACGAACAGATTGACGACGGGCACGAAGTAAAGCGGCAGAACGAGCAGGTTGCAGCCAAGCATAAGAGCGAGAAACTTGATCGCATCCCAGATGGCGGACATCAGCGGAACATCATGCGACGGCGGATCGGCGGCGTAGTACTGGGCCTCCACGGCATCCGAAATATCGTCGAGAAAGAGCCCGATCAGTCCACTGATGATGATCGGAAACAGAAAGAACCCGCCGAGCAGGAAACCAAGCCCTGCGAGAAACCCGATGGCCGTATTGATCCAGCCGTACTCAAAGGTCGGCACATAGTCGAACGCCACCGTCACGCCGAACCCGACAAGGATATATATAACAACGGTCAAGCCAAACGCCTTCAGGAACACGGCGCGGAAGGCGGGGTCACCGAGCTGCGTGATGGCCCTGTTAATCGCAGAAATCAAATGAGTATCCTTGCCTGTCAAACGTCAATCGTCGAAACATGTAGGTATTTTACGCGCGGGCTGCAACATTTTTAAGACGTGCCGGGCGCGCGCGGATCGATCGGTAGGCGGCGGGCAAAATCATGGTCGCGCTCAAAAGCATAAGCCGCCTGCAGTACCCGGTCCTCGCGCGCATTCGGCCCCATGATCTGCAGGCCGACCGGCAGGCCGCTCTTGGTGAAGCCGCACGGGAGAGAGATGACCGGGCAGCAGGTCACCGTCAGCATGGAGGGCAGCGCGAGCCACGACATATAATTGTCGAAGCGCACGCCGTTCACCTCCTCCACGTAGCGCTTGTCGTGGGTGAAGGGCGGAACGATCGCCGCCGGCGTCAGAAGAAAATCATATTTTGAGAAAAATTCGACAACGCGAAGGTAAAGCTGGCCCTGCGCCCGCTGCGCGGCGCCGATTTCGTCGGCGGTGAGCCGCGCCCCCTTTTCGACATTCCAGATCAGCTCCGGCTTCAGGCGATCGCGATGGGCGGCGAGCAGTGGCGCGTGACTTGCGATAAACATCTGCGCGCGCAATGTCTGGAAAATTGCCTCCGCATCGTGAAGATCCGGGCAGGCCTCATCGACGCCGTCAGAGTAGCGGGCGAAATCGGCCGCCGCTTTTGCACAGATTTCCGCAACCTCCGGATCGACCGGGCATTGCCCAAGGTCGGGGCTGTAGGCGATCCGTCCGAACTTTGGGATCGCCTTGAGGCAATCGACATAGGATGTCTCGGGCGCCGGGAGACTGCCGGGATCGATAATGTGCGACCCTGCCATCATATCGAGGAACAGGGCCGTATCGCCGACATTGCGCGCCATCGGCCCTTCCACCGAATAGGTGGAAAAGGGAAGGCGGAGCGGCCCGTGCGCGACCCGCTTCGGCGACGGCCTGAGGCCGACGACACCGGTAAAGCTGGCCGGCGTGCGGAGGCTGCCACCAAGATCGCTGCCTTGCGCGAGCCAGACCTGCCCGCTTGCCAGCGCCGCCGCCGCGCCGCCCGAGGAGCCGCCCGGCGTCCGGCTGGTATCCCACGGGTTTGTTGTCGTCCCGAACACCTCGTTGAACGTCTGCCCCCCTGCGCCAAACTCCGGCGTATTGGATTTGCCGACGACGATGCCGCCGCGCGCTTCCAGCCGCTCGACCATCACATCGGAGAAGGAGGCGATCTGGTCCTTGAATATCGGCGAGCCAAGCGTGAAGCGGACATCCTTCACCGGCGTCAGATCCTTGATGGCAAGCGGCAAACCATGCAGATGCGACCCCTCGCGATCTTCGGGCCGCTCTTTTGCGAGCGCTTCCGCATGGGCGCGGGCGCGATCGAAGCAGAGGGTCGGAAGGGCGTTGATCGCCCCGTCCGTTTCGCGGATGCGCCGCTCCGACGCGTCAAGAAGCTCGGCCGGCGAGACTTTCCGGGCCTTCAGGAGCGCAACGGCTTCCTGCGCCGTCAGTTTGATCAGATCCTCCATATCGCCCCCCTCAATTCGCCGCCGCAGAAAGCTTTCTTTGCTCCGGCCAGCGCAGGGATTATACTCGCCGGAGCCGAAGTAATTGTTAGGAATATTATGACAGAGCGAATGTTTGACACAACCTGTATCGGCAATGCCATTGTCGATGTTATCAGCAAGGCGGACGATGCTTTTCTCGCCGCGGAAGGGCTTACCAAAAGCGCCATGATGCTGATCGATATGGACCGCGCCGAAGAGCTCTATGCAAAAATGGAGCCCGGCATTGAAATGTCGGGCGGGTCAGCCGGCAACACGGCGGCCGGGATCGCGTCCCTTGGCGGGCGCTGCGCCTATGTCGGCAAAGTCCGCGATGACCAGCTTGGCGACATTTTCACGCACGACATCCGCGCAAGCGGCGTTACCTTTGAGACGCCGGCGCTGACGCATGGCGCGGCCACGGCGCGCTGCCTTATTCTGGTCACGCCCGATGCGCATCGCACCATGAACACCTATCTTGGCGCCTGTGTCGAGCTTGGGCCGGAAGATATCGACCCCGAGATTATCCGCGCCTCCAAGGTCACCTATATGGAAGGCTATCTGTGGGATCCGGAGAATGGCAAGCAGGCATTCCGGAAAGCAGCCGAGATTGCCCATGCGGCGGGACAGCGCGTCTCGCTCACCCTCTCGGACAGCTTCTGCGTTGATCGCTATCGCGACGAGTTCAAGGAATTCATCCGCCACGGCGTCGATATCCTGTTCGCCAATGAGGATGAGCTGAAATCATTGTATCAAACGACCGATTTCGATGCTGCACTCGCGGCCGTGCGTGATCACGTGGAAATCGCCTGCCTGACGCGGAGCGAGAAAGGCGCCGTGATCGTGAACGGTGCGGATGCCCATATCATCCCCGCGGACCGCGACATAAAGGTCGTCGACACCACCGGCGCCGGGGATCTATTTGCGGCGGGGTTCCTTTACGGCTTCACGAACGGTCATGACCTCGCGTCGAGCGGGCACATTGGCGCCATGGCGGCAGCCGAAGTCATCAGCCATTACGGCGCCCGCCCCGCCGTTGATCTCAAGGAGCTGATGCAACAGAAGCTGGCTCTCTCTCTATCGTAGCGCGAAGGGTGGGATATGTCGAAGGGCCGTGGGGAGATTTTGCAAGACATCCGGGTGGCCCTTCGGCCGGAGCGCCTCCGCCTCGCAAGCGGGATCACTCTTTTCACCTTTCTCGCCTGCCATCTGCTCAATCATTCGCTGGGTCTGATTTCCGTCGACGCGATGGAGGCGGGGCGCACCGTTTTCCTCGCCGTCTGGCGGAGTTATCTCGGCACGGTTCTGCTGTTTGGCGGCCTGACGCTGCATATCTGCCTTGTCTTCGGGAAGCTTGTCCGCCACCGCGCCTATCGCCGTCTGCCGGGGCGGGACATTCTGCAGATTGTGCTCGGGCTGATGATCCCGCCGCTGATGATCCTACATGTCATCGGCACGCGCGTCAGCCATGATATCTACGGGATCGAGGACAGTTACCGCTACGTCCTCCTCAGCATCTGGGTCGAAGCGCCGCTGCTCGGCCTGCTGCAAAGCATCGGCGTTATCGTTGCCTGGGTGCATGGCTGTCTCGGCATGCATTTTTGGCTGCGGCTGAAGCCGTGGTATGAACGCTACCTGCCTTATTTCTACAGCCTTGCGCTCGCGCTGCCGCTGCTCGCCCTCAGCGGCTTCGTCAATGCGGCAAATGAGGTCGAGCGGGAGTTTGCCGATGCCGCCTGGCGCGTCGCATTTTTCGCGCGCCTCAATCTCACGCCGGAAATGATCGAGTGGGCGTATCGGACGCGGGATGCGGGCTACTGGCTCATGTTCGCAGCCCTCGCCCTGCTCGCGATCAGCCGCCTTTACTGGCTAATCCGGTTCCGCCGCCGCAAGCTGAATATCATCAACTACCCCGACGACAGGATCGTACTGGCCCCGCCCGGCTTTACGCTGCTGGAGGCAAGCCAGCTTGGCGGCGTGCCACATGCACATGTCTGCGGCGGCCGCGGCCGTTGCTCGACCTGCCGGGTTCGCATTCTCGACGGCGCGGAGAATCTCAATCCGCCGGGCGATAAGGAGATCGCCGTGCTCCACCGGGTCGGCGCGCCGGACGGGACGCGGCTTGCCTGCCAGAGCATTCCGACCGGGGAGGTATCGATCATCCCGCTGTTGCCAGCGAGCGCGACGGTGGTCCAGGCGTTCAATCAACCGGGCTATCTGCAGGGGCAAGAGCAGGAGCTTGCCGTGTTGTTCGCCGATCTTCGCGCTTTCACGGAATTTTCGGAACATCGCCTTCCCTATGACGTGGTGTTCGTGATCAACCAGTATTTCCGTCATATGGGCGAGGCGATCGAGGCCAATGGCGGCCATGTCGACAAATTCATCGGCGATGGCGTCATGGCGCTCTTCGGTCTCAACCAGAACGCCGCGGAGGCTAGCCGCCGCGCCCTCAATGCCGCGCGCGCCATGGCGATGGAGCTGGACATCATGAACCGCAATCTGGCGTCCGACCTGCCCTATCCGCTTAAAATCGGCATTGGCATTCACATCGGGCAGGTCATCGTGGGGCAGATGGGCTACGGCACCGCCACCTCCATCACGGCCATCGGCGATCCTGTGAATACGGCAAGCCGCCTTGAAGCCCTGACCAAGGAATATGCCAGCCAGCTTATCTTCTCGGACCGCGTCGCGTATCGCGCCGCGGCGGAGTTTTCAGCATTTCGCCATGAAAGCGTTGAAATCCGTGGCCGGGAAGAAGCGCTCGGTATCTATATTGTCGAGGATGCCCGCGCCCTGCCGCGGTTCACGGCCTGAGACGAAGCGCGGCGCGCCGGCTTACATGCCGCGCGCCATGCCGCCTTCTTCTATTTTGCGGCCGCCAAGGATATGGACGTGAAAATGCGGCACATTCTGTCCCGCATTCTGGCCGTTGTTGGTGACGACCCGATAGCCATCCCTGTGCAGCCCGAGAGAGCGAGCAATCTCGCCGACCTTGACAAAGAAATTGCCGATCTCCTCCGCCGTTCCATTGGCGGAAAAGTCATCGATATCGACGTAAGGGCGCTTTGGGATCACCAGCACATGCACCGGCATTTGCGGCGCAATGTCGTTGAAGGCGAGCACATCGTCATCTTCATAAACGGTGGTGTTGGGAATCTCCCCGCGCAAGATCTTTGCGAAGATATTGTCGTTATCATAAGCCATTCTTAAATCCCCTTAATCCTGTTTACGCGACGCCTTTTCCGCAAGGCCCGACTGTCCCTCCCGCGCCTCCATCATGGCATAAATTTCCGCGGGATCAACGCCCGCATCGGCCCAGAGTACCGCGAGGTGATAGAGCAGGTCCGCGCTCTCGGAAATCACCCCCTCGCGCTGGTCCGTTGCAGCGGCGATCGCAAGCTCCACCGCTTCCTCTCCCACTTTCTGGGCGATTTTGGCGCGCCCCTTCGCATAGAGAGATGCGGTGTAGGAGCTGCCCGGATCCGCCCCTTTTCGCGCCGCCACGGTGGCATAAAGCCGGTCGATACCGGTCAGGTCCCGCTCTGTCATCGCGCCCTCTCCTCCAGCCGGACGGCTATGCCGGCATCGCGCATCGCTTCTTTCGCCTCGCGGATGGTGAATTCCCCGAAATGGAAGATCGATGCCGCGAGCACCGCTGTCGCGTGGCCGTCGCGGATGCCTTCTGCCAAATGTTCGAGTGTGCCGACGCCACCCGAGGCGATCACCGGAATTTTCACCGCATCCGCGACCGCGCGCGTCAGCGGAATGTTGAAGCCCGACCGCGTGCCGTCGCGATCCATCGAGGTCAGCAGAATCTCGCCGGCGCCATATTCAGCCATGCGCTTTGCCCATTCCACCGCGTCAATGCCGGTGGGTTTTCGGCCCCCGTGGGTAAAAATCTCGAACTTGCCGGGCGCCGTCTCCTTCGCATCGATGGCGACGACAACGCACTGGCCGCCGAACTGCTCCGCCGCTTCGCGGACGAATTCGGGGCGCGCCACAGCGGCGCTGTTGATCGAGACCTTGTCGGCCCCTGCCAGCAGCAGCTTTCGCACATCCTCCACCTGCCGAACGCCGCCGCCAACGGTGAGCGGCATGAAGCATTGCTCGGCCGTGCGCCGTACCACGTCATAAATGGTCTCGCGGTTGTCCGAGGTCGCGGTGATATCGAGGAAGCAAAGCTCATCCGCGCCCTGCTCATCATAGATCCGCGCCTGCTCCACCGGATCGCCGGCATCGCGGAGATCGACGAAATTGACGCCCTTGACGACGCGGCCGCCTTTCACGTCGAGACAGGGGATGATCCGCGCCTTAAGCATGATTGCCCCGCACGAGTTCGAGCGCGGCAGCGGGGTCGATGCGCCCGTCATAAAGCGCCCGGCCGATAATCACGCCTTCGATGCCGCTGTCGCGCACGGCAAGCAGATTTTCGATATCCCGGATCGAGGCAACGCCGCCCGAGGCTATGACCGGAATGCGGATTGCCGCGGCAAGGGCGCGTGTCGCCTCGACATTCACGCCCTGCAGCGCGCCATCGCGGTCGATATCGGTGTAGATGATCGCCTCGACGCCCACATCCTCGAACTTGCGAGCAAGGTCGAGCGCCGAGGTTTCGCTCGTCTCCGCCCAGCCTTCGACGGCGACCATGCCGCCGCGCGCATCGATGCCGACGGCGATCCGACCGGGAAAGTTGCGACAGGCCTCCTTCACAAGCTCCGGATTGCGGAGCGCAATGGTGCCGAGAATGACCCGGCCAACGCCCTTTTCAAGCCACATCCCGATGGTCGCGAGATCGCGGATGCCGCCGCCGAGCTGGACCGGCACATCGGTCGCGGCAAGGATGCTTTCCACCGCCGGCGCATTGACAGGGCGCCCTTCGAAGGCGCCGTTCAGATCGACAAGATGCAGCCGCGTGAAGCCCGCGTCCTTGAACGCCCGCGCCTGCGCCGCCGGATCGTTGTTGAAGACCGTCGCCGCGGTCATTTCACCGCGCAGCAAACGGACGCAGTTGCCGTCCTTGAGATCGATCGCCGGGTAAAGATTGAGTGCTGTCATAGCTCCGCCAGCTGCTTCTTGTAGTAATAGCCGTCGACGTAGCGTTCGCCGTTCCAGGCATAATAGGGTTTCACGGCCCATTTCTCATAGCCGTTGGATTCGAGAATGGAGATGGCCGCCGTCTGGGTCTCACGCACGTCCACTTCGAGAAATTTGAACCCCTGCTCCCGCGCGCTGTTCTCAAGCACCGCAAGCAGGCCGATGGCAAGGCCATAGCCGCGGGCGTAAGGCGCGATGAAGAAGGTCGCGACCTGCGCGATATGGCGGCCCGCCTCGTTATTAGAAAAGGGTTTGACGAGTTGCGCCGAGCCAACGATGCGGCCCTCAAAACGGGCGCAGTACAGCTCGCGGACCGGCACCATCAGGATACCCTTCCAGAAATTCTCCTGCACCGTGCGCCGCGGCGGCGTCAGCCAGCCAAAGCCGTTTCCGTCGATGATCGCCTCTTCCGCCGCTTCGCAGAGGTCGTCGAGATCGGCCTGGGTAAACTCCTTGACGGCTTCAATCACTGGCTGGTGAATATTTCGCAACGTGTCTGTCATCAGGGTTTCCACCTTAAAAAGTTTTTGATGAGCTGTAGACCGGTTTCCTGGCTTTTCTCCGGATGGAACTGCGTGCCGATCATATTGTCGCGGCCAACCACGGCGGTAACAGGCCCGCCATAATCGACGGTGGCAAGGACGTGCGCCGGACTGGCGGCGGCGAGATGATAGCTGTGCACAAAGTAAGCATGCTGGCCGCTTGCAATCCCGTCAAAAAGCGGATGCGGCCGGTCAAGCTCCAGTTCGTTCCATCCCATATGCGGTATTTTGAGGGCGGGATCGGCAGGCTGCAACGGGACGACGTCGCCCTCGATCCAGCCCAGTCCCTCGGTCTCGCCATGCTCAAGGCCCTTTCCCGCCATCAGCTGCATGCCGACGCAGATGCCGAGAAACGGCCGGCCTTGCGCAATGACCGCATCCCTCAGGGCATCGATCATACCATCAACGGCGGCAAGACCCTGGCGGCAGGCGCGAAATGCCCCGACCCCCGGCAGCACGATCCGGTCCGCCGCCACGACGTCCTCGGGGCGGCGTGTCACCACGATGGTAGCATTCCGATCGCTCTCCCGGCTCGCCCGCTCGAATGCCTTGGCGGCGGAGCGAAGGTTTCCCGATCCGTAGTCAATGATCGCTGTCTTCATTCCCGACATATTTCCCCGCCGCGAGAGGGCGGAATTCTTCGTTACAGGCTGCCGCCCAGCGTTCCCTTGGTAGAAGGGATGGCATCGGCGCGGCGCGGATCAATCTCGATGGCGTCACGCAGGGCGCGCGCCAGTGCTTTGAAGCAGCTTTCGATGATATGATGATTGTTCGTGCCGTAGAGATTTTCCACATGCAACGTGATGCCCGCCGCCTGCGCAAATGCCTGGAACCATTCCTTGAACAGCTCCGTATCCATGTCGCCAAGCTTGTCGCGCGTAAAATGAACCTTCCAGATCAAATACGGACGGTTGGAGATATCGAGCGCGACGCGGGTCAGCGTCTCGTCCATCGGGATATGCGCGGAGGCATAGCGGCGTATCCCCTTGAGATCGCCAAGAGCCTTCGCAAACGCCTCACCGATAGCGATGCCGCTGTCTTCCGTCGTATGGTGGAAGTCGATATGCAAATCGCCTTTGGCGTGAAGCTTGAGATCCATCAGGCTGTGGCGGGACAGCTGCTCCAGCATATGATCGAGAAAGCCGATGCCTGTATGAACATCATACACGCCCGTGCCGTCGAGATTGAGCTGAACCTCAATCTCGGTCTCATTAGTTTTACGCTTCACCGATCCCGCACGCATGAAAATTCCTTCCGGCTGCTCGTCTCGCCTGAGTATCTGGCGTGGATATAGCAGGTACGGGGCGGAAATCCAAGCCTTAGCAGCCCTTCCTTTGCGGAAAATCCCGCTTAGTAATATCCATCCGGCCCGTGTGCGCCGCTGCTTTCCGCAGCAACAGGAGCCGCCGCCGCCTCGCGCGCCACCGATGCCGCCTCATCGCGCCGCTCCCGGATCAGCTTTTCGGCAAGATTGAGGGCAAATTCGATGCGATCGGCAAGTTCCTTGAAATCATCCTTTGCCGCATCCACATGGATGTAACTCAGAATCTCGAAAATCGCCCGAAGGTTGGACGCTTTCTCGGTATCGCTCGCAATGTCCTGGTTATCGGCTGCCATATGCATCTCCTGCTGATCGCCCGCGTTAGGCTGAAGACGCCTTCGGGTCTGGTTTGTGAAATGCCGCCAGGGAAAGAAATACAGGCGTACCCACGGACATGAGCCATTCCGCCTTGACCCCCGAATGAAAATGGTTACATCGTCATAAGATCCAACGAAAGATGAGTTTCATGTCCGACAAAATTGAACGCTGGCACGGCACGACGATCCTGTCCGTGCGCAAGAACGGAACTGTTGTCGTCGCCGGGGACGGGCAGGTCTCGCTTGGCCAGACCGTGATCAAATCCAACGCCCGCAAGGTCCGCCGCATTGGCCCGCAGAATGACGTGATCGTCGGCTTCGCCGGCGCGACGGCCGACGCCTTCACCCTTTTCGAACGGCTGGAAGGCAAGCTGGAGCAGCATCCCGGCAACCTCACCCGCGCCTGCGTCGAGCTTGCCAAGGACTGGCGAACGGACAAATACCTCCGCCAGCTTGAAGCGATGATGGCTGTCGCCAACAAGGATGTCTCGCTGATCCTGACCGGGACCGGCGATGTGCTTGAGCCGGAGGACGGGATCATCGCCATCGGATCGGGCGGCAACTACGCCCTCGCCGCGGCGCGCGCGCTGATCGATCGCGACGATCTGGAGGCCGCGGATATCGCCCGCAAGGCGATGGAGATCGCCGCCCAGATCTGCGTCTATACCAACGGAAACGTAATCATCGAAAGTATCGGTAAAAATGACTGACCTGTCGCCCCGCGAAATTGTTTATGAGCTGGACCGCTATATCATCGGCCAGTCGGACGCCAAGAAGTCCGTCGCTATTGCCCTTCGCAACCGCTGGCGCCGCCAGCAGCTTCCCGAAGCGATGCGCGAGGAGGTGCTGCCGAAAAATATCCTGATGATCGGCCCGACGGGCGTTGGCAAGACGGAGATTTCCCGCCGCCTCGCCAAGCTCGCAAGCGCGCCCTTCCTGAAGGTGGAAGCGACCAAGTTCACCGAAGTCGGCTATGTCGGCCGCGACGTCGAACAGATTATCCGTGATCTTCTCGAAATCTCGATCAACATGGTCCGCGAGAAGCAGCGCCAGCAGGTGATCGCCAAAGCGGAACTTGCCGCTGAAGAGCGCGTTCTCAACGCCCTGGTTGGCGCCAAGGCGTCAGAGGACACACGGCAGAAGTTCCGCAAGATGCTGCGCGAGGGTCAGCTCGACGACCGCGAGGTCGAGCTTGACGTTGTCGACAGCGGCGGAATGGGCATGCCCACATTCGATATCCCCGGAATGCCTGGCGCGCAGATGGGAATGCTCAACCTCAACGACATGCTGAGCAAACTCGGCGGGCAGCGGACGAAACCGCGCAAAATGCTCGTCCGCGACAGTCATGACGTGCTGATCAAAGAAGAGAGCGACAAGTTGCTTGACGAGGAATCGGTGGTGCGCGACGCGATCAGCCTCGTCGAGAACCACGGTATCGTCTTCCTTGATGAGATCGACAAGATTTGCGCACGGAGCGACCGGCAGGGCGCCGACATCTCCCGCGAGGGCGTGCAGCGCGACCTGCTGCCGCTGATCGAGGGGACGATCGTGAGCACCAAATATGGCACGGTGCGGACCGACCATGTGCTGTTTATCGCCTCCGGCGCGTTCCATATCGCGAAGCCCTCCGACCTGCTGCCCGAACTGCAGGGCCGCCTGCCGATCCGGGTGGAGCTGAGGGCGCTTTCGAAGGATGATTTCAAGCGCATCCTGATGGAGCCGGAGACCAGCCTGATCAAACAGTATGTCGCGCTTCTCGAGACCGAGGGCGTCCATCTCAATTTCTCCGAAGACGCGATCGACGCAATCGCCACGATCTCCGCCGATGTGAATGCGGCGGTTGAGAATATCGGCGCCCGGCGGCTGCATACGGTGCTCGAGCGGGTGCTGGAGGATATCAGCTTTCAGGCGCCCGATAAGAGCGGGACGGTGATCAATATCGATGCGGAATATGTGCACGAGCATCTCGGCGAGCTCGCAACGAACATGGATCTCTCGAAGTTCATTCTCTGATCAGGGGCGGCCTCATACGCCTTTGAATTTGGCCGGGCGCTTTTCCGCGAGCGCCCGTTTGCCTTCCTGAAAATCTTCCGAGGCGAGGCAGGCTTTCTGAAAGCCGCGCGCCTTCGCGATATCAAGCTCGCCGCGGGCAATGTCATTCAGCGTCTCTTTCATGCCACGGAGGCTGAGCGGCGCGAGCGCGGCGATATCCGCGGCAAGCGCGGCGACCCGCGCATCCAGCTCCTCCGGCGCCACAAGATAATCGAGGAAACCGACCGCCTTCAACTCCTCCGCCGGCATCCGCTCGACCGTGAGAAAGAGGCGCTTCGCGGTCCCGAGCCCGAGGCGGGCAACGGCGCGGGCAAGCCCTGCGGGCGGGTAATGGATGCCGATCCGCGCCGGCGGGATAAAGGCGCTCATGGTGGTGATGCCGACCCGGAAATCACAGGAGAGCGCGAGATCGACGCCGCCGCCGTAAACGCCACCATTCAGCGCGCAGATGGTCGGAAACGGCAGGCGCTCCACGACGTCGGTCAGCATTTCCAGCGGGTTTTCATCGAAGTTGTAGCGGCCAAGCTCGCCGAGATCCGCACCCGCGCAGAAACTCTTGCCGGTGCCCGTCAGGATCATCACGCGGATCGACGTATCCTTCGCCTTTTCCTGCAGGCTTTCGCGCAGCGACGCCATCGTTGCGGGTGTCAGCTTGTTGTGCTGCGCCGGATTGTCGAGACGCACGCTTAAGGTGGTATTTTCGATCCCGATGTGAAAAGATGCGCCCATCAATCTGTCCTTTTCTTGCTTTTCTTGAATTCTACCGACCATAAAGCCATAACGGCGGGGACGCCATGGAAATCAGGATCACCACCGCAACAGAGAAATTTGTGTCATGAATATGCGCCGCCTTCGCATGGGTCTCAAGACGGTTCTCGGATTTAGAAAAGAAGGATTTTTCATTCCCTATCGCTACGCGGCGAGCCTGCCGGATGCGGTGAGCCGCAGGCCCTACCCCGCGATCGAGGAGATGATGGCGGCGAATGAAGCGCGTTTCGCCGCGATGCTCGGCAGCCTTGCCGCCTTTGCAACGGACTTTGCCGCAATCGGTACGGCGCCGCCGCCCGAGCCCCGCTTCGAGCAGGACTGGTTCCCGCGCCTCGATGCAATGGTCGCCTACGCCATGGTGCGGATGAAAAAGCCCGCCCGCATCATCGAGGTGGGATCGGGGCATTCCACCCGCTTCATGGCCCGCGCCATCCGCGACGGCGGCATCGCCACAGAATTCACCGCCATCGACCCCGCGCCCCGCGCGAACATCGAGGCGCTCCCCATCACTTTTCTTCGTAAAACGCTGCATGAGGCAGGCCGCGACGTGTTCCGCCTGCTCGCACCCGGCGACATCCTTTTTATTGATTCGAGCCATATCGCCATGCCGGGAAGTGATGTTGATGAGCTGTTCCTGAATATCATCCCGACCCTGCCGGACGGCGTAATCCTTCATGTTCACGATATCTTTCTGCCCGACGATTATCCGGAAAGCTGGGACTGGCGGGGCTATAACGAGCAGCAGGTGGTGGCGCCGATGTTTCTCGGGCACGGGTTCGAGCTGCTTTTTTCAAGCGCCTATGTACGCAGCCGGATGACGGCGGCTTTAGAGCGCTCCATCGTCCCCACCTTTCCGCTTCCGAACGGCGCGTTCGAGACAAGCCTCTGGCTTCAAAAGGGCAAGTGAGACGCCCTATTTATAAGGATCCGCCGCATCGCGAAGGCCGTCGCCGAGAAAGTTGAAGGCGAGCACCACGAGAATGACCGGCACCACCGGATAGATCAGCCAGGGCGTGGTCGCGACCGCATTGATATTGGTCGTCTCATTGAGCAGCACGCCCCAGGAGGTGATCGGCGGGCGAAGGCCGAGGCCAAGGAAGGAGAGCGCGGTTTCGCCCAAAATCATACTCGGGATGGCAAGGCTCGCGCTCGCGATAAGATGGCTGGCGAAGGAGGGCAGCAGATGCCGCCCTATGATCCGCGTCGGCGATGCCCCCATCAGCTGCGCCGCCGTCACGAAATCCTCCTCCCGGAGCGAGAGAAACTTCGATCTGACCGCGCGGGCAAGCCCCGGCCAGTCGAGCAGCCCGAGAATAATGGTGAGGCCGAAGAAAACGAGGATGGGCGACCAGGTGACCGGTAGTGCCGCCGAGAGTGCCAGCCAGAGCGGCAGCTGGGGCAATGATTTCAAAAGTTCGATGGTGCGCTGAATGACGTTATCGATCCAGCCGCCGTAATAGCCTGAGATGCCGCCGAGCACGATCCCGAGGGTAAAGCTGATGGCGATGCCGATCAGCCCGATGGAGAGCGAGATGCGCGCGCCGTAGATGATGCGCGAGAGGATATCGCGGCCGAGCCGGTCCGTCCCGAGCCAGAAAAAGGTCGCGAGACTTTTATCGTCCGGGCAGACGAGATGCAAGTTGCCCTTGATCTTGCCCCAGAACTCATATTCATCGCCCTCGCAGAAGAAACGGAGCGGATAGGGCTTGCTCGTATTGATCTCATATTCGCGCTTCAGCGTCTCGCGGTTCAGCGTCTGCTTGTAGCCATAGACGAAGGGGCCAACAAACTCCCCCTCATGAAAGAGATGGATCGATTGTGGCGGTGCGAAGATATATTTCGTATGCCGCGTATGCAGGTTGTAGGGCGCGAGAAACTCCGAGATCAGGATCGAGAGATAAAACAGCAGCAGCACGAGACCGCTGATCATGGCGACCCGGTGGCGGCGGAACTTCCACCACATCATCTGCCATTGCGACGCCATGTAGAAGCGTTCTTGCTCGGCGGTAAACTGTTCCACCGAATAGGGATCGAACGGCTCTTTCGAGTACCAGTGTTCGAGGGTCGACTGATCGCGGGTGGGCCCGCTGTTCTCCGTCATTTCGTCGCCCCTCCCGAAAGCCGGATCCGCGGATCCAGCATCGCCAGCAGGATATCGGAGAGGAACATGCCGACCACTGTCAGCAGCGCGAGGAACATCAAAAGCGACCCCGCCATATACTGATCCTGGTTGCGGAGCGCCTCGAGCAGCAGCGGGCCGACTGTCGGCAGGCTCAGCACCATGCTGACGATGACCGAGCCGGAAATGACATCAGGGAGCAGGCTGCCGATATCGGCGACGAACGGGTTGAGGGACATCCGGATCGGATATTTGATCAGCGCGCGAAGCTGCGGCACGCCCTTGGCCCGCGCCGTCGTCACATACTGCTTTTGCAGCTCATCGAGCAGATTGGCGCGCAGGCGCCGGATCATCGCGGCGGTGCCGCTCGTGCCGATCACGATGACCGGGATCAGCATATGATCGAACACCGACTTCGCCTTCTCGAAACTCCACGGTTGATTAATATATTTGTCATCCATCAGCCCGCCGATGGAGATGCCGAAATAGACGTTGGCGTAATATAGCAGCACCATCGCGAGCAGAAAGTTCGGCGTCGCGAGCCCGAGATAGCCGATCAGCGTAAAGCCGTAATCGCCGATGGAATACTGTCGCGTCGCCGAATAGACGCCGATCGGGAAGGCAACGATATAGATAAAGAGAATGGTCGAGAAGTTGATCAGGAAAGAGAGGCCGAGACGGTCGCCGACAACCTCTTTGACGGGCAGATTATAGGCGAAAGACTGCCCCCAGTCGCCCTGCAGCAGGCCGGAGAAGCCGTCGGGCCCCGGCCAGAATCCCATCCAGCGCGCATATTGTTCGAGCGGCGATTTATCAAGCGCATATTGGACGCGATAAAACTCGATCTTGGCGAGCGCCGAGGCGGATTCGCCCTGCGAGCGCAGCTCTTCCATGTGATTGGAGAGATAGTCGCCGGGCGGCAGCTGGATGATGACAAAGGTCAGGATGCTGATAACCAGCAACGTGGGTATCATCACCAGAACTCTGTGTACGAAATATGTAAGCATCCACCCCCTGCCTGCAGAGCACGGCGTCGTCTCGGGCCGCGTCCCCTCCTCTTTTTTCATTGTTCGCCGAAAAGCGGCGCGGCGTCAATATGTCTACCCGACATGCGCGCACAAAAGGGAACTTGCGCCCCTGCCTCGACCCCCGCGCCTACCGGTCGAACCAGAAAAGATCCGGCCGATACATCCCGAAAAAGCCGCCCGGATCCCAGTTATAGATGCCTTCTTTCGGCACGTTGCGAAGGTCCTTGGAGACGACAATCGGCTGCAGAATGGCGCCGACGACCCCGATGGTGAACTGCTGTTCAACATGCGTTTCCAGCATCTCCCGCCAGATCGCGGCTTTTTCATCGTCATCCGTCGTTCTCAGCCACTGCTGATAGAGATCAAAGAGATGCTGCGCTTCCGGCATGTCGATGGGTTCGCCGGATTTGCCTTTGGTTTCGTAATATTGTCCCCATTTCGGCCACTGATACCCGATCTGGCTGGTCGGCGCGCGGCTTGCCGGGCTCGACTGCGCGGTTGGGATTCCGTCTTCAAAGCCGCCCCAGACCGACATCACTGCCTCGCCGGAGAAGATGCGGTTGCGAAACACCTCGCGCTGCAGCGGTTTGGTGAAAAGCTCGACGCCGATTTCCGCCCAGCTGTCCCGGATCAGCTCGAGAATATCCGACTGTTCCGTCTCCTCGCCCGCCGTCTCGACGACGATCATCAGCGGCGCCCCGCTCGGCATGAGACGTACGCCCGCGCTGTTGCGGCGCGTCAGCCCTATTTCATCGAGCAGCGCGTTGGCCGCGTCGATATCGTATGTCGCCCATCTTGTGCGCAGCTCCTCCGAATAGAAGGGGCTTTGCTTTTGCACGGTGTTGTTGCCCTCGACCGCGAGGCCGAAGAAGAGGATATCATTGATCTCCTCCCGGTTGATGGCGAGCGAGAGGGCGCGGCGGAAGCGCACGTCGCGCATCAGCTTGCGCCACTCGGGATTTTCCGCATTGAGGTTGGGATAAAGCGTGAAATGGGAGCCGCGCGCCGTCTCCCAAAGATAGACGTTGTAGCCTGAGCGGTCCTCATTTTCCTTCAGGAAGGTCGCATCCTGCAGGCGAAGGCCGCGCGCCTGCAGATCGACATCGCCCGATGCTGCCTTGGCCGGGATCAGCTTGCTTTCCGAAACGGTATAGATCAGCCGATCGATATAGGGCAGCTGATTGCCTTCCGGATCGGCGCGGTGGAAATAGGGGTTTCGCTCGCCAACGAAGCGCGTGGCCGGCGAGAGGGTCACATTTCGCCAGGGCTGCAGCGTCGGCAGATCCGGATTGTCGAAGCGATACATATTGTCGAGCCGGTAATGCTGCGTCGCCCAGGAGCGCATCATGATCTTCTCACGCGCGGTCATTTTGGACGTATCCATATAGTCTTCATGATGCGCGCTGAGATAATGCGCCGGGCGGTAGATCAGGAGCGGCGCGGCGCCCGCAAGAGCGGGAAGGAAATTGGGATTTGGTGCGGACCAGGAATAAACCACCGTATATTTGTCCGGAAATTCCACCGTCGGCATCTCGTCATTGACGAGGAGCGACGCGGGCGGCCCGGTCGGCGAAAGTTTGTGGTTATTCGCAATATCCTCCCACCAGTAGCGGAAGTCTTCCGAGGTGAATGGATGGCCGTCCGACCATTTATGCCCCTCGCGCAGCTTCATGGTGAAAATTCGACCCTCTTCCACCTCGACCGCTTCAAGGATGTCCGGAACGATTTCGAGCTGCGCGTTATACCCAACGAGCCGGGCATAGCCGTTGACGAACATCAGCTTCACATCAGACGGGTTGCCGATCAGCATCCGGAGATCGCCGCCATACCGCCCGAGGCTCTGCCCGTCTCCGAGCGGCGTAATCAGCGGTGTTTGGGGTAGGCGCTCGAGCATCGGCGGCAGGTCACCCTCGGCGACACGAGCCTCAAGATAGGGTACTTCGGCGTGCGCCGGAGCAGCTGCCGCAACCGCCGCTGTCAACGCGAAAAATGCCGCACGGAACAGACGATGCGCCCTCATGGCTGAAGCTCCCGCATATCCGCCTCTTCCTGAACCCGGACGTAATGCCCGCCGCCGACGTCCATCATCACCGGATTGCTGTGCGCATCCACCGTGAAGGGAGCGGGCCAGAGTTCGGGGTTGGAGGCCTTCTCCTCGACCAGATTGGCAAAATCGAGACGGTTGTCGGGATTGGGCTCCGGCACCGCCGCAAGCAGCCGCTTGGTATAGGGATGGATCGGGTTGTTGAACAGCAGCGCTTTCGGCGCGGTCTCGACCAGCCGGCCCTTGCACATCACGGCAATACGATCCGCGATATAATCGACCACCGCGAGATTGTGCGAGATGAAGAGATAGGTGAGACCAAGCTCCGCCTGAAGATCCTTCAAAAGATTGAGGATCTGCGCCTGGATCGACACATCGAGCGCGGAGACCGGCTCATCGCAGATCAGCAAGTCCGGCTTCAGCGCAAGAGCCCGGGCAATGCCGATGCGCTGACGCTGCCCGCCCGAGAAGGAATGCGGATAGCGGCGCAGAAAGCGGATATCGAGGCCGACCAGCGTCATCAGCTCTCGCACCGTTTCCTCCCGCTCCGTCGGCGTGCCAACGTTATGAATATTCAGCGGCTCGGAGATGATATCGAAAACGGTCATGCGCGGATTGAGCGACGAGAAGGGGTCTTGGAAGATAAACTGCACCTTCTTGCGATAATCGAACAGCGCCGGCCCTTTGAGCGCGAGCACGTCGATGTCCCGGCCGCGATCGTTATAGATGACCTCGCCGCTGGTCGCGCTCAGCGCGCGCAGGATCATCTTGGAAAGCGTTGTCTTGCCGCAGCCGCTTTCACCGACGAGGCCAAGGCACTCCCCCGGCCGGATAAAGAAATTGACATTGTCCACCGCAAGCACTTCGCCGCCCGGCTTGCCGCCAAAGATCGACGTCTTGCGCGTCGTGAATTTCTTGGTGAGGTGGCGCACCTCCAGAATGGGTTTTTCATCCGTCCCGCCCCCGATCGGCCGCGGATCGGCCTGTTCGAGAAACTTGCTGTCCGCTTCCCGGCGAATCTCGCGGATCGGCGTGAGACGCTCGCCGGGCTCCATGTTGAAGCGCGGGATCGCATTCATCAGCGCCTTGAGATAGGGATGCTTCGGGTCACGGAAAATATCGTCGAGCGTCCCCTGCTCCATCACCTTGCCGTGATACATGACGACAATTTCATCGGCCATGCTGGCGACAACGCCAAGGTCATGGGTGATCAGCAGGATCGCCATCCCGAGCTGCTTTTGCAGATTCTGCATGAGATCGAGGATCTGCGCCTGGATCGTCACATCAAGCGCGGTCGTCGGCTCGTCAGCAATCAGCAGCGCAGGCTTGCAGATCATCGCCATTGCAATCATGGCGCGCTGACGGAGGCCGCCGGAGAGTTCGAACGGATAGGTATGGAACGCGGCTTCAGGGTCGGGAAAGCTGACCAGCCGCAGCATATCGACCGTGAGCCGGATGCCTTCCTCGCGCGTTTTCTTGTGATGCAGATGCAACGCCTCGGAGATCTGGTCGCCGATCGTGTGGAGCGGTGAGAGCGAGGTCATCGGCTCCTGGAAAATGATCGAGATACGGCCGCCGCGGATATGCCGCATCTCGCGGCTGTCGGGCTTCAGCTTGGCAATATCATAAAAGACGCCGGATTTGTTCGGCTCGAAAAACAGGATTTCACCGTTCGTGATATGCGCGGCTTTCGGCAGGATCGACATGATCGCCTGGCTGATCACGGACTTGCCCGATCCGGATTCGCCCACCAGCGCCACCGTCTTGCCATCGGGCACCCGAAAACTCACGCCGTCTACTGCTTTCACAACTCCTTCCGCGACCCGGAACTCAATCTTGAGATCCCTTACCAGAAGAACGTTGGCCATCAGGCGAGGCTCCCCTCACCGAGGCCGTCGCCGACTTGCGGCGCCGATGGAATGATGCCAAGAACGGCGAGGTTGGCGAGGGTAACGGAATTGACCTCGACCCCCTTCTTCTCGGCCATGCGGAAGGCGAGGCGCAGCAGCACGTCAAAATCATTGATCGCTGAATCGATGCTCATCTTTACACCTCCGCCTTTCAGCCTCAGGGTCATCCACCCCGAGTTTCTCCGTCGCTGCGTCGAATAATATTTGAGAGAAAACCCGTCGAGATCCTCCCAGTTGATGCGCCGGCTGATCGGTCCGATCATGTCAATACCGTCCTCCGTCACTTCAAAGCGGGTAATCTGCTTCAAATACGTGTAAATGCCGTAGCCGACAAACAGTATGAGCATGACTACCAGTATATAAACAATGGCAGATATCGGATTTAACAACAAGAGCGGAACGACGGTCATCACGATGCCGACAAGGGTGCGGGCGTAGTTCCCGATGAGGCCAAGCGCAGAGTAGTTAAAAACATGCGTCATTCGTCTGTCTCCGTATCGCTTCCGGCATAGAGAAAGTCCGGCAGCTCGTCAATCATGGCGAGCGATCCGCGTACCGTGAGAAACCGCACCGCCGGATGCTGGTTGAGGACGGCGAGAAGCCCGAAGAGCAACGCCCAGATCGTCTCGTCATGCACCAGATGGTGCGTGAGAATGCCCGTTGGCTCAAGCGGATCGGCGCGCCCCTCACGCCGCGCGCGGAGATGATCGGTAAGCTGTTTGATCAACAAATTTTGATCGACCGCGGAACGCGTCCCGCGCCAGTCGATCAGATCGGCGTGGGTGTTGAGCGCGGCGAGATTAAGTGCGGCGAGCGATGCATTTCTCGCCTTGTAGCGGGAAATACCGATGAAGCCGAGCTTTGGCAGAAGCTCCAGATGGGCGTCGGCCATCCGGTTCCAGGGGGGCACCATAATGGGGGCGAACTGGCCGCCGAAGGCGCGATGCAGCAGCTCTTTTCCGGCGCGAAGCTCCTCGGCAATCTCACCCGCCGGGCGCGATGCCGGAAATTCCGATTTCTTCTCGCCCGAGGGCGCGTAATTCTGATGCGCGAAACCGTGCTGGAGAAGCGTGCAGTCGGGATCGAGCGCGGTCGCAACATCCGGATCGAGCCGCGCCGGCACGGCGGCAAGCGCAAGCGGAATATCGAAATGCGCCCTGAGATCAAGCAGCCGGTCAAGCGCCGTCGTATGCTCGGCGAGGTCATCGTCCCGCCACCAGAAGGTCGCGACCCTGCCCGCCTCCTGCCAGCGGTCGAGTTCTTCGTTAAGCAGCGTCCACTCAGCCATTGCGCGCTTCCGCCCAGCGCCGCAACAGCGCGACGGTTCCGGCCGCGCCGTTGACATTGATCTCGGCGCGGGCCGGCGGTCCGTTCAATGCCTGATCTACTTTGGCGGCCAGAATCTCCGGCGTGAGGCCGTCTTCATCGGCGATGGTCAGCACCCCCTTTTCAGCGAGCAGCCGGGCGCGCAGCGTCTGCTCTGTCTCGAGCCCGCCGGCATAGGGGACGATCACCGCGCGGCATTTCGCATGCAGCACCTCCATCACCGTATTATAGCCGCCCTGGCTGATGGAGAGCGCGCAGTTCATCAGAAGGCTGGTGAAATCGGCGCGGGCCCGCTCGACGATCACCCCCTCGGGCGCCAGCGATTTCAGCTCGTCAAAAATCTCCGCCTCCACCGTGACGCCGACCATCATCCGCCATGTGAGGTCTTTTGCCGCCGAAAACGCACGCGCCGCCATAGCGGCCTTCAAAAGATTTGTCCCCACCGCGCCGCCGCCGCTCGAGACAATCACCTCGCCTGCGCCGGGCGCATCCGGGCCGCCGCGGACGCCGGTGTGATCGACGACATAGCCGGTATAGAAAATCCTGTCCCGGATGCGATCGGTAAGCGGAAAAGTTTTCCCCAGCGAAATCAGCTCCGGATCGCCATGCACCATGACGTAATCAAAATAGCGCTCGACCAGCTCGAGCATTTCCTCATTGCGGCCGGGCTTGCTCTGGGCGACCAGAATATCGCGCACGGAGGAGACAATCAGCGGGCGGGGCGTATCGGCGATTGCGGCGTCCAGCAGCGGCAGGAGCTCAAAGCGCATCTGGCGGCGGCCGAACGGAAAAAGCTCGGTGATCAGGATATCGGGCATCGTCTCGCGGTAGATATCGAGCAGCGTCTCGGCCCGGCGCTGCCGCCATTCATCGTCAATCTGCCGCCCCTCCTCATCGACGAGGACTTTGAAGTAAAGATCGGTCGCCCGCGTTGCGGGAAGCTGGATCAGCCGCGCCCCGCCGAGATCGACATCAATCTCATGCCCGCCCGAGACCACCGTCACATCGAAGCCGTCGCGCATCATGTTGCGGGCAAGCGTCGCGGTGCGCTTCAGATGCCCGATGCCGAGCAGATGCTGCACATAGAAGAGGATTTTGACCGGCTGCTGCTTTTCCATCACGCGTCTTTCATTGCAATATTGATGCGGAGCGGACGGAGGGCGCCCTCTTCCGTCACCTCGAAGAGATGGCCCGTCGCCCAGTCGAAGCGGACCGGCGCCTTCGCCGTCATATCCCAGTCATAGGCGAGCGATTTGAGCGCCCGGATCACGCCTTTATGGGTGATGGCGACGGTATCGCGGCGGAGCGATTTCAGAAAGGGGGTGAGGCGTACGACCACATCGGCCGGGCTTTCCCCGCCGGGCGGCGTCATATAGATGCCGCGCGCCTCGTTATATCTGAACTCATCGCCATATTTCTCGCGAAGCTCCTCAAAGGTCTGGCCTTCCCACTCCCCCCAGTGCATTTCGGCAACGGCAGGCTCAATCCGGATGTTGCGCCCGCCGAGCAGTTCCGCCGTCTCGCGGGCCCGCTTGAGCGGGCTGCTGATCCAGTCAAATGTCGCGAACTCATCGGGCAGACGTTTTGCCGCAAGCTCCGCGCGCCCGAGATCACTGAGCGGGATGTCGATGCGTCCCTGAATTCGCCTCGCAAGGTTCCATTCCGTCTTGCCATGACGGATGACCAGCAGTTTCACCATTAAAAAAGCCTCTCAATACACAGTCTCAAGCGATCCGCAGCCGCGCTGATATTGCGCTCCTCCCGCACAAAGGCGCGCGCCGTTGCCCCCATCTCGGCGCGCCGGGCGGCATCCCCCATCAGGCTGTCGATTGCGGCGGCGAAAGCGGCAAAATCGCCGGGCGGTGTCAGGATGCCCGTCCGGCCATTCTGCACCACATCGGGAACGCCGCGCAAATCCCCGGCGACAACGGGCAGGCCGCATGCCGCGGCCTCGAGAAAGGCCATACCATAGGCCTCCCCATGCGCCGGCCAGACATAGAGATCGGCGGCGCGGTACCAGGCGGGAAGCGCCCCGGGCGCCATGGCGCCAAGATAAACCGCGCGCGTGCCCAAGGGGCTAAGCGCCACCTCGACATCGGCGCGCCGCTCCCCGTCGCCGATCACCAGAAGCTGCCAGTCGTCGCGGCCGAGACGAGCGAGGCTTTGCCCGAGTTCGCGGTAGCTTTCAAGCTTGTCACCGCCCCGCATCATCGCGACGGCAAGCAGGTTATGGACGCCCGCCCTACCCCCGCCCCGAAGAATTTCCGCATTGATATCAACAGTTTCTGCGGAACCTAGAAACCCTTCCACATCGATGAAGGGCGGCAGATACTGCAGCCGCTCCTCCTCTGCGACCACAGCGCGAAGGCAGGCGCTGTCATGCCGTGTCATGGGAAAAACGATACCGGCCGCGTGGATGGCCTGCATCGCCGCGTCATAACCCGCTTTCCACGGGCCGCTTGCGCGTTTCGGCGCATGGCTCGCCTCGGCGACAATATAGGGGATATTGAGGGCCTCCGTGACGCGGGGTCCGATCCAGTCGGGCGCCTTGTGATAGAGATGATAGGTGAACCACGCGTCCGGCGCGGCGGCTCGATCCTTTTGCCATTTCTCTATGAGCGCCGCCGCCTGCCGCGCCCCTTCATCGCGAATTTCCGCCTGCCGCGCCGGGTCGCCGCTGCCGTCATAGCTTCTAAGTTCGGAGGCAAGCGCGACGTCAAATCCGGCGCGCTGAAGCGCCGCAAAAAGCAGGCGGCCCATGCGCCGATCGCCCGAGGGGACGGGGTGATCCGGGGATTTCATCGGCGCATAGAAGGCAAGCTTCATGATCCGCCGGTCCCGTCGCGCCGCGGCCGTGCCTCATCCCCCGCGCCAAGCCGCTCCGCCAGCTTGCCGACCCATTTCCGGACATCGAAAAGATCGCGAAGCCGCGCCTCTCCCGCGGCCGCGAAGCGATCCCGCGCCGCCGGATCCCGGGCGAGAGCCTCAATCGCCGCGGCCAGCGCCCGAGGGTTTTGCGGCGGGACAAGAAGACCCGTCTCCCCCTGCCGGATCAGCTCCGGGATTGCCGAAACATCGGTCGCGATCACCGCGAGCTTCTGGCTCTGCGCCTCCATCAGCACATTCGGCAGCCCGTCGCGGTCGCCATCCTCGGCGA
Source organism: Sneathiella sp. (assembly GCF_036844445.1). Classification (GTDB taxonomy): domain Bacteria; phylum Pseudomonadota; class Alphaproteobacteria; order Sneathiellales; family Sneathiellaceae; genus Sneathiella. Next base: position 150,903 of record NZ_DAIUFV010000007.1, on the reverse strand, counting down.
TCCGGCTCGCGAGAACGAAGATGTCCGCCGCCTGCAGCGCCGCCAGCACTTCATGTTGCGGCAGCGCGCCGCGCCAGATGATTTTTTCAGCGATACCGAGCGCTGCCGCCTCTGCTTTCAGCTCTTTCAGAAGCGGCCCGCCACCGATATGGGTAAACTGCCAGGCGAGATCGGCAGGGAGCGCGGCGAGCGCGGCGAGCAGATCGTCATAGCCCTTCTTGGCAACCGCCCGACCGACGGAGAGAATTTCCACGGGCGCTTCGGGATCGCCCCCATCGCGGATATGCCGGCGCGCGCCAAATTCCGGGAACCGCGCAAGATCAAGCCCGTGATACATGAGCGAGACTTTGCCGGGCTCCGCCGCGAGGCCTTTCAGATAGTCCGCGTTCACCGAGGTACAGGTGACCAGCCAGTCGAGATCGTTGAGTTTCTCGCGAAGCTCCCATTCCGGGGACGTCCATATATCCTTGGCGTGGGCGGAGCAGGCCCAGCGGTGATCGGTGATATGGGCGGCGTAGCGCGCAACCGAGGCGGGCGTGTGCAGGAAATGCGCATAGATCATATTGGGCGCCGCAGGCATTTCCGCCGCCAGCACGAGCGCCTGCCCGAAGCGGCGCACCCGGTTCGGCGTAAGGTCGCGCCAGAGATCCTTCAGCCAGATCGCGCGCGCCTCGCGATAGCCGGCGGCGCGCCGGACACGCCACCAGGATTTGAGGACGCGAAGCGGCTCCTGATAAAGATATTCCGGAAGATAAGTGACCGGCGCCGCGATCTCGTCATGGATCGGATGGGTGGTCTTGTCAGTCGGATGGCGCAGCGAGACGAGATGCAAACGCAGGCCCGATGCCTCCAACGCGTGAAGTTCCTGTGCAATGAACGTCTCTGACAAACGCGGATATCCTTTCAGCACGACGACGATGAGCGGAAGTTCAGGGTTCAGGTTGGGCATGACGGTCCGGTTTCGGCATTGACGTTTCGCATTGTTAAGGGCAGAGGCGCGAAATAGCAACCGGCAATGCGGAGCCGCCAGCAGCAGCGGCGCGCGCATTTCCTCCTTGCAGCCGGGGCGGGATTCATGAAAGACTACCGGCGCGGAGGGGCCCGTCATTCCGGGGCCGAAGGGGGCGGACAGTCGCGTTCATGGAACACAGCATTTACAAGTATATTCTGCGCTACAGTGCAAAACAGCAGGTTATACTCACCCTGCTGTCCGTCCTGTCCTTCCCGGCGCTTTACTACTATCTCGAACTGCCGAAACTGATCATCAACCAGGCGATCGAAGGCGAGGGAATTTCGTTCCCCGTTTCCTATGCCGGCATCGAATTTGATCAGATGGAATTTCTGTATCTGACGGTTGGCATCTTTCTGTTTATGGTCATCGTCAACCAGGTTTTCAAATATGTGATCAATGTCTATCAGGGCATCACCGGGGAGCGGATGTTGCGCCGCCTGCGCTTCGATCTTTACTGCCGCATTCTCCGCTTTCCCCTGCCGACATTCCGCAAGAAAAGCCCCGGCGAAATCATCCCCATGATTACCGGTGAGGTGGAGCCGCTCGGCGGGTTTATCGGCGAAGCCTTCGCCGTGCCGATTTTCCAGGGCGGCTATCTGCTCGTCATCATCGCCTTTCTTGTCATCCAGAACTGGATGATGGCGGTGGCCGCGATTGCGCTTTACCCGCTTCAGGCCTATTTCATCCCGAAGCTGCAGAAGAAGGTCAACCTGCTCGGCAAGGAGCGTGTGCGTCTCGTGCGCATTCTCTCCGATCAGCTTGGCGAGACCGTGAGCGGTGTCGAGGAAGTGCGAGCGCATGATGGCTCCAACTACATGCGGGCGACATTCTCGAACCAGCTCGGCAAGATCTATGACGTTCGCTACCGTATCTATCTGCTTAAATTCATTATTAAATTTCTGAATAATTTCATTCAGCAGCTTGGCCCCTTCTTCTTCTACGCCATCGGCGGCACGATGGTCATCAACGGAACGCTTGAGATCGGTACGCTGGTCGCGGCGATCGGCGCGCATAAGGAAATGGCCGCCCCGTGGAAAGAGCTTCTCGCCTATTATCAGCGCCGCGAGGACGCGCGCATCAAATATGAACAGGTGGTCGAGCAGTTCGAGCCCGCCGGAATGCGCGATGAGGAGAACCAGCTTGTCGAGCCCGACGAGATCCCGCGTCTCACCGGGGAGCTGATCGCCAGCAATATCGAGCTTTCCGACGATACCGGCAACCGGATCCTCGACGGCCTGAGCGCCCGCGTGAAGCTCAATCAGCGGACCGCAATTATCGGCCCCGCCGGTTCCGGGCGCGAGGCCCTGACGCATGTCCTGTCCCGCCTGATCGATCCCGACCGCGGGCGTCTTGCGGTGGGTGACCTCAATCTCGTGACCGCGCCCGAAGCCATCGTCGGCCGGCGCATCGCCTATGTTGGCCAGCATGGCTATGTTTTTAACACGACGCTTGGCGAAAACCTGTTTTTTGGCCTGAAACATCGCCCACTGCATGAAATTGACTATCAGGATGAGGCCGCGGCCATGCGGCGGAGATATATCAAGGATGCGGAGCTGAGCGGCAACTCTCCTGACGACATCCATGCCGACTGGCACGATTACGAGCTTGCCGGCGTCCGCAATCAGGAGGAGCTTCGCGAGCGGGCGCTCCATGTTCTTGAAATGGTCGATCTCAGCGAGGATGTTTACCGTTTCGGTCTTCGCAGCACCATCGATCCGGACAAGGCGCCGGAGACGGCCGAGCTCGTGCTTGCCGCGCGCCGCCTGTTCTTCAGCAAGGTGGAGGCCGATCCGAGCCTCAAGAACATGATCGAGGCGTTCGATCAAAATACCTATAACGCCAACGCGACGGTGGCTGAAAACCTGCTCTTTGGCACCCCCGTCGGCGATGCCTTCGATCTCGACCGGATGGCGGAGAACCCCTATGTCCGGCGCATAATCGAAGAGGCGGGGCTGACAGAGACCTTCCTCAGAATGGGCTATCAGGTCGCAACGCTGATGATCGAACTGTTCGCCGGGCTGCCGCCGGATCACGAGTTTTTCCAGCTTTACAGCTTTATCTCGTCCGAAGAGCTGCCGGAATATCAGGCGCTCGTCGGGCGCATCGATGCGGAGCGTCTCGACAGCTTGCGTGAAGAGGACCGGCTCCGCCTGATGTCGCTTCCCTTCAAGGTTATCCCGTCCCGCCATCGTCTTGGCGTTCTGACCGACGAAATCGAGGAGAAGATCATTGCGGCGCGCCATCGCTTTGCCGAGGAGCTGCCGCCGCATCTAAAGGACAGCATTGCCTTCTTCGACCCTGAGGCCTACAACCCCGCCACCACCATTCAGGACAATATCCTGTTCGGAAAGATCTCGTTCGGCTATGCACAGGCCTCGGAAAAGATCGGCGCGGTCCTCTCGCAGGTCGTTGAGGAAATGTCGCTGCGCGGAACCATTATCCAGGTCGGGCTGAACTTCCAGGTCGGTTCTGCCGGCGGGCGGCTGAGCGCCAGCCAGCGCCAGAAGCTTTGCATTGCCCGCGCGATCATGAAGCATCCCGATGTCCTTGTCCTCAATCAGGCTACCGCCTCGCTCGATCTGGGAACGCAGGCCCGGCTGATGCGGAATATCCTCGCGGAGTTCGAAAATCGCGCGGTTATCTGGTCGCTCGATCACGCCGAGAAAACCCTCGATTTCGACTGCGTGATGGTCCTCAAAAGCGGACGCGTTGCTGAACAGGGAGACCCGGCAAGCCTTAAGGAGACGAGCGCCCTATATAAAGAGATGTTAGCGGCCTCCTGAGGCTGAAGAAGGAGAAAATGCGTGAGTCTGAAAGAAGAAGTTGAAATCCTCCGGCAAATACCGCTGTTTGCTAAAATTGATCCCTCGCGGATCAAGCTGCTGGCATTCACTTCCGAGCGACTGACATTCCAGCCCGACGATGTCGTGTGCAAGCAGGGCGACAATGGCGACGCAGCATATTTCATCATGGCCGGCGAGGCGGAAGTCATCGTTGAGACACCGTCCGGACCGCTGACCGTGGCGACGCTTGGCAAAAATGACGTCGTCGGCGAGATTGCCATCCTGATCGATATTCCGCGGACGGCGACCATTCGCGCGAAAACCGAGCTGACAACGCTCAAAATCACCAAGGAAGTGTTCTTCCGCATGGTGACGGAGTTTCCCGAAATGGCGGTGGAGCTGATGCGCGTCCTCGCCGAGCGGCTTGTGCGTACGACGGACGATCTGCAAAAAGCGCAGGAGCGGATCCGGAACGGCGCACATTGACGGATGACCGACAGGCGCGAGCGTGTTCAGTTGCGTATGAGTGAGGTTTTGGCATGAAAAGCGACTGGTTATCCGCCCTCGCCGTCTATCGCGATCCGCGAATTCTCGGGATTGCGCTGCTCGGCTTTTCATCCGGTGTGCCGCTGCTGCTGACCGGCAGCATCCTGCAGGCATGGCTGACGCAGGAAAAGATCGACCTCACCTCCATCGGCCTCTTCACCCTTGTCGGGCTCCCCTATACGCTCAAATTTCTCTGGGCGCCGGTTATTGACAATCTGCGCCTGCCAGTGCTGTCACGCCTGTTTGGCCGGCGACGGAGCTGGCTGCTGCTGCTTCAGGCCATTCTGATGGCGGCCACGCTGCTGCTCGGTTTCGCCAATCCGTCCGAAAATCTGCTTTATGTCACTGTGATGGCGATCGCGGTCGCCTTTACCTCCGCCTCCTACGACATCATCGTTGATGCCTTCCGGATTGAGCTTTGCAACGAGAAGAATATGGCGGCCGGCGCAGCCACCTTCGTTTACGGCTATCGCATCGCCATGTGGCTGACGGGCTTTTCGAGCTTCGTCATCGCCGATCATTTCGGCTGGACGATCGCCTATATGGTCATGGCGGGCTTTATCCTTGTGGGAATGGTGACCGTTCTGCTGACGGCGGAGCCGGGAAGCGTGAAAGCCGCCTCCGCTGATGGCGACCCGTTGGCGGATACCGACTATCTCGGATGGCTTAAACATGCCGTGATCGACCCCTTCGCCGATTTCATGAAGCGGCCGGACTGGCTGGTCATCCTGCTGTTCACCATTCTCTATAAATTCGGCGACAGCCTCGCGGGCGCCATGGCGAGCCCGTTTTATCTGCAAACCGGCTTCACCCTTACCGAAATTGCGGAGATTGTGAAAACACTCGGGACCGTCGCGACCTTTGGCGGGCTTTTTCTGGGCGGCTGGCTGCTCGCCGCGACGAGCATGTATCGCGCGCTCTGGGTGTGCGGGATTTTGCAGATGGCATCCAACCTCATGTTTGCCGCTCTCGCCGCCATCGGTCCCGATATCTCCTTCCTCGCCCTCACGATCGGGCTCGAGAATGTGTCGGGCGGGATGGGGACGGCCGTTTTTGTCGCCTATCTTTCCAGCCTTTGCAATGTCGCCTACACGGCGACGCAATATGCGCTTCTCTCCTCGCTGATGGCGGTCGCGCGCACCGTTCTGGTCTCGCCTGCGGGATGGCTCGTCGAGCGGCTCGGCTGGATGGAGTTTTTTATCCTGACCACGATTGCCGCCTTGCCGGGCCTCATGCTGCTCTGGTATCTCTCGAAACAACAACCGATCGAACAAACGAGCGAAACCTCATAACGGGGAGGAATGTTATGAATATTGCACGGTTGCTTGCGCGAACGGCGGCGACCTACCCGGCGCTCCCCGCCCTCGCGTATGGCAAAAAAATCGTTGCGAACTACCGGGAGTTTGCGGATCAGGCGGCGGGTCTTGCAGGGGCGCTCCGCGGCAGGCTCGGCCTCAATCCCGGCGATCGCGTCGCACTGATTATGAAGAACCATCCGGAATACTGGATCGCGCTCTTCGCCGTCTGGCGGGCCGGGCTGGTTGCGGTGCCGGTGAACGCCAAGCTGCATCTTAACGAGTTTCGCTATATTCTCGAGAATTGCGGCAGCCGCCTCGTCTTTGCAACGGCGGAACTCGCGGCCGAGCTCGCGTCCCTCGCAAAGGAGCTTCCAACGCTCGAAACAATCCTTTCCGTTGAGGACGCTGCCTACCAGGCGCTAAAACAGGAGCCGGCGCTTCCGTTGCAGGATGTCGACGGCGATGATCTCGCGTGGCTCTTCTACACCTCCGGCACGACCGGAAAGCCGAAAGGGGCGATGCTGAGCCACCGCAACCTGCTCGCGGCAACCCTGAGCTATTTTGCCGATGTCACGTCGCATGATCCGGGCGATTGCATTATCCACGCCGCGCCGCAGACACACGGATCGGGCCTTTACGGCCTTCCCCTCATCGCCAAGGGAGGGATACAGGTAACGCCCGAAAGCGGCGGCTTTGATCCGGCGGAAACCCTGGGTCTTATCGCCCATTATCCAAATTCCTGCTTTTTCTTTGCCCCCACGATGGTGCATCGCCTTATCTCGAGCCCGGCTTTCGATGGTGCGGATACGCGCAACCTTAAAGTCATCGTCTATGGCGGCGGGCCGATGTATGAAGCCGACATCCGCCGTGCGATTGCGGCGCTCGGGCCGCGCTTTGTGCAGATTTACGGTCAGGGCGAAAGCCCGATGACCATTACCGGCCTCACCATGGCAATGATCCGCGATGAACAGCATCCGCGGCGGAGCGAAATCCTCGCCTCTGTCGGTGTCGAGCGGACCGATGTCGAGGTGCGCGTCGTTGATGCCAACGATAATCCTGTCCCCGTCGGCGAGGTCGGCGAGGTCGTGGTGCGCGGCGATGTTGTCATGAAAGGCTACTGGCAGAATGCGGAGGCAACCGAGGAGACGCTCCGTGGCGGCTGGCTGCACACCGGCGATATGGGCTGCTTCGATGAAGAGGGTTTCCTCACGCTCAAAGACCGCTCGAAAGACATGATTATTTCGGGGGGCACGAATATCTATCCGCGGGAGATCGAGGAGGCACTGCTCACCCATCCGGGCGTTGCCGAAATCTCCGTTGTCGGCCGCTATCACCCGGACTGGGGCGAGGAGGTCGTCGCCTTCGTCGTCCCGCGCGAGGGTGCGGCGCTCACACCGGAGACGCTCGACCGGCACTGCACGGAACAGATCGCCCGCTTCAAACGGCCGAAGGAATATATCTTCATCGACGAGCTGCCGAAGAATAACTATGGCAAGGTTTTGAAAACCGAACTTCGCGAGCGCCTGAAACGCTGAGACCGGCGCTCAGCGTCCGCTTTTCAGCCGGTCGATCGCCGCGACCGCAGTGGCAAGCCCGCCGACCCCCCAAAGCCCGTCCGTATAGAGAGCAAACGGCCCCGATCCTGACCAGGCGATAAGCGATCGGCTCTGCTCGGGCATCCATTTTATCTTGTCGTCCTGATAGGGATTGGCGGCGAGGGAGCGGCTGAGACGTAGACGAATATCGCCGCGATCATTTTGATAGCGCCGGATTCGGTAGTCCGAAAGCCGCTCGGCCGTATGATCCGTCTGGTGGACACGAAACAGCCCCTTTCGGAGCAGGACGATGCGCTGATCGGTAATGAAATAGGCTGTCTGGCGCGCCCGCCAGCCATATCGAAGCGGGCTCGACACCAGCCAGACGGCGCCGAAGATGACCGCCGCTTCCGGCAGGCGAAGCGGACCCGCCGTTTCCGCCTCCCACCAGATCAGCAGCAGGATAATGCTTAAAAGCGCCCCGATCGGAAAGAACCAGAAATTAAAGAAGGCTGAGCGGAGAATGCCGGGCCGCCCCGTCCAGAGAAGCACCTCGTCCGGCCAGCGCACCTCGGCGTCAAACCAGCGCTTAAGATAGTCGGGGCTTGCGCGCAGCGCCTCTACCGTCATCCCGGCACCGGGCGAGCGGCGTGCCATGCGCACGGGCTCAACTCGCCGTTTCCATCGGGACCTTCGGCTCGAGATAGATTTCCTCAAGCGCGGCGAGACCTTCCTGCAGCGCGGCGCTTTTTTCCGGGCCAAGCCGCGCCATCAGCTTGGCTTCCTCGGCCTGCATCATCGGCACCAGCTTCTCATAAACTTTGCGGCCCTGCGGCAGCAGCGAAATCCGTTCCACCCGCCGGTCGCGCTCATCCACTTCCCGTTTCACCCAGCGCCGCTTCTCCAGCATCTGTATGGCGCGGCTGACCTTTGTCTTGTGCATGGTGGAATAGTAGGAAATATCCGTCGCAGTCATTTCCTGCCCCTGCCCGAGCAGCACAAACGCCCGCCATTCGGCGCGCGAGAGATCATATTCGGCCTTGTACGTCTGGGTGGCGCGCTCGCTGAGCGCTTCCGTCAGACGGATCAGCCGATAGGGTAGAAATTGTTCCAATATCAGATTCATGAGCAATTCCCGCCGGTGACATCACGATAGTTACAAATGTTACCATATGAGAGAGGTAATTCAATCCGCATCATCCGCCCCTTCTCATAGTTGTGATCACCGCAGCGAGGGTGAGGACGGCCTCTCAGACGTCTCCGGGGGGATTGTGTCGCGCCTTCCGCCGGCGGATCTGCCCGGTGACAAGCTTGAAAACAACATAGACGACGCCCCCCGCCAGAATGGCGCCGAGTATCTTATGCTGAACCCCCGCCATCTGGCCGAGAAACCGCTCCGCCGCCTCACCGAACAGATATCCGATCAGGGTGAAGCTGCTCGCCCAGACAAGTGCGGCAATGAAGTTGAACAGCAGGTATTTCGACGCCGGAACATTGGAAAGGCCAAGCGCAACCGGCGCAATATTGCGAACGCCATAGACAAACCGAAACGACAGAATGAACTTGATCGGATGTCGTTCAACCATCCCGAGGACGCGCGCAAACGACTGATAGCTGCGTATTTTCCGAACAATTTTAAAGTCGCTGTGGTGCCGGCCGAGGTAGAACCAGAGCTGATCCCCGGCAAAGGTCCCAAGAAATGCGCAAAGACAGAGAAGATACGGGTTGAAATACCCCTGATGCGCGAGGAAAGCGCCGACGATGACGACCGTCTCCCCTTCGAAAAAGGTCAGAACAATCACTGCCAACAAACCATAATTAGCCAGAATTGTTTCGAATGTCGGCATTTGTCTGTTCTTTCGCTTTCTGGTGGCGCGCAATTTCTTGTAAAGGCTGGAAAACGGCCTGTCAACGCGCGCGCCGGCGCGGCGATATAACAAATTTGTCATATCCGCTTTACAAAGAATACCGCACTGATAGGCCGCGGAAAAATGCGCAAATTCACACCGATCCCGCAACTTTGGCGGGCAGGCAAATCCCCCGTTATCCCTCTTCCGCGATTACCGCCCGCCACAGCCCTGTCAGGCCGCCTACGCCCGGGATCTGCTGCATCGGCTGTTCGATAAATCCGCGTGTGAGATCGTCGTCTTTTTCCGTTTCGGCTGCTTTGCGCATCAGTTTTTCTGAAACGACGATGTTCGCGCCCTCCGCCGCAGGGGCACGCTCCATTCGGCTGACGCGCCCGACAACAGGGCCGGAGAGGCTGACATCGGGGGCCTCCAACGTCCCGCCCGCGGTGACGTGCGCCGGTCCGAAATCGGCGCAGACGCAGAACTCGACCGCATCCGCCGGCAGCCCCTGCCGCCGTACCCAATCGCTGAGCGCCGCGGCAAGCTCCCGCGCCGCGCGAAGGCAGTTTTCCGCATCCTGCGGGCTCGCGTCGGGAAGACCGAAAACGCCCATCACGTCTTCATCGGCAAATTGCTCCAGATAACCTGAATTGCGCACGATCGTCTTTTCAATGAGCTGGTAGACAGAATAAAGAAGCTGCGCCGAGCGCGTCGGCCCGAAACGCTTCGCGGCGAGACGGAAGACGCGCATCCGGATAAAGAGCGCCGCAACCGATGTTTCCTCGGGCAGAAGCAAATCGATCGCGGCTTCCGATGTCCGAGGCGGGGCGCTCTCGCGCCGGAGAGAAGACTCCATGACAGGGATAAGCGACGCGGGTTTCCGGCTCTTCGGCGCCGCCGCCGTGTCATCGCGGCGGATTTTCTCGGGCGCGGCGGGAGCAACAACGGACGGCGCATCAGGTGCGGCTTCCTGTTCCTCCGCCAGCTTCAACGGCGGCGCTTCGCCAAGCCGGGGCGATGCCGGCAACGGGGTGATATAGTCATGCCGATGGCTGCCATGGGCGTGATCCCGCTCGGTTGGCACCGCCGGCTCATGCTCTCTTTCCGGCCCGCTTTCCGCATCGGCCGTCTCCGCATCAAGCCCCTCCGGATGAAGCGGCACGAACGGCTCACTCCGCTCCTCGTCATCGGGAAGGGGGGATAACGGCGGGATAGCGGGCGCGGCGGCCGTCTCAATGACCGGTTCGATATGTGGCTCCGCTTTCTCGCGCACCGATGGAGGCGGCAGATCCACCGAGAGAGCCGGCGCACGCGGCGGAACATGTCCGAGAACCGGCTCTTCATGCGCCTCAGTAAAAACAAGCGGTTCGTCTTCGGGGCGCGGCTCATCGGCGGGCGTCACGGCCGGCGCGCCGGCGGGCGATGCAGCAACCCGATCAAACGTCCAGGGTGCGCCATATTCCTCATCCAGCGCCTCATCCGCATCCCGGATCGCCTGCTCCCGTCTCGCCGAGAGACGCTTCGTTATAACCAGCACGGCGGCTGAAATCAGTACGGCGAGCAGCGGAAACGCCAGTCCGAGCCAGAGGTCAAAGACGACAAAGGCCTGGATATTGGCGATGAGCAGCAGCCCGGTCGCGATCAGCGAGACAATGACCACGGTGACGATCCGTTTCGCCGCCGCGAGCAGGGCGAAGAACAGTCCGATCAGGGCGAGCAGCAGGATATCGAGCACGATTACCTGCTGCGAGCGGATAAGCGGGTTGCGCTGCTTCAGATTGTCGATGACGTTGGCGAGAAATTCAGCTTCCGAGAGCGCCGGATCAAAGGGCGTCGCGAAAGCGCCGTTGCGCGCCGAGGGGGCAAAGCCGACAATCACCAGCTTGTCCGCGAAGCTTCCCCCCGCGCCAAGATCGGCAAAGCGTGTCTGCTTGTAGCTTCCGCCCGGCCCGTGATAATTGACCGCAAGCCGCATCTTGCTGTCCGTCGGCAGATATTTTCCGTCAAGCTGCAACCCTTCGCCGAGGGTCACCTCGACATCGCCGACCGTCAGCCCCGTCACCTTCAGAAACGCCTGCATCGCAAGCGAGGGATAGAATGCGCCGCCATAGCCGACGACCGGATAGGCATATTGGCGCGAGAAGGTCGGCTGGCGCGCGTAGGTCATGTGCCCGGGCGAGCCGGCAGCGAGGATGGCCGTCTCCGGCGCCTGGTAGCCGCCGGCCTCAACCGGGCGGCGGACCTTTGACGAACTCCGGCTTTTGAGAACGCTATAGGCGGAGTGCTGGACCGAGGGTGGCAGCGCGGGCCGCGTCGCGGTCGCAGGCGCGAGCGAGAAAACGTAAGGGACGATGACATTCGCATCCGAGAGGGCGCGGGTGAGCGCTTTCAACTCCGCATCGCCCGCCGGCTTGCCGCCATTTCCGGGCGCGCTTTGTTTCAAAAGGCGCGGATCCAGCACAACCGCCGCTGCGCCAAGTTTTCCAAGCGTTGCAATTCCATCGCGAAGCCGCGCCGGGGAAAGCGTGCCGCTCTCTGTATCAAGGTCGCTCTGCTCAATCAGAACGAGTTCAATATCCGGGTCGGTCGCGATGGGGCCGCGCAGCGCGAACCGGGCGTCGAGAAGCTGGCCTTCGACGAACTGGATGCCGGGCTTGTCGCGCAAATTCACGAACGCCACGATTAACGCCGCACAAATTCCCAGAACGATCATCGCCTGGCTCATTCTGGTGATCGGAGAAGGAAGGCTTTTCGTCATTCTGTGCTGCACAAACCCTTGGGCGAGATGGTTCTTAAGGCGTGAAAAATGTCCGGATGATATTGCCGCCTAGCCTAATCAGCATCTGCTTATTTTACTACTGTTTTTTCCGCGCGCGGGCCGCCTTGCCGTTTGCGCGAAGGCTTTACCGCCGCGGTTAAATTTGGAATACTGCGAAAGGCGGCGGATAACAAGCAACAACGCTCGCGCGCTCGGGAGGGCAGACAATGACATCAGAAAATTATGTCCGCTTGCGGCAGATCTGCCTCGCGGCCCATGATATCGGTGAGGCCGAGCGGACGCTCAGCGCTATTCTCGGGCTCGACGTCTGTCATCGCTCTGCGCTGCCGGAGTTCGGGCTTGAGAATATTCTCTTTGCGATCAACGGCGGCTTTCTCGAGGTGGTTGTCCCAACCCGGCCGGATACGGCGGTCGGCCGGTTCCTTGACCGGAGTGCCGGGCGCGGCGGCTATATGGCCATTTTTGACAGCGCAAATGTCGCGCGGCACAAGGCGCGCGCGGCGGAAATGGGCGTCCCGCCGGTTCATGAGCGCTATGACGATCGGGCCGACATGCTGCAGTTAAGCCCCAAGGCGACCGGGGCCACCATGCTGGAGTTTGACCACCATCATGGCGGCGACGATTTGATGGGCGCCTACCACTGGGCGGGCGATGACTGGCAGCGGCATGTCAAAACGGACGTCACGGGCGAGATCGTCGGGATTGAGATCGCAGGGCCAACCGCGCGCGAGCGCGCGACGCTGTGGGCGCATATCTGCGACCGCCCCCTCACCGGGGATGACGATTGGAGCACCATCGCGCTCGATTACGGCCGCGTGCGGTTTGTCGACGCGCGCAGCGAGCAACAGGATCTCTTTACCGCCATCGATATTACCGCGCGCGATCCCGAGGCTATGTGCGCGCGCGCCGAGACGGCGGGCGCGGCCCGAACAGTGCGGGGCTTTATCTGCTACGGCGTTGAATTCCGCCCGGTGCGCGCAGGCTGATTTCCGGAGCGTGTCGCCTTGCGCCTGCCCTTTAGCGACGGTCAATATCCGGAGGGCGGCCCATAGACGGCGGTGATGGTTTCCTTCCAGTCGGCGTCGGACCAGAAATCCACGGGCCGGGTCGCTTTGATTCCGCGCGCCGCGAGATCGCCGCAGAAGATATCGATGATCGTATCCGGCGTCAGATCGCGGCTGTGATCATCATAGGCCTGCGCCTCCGCTTCATCGCGAAAGCAATAGGCTTTCCAGAGAACGGAGAGGCGGACTTTTGCGAATTCAAGCTCGGCAACGATCCTGCCCGCGTCCTCGACCTGCCAGTGCTGATCGGCGGCAAGGATCAGCCGGGCGTGATGGCCGAGATGCTCATAGAGATCATGCTCTTCCTCCGGCCCGTGCGCGCCGACACGATGGAACATATATTCATTATCGGCCAGCAGGCAGCAGTTGCTGAACGGCGGCCGCTCCGTCTTTGACGGCGCATCGAAGCCATCGGGCCAGTATTCGAACTCGCCGCCCTCGCCATCGAAAAACCACGTGATCGCGGAGGCAACCGGAACGGCCCAGTCATGGAACAGTCCCGAATAGCCCATGGGCGCGAGCATCCAGCTCGGCACCTCGCGGTTCTGGGCGCCGCGAAAAAATGGCAGGTCCTGATGCGGCGGCAGGCCCGCCGCCGGCAGGTTGAGATTGGTCATCATCGCGACGGGACGAATGATCTCGGCGTTAAACGACTGCTTCGCGGCATCTATGAAACGGGGATTGTTGAAAAAGGGGGCGGCCCCGTCAAAGACGACCTTGCCGCCGAGCGCCCAGAAATTGCGAAACCAGCCACCCGAGGTCTCACCCGTGTTGCGATGCACGGCGGCGAGTGTCTTGTAGGGGCTGCCCTTGCGGATCAGATCGACCACGGCCTCAGAATTGTCAAAGGCCGGATCGAGACGGATCGGCGCGGCAAGCGGATGTCTTGGCCGGACGACGGACGCGCGTTGCATGGGGCCTCCCTGTCTTTTCTCCCGATCTTCAGACTATGCCAGAAAGTCGCGCCGCCGACAACGGAACGCGCCGCTATTCCGCCGGCGCAAGCGCTCCGGGCAGGTCCCGCCGGATGCGGCCGGGCAGCAGCAGTGCGGCCAGTGAGATGAACACCGCAGCCAGCGCCACGACGGTCATCACGCCGGAGAACCCGCCGCCCGCCTCAAGGATGGTGCGCGCCACCATAAGTGACATGGCGCCAATAACCAGATTGAGCAGCAGCTTCGCGGCCATCACCTTGGCGCGCCAGACGTCCGGCACGTAATGTGAGATAACCGTGTCGGTGATCGGGATCTGGCCGAAGATAAAACTCATGGCCAGCAGGCTGACGAAGAAGAGCGCATAATCCGTCTGCACCGCCATGATGCCGATCAGGATCGGCTGCGCGACGGCAAGGCAGAGCAGGACCGGCTTGATGCGGAAAGTGTCAATCAAACGACCGACCAGTAGCTGCGCGAAGGCCGCAATGGCATAAACGAGGGCCGCGAGGACGCCGGTTGTTGCAACATCGGTGCTAAGGGCGGGGAGACTGACCTCGAACATCCGCGGGACAATGAACGTCATGGTTCCAAAGACGAAGCCCCCCGCCGAGGTAACCAGCATCACGGCGGCAAGCGCCCGTTTCCAGCCGGGGCGAAAGCCGACAGTTTCCTTCTTTCCGGTCGTGTACACCGGCACTTTCATCCCGCCGCGCTTTGCAAAGAAGTAAAAGCTGACGCCTGTCAGCACCGCGATAGCGCCCGGAATGATAAAGGCGAGCTCCCAGCTGTAGCTTGCCAGGATGAAGCCGGTGATCAGCGGCGCGGCCGCCACACCCATATTGCCCCAGACGCCGTTGACGCCGATGCGCCAGCCGACGCGCCCACCGCCCTGCGCAACCATGGCGATGCCGACGGGATGATAGATGGAGGCGAAAAGACCGATCGCCGCGAGCCCGATTGCAATTTCAATCGGAGAGGAGGCGAAACCTGTGAGGATTGCCGAGATGCCCATGCCGACGAAAAAGATCGTCATCATCGTCGTCCGGCCCCATTTATCGGCGAGAAAGGCGGCAAGCGGCGCGCCCGCGCCAAAGAGAACAAGGGAGGGAATGCCGTATGGGATCATCTCCGCATAGGCGCCGTCCTCGGCGAGGCCGAACGCAAGGCCGGCGCTGAACGCGGCCTTGGCAAAGATCAGCATAAACAGGTGGTCCAGAAAATGACCGAAGTTGAGATAGATAAATCGAACTTTTTCCTGGGTCACGGAAGTATCCTCGCCAATCCGCTTATTGTTATCTGATCAAGGCTACCATGAAGATTATTAAAGCGATAATAGATTTGCTGACGCGGTGATTAATTTTTCATCAACAAGATTCCCGTTGCAAATCCGCCCTATGCGCTTAAGATGCCGGTTACTCATCGGGGTGCCTGAAGGGCTGAGAGGCGAGATTGCCGACCCGTAGAACCTGATCCGGTTAGAACCGGCGGAGGGAATTGAGGACGGGTCATTTCAGAAAATGTTTTCCGCACCTTCCTTCCGACCATCAAAGGAGGAAAGGATGCTCGAAGACGCTGATTTCGCACTGCTCCGCCGCATCGCCGTCCAACGGCCCGCCGTACACTGCCTGACCAATACCGTTGTGCAGGCGCTGACCGCCAATATGCTCCTGGCGGTCGAGGCCATCCCGTCCATGTCCGCCGATCCGGAAGAGGTGGCGAGTTTTACCGCCGGCGCGGGCGCCCTGCTCGTCAATCTCGGCACGCTCGATCCGATACGCAAAAATGCCATTGAAATTGCGATTGATGAAGCAAACCGGCGACAGATCCCCTGGGTTCTCGACCCCGTGCTTGTCGATCGCGCGCCGAAGCGTCGTGACTATGCGATGCGGCTGCTGGCGCTGAAGCCTGCGCTTATTCGCGGCAACGGCGCCGAAATCCGCGCCCTCTCGGATAATCCTGAGATCCTGGCCGCAAAAACCGGCGCTGTCGTCGCCGAGACCGGCGCGACCGATTTCATTACCGACGGGGCTCTCTCGCGGGCGCTTGGCGGCGGGGACCCGATGATGGGCCGCGTCACCGGCATCGGATGCGCCGGCACCGCCCTACTTGCCGCCGCGCTCGCCGCCTCGCCGGGTGACCGCCCGCACGATGTCGTGGTGAGCGGTCTGCGTCTTTTTGGGAAAGCCGGGGAAGAGGCGGCCGCGCGGAGCGAGGGCCCGGCGAGCTTCGCCGTCAACCTTCTCGATAAACTTTATCAATTCAGTCAAACCAGCCTTCAGGAAAGGAAGGAGATATGACCCGAAACTCCGTCTCACGCCGCAAATTTCTTGCCGCGGGCGCGCTCAGTGCGGCGGCAACCGGTTTTGCACGGCCCGCCATCGCCAGCAACAGGCTTGAATGGAAGATGGTCACCTCATGGCCGAAAGGCGCGCCCGGCGTCGGCGTCACGGCGCAGCGGCTTGCCGACCGGATCACAAAGATGAGCGACGGCAGGCTGACCGTCAAGCTTTACGCCGCCAATGAAATCGTGCCCGCGCTCGAGGTTTTCGATGCGGTCGGGCGCGGAACGGCGGAGCTTGCGCATACGGCCTCCTTTTTCTGGCAGGGCAAGGTCAAGGCAAGTGTCTTTTTCACGACGATGCCGTTCGGTCTTGCGCCCAGTGAGCATGCCGCATGGATCTACCAGGGCGGCGGACAGGAGCTTTGGGACCGGCTCTATGCGCCTTTCAACATCAAGCCCTTTATGGCGGGCAACTCCGGCAGCCAGATGGGCGGCTGGTTCAAGCGCGAGATAAAGTCGCTTTCCGACATGCGCGGCGTCAAAATCCGGAGCGCCGGGCTCGGCGGCGATCTTTTTGAGCGCCTTGGCGCCACCAGCGTGCTGCTGGCCCCCGGAGACATTTATCCCGGCCTGCAAAGCGGGCTGGTCGATGCGGTTGAATATCTCGGGCCATGGAGCGATCGCGCTTTCGGGTTTTTCAAAGTTGCGCCTTATTACTACTGGCCGTCCTTCAACAAGCCGAACGGCACCGCGGAATGTCTCGTCAACCGGAGCGCTTTCGATGCGCTCAGCGACGATCTGAAAGCGGTCATTGTCAATGCCTGTGCGGCGGAGGATGCCTTCGGCCTTTCCGAAGCGGACTGGGAGAATGCCCGCGCCCTTCGCGAGCTTGCGAAGGATGACAAGATCTTTATCCGTCCCTTCCCCGATGATCTGCTGGAAAAAGCGGCCGAGCTCGCGCCGGATCTCGTGCGGGGCGCCGGCAGCGGCGATGCCCTCGCCGAGGAAATACTTGCGTCCTACGAGCAGGCCCTCGCCCTCTCCAAAGGCTGGTCGAAGGTCGGCAGGCAGGCTTTCTTTAGCGCGCGGAGCGGATAATTTCGGATCACCATGATGGTCATTATGGTTAGGAAAAGGTGACTTCGCCAGACCATAATGGTGCTTTTTGCTGAAGCCTCGTGCAGAATTGGCACCATTATGGTATATAATCCGCCAATTCGCCTTGACCCGATCCCTCGCCCTGCCCACAATTCCCGCCAACGGCCAGTAATGTCACAAACGGGGGCGCGCCATGACGCTTCAGAACGCTCTGATCATTCTCGGCGCGCTCGCGCTTGTCATTGTCGTCGGCGGCTACGCCGGAATGCAGCTTTTCTATGGCTCCATCTACAAGTTCGATCAGACCGCAACCGATCCCGATACATCCGGCCTTCCCGGCCTTCGCGAGGTGACATTCACGTCGGAGGATGGGGCCGAGGTGTCCGCCTGGATCCGGCCCCCTCAGGGAAATCTGCCCGTAATTCTTTATTTTATGGGCAATTTCACCTCTATCGGGCCATCCGTCGGCCGTCTTGCGCCCTTTCTTGAAGCGGGATACGGACTTGCCGCACTTGTCTATCGCGGCTCAAGCGGGAAAGACGGCGCGCCGGGCGAAGAAGTTTTTGCGGGCGATGCGCGGGCGCTCTATGACCAGCTTGATACCCTCATCGGCGCGCCCGTTCCGCCCGACCGGCGCATCGCCTATGGCTACAGCCTCGGCAGCGGTGTCGCTGTCCGGCTCGCGGCGGAGCGAGACGTTGCCGTCGTCGCGCTTGAAGCCGCCTATGCCCGCTTTTGCGACTATTTCACCGACCGCTATCACGGTCTGCCATTCTGCCGCGTGATGACGCGGGAGCGATATGATTCCATCGATCGCATCACCCGCATCAACGCTCCGCTGATCCTGTTCCACGGCGAGAAGGATGACGCGATTTCAATCGCCTCGGCGCGGCGGTTGTTTGACGCAGCGGCAGAGCCAAAGGAATTTCATGCCTTTGCGGACGGCACGCACGTCAATCTCGGCGACAAGGGTCTTTATCCCCTGGCGCTCGCCTTCTTTGCCGCGCATATCCCTGCGGCCGGATCAGCGATCAAGCAGTAACTCGTTTAAAATCCCGCCGATTTCGCCGATCGTCGGATCGATCATCATATTGAAATGATCGCAGGCGAAAATTTTCACGTGGATTTTTCCGGAGATGAATTTATCCCAACCGAGATAGGGGCCCGCGCGGAGAAATTCCACGCTCGCCTCGCTCCCCTTGAAGAGCAGCACATCCTCGGGATAGTCCTGCGGGCGGTAGCGGCTTTCGGCGGCGAGATAAGCCTGCGTCATGCGCTGGCCGACCAGCTCATCGGGGATTTTCTCCCCGCGGCCAAGCAGCTCCGCAATCTGCTCCATCTCACGCTGTGCCGCGCGGCTCTGCCATTTGCGAAGCGGCCAGCGCAGGGCGAAGCCGAGGCTCCATTTGCGGGCCATCCATATTTTCTCAACAAGGCTCATCTGCTGCGGTTCGATTTCCGGCGCGAGCGTGTCAAAGAAGATCAGGTTGCCGACCTCATGCCCGGCGGCGCGCAGCTGCTGCGCCATCTCGAACGCGACCACCCCACCGCCTGAATATCCGGCAAGATTATAAGGACCCTCGGGCTGGTTCTTGAGTACCGCGCCGACGTAGCAGGCGGCCATTTCCTCAATCGTTTCATGGATTTCCGTGCCGCCGTCCGAGCCAAGCGCGCGGAGCGCATAAAATGGCAGCCGGGTATCGAGATAACCGGAGAGGGAGCGGAAATTGAGCACGTTCCCGCCCGCGCCATGCACAAGATAAAGCGGCTTCACGCCAGCGGCGCCGGCCTTGATGCGGACAAGCGGCGACCAGTCGCCGTCCGCGCCCGTCTCAACGCCGGGCGCGGGCGCGGTGTCCGCAACATCAAGATTACCCTTCTGGATCACCATCGTCGCGAGCAATCGCAGCGTCGGCGCCTGAAAGAGCGTGGCGAGCGGCAGATCGGTCGCATATTCTTTGCGGATTTTCGCAAACAGGCGCACCGCGGCCAGCGAATGGCCGCCAAGATCGAAAAAATCCGCATCGGGTTCTGGCTGGCGCACGCCGAGGAGTTCCGACCAGAACTGCGCAATTTTCTCTTCCACCTTGTTGGCGTAGGTGGTGGTTGCCATCATGTCGGCCGCCGCGCTGTCATTCCGGGGGCGCAGTTTTGCGCCGATGCGCGCCATCTCGCGGGCAACATCCGCCATCGCGGTCGGCGAGACCACCATCGATGCCGCCTCGGCGTTAAAGAGCCGGTCAAAGACGGCGTCCGATTCTGCCGCAGCAATGCCTTGCGCGATCAAAACATCAACAAGCTGGCCCGGCGCCGAGACCGGATCGAAGGAGCTGCTCGCCACCCGGGTGAGGGCGAAGCCTTCCCAAAGCATCAGCACATTTCCGGCGTCATCGGTAAAGACGACATCGAAGCTCGCATAGCGGCCCGGCGTCTCCGCAACCAACCGCGCGCGGGTCTTAAAGCGCTTCGGCAGGGGCGCGAAGATACGCAACCGGTCAAGCGACATCGGCGCATAGAACGACCCCTTCTCGCCAATATCGGAAAGAAGATAGAGGCCGATTGTCGCGGCCGTATCGGTGAGGCCGGGGTGCGCCGCATAGTCTGCGAGATCCGCGGCAAATTCTTCGGGCAGGGCGAAATCCGCTTCGATCTCACCGGCCCCGGTGCGGATCTCGCCGATATTATCCCAGCGCGGGCCGAAGTCGATCAGCTCGCCCTGGGAATCCTGGCCGCTGTAATCGGCGACGGTGACATTGCCCGTCGTCTGCAGGCTGCGCGGCAGGCGCCGGTCGGTCAGGCGTTTTAAAGCAACATGCGCCCGGCAGTGCTCGATAAGCGGCGCCTCGGCGGCCGCGCTGCTCATAACCTGAAACTCATAGCCCTTGTCATCCGGCGTCAAGGACACCACAACGCGCCGCCGCGCGCCGTCCGCAAAAACCATCGGGCTGAGGAGCGAGAGGGAATGGAGCTCCCATTTCCGGCCCGGCGCCGCCGCCTCCATGGCCGCGCGGGCGATCTCGACATAGGCCGTCCCCGGCAATACCGGATCGCCGCCGACGACATGCTCATTCAGCACCCAGAGCAGCGCCGGATCATAGTAGGAGGTGAAGCTGACCGCGCCGCGATCCCCCCGCTCCGGCGGTCCGAGCAGCGGATGCGGGCCGGCCGCGCTTTCCCCGTCCGTGCGATAGGCGCGCGCCGCCATGCCGACATCGCGCCAGACGCCCCAGGAAATGGCGAGCCCGTCACGCCGCGAGGTGGCGAGGCTCTCGAGATAGCCGTTGGCGGCAACATAGTCGACCTGCCCCGGCGGCGCCGTGACAACGGAAGTGGACGAGAAGACGGCGAAGAAATCGAGCGTCCCCTCGGGAAGAAGTGCGGCGAGGTTGGCGCCGCCGATCACCTTGGGCGCAAGGATGCGTTTGGTATCGGCAAGCTCCTTGCCGAGCATCAGCCCGTCGTCCATGATGCCGGCGCCGTGGAACAGCCCGTCGATCCCGCCGAAATCGCAGCGGAATTTCTCGAGCGCTGCTTTAAGCGCCGTTTTCTCCGTCACATCCGCAGTAAGCAGACGCACCTCCCCGCCTGCGGCTTCGATTTTCCGGATCGTTTGGATAAGCGCGGCGTCTTTCGAGGCGGGGGCGTTCGCGACGAGGCAGTCCCATTCGGCCCGTTCAGGGACGGTCGAACGACCGACCAGACCTATTTTCGCCGCGGCTTTCTCACCAAGATAGCCGGCAAGCCGAAGCCCGATCCCGCCTGTGCCGCCTGTGATGATATAGCGGCCGTTCATCTTGAGGCGTTTCGGCAATCCGTCCGCCGCCATGACCGTGAGCGGCTCAAGGCTTTGCGCATAGCGCGTGCGGGCACGAAACGCGATCACATCTTCCGATGTCCGACCATTATTCTCATCGAGGATAGCTTTCGCCGCCCAGGCGGGATCCTCCCCGGCCTCAAGATCAATATACTGGCTTTGCAGCCCTGGAATTTCCCGCGGCGCCACGCGCACCGGCCCGATCAGCGTACCGAGCGCGGGGTAGGAGACATGCTCACCCCGCACAGAAACCCCGCCGCTGCCGATAAAGGTGAGGCGGATATCCTCCGGCGGATCAAGCGACTGGATCGTCCGGGCGAGGCAGAATGCAGTTTCGAACAATCCCGTCTGGCCATCGACAGCTGCCGCCATCGGCCAGCCATTTATGATATGCGCCGGCATCTCGCCTAGGGCATCGAATAGCGCTTCGAAATCGGCGATCTCGTTGGGCGCGATGCGATATTCGGTGTCGCTTTTGCGGAACTGGTCACCGGGGCGCACGATCGCAATTTTCTCCCGCCGTTCGCTCAGCAAGTGAACAAGCGCCGTTGAGACCGGATCGCCGCCATGGAAAATAAGCCAGAGTCCGCCGTAACGCGCCTCTGCGGGCGGCACAGGGGCGACCTTCCAGCCTTTCGTGCTGAACCAGTCATCAATGTTGGCTTTCCGCGTCAGGCGGATAACATTGTCCTCTTCCGCGCCCGCCGCGTCGGCAAGCAGTCCGCGGCCCGGCTCGATCCAGTGGCGCTCCCTGGCGAAGGCATAGGTCGGCAGCGAGACGCGCCGTCCGCCCGCTCCCGGAAGGGCATTCCAGTCAAGCTCGCCGCCCGCCGTCCAGACGCGTCCGGCGGCAGTCAGCGCCCGCGCCATATCATCGTCCGCCTCCTTCGGCGGCCGGCCGGAAGAGACGATCGCGCGCGGCTCATGCTTGCCGCAGATCATCTCGGCGAGCGGGCCGAGGGTTTGGCCGGGTCCAACCTCCAGAAGAATGCGCCCGGGCTTTTCCAGCACCGTCTCCACCGCATCGGCGAACAGCACGGTATGGCGCAAATGCCGCACCCAGTAGTCGATGGTCGTGAAATCCCCTGCCTCCGGCCAGCCGCCGCGGAGCGACGAGACCAGCGGAATGTCCGGCTCCATCAGTCGGATGCCGTCGATGCCGCGGCGGAAATTGTCGAGTTGATTGTCGAGGATGCGGCTGTGGGCGGCGACATTGATGCGCACCCGCGTCGCTTCATATTCGGTGCCCCTGAGGCGGCTCTCCAGCGCATCGATATCGGCAACACGGCCCGAGACGACGCAAAGATCGGGCGCATTCAGCGCCGCGATATCGAGATGATCACCGATCATCTCCAGCACCTTCTCACGCGGGGCGGGGATAATGCTCATCGCCCCCGCCGCGGCCGCATCCATCACCTTGCCGCGCCAGACGACAACCTTCAGGGCATCCGCGATCGACATGACCCCCGCGATCACGGCCCCCGCATATTCGCCGGCGCTGTGGCCAAGGATGGCGGCCGGGCGAATGCCCCAGCTTTCGAACAGCCGCGCATAGGCATATTCAAGGATAAAAAGTGCCGGAATGGCGTAAGCCGACTTCTCCATGCTGGCCCGCGCGTCGCTGTCGGCGAGCGTCTTCTCGAACATGACGCTGCGCAGGTCGGCCGGCGCATCGGCCGGGATCTGACGGAAACATTCATCGACCGCCGCCCGGAACGCCTCCGACTGGGCGAGCAGATCCGCGCCGGCACCCGGATACTGCGCGCCGCCACCCGGAAACATGAAAACGACCTCCACCGCGCCCTTCTCGGCCACCCCCGACGCGACATGCGAGGGCGCCTCGCCCCAAAGCGCGGCTTTCAGATCATCGGTCGATTTCGCGGCGATTGCCCGCCGGGCAGTGAATTCGCGCCGTCCATGGCGGAGCGTGAAGGCGGCATCCGCGAGATCCGGCATTTCGGGCGAGGTGACGAATTCCCGCCACTTCTCGGTGAGCCCGTCAAGCGCGGCGGCATTGCGCGCCGAAAAGGGGAAGAGCCGCCAGCAGTCTTCCCGAGGCTGCACTGGGCGGAGCGGCGCCTCTTCCACAATCGCATGCGCGTTGGTGCCGCCGACACCGAGGGAATTGATCCCGGCCCGGCGCGGCGTCGCGCCCCGCGGCCAGGGACGGCTTTCCGCCACCACATAGAAGGGGCTGTTGGCAATATCGAAGCGGCCGTTGGGCGTCTTGTAATGCAGCGAGGCCGGGATCATCTCATGGCGGAGCGCCTCCACCACCTTGATCAGGCTGGTTGCTCCGGCGGCGGTGTCGAGATGCCCGACATTGCTCTTGACCGAGCCGATGCCGCAAAAGCCCTTCCCGCCGGCGCCATAGGCCTCCGACAGGCCGGCAAGCTCGATGGGATCGCCGACCGGCGTTCCGGTGCCATGCGCCTCGACATAGGTGATGGTCTCGACAGGGACATTGGCGATGGCGAGGGCCTCGGCCGCCGCTTCCGCCTGCCCGTCAACGCTCGGCGCAAGATATCCCGCCTTCTGCGCGCCGTCGTTATTGACGGCGGAGCCGATCAGCACGGCCTTGATATCATCGCCGTCCGCCAGCGCATCTTCAAGCCGGCGCAGCACGACGAGCGCCGCGCCGGAGCCAAAGACGGTTCCCTGGCTGTCATTGTCAAACGGGCGGCAGAGCCCGTCCGGCGACTGGATTTCGCCCTCCACATATTTATAGCCGTGCCGATGCGGCAATTCCACCGTCACCCCGCCGGCAATTGCCATATCGCATTCCATCGAAAGCAGGCTTGCCGCCGCCTGATGGACGGCGACGAGCGAGGTCGAGCAGGCCGTCTGGATCGCCACCGACGGGCCCTGCAAATTCAGGAGATAGGAGAGGCGGGTGGTAAGAAAATCCTTGTCGTTGCCGGTATGGCGCAAGAGGAACATGCCGATCTCCGCCACCAGATCGGGATTGGTGAGAAGGTTGAACGGCAGATAGGCCTGCATGCCGGAGCCGGCAAATACGCCGATACGGCCCTCGAAACGCTCGGGCATATGCCCGGCATCCTCCAGCGCCTCCCAGGCGCATTCAAGGAAATGGCGGTGCTGCGGATCGAGAATGGCGGCCTCGCGCGGCGAGAAGCCGAAGAACCCGGCATCGAAGCATTCCATGTCGGCAAGGCAGTTGGCCGCCCGGACATAGTTCGGATCGGCGAGCTCCTTCGGGCTCACGCCATTCGCCAGCATCTCCTCATCGCTGAACCAGCGCGTGCCGATACGGCCTTCAGAGAGCAGATTCCAAAGCTGCGAGACCGTGCGCGCCGACGGAAACCGCCCCGCCATGCCGACAATGGCAATCTTCTCAGATGGCTCTATTTCCACCCCATGCTCCGTCATATCGCTTTCTTGCCGCCCCGGGCACGGCCTCATCCTTCAACCGACACCTTATCATCCTGCCAAACATACTCGGCAAAGTATAGTGCGTGTTATCCGACCTGGGCTCCCGACCTCGCCGCCATACGTGCCCGGCGAGCCGCCGCGCGCTGCGCGCCCCGCATCGCCGCCGTGTTCGCCCCCTCCACGCTGCCGCCGTCAATATGCCGGGCAAGCGCCTGAATGGTCGAGAAGCGGAACATGTCGGTGATGGCAACCTCCCGATCGAACAGCTCCTTCAGGCGGCGCTGCACCTGCACGACCAGCAGCGAATGGCCGCCGAGATCGAAGAAGTTGTCGGTCACGCCAACCTCGCCAAGGCCGAGCGCCTCGCACCAGATGCGGGCGATCGCGGCTTCGGTATCGCTTTGCGCCACGTCCGCCGCGACACGCGCGGGGCCTTGCGGCTTCGGCAGCGCCTTGCGGTCAATCTTGCCGTTCGGCGTTTCGGGCATGCGATCGAGAACAATCACCTGCGAGGGCGTCATGAATTCAGGCAGAACCTCGCCGAGCTTCTTACGGACGGCCTGCGGATCGATGGTATAGCCCGGCGTCGCGGTGGCGAACGCGACCAGCCGCTTGTCGCTGTCGCCCGTCTCGAAGACGGTGACGGCGGCATCTTTGACCTCTTCGAGCGCGCCAAGTTTTGCCTCGATCTCGCCAAGCTCGATGCGGTGACCGCGGACCTTCACCTGATTGTCCATCCGGCCATGGAATTCGAGCCGCCCGTCCGGCATATGGCGCACAAGATCGCCGGTGCGGTAATAGCGCCCCTCGGGCGTATCGAGGAACCGCTCGGCCGTCAATTGCTCCCGGTTCCAATAGCCGCGCGCGACGCCTTCACCGCCGATCCAGAGCTCCCCGGCAACGCCGCTTGGCAGCGCCTGCCCGAACTCGTTGCGGACCGAATAAATCGTGTTGGCCATAGCTTCGCCAAGCGGAATGGTCTCCTCGACCGTCTTGAGGTCAGCGACCGACGACCAGACCGCCGTCTCGGTCGTGCCATACATATTGAGCAGTGAGCCCTTGAGGTGGCTGCGCAGGTTGCGCGCAAGCTCCGGCGGGAAGCCCTCGCCGCCGACCATCATCACCTGCAGCCGGCCAAGCGCCGTCCGCCCCGCCTGTTCGGCGACAAGGAAGGACGCCATCGACGGCGTGCACTGGAAATGCGTGATGTCATACTCGGCGATCTGCTCGGCAACCGACGCCTGCCGCGCGACGCCGCCCTCGGCAATCAGATTGTTCTTCAGCTCATTGATATAGGTGAGATGCTTTAGCACCAGATCGGTATCGACGCCGAAATCGATCAGGCAGGCGATTTCATCGACCCCCATGCGGGCGATCTCGCGCACCAGCTCCTGACAGCTTTCCGGCGTACCGAACAGGCCGCTTGTCTGGTAATAGCGCTCGAACGCATGATCGAGAAGGGCGTCCATTTCCTCGTCGGTCAGCGCCTGCTTCTCGAACACCTCCTGCGGCGTGACGCCGGTCGCATCGGCCTTCTGCTTGAAGGTCGGCGAGCTCCAGGACGCTCGGCGCAGCAGGTCGACGGAACTCCGGAGATATTCCTTCATCGGCGCGCGCACGATCTCGCGCACCTCATCCTCATCCTCGCCGACGAATGTATGCAGCATCAGCGAGACTTTGCCCGCGCCGGGATGGCCGGCCGCGCGCCAGGCCATTCGGTAGGCGCGAATTTTCTCCGCCACATCCTCAAATTTCTGGCCAAGGAGATGGGTCAGCACATAACAGCCCTTCTCGGCGGCGGCGGCAAAGGTTTCGGGATTGCCCGCGGCCGTCAGCCAGAGCGGGATATCGCCCTTTACCGGCCGCGGTAGGGTAGAGATTTCCACCTCCTCGCCCTTGTGGTTCGGCAGCTTGATGCTCTCGCCCCGCCACAATTTTCGCAGCGTATCAATGCCGTCCAGCATCACGTCTTTGCGGTTTTCGAAATTCTCCGGCTGCAGCACGAAGTCATTGGGCTGCCAGCCGCTCGCGACTGCAATGCCGGCGCGCCCGGCGGAAATATTATCGACGAGCGCCCAGTCCTCCGCAACGCGCACCGGATTATGCAGCGGCAGCACGCAGGAGCCGGCGCGGATATCGACATTTTTGGTCATCGAGGCGACGGCCGCCGAGCTTACGGCCGGGTTCGGATAGAGCCCGCCGAAGGCATGGAAATGCCGCTCGGGCGTCCAGATCGCCTCAAAACCGTTCTCATCGGCAAATTTTGCGCCCTGCAGGAGCAGTCGGTAAGCCTCATGCCCGCTGCCCGCGACTTCCGAGGCGAAATAAAAGAGGCTGAAGCCCGGCACCGGCGCCGAGGCCGCGCCGTCCGTCTGGAGGATAATGGTGAAACCGCGCGCAAGGCTCCAGAAAATCTCGAGCACGGAGATATCGAAGGAAACCGAGGTGATGGCGAGCAGCCGCACTTCCCCGTCATGGGGGACGGCTATATCGGTGCCCTTGAAGAAATTCACGATATTGCGATGCGTCAGCATCACGCCTTTCGGAAGCCCGGTGGAGCCCGACGTATACATCATATAGGCAAGGTCCGCCGGCTCACCGGCCGGGATGGTGAAGGGCTGCGCGCCCGACACCTCGGGATAGATGACCTTTTCCGGATCGAGGCGGAAGCGGATTTCCGTCGTCGGGCTCGCGACAACGATCGGGGTCTTGCTGTCCTCGATCATAAAGGCAACACGCTCCGCCGGATAGGCGGGGTCGAGCGGCAAATAGGCGGCACCGGTTTTCAGGATGGCGAGCAGCGAGACGATCA
Source organism: Sneathiella sp. (assembly GCF_036844445.1). Classification (GTDB taxonomy): domain Bacteria; phylum Pseudomonadota; class Alphaproteobacteria; order Sneathiellales; family Sneathiellaceae; genus Sneathiella. Next base: position 123,703 of record NZ_DAIUFV010000007.1, on the reverse strand, counting down.
GGTCGGTCGATCGTTCGAGACAAAGCCCGACGATAACCCCGCGTTTTGCGCCGCGTGCCGCAAGTTTCGCAGCCAGCACATCCGCCCGCGCGTCCAGCTCGGCATAAGTCAGCACATCTTCATCCGCTTTCAGCGCGATGGCGTCCGGCGTTTTACCCACCTGCTCGCGGATCACGTCATGGATGCGCTTATCGCGGGGATAATCGACGCCCATATGATCCATGCCGATCTTCACCTCCTCGGGATCGGTGAGCGGCAGCTTGCGAAGCGGCTGCAAGGAGGCCCCCGCAAAGGCGTTCAGGAAATGGCTGAGATCGCGGGCGATATGGCCGAGCATGTCGCGCGCATAAAGCCCGGTCCGGACGATAAGCCGCGGATTGCTACCAAGATTGAGAAGGAAGTGTCGGTCTGACAGAAGCTCGGCGTCGCTTCCCTCCTGCGTCGTGACGGCAACGCGCAGCGCGCGAAGCGCAACGTCGCGCGCCGCGAGATCAGGGAGCCGGGCGATCAGATCAACGCTGCGGGGGCCCGCAGCCGTCCCTTCGGCAATTTTCCGCCGGCAGGCGTCGATTGTCTCAGCAACACTCGCGTTCGCATCCACGTCAAGCGTGACAAGCTGGCTTTGCGCAATCAGCGGATGCCGGTCACCGGCGCCGTCCACGGCGCAGGAGACGGTCTTCGCCCCCATCAACAGCGAATGCCAGACGAGGAGCGCCGCAGCCGCTTCCGTCGCGTCAAAAGAAGCGGTAAGCGAGAGAGGCGCCGCCATTGCGCCCGTTGCAAGGTCGCGGTTGGACGGATAGGGAGATTGCGGCGGCTCGGCTTTGGTGAGCGCGTCCTGCCAGTAAAGCTCCGCGCCGGCCACAGCTTCCAGCGTCTCGCGCGCAAGCGGCGCGAGCGGCGGAACCTGCCCGCCCGGCTGCAACCCCAGCGCATTCGGATGGCGCGGCTCGCCCGCAAGGCAGCGGAAATCGCTAAGCTGCACATCGTGATCGGTGGCGGAAATGGTAACCGATGTATCGTCAAGCGCAACGACCTGCCCCGGCGCGCCGGTCGCAGGTCCCGCTTCGATTTTCAGCGTCCCAACCAGCGAGACGACATCGCCCGCCGCGAGCTTCGCGGCGCCGAGCGGGTTGGCGTAGGATCCGAAATCGAGCGCGCGGACGAGCCGGTCAAGCTCGGAAGCGGACTTCGTGAAATCCAGCGCACCCAAATTCTGTGGCCGCATGGTGGCGCTATAGACATTCTTCTCCGCCCCCTGCTCCGCGAGAGTGAAAGAGCCGTCTTTCAGCTCCTCGACCAGCTCCGCAAAGGAGGCGAGGCCCGCCTCATAGCATTTCGCATTGAGGCTCATCGAGGTTTCATCGGGCGCGATTTCGACCGGCCCGGTCTTCAGGATCCGGCCCGCATCCGGCGTCTCCTTCATCTCATGCCAGGTCACGGCATGAGAGGTTTCGCCATTCATCAGGGCCCAGGAGGTGACATTGATGCCGGTATATTTCGGCAGCGGCCCGTCGAAGAAGTTGATCGCGAGCTCGTGCGGCTGGACCGGCAGATGCTGCGGAAAGACTGTCAGGTTGACGACGCTGAAGAGATAATCGAAGGAAATCTCGCCAAGGCCATCGTCATCGGGGGCGGCGAAAAGCGGCAGACCCGCAGCCTCTGCCCAGGCACGTATCCGCGGCTCTTTACTCAAAACTCCCGCAATCTTCCCGCCGGCGCGTTCAAACTCCTCGGCGCATTGGACGAGAAGGGTACCCTCACCCACAAAAAAACCGTTCATTGTATTTTTCGGTCCTTCAGCCTTGTATATTCAGGAAGTACATCTCCACTTTCACAAACGTATAAATCAACTAGGTTTATTATCCCTTAACTTGCCGACATGAGGCGCTCTGATGACCATCGCCTAGCGCGGAATATCGCTGACGAACGCAGGGACATGGTACCCCTTCTGTACCGCCGCGCGGTCGGCAATCCGACAATACCATCTTTTTATGTTCGGATAGTGATCAAGATTAATTGTTTGCCACTCAAAGCGTGAGACCCACGGCCAAATCGCGATATCGGCGAGGCTGTAGTCCCCGGCGATAAAATCCTGTCCCGCCAGCGCATTCTCGAGCACCTGATAGAGCCGCTTTACCTCATTGAGGAACCGCGTTTCCGCATAAGCCGATTTGCCGGGATTGAAATGCACGAAATGATGCACCTGTCCGCACACCGGGCCGAAACCCGCCATCTGCCACATCAGCCACTCCATCATCCGCGAGCGCGCCGCGAGATCCGCCGGGACGAGCTTTCCGCCCGCCTTCTCCGCAAGATAAAGCATGATCGCCGCCGACTCCATCATGCGGATTCCGGTGTCGGTGTCAAATATGGCCGGAATTTTGCCGTTTGGCGAGATCGCGATGAACTCCGGCCGCGCCTGTTCCCCCTTCGTGATATCGACCGGTATCGTCCGATAGGGCAAGCCGAGCTCCTCAAGCAGGATCGAAACTTTTCGTCCGTTCGGGGTTGTCCAGGTATAAAAGTCGATCATCCCGCCCCCCTTGACCTTTCCTCTTCGCTATCGGTCCGTGGCCTTCGCGCTGCCTTGCGCCCGGGCCGCGGCGAGGCTTTGTTCAGGCGTCAATGCCTCGGTATCCACGATGACCTCAATAACTGCCGCCTTGCCTGCCGCCTCGGCGGCTTTGAAAACATCGGCGAAATCCCGGGTTCTGGTAACCTTTTCCCCGAACGCCCCATACGCACGGGCGAGCGCGGCAAAATCCGGATTGGCGAGCGTTGTCGCGTGCACCCGTTCGGGATATGTCCGCTCCTGATGCATCCGGATGGTGCCGAGAATACCGTTATTGACGATAACAAAGATCACCGCGGCATTGAACTGCATCGCGGTTGCAAGCTCCTGCCCAAGCATCATGAAGCAACCGTCACCGCTGAAACTCACCACGGTGCGCGACGGCTCGGTCAGCTTGGCGCTGATGGCGGCGGGGACGCTGTAGCCCATCGCCCCGCTGGTCGGCGCAAGCTGGGTGCGGAATTTCTTGTGCTGGAAGAAACGGTGCACCCAGACGGCGTAATTGCCCGCCCCCGCGGTAACTATGGCGTCCTCGGGCAGCGTTTTGTTGAGCCAGGCGACGATCTCGCCAAGATTGACCGGCCCCGGCACTTTCGTTGGCTGGATGCGGGCGAGATAATCCTCCCGCGCACCCGCAACCCACGCGGCGCGGCGGGACGCGCCCTCCGGCGGAATCGCCCGGGCTGCCGCGGCAAATTCCGGCATCCGGGCATTGATGGCAAGGTCCGGCTGATAAACGCGACCCAACTCGCTCGCCCCCGGATGGACATGCACGAGCGGCATTGCGGGGTTCGGCACGTCGATCAGCGTATAGCCCTGCGTCGTCATCTCACCAAGCCGCGGGCCGACGACGAGCAACAAATCGCTCTCGCGGATGCGGGCGGCGAGCTTCGGGTTGATGGCGATACCGACATCGCCCGCATAGTTGGGATGGCGATTGTCGAAACAGTCCTGCGAGCGGAGCGAGGCGCCGACCGGAATCTCGTGGGCGGCGGCAAATTCCTCTATATCCTTCACGGCATTGGCAGTCCATGTCGCGCCGCCGACAAGCATAAACGGTCGCTCCGCCGTCTTGAGCCGGGCCGCAAGCTCCGCCATGTCCGCCGCCGCCGGCGCAATATGCGGGGCGACGGCGGCCTTCGCGATATCGGCAACCTCGGCACATTCGGTCAGCATGTCCTCGGGCAGCGCAAGAACGACCGGGCCCGGCCGCCCGGAGAGCGCCGTATAAAACGCGCGGCTCACATATTCGGGAATGCGCCGCACGTCATCGATCTCGGCGACCCATTTCGCCATCTCACCGAACACCCGGCGATAATCCATCTCCTGAAACGCCTCCCGGTCGATGGCGTCGCGCCCGACCTGCCCGACAAAGAGGATCATCGGCGTGCTGTCCTGAAAGGCGGTGTGCAGCCCGATCGAGGCGTTGGTGGCGCCGGGGCCGCGCGTCACCATACAGATGCCGGGCCGCCCCGTCAGCTTGCCATAGGCCTCCGCCATATTGGCCGCGCCGCCCTCGTGGCGGGTGTTGATCATGCGGATGCGGTTGGTGTGATTGTAAAGCCCGTCGATGACCGCGAGGTAGCTTTCCCCCGGCACGCAGAACACCGTATCGACCCCCTGCAGGGCGAGCTGATCGGCGAGAATATGACCGCCAAGTCTGGGTTTTGGGGATTGTGACATTTCTACCTCTCGTTTTGCATCGGCCGGCGCCTTCTGATCCTAGCAGATTGTCCCGACAAACCAATGCCAAGATTAGAAATCTGCCATTTAGCGTCAGGCGCGCCGGCGCGCCGCTGCGGCGACCGAAAAAACGGCAAAAAGGACTGCCGCCGCGGTCACGATACTGGGTCCCGAGGGCGTATCCAGCGCCACCGATCCCGAAACGCCGAGCAGGACGGCGATAATACCGAAGAGGGCGGCGGAGATGGCCATGCTTTCCGGCGAGGAGACAAGCTGGCGCGCCGTTGCCGCCGGGATGATCAGCATCGACGTGATCAGCAGGATCCCGACGATGCGGATCGAAACCGCGACGACGATGGTCATCAGCAGCATCAGGAGGATATTGGCCCAGACCGTATTCACCCCCTCGGCGCGGGCGAGATCTTCATGCAGCGTCATCAGCGTGAGCGCCGGCCAGTTGAGGATCAGAAGCCCGATCACAACGGCGCCGCCGCCATAAATCCAGTAGATGTCGGCCATCCGGACCGTCAGGATGTCGCCAAAAAGATAGCTGTAAAGATCGAAGCTGACATTGCCGAGAAAGCTGATCGCCACCATGCCGATAGAGAGCGCGGCATGGGCGAGGATGCCGAGAAGTGTGTCTGTCGCCAGTACGCGGCGCTGCTGCAACCAGACCAGCAGGAGCGCAAAGCCGGTGCAGACAAGCACCGTCGCAAGGTTGAGATTAATGCCATAGAGCAGGCCAAGCGCGATGCCGAGCAGCGCGCTGTGGGCAAGGGAATCGCCGAAATAGGCCATTCGCCGCCAGACCACGAAACAGCCAAGCGGTCCGGCGATCAGCGCAACGCCGATGCCCGCCGCCACGGCGCGAAGAAGAAAATCATCCATTCTGCGTCGCCTCCGGCTTCGGGTCCTGGGCGCTCGGCCCCTCAAATGCGCCACCATCATGGTGGATTGGCAAAGATATTGCCCCTTTTTGGTGCCGTTCTTGGCCGTGGTCGTGGTCGTGAGCGTGCACATGGTCATGATCGTGATCGTGATCGTGATCATGCCCGTGGTCATGGCTGTGGTTATAGACCGCCATCAGCCGCGCCATATCCGATCCGAACAGCCCGACGAACTCGGGATCGCGCGTCACGAGATGCGGCGCGCCCGAACAGCAGATGTGATGATAGAGGCAGACCACCTCGCGCGTGCTCGACATCACCAGATGCAGATCATGCGAAACCATCAGGATGCTGATATCCCGCTCCTCATAAATCCGCTCAATCAGGCGGTAGAAGCCAAGCTGGCCGGTCACGTCGAGGTTCTGCGCGGGCTCATCGAGCACCAGCAGCGCCGGATTGTCGAGCAGCGCCCGGGCGAGCAGGACCCGCTGCAACTCGCCGCCCGAAAGAACATGCAGCGGCTGATCGAGATAGTCGGTGATGGCCGTTTCCCCCGCCACCCGTTCAATCTCGGCGGCGGAGGCCCTTTTGCGCAAGGTGAGGAAGCGGCGCACCCGGATCGGAACCGTCTGATCGGCAACCAGGCGCTGCGGCACATAGCCGATTTTGAGCCCGCTGCGCCGGATAATCTTCCCCGCGGACGGCGCATAAAACCCCATCATGCATTTCAGCAGCATGGATTTTCCCGCGCCGTTCGGCCCGATAATGGTAATGAAGTCCTTCTCCCCGATGCCCAGCGAGACGTCATCAAGGATGGTCCGGCCATCCCGGCGCACGCTGATGTGCTGCGCGGCGAGTAAGTCGGCCATCCGTCAGTTGACCTTGCGGCATTGCCGGCACAGGCCGGAGATTTCAAGGGTGATCTGCTCGGCCCGGAAGTCCCGCGCCGCCGTCGTCCGCTCGATCGCCGCGACGATATCCGGATTGCAGCATTCCTCCGCCTCGCCGCAGCCGCTGCAGATCAGGAAATAGCATTCCGGGTGACGGAGCGGATGGCTGCAGCCGACAAAGGCGTTGAGACTGCTGATCTTGTGGACAAGGCCGTGTTCGGTCAGAAAATCAAGCGCGCGGTAGACCGTCGGCGGCTTTACGGCGGCCAGCCGATGATCCAGCTTCTCGAGCAGATCATAGGCTTTGACCGGCCCGTGGCTTTCCCAGACCAGTTCCAGCACCTTGCGGCGGATCTCGGTAAAGCGCACGTCCCGCGCCGCGCAGATAGCTTCCGCCTGCCGCAGCGCGTCGGCAACGCACTCGTCATGGGCGGCGCATTTATGCATGAATTTTTTCCGAAAAGGCGATTGACATGGAAACGTTATAATATAACATCCGCACCTCCGCAACACGATATTTGTTGAGCCCCGCCCATGCGCCTGATGCATATTTTTAGTGCCGCCCTGTTTTTTGCCCTCATTGCCACACCCGGCGCGCGGGCCGCTAAGACAGGCGACATCGTCGTCACGATCAAGCCGCTGCATTCGCTGGTGCAGGGCGTTATCGGCGAGACGGGCGAGGCGCGGCTGCTGGTTGCGGGCGCCGCGTCCGTGCACGGCTTTTCCCTCAAGCCCTCGCAGGTGAAAGCGCTGCAGGAGGCGCGGGCCGTCTTTTATATCGACGAGACGCTGGAGGAATTTCTGAAAAACGCGCTTCTCTCCCTGCCGGACAGCGTGCGCAAGATCCCGCTCGTCCAGGCGGACGGAATCTCATTGCTCAAAAGAAGAGCGGGCGGCGCATGGGACGATCACGATCATGCCTCCGGTCACAGCCACAATCATTCCAGCCCGAACGGCGCGCCGGGTGCATATGCCGGGTATAACCCCCACCTCTGGCTCGATCCGGAGAACGCAATCCATATAACGGAAACCGTCGCGGCGACGCTTGGCGAGATATATCCCGAGAACGCCGCGATCTACGCCGAGAATGCGGCCCGCCAGATCGCAAGGTTGAAGATACTGGATGAAGAGATTGCGGCCCGTCTTGCCGCCGTCCGGGGCATTCCCTTCGTCGTGCTGCATGACGCCTATCCGTATTTTGAAGCGCGCTACGGGCTCACCGCCGTCGGCTCTCTCACCATCGAGCCAGACGCGCCGTCCTCGGCAAGGAAGCTGGCCGACATTCGCGAAAAGCTGCGCAGCAGCGGGGCGCGCTGCCTGTTCCGCGAGCCGCAGTTCAATGACCGGCTGCTGGTGACGGCCGCGGAGGATCTGCCGGTGAAGATTGGCGTTCTCGATCCGCTCGGCGCCGATATCCCGGCCGATGAGGCGCTTTATTTCTCGCTCATGATGACACTCACGGACGGTTTTCTCGCCTGCCTTCGCAGCTGACGGGACGCCATGACGCCAGCTCAGCCCACGAGGTTCGAGACAAGCATGTAAACCCCGGTCAGGACAAAAACCAGTGCCGCCGCAATGCGGGTGAGGACGAACGGGATCATTCGCATCAGCGCCGGCCCCATAAAGACGACCGGCACATTGGCCGCCAGCATCCCGACCGTTGTGCCCATGGTCACGGCAACCGGCTGGCCGTAATTTGCGCCGAGCAGAACTGTCGCAATCTGGGTTTTGTCGCCGATTTCGGCAAAAAAGAAGAGGATCGTCGCGACAAGAAACGCGCCGTAGCCGTCAAAGCCCGTCGTCGGTGCGTCGTCCCTGTCCGGAACAAGCAGCCAGAGCCCGACCGCGATGAAGCTGCCGCCGATCACCCAGATCCCGGTCCGGCTCGCCAGGAACTGGCCGAGCCAGACGCCAATACCGGCAGAAACTCCATGATTGACGAGCGTGGCGACAAGAATTCCGGCTATCAGGCTCCAGGGACGCTGAAAACGCGTGATCAGGCAAAGGGTGAGAAGCTGGGTCTTGTCGCCGATTTCCGCAAGCGCGACCGTTACGACAGAGGTGAGAAAGGCTTCCATGACAACATTCCAGCGGGACCGACCAAACCAAAGACAAATGCCGGTCTCCCGCGAAAAGGACCGTCACTCGTCTCAGGTCTTGTCAACATCATGCGGGGCATGATGCGAAGCTGCCACGGGTCATGCGGACCCAAGTATGTTGACAGATTCTTCCACTGTATGTGGAGAGACTACTCCCCCAAGGACGGGCGGAAGCTAGCAACCGGCCGTGCCGTTGTCCACCAAAAAACGCATACCGTCAGACGCTTATAGATAATGTGCGTCGAACGGCGCCCGATTCTCGCAGCGCCTGCTTCAGCCACTCGCTAATTCGCCTTGTGGCAGGCGTCAAAAAATGTCTAAACTCGACATATCCTCGAAAAATATGAAGGAAAAGACGATGTGGCCGAACCGCAGACTGCTGGATTTGCTCGGAATTGAACTGCCGATCGTTCAGGCGCCGATGGCGGGGGCGCAGGGCGCGGCCATGACAATCGCGGTGAGCAGCGCCGGCGGCCTCGGCTCGCTCCCTTGCGCAATGCTGGATGAAGAGAAGATCCGCGCCGCCGTCAGTCTCATCCGTCAGCAGACCGGCAACCCGTTCAACATGAATTTTTTCTGCCTCCGCGGCGACCCGGCGACAGCGGCGGACGAGGCGCGCTGGAAAGACCGGCTCGCGCCCTACTATTCCGAGGCGGGCCTTGACAGCACTGCCGTCGCGCCCGCACCGCACCGGCGCAGCTTCGATGAGGGGCTTTGCGCCGTGGTCGAGGAAACCCGCCCCGAAGTCGTCAGCTTTCATTTCGGCCTGCCCGATGCGGCATTGCTCGATCGCGTCAAGGCGACAGGCGCGCATATTCTCGCCTCCGCCACCACGGTCGCCGAGGCGCGCTGGCTGGTCGAGCACGGCGCCGATGCGATTATCGCACAAGGATATGAGGCGGGCGGCCATCGCGGCATGTTCCTGACCCGCGATATCACCGCGCAGCCGGGCGTCATGGCGCTCACCCCGCAGGTTGTCGATGCGGTCGATGTCCCGGTGATCGCCGCGGGCGGCATCGCGGACGGACGGGGAATTGCCGCTGCCTTCGCGCTCGGCGCATCGGGCGTGCAGATGGGAACCGCCTATCTCTTCACACCGGAGGCGACGATCAGCGACATCCACCGCGCCGCCCTGCATAGCGCCGCGGACGATCAGACGGTTATCACCAATATTTTTTCCGGTCGGCCCGCCCGCGGGCTGATCAACCGCATTATCCGCGAAGCCGGGCCGATTGCGCCCGAAGCGCCGCCCTTTCCCGCGGCGAGCGCGGCGCTTGCCCCGCTCAAAGCCGCCGCCGAAAAGGCCGGCAGCGGCGATTTCTCCTCGCTCTGGTCGGGACAGGCGGCGGCGCTTGCGCGCGATCTTGATGCGGGCGAGCTGACCCGCGCCCTTGCTTCGGAGGCGAGCCAGCGTCTCGCCCTGCTGGCAGGAGTTTAGAGAGAAAGATTGACAACGCGCGAAATTAGCGTACATATGCCGTATTGCCGAAGCGGTCCCGAAGATGTGGGTCGCATGCGGTTCCTTGCGTGGCACCAACGTCGAATTGCTGAACGTTGCCCCGCCGAAACTTCTCCCGAGCAGCAATAAAGGAAACTTCATCGACCGTGTCGATTGACCCCCCTCTTTGCCTGCTGCCGCGAACCGCGAGAAATCTGCATCCGGCCTAACCTTTCGAAAGACAGACATATAATGACAAAATTCACAGACTTCGGTCTGAACGCTTCCCTCCTTCGCGCTATTGGCGAAGCCGGCTATGAAAACACGACGCCCATTCAGAAGCAGGCGATCCCCGCCGTTCTCGACGGCAAAGACATGATCGCCATCGCGCAGACCGGAACCGGCAAAACGGCCGCCTTTTCGCTGCCCATCATCCACCGGCTGCTGGCCGGCGAAGGCCGCCGCACGCCCCGCGGCGCACGCGCCCTGATCCTCGCCCCGACGCGCGAGCTCGCCATCCAGATCGGCGAAAATATCTCCAGCTACATCAAGCATCTGCATCTCAAGACCACACTCGTCTATGGCGGCGCGTCTGCCAATCAGCAGATCAAGTCCATGGCGGGCGGCGTTGATATTCTCATCGCCACGCCCGGCCGCCTGCTGGACCTGATGACGCAGAAGCATATCGTGCTTGATACCGCCGAATATCTCGTGCTCGACGAAGCCGATCGCATGCTGGATATGGGCTTTATCCGTGATATCCAGAAAATCATTGCGCGCCTGCCCGTCTCGCGCCAGACCCTGCTGTTCTCGGCGACGATGCCCGCATCGGTGGAGAAGCTGGCGAACAGCATCCTGCGCAATCCTGTGCGCATCGAAGTGACCCCTGCGGCGACGACCGCCGAAAAGGTCACGCAGCATGTGCTGATGGTGGCCAAGGAGCAGAAGCGCGCCCTGCTCGCGCATGTGCTCAAGGATGAAAGCCTGCGCCGCGTTCTTATTTTCACGCGGACCAAGCATGGCGCCAACAAGGTCGCGCGTCAGCTCAACGATCTCGGCGTTCACTCCGATGTCATCCACGGCAACAAATCACAGAACGCCCGGCAGAAAGCGCTCAGCAACTTCCGCGCCGGAGAGATCCGCGCGCTGGTCGCAACCGATATCGCGGCGCGCGGCATCGATGTTGACGACATCACGCATGTGATTAATTTTGAGTTGCCGAACGAGCCGGAAAGCTACGTCCACCGGATTGGCCGGACCGCCCGCGCCGGCGCACGCGGCGCCTCGCTCTCCTTCTGCGATCATGAGGAGCGGGCGTATCTTCGCGATATCGAGAAAAGCATCCGCCAGCCCGTCCCGGTGTTTACGGATCACCCCTTCCATGTCGAGGGCATGAGCGCACCGGCCGCTTCGACACAGGAAAAACCGGCAGCTGGCCGCGGCAACGGGCGAAACGGCGGCAAACCCCGTCGGCCAGAGGCCAACGCCGGCGCCCCGAGGAATGGTGACGCCGCGCGGCAAAAACCCCGCCGCCGGAGCGGGCGCGGCCGCCGGACGCAGCAGGCCGCCGCGTAAATCCGCAAGCGGCTGTCACCACAAAAGGCCTGGGTCTTCTCAGGCCTTTTTTCAAACCGGCAGCGGACTGCCGGGCCAATCTTCATTTTACAACGATATGAGACCTGATTTATGGGAGGCAAAGATGTGGAAAACAAGCATCATTTCATTGTTCGGACTTGTCGCACTCAATATTTTCAGCCTGACCTTTGCCGCCGCCGCGAGCGAAACACTGACCACGATCGTCGGAGAATCGGCGCGCTGGCTGGAGATTGATCGAAACTCGACGGTGCGGGTTAGGATCATTGACAACGTCGAAGGCGGCTGCTGGACCAATCAGGACGAGGTTAAAGCCGCTGTCGAGCGGGAGATGACCCTGAACGGGTATGAGGTGAACGACCCCTCGTCCGCAAACATCGTCATAATTCTTTCCAGTATCGGCTTCGCGCTCGACACGGATGACCTTTGCACCGTCTACTACGCATTCGATGTCTACACGCTGAGCATTGACGAAATCCAGGTCGAGAATCACAAAATCCGCAGTTTCAGTAATGCCGCGATCTGGGATGCGGGCGGGTTGTGGAGCGGACCCAAAGCCAATGCGAATAACACCCTGCGGGACGCCTATCTCGTTGTCGTTCAGAATTTTATCGCCGACATCGATGAGGTGAAAAGCGCGCTTCTCGACGCCGTCATCGAAAACGCCCCCGATGCAGGCGGCGCGCGCCAGTTCTGGATCGATTTCGATATCCACACCCCGCGATAGCCCGCACCGCGTCGTCAAACCGGCGGATCTGCCGGGAAAGAAAAAAGCTCAGCTGTTTCCAGCTGAGCTTTTTGAATCTTGGTGGAGCCAATCGGGATCGAACCGACGACCTCTTGAATGCCATTCAAGCGCTCTCCCAACTGAGCTATGGCCCCTTTTCGGCGGATACCCCCGCCGCGGGATCGGAACCTAGGCCGAAGCCCGTTCAGATTCAAGTCAAAAATACAGCGCCGTCAAAATCAGACGTCGTCGTCCGCCTTCGGGGCACTGATAACGCCGGAGAGATCGTCCTCGTCCTCATCATCATCGGCCAGATCGACCGTATCCGGATCGATCAGGTCATCATCGAGATCCGCATCGAGATCATCATCATCGAGCTCGTCATCGAGCAGGTCGCTGGATTTCTTTTTGAGAGCCGCCGCCTTCTTGGTGGCCTCCGCCGCGGCCGCACCGACCGAACGCCGCGGCTTCAACAACCGCTCGGGCGTATGTTCCGTTCCGCAAGACGGACAAATAATCGGCGTTTTCTTCATATCGTAAAATGGTTTACCGCAACTACCGCATCGATGCTTTTCGCCCCATTCCGGCTTTGCCATGGTCACCTCGCTTTCTTGCAGGCGCCATGCCCGTTGAAATGGCGCCAGAGACTCACCTTTGAAGGGGGTGAATTGCCAGAATAAAGGGGCGGTGTCAAAAGTTTCTTTCATTTGTTTGCAGCTTTATGTGACAGCGGTGAAAAAGCTTGCTACAACCCCGGGTCAGCAGTTTCCGTCATCACCAAATAATGCGAGCAAATCCGGCTCTGTACCTATGACATCTGACACGCAATTTCCCGTTCCCGTCACCGCTCGCCCGTCTGGCCCGCTTAGCGGCGCAGCCCGGGTCCCTGGCGACAAATCGATTTCTCATCGCGCGCTCATCTTCGGCGGCGTCGCGGTCGGCACAACGACCGTCTCCGGCCTTCTCGAGGGGGAGGACGTGCTTCGCACCGCCGCCGCCATGCGCCAGTTCGGCGCAAACGTGGAGCGCGGCGAGAACGGCGTCTGGCGCATCACCGGCTGTGGCGTCGGCGCGCTTCGTGAACCCGATGAGGTGCTCGACATGGGGAATTCCGGCACCGCGGCGCGGCTGCTGATGGGGCTGGTCGCGAGCGCGCCCTTCACGACCTTCTTCATGGGCGATGCCAGCCTGCACAAACGGCCGATGGGCCGCGTCCGCGTCCCGCTCGAGGAGATGGGCGCGAAGATCATCAGCCGGTCCGGCGGGCGCTTTCCGCTCGCGATCACGGGCCAGTCCCTGATCCCGATCGACTATGAGCTTCCCGTCGCCTCGGCCCAGGTCAAATCCGCCATCCTGCTGGCCGCGCTCGATACCCCCGGCATCACCCGGGTGCGGGAGGGCAAGCGGACACGCGATCACACGGAAAATATGCTGCGTCATTTTGGCGCCGAGATCACCGTGACGGAAAACGCGGACGGCGGGCGCAGCATCGCCTATCGCGGACAGCAGGAGCTGACCGCCGCCGATATCATCGTGCCGGGCGATCCATCCTCCGCCGCGTTCCTTGCGGTTGCCGCGACGATCCTTCCGGGGTCGGACGTGACGCTCTCCAACATCGGCCTCAATCCGCTGCGCGACGGACTTTTCATCACGCTCAGGGAAATGGGCGCGAATATCGAGATCCTTAATCTCCGCGAGCAGGCGGGGGAGCGCGTTGGCGATCTGCGCATCCGGGCCAGTACGCTGCACGGCATCGAGGTGCCGCCCGAGCGCGCGCCGTCGATGATCGACGAATATCCCGTCCTGTTCATTGCCGCGGCCTTCGCCAAGGGGCGCACGACAATGCGCGGCCTGCACGAGCTGCGGGTCAAGGAATCGGACCGTCTTTCCGCCATGGCGGCGGGGCTCAAAGCCTGCGGCGTCGCTTTCGAGGAGCTTGAGGACGGTCTCATCATCGACGCCGACGGCACACCGCCGAAGGGCGGCGGCGTCATCGAAACGCATCTTGATCACCGCATCGCCATGTCATTCCTCATCCTGGGGCTTGCCACGCAAACACCGGTCACGATCGATGACGGGCGGGTGATGGAGACGAGCTTCCCCGGTTTCGTTGAGATGATAAATGCCCTCGGCGCCACCGTGACGCGCGGGAGAGGTGCATGATCATCGCCGTTGATGGCCCGGTCGCCGCGGGAAAAGGCACTCTCGCGCGGCGAATCGCGGCCCATTACGGCCTTGCCTATCTCGATACCGGCGCGCTTTACCGCGCGGTCGGGCTGAAAATCCTGCGCGAGGGGGGCAACCCGTCAGATCCGGCCGTCGCCCTTGCCGCGGCGCAGCGGGTTGAGGAAATTGCGCTCACCGATCCGGCGCTTCGCGACGAGGCGACGGGCGAGGCGGCGTCGATCGTTGCCGCCAACACGGATGTGCGCGCCGCGCTGCTTCGCTATCAGCGGACGTTCGCAAAACGCCCGGAAGGCGCGGTTCTCGACGGCCGCGACATCGGCACCGTGGTCTGCCCGGACGCGGATGTGAAGCTCTATGTGACCGCGAGCGCGGAGGTCCGCGCCGAGCGCCGCTTTGCCGAACTTAAAGGAAAGGGCGTCGAGACGACCTATGCCGCGGTGCTCGCCGATCTGCTGGCGCGCGACGCCCGCGACATGGGTCGCGGCGCGGCGCCCTTGAAAAAAGCGCCCGATGCCCACTTGCTAGACACGTCGAAATTGGATATAGAGGCGGCATTCAAGGCTGCCTGCCACATTATTGACACGGCCTGAATATTATATATTGCTTAAAGACAATGGAGTGACCGTTCCGACCACGCCGGAACAGATGATCAACAACGCTTCTCTCGCGTGCGTATCCTGATTTTGGAGAAGCAGGTGGCCATGGATCCGCCGGACGACCGGTTTGGCCTGATACGGGATCAAAAAAGGGAAATCACATATGACAGATACTACTTTTGCCGAAGAAGGCATGCCCGCCATTGAGGATTTTGCGGCTCTTCTTGACGAATCCTATGGCGCGAGCGACAGCCTTGAAGGGACCGTCATCAAAGGAACGGTCATCGGCATCGAAAATGACCTTGCCGTTATCGACGTTGGCCTGAAATCCGAAGGGCGCGTTCCGCTCAAAGAATTCGCCGGCCCCGGTCAGGACGCAGATCTCAAAGTCGGCGACGTCGTCGAGGTCTTTCTGGAGAGAATTGAAAACGCCGCCGGCGAAGCCGTCCTCTCCCGCGACAAGGCCCGCCGCGAAGAAGCCTGGGAAAAGCTGGAAGTCGCTTTCGAGAAGAACGAACGCGTCGACGGCATCATCTTTGGCCGCGTCAAGGGTGGCTTTACCGTCGATCTTTCCGGCGCCGTCGCCTTCCTGCCCGGCAGCCAGGTGGACGTCCGCCCGGTCCGCGACATCGGCCCGCTGCGCGGAATTCCGCAGCCCTTCCAGATCCTGAAAATGGATCGCCGCCGCGGCAACATCGTTGTCTCCCGCCGCGCCGTTCTGGAAGAAAGCCGCGCCGAAGCCCGCTCCGAGCTGATCGGCACGCTGGAAGAAGGCCAGACGCTGGAAGGCGTCGTCAAGAATATCACCGATTACGGCGCCTTCGTCGATCTCGGTGGTGTGGACGGCCTGCTGCATGTCACCGACATTGCCTGGCGCCGCGTCAACCATCCGTCCGAAGCACTCAGCATCGGCGAAACGGTCAAGGTTCAGGTCATCCGCCTCAACAAGGACACCCAGCGCATCAGCCTCGGCATGAAGCAGCTTGAGGAAGATCCGTGGGAAGCGCTTGAAGCCAAATACCCGGTCGGCGCGAAATTCACGGGCCGCGTCACCAACATCACCGATTACGGCGCCTTTGTGGAGCTGGAAGCCGGCGTTGAGGGTCTCGTTCACGTCTCCGAAATGAGCTGGACGAAGAAGAACGTCCACCCGGGCAAGATCGTTTCCACCTCCCAGGAAGTGGAAGTGATGGTTCTCGAGGTCGATCAGGCGCGTCGCCGCATCAGCCTTGGTCTGAAGCAGTGCATGGACAATCCGTGGGACAGCTTCGCGCAGACCACGCCGGTTGGCTCCACCATTGAAGGCACGGTCAAGAACATCACCGAGTTCGGTCTCTTTATCGGCCTCGACAACGACGTTGACGGCATGGTTCACATGTCCGACATCGACTGGAACACGCCGGGTGAGCAGGCAATCCAGACCTATAACAAGGGCGATGTCGTCAAAGCCAAGGTTCTCGACATTGATGTCGAGAAAGAGCGCGTCAGCCTCGGCATCAAGCAGCTGAGCGAAGATCCGTTCGCGGGCGCCGCCGAACTTCGCAAGGGCGCCGTCGTCACCTGCACCGTCTCCAAGGTACAGGACGCCGGCCTCGATGTTGAAATCGGTGACGGCCTCGTCGGCTTCATCCGCAAGAACGAGCTGAGCCGCGACCGCGCGGAACAGCGTCCGGACCGCTTCGCCGTTGGCGACAAGATCGACGCCAAGATCACGGCCATCGACAACAAGACCCGTAAAGTCACGCTGTCGATCAAGGCTCGTGAGGTTGAGGAAGAGAAGGAAGCAGTCGCTCAGTACGGCTCGTCCGACGCTGGGGCATCGCTCGGGGATATCCTCGGCGCGGCCATGCGCAAGGCGGCCGACGAAAACGAGGCTTCCGAGTAACAGGACCCATATCCATGCGACGCGCTATCGATTTTCATTTTCCCGAAAGGACCGAAAATGCCGGTCGATAGCCGTCATGATCCTGACAGGCGCCGCCTCAAGCGGCGCCTGAATTTTTGGCGCGTTGTCACCCTCCTGCTCGTTATCGGATTGGGGCTCTGGCTCTTCGTTGACTGGCAGTCCGCGACGCCCGGCGATCACATCGCCCGCCTCGATATCACCGAGATCATCGTGGAGGACGACCGGCGACAGGAAGCCATTGACCATATCGAGCATGACCCTTCTGCCAAGGCGCTGATCGTCTATATCAACAGCCCGGGCGGCTCGACTTACGGCAGCGAAATTCTCTATAAATCCCTGCGGCGGGTCAGCGAGGCGAAGCCGGTCGTCACCGTCATCGGCACGGTCGGCGCATCCGGCGGCTATCTGGCGGCGCTCGCGGGGGAGCGCATTTTTGCGGGCGAATCCTCCATCGTCGGCTCCATCGGCGTGATGGTCCAGTTGACCGAGGTCTCGGAGCTGATGAAGAAGGTCGGCGTCTCCGCGACCGCTATCACCTCGGGCGAGCTGAAAGGCGAACCCTCCCCCTTCAAGCCGCTCTCCGCGGCGGCGCGCGAAAATCTCCAGAGCATGGTGAGCGCGACCTATGACTGGTTCCTCGCCCTTGTCACGGATCGCCGCCCGATTGCCGAGGCCGACGCCCGCCAGCTCGCCGACGGACGGGTCATGATCGGGCTGATCGCGGTGGAAAACGGGCTTGTCGACGAGATCGGCGGACTGGAGGAGGCGCGAGGCTGGCTGGAATCGGAGCGCGGTATCGCACAGGGTCTGCCGGTCCGGAGCATTGATTATAGTGAACCGAAACCCCTGATTGCCCGGCTTTTCAGCCAGATGATGGGGAAAAGTGTTTTGTCAGAAAGGCTTACACTTGACGGACTGCTTTCCCTTTGGCAACCTGAATGAACGTCAGAAAATTCCGGACAATGGCATCGGCAATACTGAACGGGGGAGAGTCATATGATAAAATCCGAGCTCATAGCCGTCATCGCTGAAAACAATCCCCATCTGTATCAGCGGGACGTGGAGCGAATCGTAACGACGATTTTTGACGAGATTTCAGATGCCCTGGCGCGCGGCGATCGGGTCGAGCTGCGCGGCTTCGGGGCCTTTTCCACGAAAGAGCGCGCCTCTCGCGTTGGGCGCAATCCCCGCACCGGCGAAGCCGTGCAGGTCGAGAAGAAGTTTGTGCCCTATTTCAAATGCGGCAAGGAACTCCGGGACCGGCTCAACAGCGATAGCTGATCGCCTTTACCGGCTCCGTTTGATCTGGTAAGTCTGGTGACAGCAGGCGTCCGAACCGGAAGGCGAACATGGTAAAATTTATCTCCTGGATCATATTCCTGATTGTCGCCCTGGTCATCGCAATGCTCAGCGTTGCGAATCGGGAGATTGTCACCTTCTCCCTTGATCCGCTTCCCTTCCTGTTCGATCTGCCGCTTTATATCCTGCTTCTCGCCGCCGGCTTTCTCGGCCTTGTCATCGGGGCGCTGTCGGTGTGGCTGCGCAAGACCTCGGCGGCGATGGAAAGCCGGGCGCTGCGCCGCGACGTGGCGGCGCTGAAATCGCGCGAGAGCGCCCTCATGCGCGAGCTTGAGGAGGAGCGCGCGAAAAGCGCCATGATGACCGCAGGGCCCGCCGCCGCCGCGCCGACGGAGCGGCAGCTTGAACATCATGCCCATACCGGGTAGCGCGATGCGGATTATTGAAAATGCCGACGTCGCGGCTGCCCTTGCCTATCCCGCGCTCATGGCTGCGCTGCGGAAAATGTTCACCGAAGGCTGCAACCAGCCGCTCCGTCACCATCACGCGCTCGATCCTGACAACAGCCAAAGCGGCATGTTGCTGCTGATGCCGGCGTGGCAGGCGGATGGCTATCTCGGCCTCAAGACCCTGACCGTGATGCCGGAAAATAGCGCGAAGGGACTGCCCTCCATCCAGAGCGTCTATCTCCTTTTTGATCGGGACAGCGGAACGCCGCTTGCCCTGATGGCGGCGGAGGAACTGACAAGCCGGCGGACCGCGGCGGCCTCCGCCCTCGCCGCCACCTATCTCGCCCGGAAATCGGCCGAAAAAATGCTGATGGTCGGGGCGGGCGCCATGGCGCCCTGCCTGATCCGCGCCCATGCGACGGGACGGCGGCTCACCGACATCGCCATCTGGAACCACAACGCAGAGAAGGCGGAGCGGCTTGCCGCCACGCTCAAAGCCGAAGGCCTCCCCGTTCGCGCCGCC
Organism: Sneathiella sp.; assembly: GCF_036844445.1. Lineage (GTDB taxonomy): Bacteria > Pseudomonadota > Alphaproteobacteria > Sneathiellales > Sneathiellaceae > Sneathiella. The sequence continues at coordinate 104,851 of NZ_DAIUFV010000007.1, read as the reverse complement.
CTCGACATCGAGGCAGCGGCGGGCGAAGCGGACATCATCAGCACCGCGACGCTCTCCTCCGCGCCGCTTATCCGGGGGGACTGGCTGAAACCCGGCGCCCATCTCGATCTCGTCGGCGCCTTCACCCCTGCCATGCGCGAGAGCGACGATCAGGCGGTGCTGCGCGCCAGCCTTTTTGTTGATACGCGGACCGGCGGCCTTAACGAAGCGGGCGATATCATCCAGCCGCTGAAGGCCGGCCTGATCGATGAGAGCGATATTCGCGCCGATCTTTATGATCTTTGCCGCGGGACGCATCCCGGCCGCACATCCGAGGATGAGATTACGCTTTTCAAATCCACGGGCGCGGCGCTCGAGGATCTCGCGGCGGCCATCCTCGCTTTCGAGGCGAACAGGGCCTGACAAAGGCAAAAATCGGGGAAAAACCCGCCGCTATCGCTTTTCATTTTGGCAAAAGCCTCTATTATCGCCGCAGATTTCGCCTATATCCTGGGTCAAGAAAGTCCGGACATGAGACAGTCGCCGAAAAACGCCGTTTTTACCGCTATTGATACCCTTGATCTGACCGCTGCGACAGCGCTCGGGCGGAGCCTTGCGGCCATCTGCGGCGGGTTGAAGCTCGGCAAGGAGTTTTTCACCGCGCACGGCCCGGCGGGGGTTCTCGCCATCGCCGGCGCCGAGACGCCGCTCTTTCTCGATCTCAAGTTCCACGATATTCCGAACACCGTCGCCGGCGGGGTGCGCGCGGCGGCAAAGACTATGGCGCCCAATATGCTGACCATTCATGCGAGCGGCGGACCCGCCATGATCCGCGCCGCCGCCGATGCCGCGGCCGAGTTTGGCGAGGCGCGCCCGCTGATCCTCGCCGTAACGGTCCTCACCAGCCTTGATGAGGCCGATCTCGCCGCAACCGGCGTCGCGGGCAGGGTCGCCGACCAGGTGCTTCGCCTTGCAACGCTCGCGCAAGCGAACGGCGCTGACGGGGTGATTTGCAGCCCGCAGGAAATCAAGGCGCTCCGCCAGGCGTGCGGACCTGATTTCAAGCTGGTCGTCCCCGGCATCCGTCCCGCAGGATCCGCCGCAGGCGATCAGAAGCGGACCAAAACGCCGGTTGAAGCGATCCGCGACGGCGCAAGCTTCCTCGTGGTCGGTCGACCGATTACCGCCGCGCCCGACCCGGCCGAGGCCGCACGCGCCATCATCGGGGACATAGCCGCCTGAATGACTGTTCGCGCCAAAATTTGCGGTCTCAATGATCCTGTCGCGGTGGCCGCGGCCGTGCGTCATGGCGCCGCGTTCGTGGGTTTCGTCTTCTACCCGCCCTCGCCCCGAAATGTGAGCCCCGATGAAGCCGCCGCGCTTGCCGGAGGCGTCACGGGCGGTGTTCAGAAAGTCGGCCTCTTTGTCGATCCCGAGGATGCGCTCATTGCCGCCGTGCTGGAGAAGCTTTCGCTCGACTATATTCAGCTTCACGGGACCGAGAGCCCCGAGCGCGTGCGCGAGATCAAGGCGAAATTCGGCCTTCCGGTCCTTAAAGCCATAAAGATTGACAGCCTCGCCTCGCTTGACGAAATTGCCCGCTACGAGAATGTCGCGGACATGTTGCTGTTCGATGCAAAAGAGCCTAAAAACAAGGCCGACGCCCTGCCGGGCGGCAACGGCCTCGCCTTTGACTGGCAGTTGCTGGCGGGGATAAGGATTGCAACGCCCTGGATGCTGGCGGGCGGTCTCGATGCCGGGAATGTTGCCGAGGCGGTGCGAATTTCGGGGACGCGCATTGTCGATACCTCGTCCGGCGTCGAATTTGCGCCGGGGCGGAAAAACCCCGCCGCGATCGAGGCTTTCCTGAAGGCCGTCGCGGCAATTGAAACAAAGTAGAAGCGTGAGGCATAAACGGACATGTCGACCTTGAACAGCTATCGTACCGGCCCGGATGAAACCGGTCATTTCGGTATTTTTGGCGGGCGGTTCGTCGCCGAGACGCTGATGCCGCTGATCCTTGAGCTTGATGCCGCCTATGAGGAATCGAAGAAGGATCCGGAATTCGCCCGTGAACTTTCCGGCTTGCTGAAACATTTCGTCGGGCGCGAATCGCCGCTTTATTTCGCCGAGCGGCTGACCGAGCATTATGGCGGCGCGAAAATCTATCTGAAGCGCGAGGATCTCAATCATACCGGCGCGCACAAGATCAACAACTGCATGGGGCAGATCCTGCTCGCCCGCCGCATGGGCAAAACCCGCATTATCGCCGAGACGGGCGCCGGGCAGCATGGCGTCGCGACCGCCACCGTCGCCGCGCGCTTTGGCCTCAAATGCGCGATCTATATGGGCGAGACGGATATCGAGCGGCAGAAGCCCAACGTCTTTCGCATGAAGCTCCTCGGCGCCGAGGTGGTGCCGGTTAAATCCGGCGCGCGGACGCTGAAAGATGCGATGAACGACGCGCTTCGCGACTGGGTCACCAATGTCGCCGATACCTTCTACATCATCGGCACGGTCGCAGGCCCGCATCCCTACCCGCAGCTTGTCCGCGATTTCCAATGCGTCATTGGCGAGGAAACCCGCCGCCAGATCATGGAGGCCGAAGGCCGCCTGCCGGACACGCTGCTTGCCTGCATCGGCGGCGGATCGAACGCGATGGGCCTCTTCCATCCCTTCCTCGATGAGGAGAATATCGAGATTGTCGGTGTGGAGGCTGCGGGCCTCGGCATCGAGACGGGAAAACACGCCGCCTCGCTGAAGGGCGGGCGCCCCGGCGTGCTGCATGGCAACCGCACCTATCTTTTGCAGGATGACAACGGGCAGATCCTGGAAGCGCACTCTATTTCCGCCGGGCTCGACTATCCCGGTATCGGGCCGGAGCATTCCTGGCTGCATGATGTCGGGCGGGTGAAATATGTCAACGCCACGGACCAGCAGGCGCTCGACGCGTTCAAGCTCTGCTGCCGGCTGGAAGGGATCATCCCGGCGCTTGAATCCTCGCATGCGCTCGCGCATCTTGCCGAAATCGCGCCGAACCGGCCGAAAGACCACATCATCGTCGTCAATCTGTCGGGGCGCGGCGATAAGGATATCTTCACCGTTGCCAAGGCTTTGGGAGTTGAGTTGTGAGCGAAACCCGTATCGATCGTCGCTTTCGCGCATTGAAGGCCGAGGGGCGCGCCGCGTTTGTCACCTATATCATGGCCGGCGATCCCGACCTTGAAAGCGCGTTTGAGATTGTCAAAGGCCTGCCCGCCGCGGGCGCCGATATTATCGAGCTTGGCCTTCCCTTCACCGATCCGATGGCGGACGGCGTGGCTATTCAGAAGGCCGGGCTTCGCGCCCTTGCCGCCGGGACGACGCTGCGCAAAACCCTCGATCTCGTCGCGGAATTTCGCAAAGGCGACGATGTGACACCGATTGTCCTGATGGGCTATTACAATCTGATCTATTCCTACGGCGTGGACCGCTTTCTTGTCGATGCGCGCGCGGCCGGCGTTGATGGCATGATTGTCGTCGACCTCCCCTCCGAGGAGGATGCCGAGCTTTGCCTGCCGGCGCGCGCGGCCGGGCTCAACTTCATCCGCCTCGCGACGCCGACGACGGATGATAAGCGCCTCCCCGCCGTTCTCGCCAACTCGTCGGGCTTTCTCTATTATGTTTCAATCGCGGGCACGACCGGCGCCGCCGCGCCGGAGCCCGCCGACGTTGCCCGGTCCGTAATGCGTATCCGCCAGAAGACCGATCTGCCCATCTGCGTCGGTTTCGGGATCCGGACGGGCGCGCAGGCGGCGGAGATTGCGAAGATCGCCGACGGCGCGGTGGTCGGTACGGCGCTGGTCGAACAGGTCGCCCTTGGCAGCGATGGTAAAGATGCGGTAAAACGGGTGCTTGCTCTGGCGCAGGAGATTTCCGCGGGCATCCGGAGTGTGAAAAAGACGTAACAGGACGCGATTATGAACTGGTTGACGAACAAGGTCCTGCCGAAATTCCGGCAGCTGACGACACGACAGGAAGTACCGGACAATCTCTGGGTTAAATGCCCCGATTGCGGCCAGATGATTTTCCACAGCGACCTGCAGGCCAACCAGAATGTCTGCACGCACTGCGACTATCATATGCGCGTCTCCCCCAAGGATCGCTTCGATGCGCTATTCGACGACGCGAAATACGACCTGATCGAACTGCCGGATGTGCCGCTTGACCCGCTCAAATTCCGCGATTCCAAACGCTATACGGATCGGCTGAAGGATGCGCGCAGCAAAACCGGCGACAAGGATGCAATGAAGGTCGCGCACGGCCGCCTCAAGGGCAATCCCGCCGTCATCGCCGTGCAGAATTTCGATTTCATGGGCGGATCGCTCGGTCTCGCGGTCGGCGAGGCGATCGTTGCCGCCTCCAAACTTGCGATTTTGCAGAAGGCGCCGCTGATCCTCTTCTCCGCGGCCGGCGGCGCGCGCATGCAGGAAGGTATTCTCTCGCTCATGCAGATGCCGCGCACAACGGTTGCCGTGCAGCGCCTGAAAGAGCATCGCCTGCCCTTTATCGTCGTCCTCACCGATCCCACTACCGGCGGCGTCACGGCGTCTTACGCGATGCTTGGCGATATCCAGATTGCCGAGCCCGGCGCGCTGATCTGCTTCGCCGGGCCGCGCGTGATCGAGGAAACCATCCGCGAGACGCTGCCCGAGGGGTTCCAGCGGTCGGAATTCCTGCTCGATCACGGCATGCTGGATATGGTTGTCCACCGCCGCGAGCTTCGCGACACGCTTGGCCGGATCATCGATCTGCTTGCGAGCAAGCTGAAGCTTCCGCCCGCGACGAGCAAAAGCAACGGGAAAAAGAACGCCGCCGCGCGGGCCGCGGAAGGTGGAGAGAGCACGGATGGCGGCGCAACACCCCCCGCTGTCAAACCCGTCAAATAGCCGGCATTTCGCTATGAACGCCCAGGAAAGCGACCGCATTCTTGCCCGAATGATGTCGCTTCATCCGAAGATCATCGACCTGACGCTGGATCGTATGATGCCGCTGCTGGAAAAGCTCGGTCATCCCGAACGGCGCCTGCCGCCCGTTGTCCATGTCGCGGGCACCAACGGCAAGGGATCGCTTCTCGCCTATCTTCGCGCGATGCTGGAGGCCGCCGGCTACCGCGTCCATGCCTACACCTCGCCGCATCTCGTCCGCTTCAATGAGCGGATCCGGCTTGCCGGCGAAATTATCGACGAGGCGCATATCGCCGCCGTGCTCGGGGACTGCGAGAGGGCGAATGGCAACACGCCCATCACCTATTTCGAGATTACGACGATTGCGGCGTTCAAGGCCTTCGCCGAGACAAAAGCCGACATTCTTCTGCTGGAGACCGGGCTTGGCGGGCGCTTTGACGCCACCAATGTGGTGGCGCGCCCTGCGCTTACGGCAATTACGCCGATCTCTCACGATCACGCGGATTTTCTCGGCACCGATCTCGCGGCGATCGCCGGCGAAAAGGCCGGCATCATCAAGGCGGAACGGCCGATCGTGATCGGCCCGCAGGAACCGATCGCCCTTGATGTATTAAAACGGACGGCGGCAACGCTGAAGGCGCCAACTTATATATATGGTGAGGACTGGTTTGCCGAAGCCGCGGCCACGGACTGGGAATATCGGGGCGCGGAGGGGGCGGAAAGGCTGCCTTTTCCGGCGCTCCATGGCACGCATCAGGTCGCAAACGCGGCGACGGCGATCGCCTGCCTTGAGAGGCTGCCGGCTTTCACGGTCGATGCCGCCGCCCGCCGCGAAGGCCTCCGCCGGGTTGAGTGGCCGGGCCGGATGCAGCGGCTGACGCACGGGCCGATCGCCGCGGCGCTGCCGGGCGACGTTGAGATCTGGCTGGACGGCGGGCATAATCCGGCCGCCGCGCGCGAGATCGCGGCAAGCTTCACCGCCTGGAACGAGGCGACGCCGAAACCCACCTTTATGGTGTCAGGAATGCTGAAAACGAAGGACCAGACGTCCTTTTTCCGCCATCTCGCGCCGGTAATAGAAAAAGGATGCTGCATCACCATTCCGGGCGAGGCCGCGGCGACGCCCGCGGACGAGCTTGCCGGATATGCGCAAAAAGGCGGGATTGATGCGCACCCCGCCGCCTCCCTTATGGCCGCGATCGACGATTTGCAGGCGGATCTCCGGCGCGGTCCCTGCCGCCTCCTCATCACGGGCAGCCTTTATCTCGCCGGCCAGGTGCTTCGCGACAACAGATAACGCCGCTACGGCGCCAGCCGATAGCCGCCCGGCTCTGTAATCAGGATCGTTGCCGCGGACGGCTCCTCCTCGATCTTCTGGCGAAGGCGATAGATATGCGTCTCAAGCGTATGCGTCGTGACGCCGGCGTTATACCCCCAGACTTCATTGAGCAGGATATCGCGCGTCACCACCTTGTTCCCGGCGCGGTAAAGATATTTCAGGATCGAGGTTTCCTTTTCCGTCAGGCGCACCTTCTGGCCCGTATCCTTGTGCAGCATCAGTTTGGCGGCGGGGCGGAATTTGTAGGGACCGATCCGGAATACCGCGTCCTCGCTCTGCTCATGCTGGCGCAGCTGGGTGCGGACGCGCGCAAGTAGGACGCCGATGCGAAAAGGCTTCGCCACATAATCATTGGCCCCCGCTTCCAGCCCGACGATCTGATCGGCATCGCTGTCCTGCGCGGTCAGCATGATGATCGGCGTCCGGTTGCCGCCTTTGCGGATCAGCTTGCAGGCCTCGCGCCCGTCCATGTCCGGCAAGCCGACATCGAGAAGGACAAGGTCAAAGTGGCTCTCCTTCAGCGTCGCCATCGCTTCGGCGGCGGTGCCGGCCTGCTTCACCTCGAATTCTTCGTGAAGATCAAGCTGCTCGGACAACGTTTCCCTGAGAGCGACATCGTCATCGACCAGAAGAATTTTTTTGGGCCCCGTCATTGGCGTCCTTTCCGGTTCAAGAAATCAAAGACCTGTTTCATCCGTATGTTGTGAAAAATTGGTAGCATAGCGCAATATTCAAGGGCAAGAACGCGCCGGAGCGCCGCTTTCTCACCATTGCGTGATCATTCTCGGCAATTGTCGCCGCGCCGCCCCTCCAGCATAGGCCGGAAAAGGCCCGCTGCAACCGCAATTGTTATAACTTAACATTTGCGGCAGGACGCCCTCGCCTGCTAATACTCTTGCACACTCATTTATTGCGACCGGGTTCAGCAGAAATGACCAGGAATAATAAAGACAAGAACGAGCTTGGCCGCCTGCGCGCGGTGGATCGCGCCATCGCCGATCTGCGCCGCGGGCTCAGCGTCATCATCTGCGGCGACGGTGAAGCGGCGCTCGTTCTTGCGACCGAAATGGCCTATGATCCGGAGCTTGCAACCCTTGCCGAACGCAGCGGCGAGGAGCCAGTCCTCGTTCTCACCGCACACCGGGCGAATGTCCTTCACATCCAGCCGACGGGAGATGACGCCATTCGCATCCGCATCGACACATGGATGGATGCGCCGATGATGCGCGCCCTTGCGGATGCGGTCTATGATCTTGACCAGCCGCTCCGCGGTCCGTTCACGCGCCTCAAGGGCGCCCTGCCGCCGAGCTTTTCCGCCGCCATCAAGCTCGCGAAGCTCGGCCGGCTATTGCCCTCGGTGCTGGCCGCGCCGCTGTCGCCGGAGAAGGCCGGGGCGCTTGCCGAAGCGGAAGATCTTGTCCGGCTCGACGTTGCGGATATTCTGCTGTTCGAGGAGACGGCGGCGCTCCGCCTGAAGAAGGTTGCCGCGGCGAAAGTGCCGCTTCAGGCGGCGGAGAATACAACCATTCACGCCTTTCGCCCCGAAGACGGCGGCATCGAGCATCTTGCCATCGTCGTTGGCGACCCGGACCGGCGCGCGCCCGTCCTCGCGCGGCTGCATTCGGAATGCTTTACCGGTGATCTGATCGGCTCGCTGAAATGCGACTGCGGGGAGCAGCTTCGCGGTGCGCTCAAGGCGATCGACGAGGCGGGCGGCGGCGTCCTTCTTTATCTCGCGCAGGAAGGGCGCGGCATCGGGCTGATCAACAAGCTTCGCGCCTACAAGCTGCAGGAGCAGGGCTTCGATACCATCGACGCCAACGAGCGGCTTGGGTTTGACGCCGATGAGCGGATATTCCATCCGGCGGCGGAGATGCTGAAGCAGCTCGGGATCCGCCGCATCCGCCTTCTCACCAATAATCCCGAGAAGGTCGCGGGGCTTACCCGGCGCGGCATCGAGGTGACGGAGCGCGTCGCGCATAAATTCCCCTCCAACACCCACAATGAGCTTTACCTGCTGACCAAGAAGAAGCGCAGTGGGCATTATTTGTAACAGTTGAGACGGCACGCGTCGGCAGATTTTGCCGCCTTTCCTGGCCATCTGCCGCCCTTTCGCCGCTCTTGCGGCCTATTTGCTGGCACGCTCCTTGCTTCAAGCATATCGAGGAGACCGATATGTTCAGCAACACCATAACGCATGACCCTTATGCTTATCTCGGCCGGGCGCTGATGGGGGATCCCATTGACCGCTATGTTCCGAAGGACAAGATGGGCACGGCGGGCGAAGAGACTGCAGCCGATAGCGGCTTTGGCGAGGACGGGTTCGGCTTTGACGACTTTCTCGATATCCTCAATCCGCTGCAGCATATCCCGGGTCTTTCGACATTTTACCGCGAACTGACGGGCGATGAGATAAGCCCGGGGTCGCGGATGATTGGCGGCGCCCTTTTCGGCGGTCCCATCGGCTTTGTCGCCTCCCTCATCAATTCCGCAGTCGAGGATGCGACCGGCCGCGATGTCGGGGAGCATATGGTTGCCCTTTTTTCAGACGATGCCACGGAAACCGCGCCCGACGCCGCCGTTATGATCGCTGAAACCCCGGCGGATGCGGCGAGCGCAGCGAATGTCGCCATGGAGGGCGCCGTGGCGCCAACCGGCGCGATTTTGCCGGCAACCTCTTTCGGTGACGGGGCGGGCCAGCCCTTTGTCGCGCCCTTTATCAGCCCCGCCGCGCTGAAGTTGCCCGAGCGGGCCGAGAATGCCGCAGCGACTGCCGCGGAGGCGTCAGCGCAGGACGCGGCCCGGCGCGCCGTTGCGAGCGGGCTTGAGTGGAAGGGCGAGGCCCCGCCGATCCTGCAACAGGTAACGCAGGCGAGCGCGCAGGAGCTGACGGAAGAGCAGCTTCATCTTCTCTTCCAGAGTTTCCGGGCCCAGGCCGGCGCAAGCGATGCCGCGCCGGTGAGCGCCGGCGTTGGAAGCGCGGCCTATCAGCAGCGGACGGACGCCATGCAGCGGAGCGCGCCCGCGCGCACGGGCATCAGTCGCTGACAAACGGGGCATGACAATTTGCGCCGCCCCGACTAAGCTCTCGCCATGGATATCGAAGTGACAGCAACCGAGGGGACGCGCGGCATCCTGCGCTACGGCGCCCTGCAATTTGATTGTGCGCTCGGAAAGGGCGGGGTGCGCCGGGACAAGCGCGAGGGCGACGGCGCAACGCCGGCCGGCCGCTTTGCACTCCGCCGTCTTTTCTATCGCGCCGACAAACTCAACCCGCCCCAGACCCGGCTTCCCGTTCAGGAAATTGCGCCCCATGACGGCTGGTGCGATGATCCGTCGAGCGACTTATACAACCGCCATATCCGCCTGCCCGCCGATGTGCGGCACGAGACGCTGTGGCGGGAGGATGATCTTTACGATCTCATCATTGTTCTTGGCCATAACGATGAACCGCCCGTCAAAGGCGCGGGAAGCTGCATTTTCATGCATGTCGCGCGCGAGGGTTACGGCCCGACGGAAGGCTGCGTCGCGCTGAGGAAAGAGGATCTGCTCACGCTTCTTGGCGCGTTGGAGGCGGGCTGCGCCATTCGCATTCACGCGCCTTAAAGCCCGCGGGTGCCCGCGCCGGCGAAATCAGTCGTCGCGCCGTCCAAACAGGGCGGTTCCAACGCGCACCGACGTTGCCCCGAACTGGATGGCGGTTTCAAAATCACCGCTCATCCCCATGCTGAGACGGGAGAGGCCGTTGCGCGCCGCAATCCGCGCAAGCAGGGCGAAATGCGGCGCCGGCTGCTCCTCGGCGGGCGGAATGCACATCAGCCCGACGACATTGAGCCCGTGCGTCTCGCGGCATTCCCGGATGAACGCATCGGCATCCTTTGGCGCGATGCCGGCTTTCTGTGGCTCCTCACCGGTGTTCACCTGAATATAGACGGGCAGCGACCGGTTCGCCGCCTTCATCTCCCGGGTCAGGACGCCCGCAAGTTTCGGGCGGTCGACCGTCTCAATAATATCGAAGAGCCGAACGGCCTCCTTTGCTTTATTTGTCTGTAGCGGGCCAATGAGACGAAGCTCGACATCCGGAAATCGGGCGCGAAAGGCAGGCCATATCGCCGCCGCATCCTGTACGCGGTTCTCGGCAAACTGGCGATGGCCGTTTAAAAGCGCCGCTTCAATGAGCGTCTCGGGCTGGCGCTTGCTGACCGCGATCAGGTCGATATCTTTCGCGTCGCGGTCCCATTTGTTCGCAGCCGCGTTCATCCGCCGTCGAATAGCTGCGAAATTCTCCGCGATCTCCGCGCGCGTTGCAGCGGCGTCCTCCGTCATGCCTGCCTCTTTCTATTAACCATGTTTTTCTGCATTTTTTGCTATTTAACGCGTCATTTTGGGCATTTATGCCGTCTTTACGGGCGTATTTCGACAGATGCCCTATTTATAACCCGGCGGCATATATTTGAATTTCTCCATCAGGTCGCGATGGGCGGCCACGATTGCGGCGATCTGCGCCTCTGTCAGGACGGTTTTCCATTGCCCGGCCTTGCCGACGCGGAAAAATTTCTCGGCCCTGTCCGACTGCTCGACGAAGCCCTTCTCCTGCTCCTGCTTCTGTGATTCCTTGAAGGACGAAAATTTGATCGCCCGGCGCAGCCGGTCTTTCGGCGGCTTCAGTCCGAGAAATTTCGCAAGGGCGCCAAAGGTCGGCTCCGGCTTGAAGAGCATATCCTCATAGCGCATGAGATGCAGGCGCGATTTCTCCATGGTCATCCATGACGTCACATGTGTCGACCAGCATCCGAGATAATCGGCAAGCTTGCGGTCCGTCTCGGCGCTGAACGCGTCCGGGTTGGTGATCATCTCAACGCCCTGATCGATATCCATGCCGTAGTGATCGGACAGCGAGATCACCACATCGAGCGGATTGCGAAGGATATAAACCGCGCCCGCCGTATATTCGGGCGTGATCAGCGGCACGCCATGGATTTTGCCGAACATGTTATGGGTTTTGACGAAGACGGAGTCGCGCCGCGACATCGCATAGGCGCGGTGCACTTTCGGGATCAGCGCGGCGATTTCCTCCGGCGTAAAGCTGTCGAACGGCTTTCCCGTCACCTGCTCATACCAGCCCTTGTTGCCATCGCCGATGGTAAATCTGGAAAGCTCGTTGAGATCCGCGGGGCGGTCCGCGTTCAGCAGCAGATTATGCAGGAATGTGCGAACCCAGGTGTTTCCTGATTTCGGATAGGAGGCCAGCCAGATTATTCCGCCCATAAGTCGTTCCCGATATCGTCCATATTATTTAGGAAGATAATCAAATAGCTTCATCGTGTCATGATGGGTTTTCACGATCCGGTCAATCTGCGCATCGCTCAGCACTTCCTTCCACTGCCCGGACTTGCCGACCCGGAAGAAGCGTTCGTTCGTATCGGGCTTTTCCTTGAAGCCGGTCTGTTCCTCGAGCTTTTGAACAACGTCGAAGGAGGAGAAATCGATGGCCTTCAAAAGCCGCTCTTCCGGCGGGTTGAGGCCGAGAAACTTGACAAGACCGCCGAATGTCGGCACGGGCTTTTCAAGCATGTCCTCATAGCGCATCCAGAAACAGTATTTTCTGTCGAACTGCATCCAGGAGCGGACATGGCCGGACCAGGAGCCGAGGGCGAACTCCCAGAGCGCCTCCGTCTCTTTCGTTACAGCGCGCGGGTCGTTGAGTATTTCGATGGCCTCATCAAGGCCTACGCCGAAATGATCGGCGAGCGAAATCACGACATCGAGCGGGTTGCGGACAACATAGATCGCCCCGGCCGTATATTCCATTGTGATCAACGGAATATTGAACGCGCTGCCAAGGCAGCTGTGGGTCTTGACGAAGACAGAATCGGGATGCGCCCTGGTGAAGGACTCATGGAGCTGCGGTCGCAGCCTGGCAATCTCGAGGCGGGAGAGCTCCTCAAAAGGCTTGCCGGCGATCTTGGCGAAACCCGCCTTTCCCATATCGCCCAGAACAAAGGCATCGATACTGTTGACCGCGATCGGGCCTTCGGGATTGAGAAGCAGGTTGTGGATAAAGGTGCGCGTCCAGGTGTTTCCCGATTTCGGATAAGAGGCCAGCCAGATTATTCCGCCCATTAAATCATCCCTTTACATCCTACCGGCGCAACGGCCGGGCAGCAGCAACAAAAAAGGGCGGGAAATCCCGCCCTTTCTCGGATAGCAGTCCTTCGATTAGAAGGAGAGAGCCGTACCAATGAAGAAGGTATTGGTCTTGCCAGCCATGCGGGTTGCAGTGCTTGCAGCCAGGTCGTTGTCGTCGATCTGCAGGCCACCGAAAGCGGTGATGCCCGGGCCGAGGTCATACGTACCACCGATTACCCACGTGTCCATATCGAAGTCGGCAACACCCGGAGCTTCGTTGGTCTGCGAGGCGTACTGAACGCCAACTGCCCACGGGCCTGCGCCGTACTTGACACCAGCGGACCACTGGTCGGAGTCAACGTTCTTGACGCCGCCGATGTTGCGGTCAACGCCGTAGCCGGCACCAACCGTGAAGCCAGCGAAGCCAACGGAGAGACCGAAGGCATATTCGTACTGGTCTTCGCCGCTACCCGTAACAGCCGGGGTTGCTGCGGTGATCGCACCGGTAGCCGGGTTGATTGCGAAGCCTGCAGCCGGGGTGATGACAACCGTCGTGTCAGCTTCCTGGTAAACAGCAGAAGCAGCCAGGTCAACGCCGCCAAACTTGTTGACGTAGTTAAGACCTACGGACCAGCCGCGATCAAGGCCGTTGTCATAGTTGGGTGCCTGATACTGGCTGTTGCCAACGTTGGCGGTTTCAGAGGTTCCGTCCGGAATATAAGATGCACCGAGCTGGAAGCCGACGAAGCGCGGCGTGAAGTAGGTGATCTTGTCAGCGTCGGAGAACATGTTCGGGCGGGTGGTGATAACCTGGCCCGTCGGATAGATGTTCGGGGTATCAGCATAGAACATCGGGGTCGGGTTCGGGCTGGTGTAGTGCATCAGGTATGCTGCACCGTTTTCAGAACCGACCAGGATACGACCGAAGGAACCGTCAACATAGATGTAGGTTTCGTCGATCTGGTCGCTCGTGGTGTAAGCTTCGAGCTGGATATTGACACCGAACTTGATGCCGTTGTCGAGCGTGGTTTCGCCGGTGAAGAAGACTTCGCCTTCATGCGTTACACGGTCGGATGCACGGCTCGGCGTACCTGCCGGCTCGTCGGAATCCTGATAGAAGTAGGTGCTCTGGAAGTAGCCGCCAAGGCCGAGCTTGATTTTTTCAGCCGCGGAAGCCGACGTTGCAGCAAGTGCACCTACGGCGACGAGGGCTGTTGTACCCAAGATTGCTTTTTTCATTTTGTCTCCCCTCTGCTCCAATTGAAAGCCAGAGAACTAGATTAAAATACAGACGCAAGACCTCACGGCCTGTTAGTCGAAGGTAAGTTAAGGCGCTTATGCCCGTCCCGGTCAAGCGCAAGACGTTGACGATTTGGCCAAATTCACCCGACTGTGCCAAAAAAGCCACAAAACATGCCCCTGGCTTGGCGGCAACCGGGGCTTCGCCCTGCCGGGCAGGCCTGATTTCCGCAATTTTCTACTGTTGTTCGGGCGCGAAAGCTGGCATAAAGTCCCTACCTTGATTTCGCCCGATTTGGATTATCCAATGGCAAAAAGACAAAGGACTTCTCAACTATGACACGACATCGGATATTCGCTTCCGTGGGAGGCTGTCTCCTGGCGCTGACGCTTGCAGCGTGCGAATCTGATCTGGGCACCGATTCCACTTTCCCGACGTCACGGCGCGGCGAAGTATATCAGACCGGCAACGTCCCGACCGACACGATATTCGGCGAAGGCGGCCTGTTCGGCAGCAGCAAATCCCTGCAGGACGATGCGGGCGGCGGCGGTGGTCTTGGCGTCAATGCGTATCTGTGGCGCGCCTCGCTCGATACCCTGTCGTTCATGCCGCTCTCGTCTGCCGATCCGTTTGGCGGCGTGATCATCACGGACTGGTACACCTCGCCCGATTCGCCCAACGAGCGCTTCAAGGTCACCGTCTATATCCTTGACAGGCGGCTGCGCGCGGATGGCCTGCGCGTCACGGCCTTCAAGCAGAATCTCGATGTCAACAACCAGTGGATTCCCGTCACCCTGTCGCCCAGCGTGACAACCGACGTCGAGAATGCCATTCTTGCCAGGGCGCGCGAACTTCGGGTTGCGCGCGAAGGCGAATAACTCTTTAAATTCATCAGGCCGTCCTTGCCCGGGCCGCCCCGGCGGCGGAGGGGCGAGGGTATGCGGCCTGATTTTTGTTATCTTTATTCAGGATTAAACGGGAAGCAGCTATGTCCCGCTACAATGCGAAAGAAATCGAAGCCAAATGGCAGGCCGTCTGGGCGGAAAAGGAAAGCTTCCGCGTCGAGGCTGATCCCAGCCGGCCCAAATACTATGTGCTGGAAATGTTTCCCTATCCGTCCGGGCGCATTCATATCGGCCATGTGCGCAACTATACAATGGGCGACGTCGTGGCGCGCTACAAGCGGGCGCAAGGCTTCAACGTGCTGCATCCGATGGGCTGGGATGCGTTTGGCCTGCCGGCCGAGAATGCGGCCCGCGACAAGGGCATTCATCCGGCCAAATGGACCTATGACAATATCGCCAACATGCGGGCCGAGCTGAAGGGCATGGGCCTCTCGCTCGACTGGAGCAAGGAGATCGCCACCTGCCACCCCGGCTACTATGGCCACCAGCAGAAGCTGTTTCTCGATTTCTTTAAAAAAGGCCTCGTCTATCGCAAGGAGAGCTGGGTCAACTGGGATCCGGTCGATATGACCGTTCTCGCCAACGAGCAGGTGATCGACGGCAAGGGCTGGCGCTCTGGCGCCGTGGTGGAGAAGCGGAAACTGAACCAGTGGATGTTCCGCATCTCCGACTACAGCGAGGAATTGCTCACCGCCCTCGACAAGCTCGATCGCTGGCCCGATCGCGTCCGGCTGATGCAGCAGAACTGGATCGGCCGCAGCAAGGGCGCGCATGTCGCCTTTGACATTCTTGGCGAGGATGAGCCGCTCAATATCTACACGACGCGGCCCGATACGCTTTTCGGCGCAAGCTTCATGGCGATGTCGGCAGACCATCCGCTGACGCAGCGCCTTGCGAAGGACAACCCCGCGCTCGCCGCCTTTGTGGCCGAATGTCACCGCATGGGCACCAGCGAGGAAGCGATCGAGAAGGCCGAGAAGAAAGGCATCGATACGGGGCTTAAAGTTGCCCATCCCTTCATCGCGGGCAAGACGCTGCCGCTCTATGTCGCCAACTTCGTGCTGATGGAATATGGCACGGGCGCGATCTTTGGCTGCCCGGCGCATGACCAGCGCGACCTTGACTTCGCCCGGAAATACGGGCTTGAGGTAACTCGCGTCGTCGCGCCGGAAGGCGAGGATGCCGCCGAGATCGGCAATGTCGCCTATACGGGTCCGGGAAAAATCATCAACTCCGATTTCCTCAACGGGATGGAGGTTGAGGCCGCCAAATCCGAGATCATCCGCCGCCTTGAGGCAATGAACAAGGGAACGGAGAAGGTCAATTATCGCCTGCGCGACTGGGGCCTCTCGCGCCAGCGCTACTGGGGCTGCCCGATCCCGATGATCCACTGCGAAAAATGCGGCACGGTGGCGGAACGGGAGGAAAACCTCCCCGTCCTGCTGCCAGATGACGTCACTTTTGATAAGCCCGGCAACCCGCTTGCCCATCACCCCACCTGGAAGCATGTGAGCTGCCCGGAATGCGGCGGCAAGGCGGTGCGCGAGACCGATACCATGGACACTTTTGTTGACAGTTCCTGGTATTTCGCGCGCTTTTGCAGTCCCCGCGCCGATCAGCCGGTCGAGCGCGACAAGGTCGATTACTGGCTCCCGGTCGATCAGTATATCGGCGGGATCGAGCATGCCATCCTGCATCTTCTCTATTCCCGCTTCTATTCCCGCGCCATGAAAGCGACGGGCTGGTCGCATGTGGACGAACCCTTTGCCGGCCTCTTCACGCAGGGCATGGTCACGCATGAGACCTATAAAAGCGCGAAGGGCGAATGGCTGCTGCCTGATGAAGTCACGACCGACGATGCCGGCAATCTGATCGAGATTGCGACCGGGGCGCCGGTCACCGTCGGCGGCGTTGAGAAAATGTCGAAGTCGAAGAAGAACGTCGTTGATCCCGGCGCGATCATCGACAAGTTCGGCGCCGACGCGGCCCGCTGGTACGTGCTTTCCGACAGCCCGCCCGATCGTGATATGGAATGGACCGATGCGGGCGCAACCGGCGCCTGGCGCTTCGTGCAGCGGCTGCATCGCTATATCACCGAGAATGCGGGGGCGATTGCGCCGATCGGCTCGCCGGCCCCAATGGAGTTTTCGCAAGCCGCCCAGGCGTTGCGCAAAACCGCGCACCGCATTGTCCGGCAGGTCACCGAAAATGTCGAACAGCTTCATTTCAACAGCGCCATCGCGCGTATCTACGAGTTCATGAATGCGCTGAACGAAGTGAAATTCACCGACGCGGACGATATCCGCTGGACGCTTCGCGAGAGCATGGAGACGATCGTCAAGCTGGTCGGTCCGATGATGCCGCATCTCGCCGAAGAACTCTGGCAGACGCTCGGCCATGACACCTTATTGGTGGATGCGCCCTGGCCCGAGGCCGATCCGGCGCTGCTTGTCGAAGACCGGGCAAAGCTGGCCGTTCAGGTGAAAGGCAAGCTCCGCGCCACCATAGAGGTGGCGAAAGATGCGACGAATGAAGAGATTGAGGCGATTGCGCTGGCGCAGAAAACCGTTCAGAATGCGATCGGAGATGCGGCAATCCGCAAGATTATCATTGTGCCGGGTCGGGTGGTGAATGTCGTTATTTAGGGCCGCTTTCATTCTGCTCATGCTGTCGCTGGCCTCGGCCTGCGGGTTCCAGCCGCTTTACGGAAGCGCAACCCGCAACGCCGATGTGCAGGAGAAGCTCGCGCGCACCTATATCGAGCCAATCCCCGGCCGCACCGGCCAGACGCTCCGCAATGAATTGCTGGATCTCGCCAATCCTTACGGCAGCCCGGCGGACCCCGCCTACCGGCTGACGATCCGGCTTGAGGAGCAATCCGAAGGTCTTGCCATTCAGGATGACGATACGCGGACGCGCTTCAACATGATGCTGCACAGCCGCTTCGATCTGGTCGATCTTGCGACGCAGCAGGTCATCTATTCCGGTTCGACCCAGAATATCGCGGCCTATAACGTCGTGGAATCCGAGTTTGCCAACCTTGCCGCCGGCAATAATGCCCGCCGCCGTGCCGCGCTGGTTGCCGCCGAGCAGATCAACCAGCAGCTCTCGGTTTTCTTCTCGGGGCGCTGATCCCGTGGATATCGCAAGCGGCCGCTTTCCCGCCTATCTCAAGTCCCGCGCGCCGCAACACCGGATTTTTCTGTTCCACGGCCCTGATGACGGGCTGGTGCGCGAGCTGGCCCGCGCACTCTCTATCAGCGTTCTTGGCACGCTTGACGATCCGTTCGGCTATATCGAGCTTGATATCGCGACGCTGCTGGCAGATCCCGCGCGCCTTGCCGATGAAGCGACGGCGCTTTCGATGATGGGCGGCGAGCGGGTGGTGCGCGTCCGGGGCGCGACGGCAAACTCCAAAGACCTGATCGAACCGCTTCTCGCTCTCGATCTTCAGGCCAGCATCGTTGTGATTGAAGCGGGCGATATCCGTAAAGACAGCGCCCTTGTGAAGATGATTGCGGCCGCGCCACAAGGTGTTTCGGTGCGCTGCGAGCTTGACAAGGCGAGCGATATCGACGCCCTCATCCGCGAGATGCTCGGCGCGGCAAAGCTGACGGCCTCGCCCGAGATTATCGACTATCTTCGTGACAACCTCGGCGGTGACCGCGCCGTGTCGCGCCGCGAGCTGGAAAAGCTGACGCTTTATATGCAGGGGAAGAGCGGGCCGCTTTCTCTTGCGGATGTGCGGGCGGTGATCGGCGATTCCTCCGCGCAGAGCATTTTTGATATCATGAACGCGACTATGGCGGGGAACGTGCGGGCGCTGGAGAAGCATCTCAACAAGGCCTTTTCCGCCGGCGATAGCCCGATCGGGATGCTGCGGTTCCTCCAGAACCAGCTGAAAGCGCGGCACAAAAAAGCCGCCGCCGGCAGCGCCGCGAGCCGCCATCTGGCCAAATGTCTCAAGATCACGATGGAAGCCGAAATCGGCTGCAAATCAACGGGATACCCGGATGAGGCGATCTGCCGGCGCGCCCTGATGCGCATCGCCATCGCAAACCGCCAGCGCTAGAGGCACGAGCATGCCTCGCCTGCAGTGGGCGGGCTTTTAGTTGGCGGCTTCGGATAAAATTTCGGGCGGCGGGAAGATAAATTGTCCCGCCGCCCGATCAGATTTTACAGAGGCGTACGTCTGAGCTTAAGCCGCAACCGGCGCGTCGATGGGCGAAGCCGCGTCTGCGGCGAGCGTAAAGCGTGCCCGGACGAGACCCATCTGGTTGGAGAGGACGCCGCCGAACCGTCGGGCAAGCCTGCGGACCGGCCCGTTATGCGGCACGAAGTTCATCTCCAGCAGGGTGAGGCCACGCTCTTTCGCAATCTCAAAAGCAAGCGCCATCAGCTTTGCGCCAAAGCCGCGGCTTCGCCACGCATCCTCGACGCTGATGCCGATCTCCGCCGAGTTTTCCGGCAGGTTGCCACCGAAACGAAGCTCGATCACGCCGCGGAGTGTGCCATCGATAAACACGCCGCACATGACAGGCGTCGGCTGGTTTTGATTGGCGCAGTAGCGATCAAGCATATAATCGGACGTCGGGCAGCCAAAGCGCATCAGGCGGCTTTCGGGGCTGAGCCGCAGGATATGTTCCTGAAGCAAGCCATGCTCCGCGGGCGCAAGTTCGCGAAAAACCGGGCGCCCTTCGGCGGGCGTTGCCCCAAACTCGACCGTGACCAATGTGTTATTCATAGAAAAGCCCGCTTCGCTGGAGTTTTTCGGCGCGGGCCTGGGTGGAGGCCGCAAGCCATGCGAACGCGCGCGCTGTGACGTCCGCGACGGCGTGACGGGCCCGCTTAAAGCCCTCGCCCATGCGGCTGCCGAGGCGGCGCATCTCAATGCCCTGCAATGTGCGGGCATACCGTTCCTGCTTCGCGAGAGAAGCAAGGGTTTCGGCCGGAATCAAAC
The DNA here is from genome assembly GCF_036844445.1 of Sneathiella sp. Taxonomy (GTDB): domain Bacteria; phylum Pseudomonadota; class Alphaproteobacteria; order Sneathiellales; family Sneathiellaceae; genus Sneathiella. The sequence goes on along the minus strand of NZ_DAIUFV010000007.1, from coordinate 85,353 downwards.
CGTCTTTGTCTGTTCTCATCGTCCTGCTCCTATTCTATCGCACGTCTGGCCGTGCATGCTGCACAACCTCATAATCAATACTTATGGTGCGCCGCACCATTATAAAGGCCTAATTTTGCATAGCAGCCTTGTGGATAACGAATGGACAGGAGAATTTTTCGCTACATATCAGTTATTTAGAAGACGCGAAATCGTCATCTGGAATCTATGTTGCACCGCAATATGTGCATTTCTCCGACGGGAGCGGAGGGTCATTGCCGGCTCCCGGCAAGGGCAGCGACCGAGGTGGCGGCGGGCGCTGTTGCACCCGTCCTCTTTATATCGGGCGGAGAAAGGGCCTCGTCAATGGAGGCAACAGACGATTTTTACGCGCCGGGCCAGGCCCTGCCCTTCGACGGCGCGAAGCCCCCTCAATCGGTCGATTGATCGGTGCAACGCGGCACAATTTCAGGTTGATCAGTCTTTCAGCGCGGCGCCAAGGGCGTCCTTGATCTCATCATTGAAATCGGCGGCGTCCTGGTGGGGGTCATCTTCCGATGTGTCGGATGCACTCTGGGCGTTCGGCTCGCGATAGAAGCCATCCTCATCGAGCTCCGAGGCGTCATAGTCCCCGTCGTCGAGGTCCCAGCCGTCTTCGAGCGGATCCTCCTCCGCGTCGCGGAGCATATGCAGCGGCTCGCGGGTCAGGCGGCGGCAGGCATCGTCGAGCTGGTCGAGGTTGGCGTAGCGAATGGTGATAATGCCATGCCCATCCGACATGTGATCGATATCGACTTCCATGCCGAGCGCGGCGCTGAGGTCGAATTCCAGCGCCCGCACATCGGCGCTTTTTGCCGCTTCTTTTGCAAACTTCCGCGCCATCTTGCCGGGCGGGCCGGAGCCGTCGGTGGTATAAAGATCTATCTTTTTGCGCTGCGCCAGCTTTTCTGCCGCGCGAACGCTAAGCCCCTGCTCGACAATCTTTTTTGCGAGCGCTTCGGCCTCCTCATGATTGATGAGCGTCCGCGCCGCGCCGGCCGCGAGCTTGCCGTCGCGCACCAGCTTCTGAACGGAGGCCGGCAGCGTCAGCAGCCGCATGATATTGGCGACATGGGCCCGGCTTTTGCCAACATGCTGCGCCAGGCTCTCCTGCGTGTGGTCAAATTCGGCCATCAGGCGGCGATACGCCTCCGCCTCTTCGATGGGAGAGAGGTCTTCGCGCTGGATATTCTCGATCAGCGCGATTTCCATCGACTCGGCGTCGGTCAGCTCCTTGATGATGACCGGCACCTGGTGAAGCTGCGCCATTTGCGCCGCGCGCCAGCGCCGCTCGCCGGCGACAATTTCATATTCGCTGTCTTTTGTGGGGTTGCGACGCACAAGTATAGGTTGAAGAACGCCCTTTTCCGCAATGGAGGCGGCAAGGCTGTCGAGCGCGTCCTGATCCCAGTCGAGGCGGGGCTGATACTGGTTGGCGCGGAGCTGCTCAACCGGCACTTCCTTGGTCGAGCGCACCTTGTCGAGATCGGCATAGTCGCTCGCCATATCATCGCCGAGCAGGGCGGAAAGGCCGCGTCCGAGTTTCTTCTTTGAAATATCTTCGCTCATGGGTTCAGCCGCATGTTGAGGCCTTTCAGGCCGCGTTCAGATGACGTTCACGCCGGATCACTTCGCTTGCAAGGCGGATATAGGCCTGGCTTCCGGCGCAGCGATGATCATAGATCAGCACGGGCTTGCCGTGGCTCGGGGCTTCCGAAACCCGCACGTTGCGCGGGATAACGGTCCGATACACCTTGTCGCCGAGGAAGTCGCGCACATCCTGCGCCACCTGCAGCGAGAGGTTGTTGCGCCGGTCGAACATGGTCAGCACGACGCCCTGGATTTCAAGCCCCGGATTAAGCGTTGCGCGCACCCGCTCGATGGTCTTGATCAGCATGCTGAGCCCTTCGAGCGCGAAAAACTCGCACTGCAGCGGCACAATCACGGCATGCACGGCGACCATTGCGTTCAGCGTCAGCAGGTTGAGCGACGGCGGGCAGTCGACGAGGATATAATCATAATCGGCGCGAAGCTCCGAGACCACGTCATAGAGCCGGTGGCTCCGCCGCGGCAGTTCGATCAGCTCAAGCTCTGCGCCCGAGAGATCGGCCGTCGAGGGCACGAGATCAAGCAGCGGGATCTTGCTCTTGTGGATGGCGGCGCGGATCGGCGTCTCCCCCATCAGAACGCCGTAAACATTCTTTTCGCGATCGTCGCGCTCGATGCCGAGGCCGGTCGACGCATTGCCTTGCGGATCGATATCGATGATGAGCACACGCTGCCCGATCGCGGCAAGCGCCGTTGCCAGATTGATTGCCGTGGTGGTTTTGCCGACGCCGCCCTTCTGATTGGCAATTGCCAGGATTCGCGCCGTCGCCGGAACCTTCAAACCTGCCTTATCCATTGTCATTGTCTGCCTCTTCTGGAGGTGAACGGCGGCATAAGCGGGTGATTTTGAGAACCGAGCCGTCTTCACTCGTTACACTACGGTGCTTTTCGACTTCCATATTCCAACATTTAGAAGCTTTGGTCAATTCCTCATCTACATCTTGTCCCTTTAAAAAGAGGAATTCCGTCCCCGCATGCGCGAAAGGCGCCGCGAGTTCCAGCAGCCGATCCAGCGGCGCCAGCGCCCGGGCGGAGATAACGTCCGCCGGAAAGGGTGAAATTTCCTCAATCCGGCCGCGATGGACCGTCAGATTCGCCGATGTTTCACGTGAAACATTTCCCATAAAAAGACATTTCCGCTGGTCGCTTTCAATCGCATGCACGTCGAAATCTCCGCAAATGGCGACAACGAGGGCCGGAAACCCCGCCCCGCTCCCGAGATCGAGCCAGCGGCCACCTGTTACCGACGGGAGCGACAAAAGCTGAAAACTATCCAGCATATGGCGCCGCCAGAGATCCGGCAGCGTCGATTTCCCGACGAGATTGATTGCCTTCTGCCATTTAGTCAGCAGGTCCGCGTAACTCTGTAACCTTGCCAATGTTTCACGTGAAACATTGCTGGCGGCGTGAAACCCTGCCGCGCCGAGAATCGGATCCACGTCAGCCATGGGAGCGATGGGCGCGCCGCTTGACGTGCGAGAGAAGCGCCGTCAGCGCGGCCGGCGTTACGCCCGAAATCCGCGCGGCCTGGCCAAGGGTTGACGGTCGGACCTCGGAAAGCCGCAACCGGATCTCGGTCGAGAGCCCCGCGACCTCTTCAAAGCGGATGTTTTCCGGAAGCTGCAGCATTTCGTCTTTACGGAAGTCGCGAACGTCCGCCTTCTGCCGCTCCAGATAGCCACTATACTGCGCGTCGATGGCGAGCTGCTCGCGGAGCGGCATCGGAATGGCGGAGGTTTCGGGCCAGATTCGCGCGATATCGTCGAGATTGATGTCGGGATAGGCGAGCAGATCGGCAGCGGAGCGGCGAACGCCGTCCTGATTGACATTGAGCCCCTGCCGCCGCGCCTCGTTCGGCGTCAGCGTGAGCGCGGCGAAAAGCGCCCGCGCCTCACTGAGCGCCGCGATTTTTCCCCGGAACACTGCCGCCCGCTCGGCGCCGACAATTCCCATCTCCTCGCCCCGGGCGGTCAGGCGCTGATCGGCATTATCCGCGCGGAGGATCAAACGATATTCGGCGCGCGAGGTGAACATCCGGTAAGGCTCGGTCACCCCGCGCGTCACGAGATCGTCAATCATCACACCGATATAGGCGTCGGCGCGATCTAGCACGACGCTCTCCCCGCCCCCGGCCTCCCGCGCTGCGTTAAGCCCGGCCATCAGCCCCTGCGCCGCAGCTTCTTCATAGCCGGTCGTGCCGTTGATCTGCCCCGCGAAATAGAGGTTTTTCAGCCGCCGCGTCTCGAGCGTCGGCTTCAGCTCCCGCGGGTCGACATAATCATACTCGATCGCATAGCCCGGGCGATACCATTCGACCTTTTCAAGCCCCGGGATGGTGCGAAGAAACGCCATCTGGATCTCCTCGGGCAGGGAGGTGGAGACGCCGTTCGGATAAACCGTGTCATCCTCGAGCCCCTCGGGCTCCAGAAAGATCTGATGCGCGGATTTATCGGCAAAGCGCACCACCTTGTCCTCGATCGAGGGGCAGTAGCGCGGGCCGATGCTTTCAATCTGCCCCGAATACATGGGCGCGCGATGCAGATTGTCGAGGATAATGCGATGCGTCGCCTCAGTCGTCGTCGTGATATAGCAGGAAATCTGCGGCGTCGTGATCCGGTCGGTGAGGAACGAGAACGGCACCGGCTCCGCGTCGCCCTTCTGCTCCTCCAGGATCGACCAGTTGATCGTTTTACCGTCGAGCCGCGCCGGCGTTCCCGTTTTCAGCCGCCCGAGCGGAAACCCCGCCCTCGACAGCGTCTTTGAAAGACCATAGGTCGGCGCATCGCCAATGCGCCCGGCGGCGAACTTCCGCTCCCCCATATGGGCAAGGCCGCGCAGGAATGTCCCCGTGGCGAGAATAACCTTCCCCGCCGCGATCTCGGTTCCATCGGCCATAATAACGCCGTGGACCGCGCCGTCCCGGACAATCAGGTCATCGGCTTCGGCAGCACGAATCTCGAGATTCGGCTGGGCGAGAAGCGCGGCCTGCATCGCCTCGCGATAGAGTTTGCGATCCGACTGCGCACGGGGGCCGCGCACTGCCGGCCCCTTTCGCCGGTTGAGGAGGCGAAACTGAATGCCGGACGCGTCCGCGACACGGCCCATGACCCCATCGAGCGCGTCGATTTCGCGAACAAGATGGCCCTTGCCGAGGCCGCCAATGGCCGGATTGCAGGACATTTCGCCAATGGTTTCAATCTTATGCGTGATCAGAAGCGTCGCCGCCCCAAACCGCGCGGCCGCCGCTGCCGCCTCGCAGCCCGCATGGCCGCCGCCGATCACAATGACATCAAATCGGGTCATGAAACCTCCTGAATTACCGGCTTTTAATATAGGGAGTCAGGGTTTTTGACAAGGGCGGAATCGGCGCGGCCTGCAATGTTTCACGTGAAACACGCGGTTGCCGCCGCGGAAAATGTTTCACGTGAAACAACAGGCGGAGGCGGGCATCCGATGTTTCACGTGAAACATTCCGCAAATCACTTCCCGATACAGAAATCTCCGAAAATAACGTCGAGGATATCTTCAACATCCACCCGGCCCGTAATCCGCCCGAGCGCGCGCACCGCGAGGCGGACATCCTCCGCTGCAAGTTCAGGCGCGCCGGCCCGCGCGAACCGATCGAGCGAGGCTGCGCATTCCTCCAGCGCCTGGCGGTGGCGAAGACGCGTCAGCGCCGGCGCGCCCGAAAGGTCAAGCCGCGCGGTGACATCTTTTTCCAGCGCCTCCAGAAACTCTTCAACCCCGCTGCCCGACCGGACCGAAAGCGGGAAAACCCGCTGGCCGTCCGCTTCCGTGGCCGCATCCGCCGCATACGGACACAGGTCTGTTTTGTTGACAAGCCGGTAATCCTTTGCCTGCAAAAGATCGGCAAATTCCGACGGGATCTCCGGCGCGTCGGCGGTTGTCATGAAAAGGCGGATATCCGCGCGCGCCGCCCTCTCCCGCGCCCGGCGGACGCCTTCGCGCTCAATTGCGTCGCCCGTAACGCGGAGCCCCGCCGTATCGGCGATGGTGACGGGATAGCCGGCAAGATCCATCGGCACATCGATGATATCACGCGTCGTGCCCGCCTGATCCGAGACAATCGCCGCATCACGCCGCGCTAACGCATTGAGAAGGCTGGATTTTCCGACATTCGGCTGGCCGAGGATCACCACATCGAGCCCATCGCGGATCTTCTCCCCGCGCCGTCCGTCGGCGAGATGTTGGAGGATTTCAGCCTTAAGTTCGGCGACTTTCGGCGCGATCGCGGCCGCAACCCCCTCCGGCAGATCCTCATCGGGAAAGTCGATATCTGCCTCAAGATGGGCGAGCGCGGTGATCAGCCGGATCCGCCAGCTCTCATAGATCGCGCCAAGTTCGCCCTGCATCTGACGGAGCGCCTGACGCGCCTGCGCCTCCGTCTCCGCATTGACGAGATCGCCGAGACCTTCGGCCGCGGTGAGATCCATCTTGCCATGCTCGAACGCACGGCGGGTAAACTCGCCGGGCTCGGCCGGGCGAAAGCGGGATAAGCGCGCGAGTTCACTGAAGAGGCCGGAGATTACGGCCGGCCCGCCATGCAGGTGAAATTCCACCACATCCTCGCCGGTGAAGCTGTTCGGCGCCGGAAAATAAATGACAAGTGATTGATCTATAACGGAATTGTCTGACGTTCTATATAACGCGCGGCGCACCGCACGGCGCGCTTCGGGCAGGTCCTTGCGCGTCAGTTTCACAAGCGCATCGGCCGCGCCGGCCCCAGACAGGCGAATGACCGCAACGCCTGCCCGCCCCCGGCCCGACGCCAGGGCGAAAATAGTCTCCGAATAACTCATGTGATTGTCCGATCAGGGCGCGGTTATGTTTCTTTGCCCGATTTGGCCGCGGGGGCAAATTGCGAGAAGAAAAGCTTCTGCATTTGCTCAAACCCCTCCATCCCGGCGGGGAGCCAGGTCTTCATCATATGCTCGGGATCAAGATTTGCGATATTTTCGAGCATCTTCGCCTGCAATTCCTGCATCACTGCGTCCTGCATCTTCTGAACATCCGGCAAACCGAAGAAACGCCGCGCCTCTTCCGGTGTGCAGTCGATATCGAAAGTAATTTTCATCGGTCGGTCACTCCTCATTGATCCCGCGGCGGCTGCTCTGCTACAACAGAGTAATATATCTTCCCCCGGAGGGAAAGCCATCCGCAAAACAGGGGATCGCGATGAGAAATTTACTGGGCGCGGAGACCAGCCCCTACCTTCTGCAGCATAAAGACAATCCCGTTCACTGGCAACCCTGGAGCGCGGAGACATTGGCGCGGGCAAAGCGGGACGGCAAGCCGATCCTGCTCAGCGTCGGCTATGCCGCCTGCCACTGGTGCCACGTCATGGCGCATGAGAGCTTTGAAGACCCGGAGACGGCGGCGCTGATGAACGAGCTCTTCGTCAATATCAAGGTTGACCGGGAGGAGCGGCCCGATATCGACCAGATCTATCAAAGCGCGCTTGCGCTGCTCGGCGAACAGGGCGGCTGGCCGCTCACGATGTTTCTGAACTCACGCGGGGAGCCCTTCTGGGGCGGCACCTATTTCCCGCCGGAAGCCGCCTATGGCCGGCCGAGTTTCAGGAATGTCCTCTCGACGGTTGCGGAAATCTTCAAAAATGAGCCGGAAAAGGTCAGCGCCAACCGCGACGCGCTGAAATCCGCGCTCCAGAAGCTCAATGACGCGCCGGACGGCGACCGGCCGAAGCTGACGCTCGAGGTGCTGGACCGTATCGCCGCCCGCTATGCCGAGGAAGCGGATCCCGTTCACGGCGGCCTTGGCTCGGCGCCGAAATTCCCGCAAGTCTACGTTCTTGAAAATATCTGGCGAAGCTATCTTCGCACGCGGAATGCGGCCCATAGCGAGGTGGTGATCAAGGCGCTCACGGCGATGTCGCAGGGCGGCATTTACGACCATCTCGGCGGCGGCTATGCACGCTATTCCACCGACGCCGCCTGGCTCGCCCCGCATTTCGAGAAAATGCTTTATGACAATGCGCAGATCCTCGATCTGCTGCTGACCGTGCATCACGAGACGAAATCGGAGCTGTTTGAAGCGCGCATTTTTGAGACCATCGGCTGGCTGCTTCGCGAAATGGTAACAAGCGAGGGCGGGTTTTCCGCCACGATCGACGCCGATTCCGAAAGGGAAGAGGGGCGGTTTTATGTCTGGTCGAAAGCCGAGATTGAGGAAATTCTCGGTGACGACGGTGCGCATTTTTGTGAAATATACGGCGTCCTGCCTGAAGGGAATTGGGAAAATACCAATATTCTCAATCGCTTGAAATATCCGCACCGGCTCGATGACGCGCTTGAGGAGAAGCTGGCGTCAGGACGCCAGAAACTTTTCGAGGCACGCGAAATGCGCCGCCGCCCGGCGCTCGATGATAAGGTGCTGACGGACTGGAACGGCCTGATGATCGCCGCCCTCGCCCGCGCCGGACATTATTTCGACGAGGCGCACTGGATCGATGCGGCGGAGCGTGCCTTTGTCGCCATTACAACGCATTCCATGGAACCAAATGGCCGGCTCTATCACAGCTACCGCATCGGCCGGGCCATGCACACCGGCCTTCTCGATGATTACGCCAACATGGCGCGGGCCGCACTCGTCCTTTTCGAGGTGACGGGAAAAGGCTTCTACCTCACCCGGGCGGAGGAATGGGTAGAGATACTCCGCACGCATTTTGAGGATCCGGCGGGCGGCTTCTTTTACACCGCCGATGATGCCGAGGCGCTGATTGTCCGCACCAAGAACGCGATGGACAATGCGGTGCCCTCCGGAAACGGCGTCATGCTCGAGGTTCTGGCGAAACTGCATCTGCTGACCGGCGCGCGCGAGCCCTTCGAGACGGCGCTCTCGCTCGTGCGCTGTTTTTCGGCGGAACTTGGGCGGAATTTCTTCCCGCTTTCGACCTTTCTCAATAATTTCGAGACGCTGATCAATGCGCAGCAGGTGATTATCGTCGGCGAGCGCAGCGAGGCGGGCGTCATCGATCTCATAAATGTGCTGAAGGATTTCAGCATGCCAACGAAAGTCATCAATATCCTGGCGGACACGGACGGCCTCCCCTTCGATCATCCGGCGAAGGGAAAGGGCCGCGTCGATGGCAAGCCAACGGCCTATCTCTGCACGGGGCCGACCTGTTCGCTCCCCGTCACCAGCGCCCGGGATTTTACGGCGCTTCTCAGAAAGGCGGACAGCCATGGCGCAGCTTAGCCTTCACAGCCCCGTCGGCGACCTCACCGTGACGGAGGAGGACGGCAGGATCATCTCCCTCGACTGGGGATGGGTGCCGGCCGAATGGCAACAGTCAACGGCGCTCCTTGAGCGCGCCGCCTGGCAGCTCAACCGCTATTTCGACGGCGAGATTGGCGCGTTTGATCTCCCGCTCGATCCGCCGGGAACCGCGTTTCAGAAAAAGGTCTGGGCGGAGATGCTGAAAATCCCGGCCGGGGAGACGCGGAGCTACGGCGAAATTGCGAAGATTTTAGGCTCCGCCGCACAGCCCGTAGGCACGGCCTGCGGCGCCAACCCGATCCCGATCCTCATCCCCTGCCACCGCATCGTTGCGGCGGGCGGGCGGCTCGGCGGGTATTCGGGCGACGGCGGGCTGGAGACGAAAGTCGCCTTGCTCCGGCTTGAAAAGGCCTTGCCTCCCAAGCAGCAACGATTTGATATATACAGATAATCAGGCGCATTCAGAAGGAGACGGAAATGGTGAAAGCAATTATTCAACGCGAATATGGCGGGCCGGAAGTGATGAAATGGGAAGATGTCACCCTCGGCAAACCGGGCCCGGGGGAGGCGCGCATCCGCCACACGGCGGTCGGCCTCAATTTCATCGATGTCTATTACAGGACCGGCCTTTACCCGGCGCCGCTCCCGCTCACGACCGGCATGGAAGCGGCCGGCGTGATCGAGGAGCTGGGGCCGGATGTCACCGGCTTCAAGGTGGGTGATCGCGTCTCCTACGCCTGCCAGCCCATCGGCGCCTATGCAGAGGCGCGGATCATGCCGGTGAAGAATCTCATCGTCCTCCTGGACAACATCGATGACGAGACGGCGGCGGCGATGACGCTGCAGGGCATGACGACGGAATATCTCGTGCAGCGCTCCTACCCCGTGAAGAAGGGCGAGACGGTGCTCTTTCACGCGGCGGCAGGCGGTGTCGGCCTTCTCGCCTGCCAGTGGCTCCGTCATATCGGCGCAACCGTGATCGGCACCGTCGGATCGGAGGAAAAGGGCGAACTCGCCAAAGCCCACGGCTGCACCCATGTCATCAATTACCGGACCGAGGATTTCCACAAGCGCGTGATGGAAATAACGGACGGCAAGGGCGTCCCGGTCGTCTATGACAGCATCGGCAAGGAGACATTCGAGAAATCGCTCGACTGCCTCCGCCCGCGCGGGCTGCTGGTCTCGTTCGGCAATGCGTCGGGACCGGTGAGAGGCGTCGATCTCGGCATCCTCGCCGCCAAGGGATCGCTCTATGTCACCCGTCCGACACTGATGACCTATAACGCAACGCGCGAAGAGCTGGAAAAATCCGCCGGCGACGTGATGGCCCTCGTTGCAAGCGGCGCGATCAAGGTCAGCATCAACCAGCGCTACCCGCTCGAAGAGGCGGCAAAAGCCCACGCCGACCTGGAAGCGCGGAAAACAACGGGATCGACGATTCTGACGGTCTAGTCTCACCGCGACACCCAACAAAAAAGGCGCTCATTTAGGGCGCCTTTTTTTCGTATGTTCTAACCTTCTAAATTGTATGTTATCGTTTCAATTTCTTGCTATGGATCGGAGGGAAGCCGTTTATTGTATAAGTATGTCGCTTATATTGACGAAGCTGGTGACGACGGGCTCAAAGTGATCAGGCCAATGGATCAAAGTGGCTCCAGTGAATGGTTGATTCTTTCGGCCGTTGTTGTGAGGGCGGAGCGAGAACAAGAAGTCAAAGGCTGGGTTAAAAGCATTCAAGATGAGCTTTGGAACTATCACTCCAAAACTATTCATTTCGCGAAACTGAATCAGAACAAGAAGTTATTCGTGTGCGATGCTTTATCAAAGCTCGGAGCGCGATATTTTGTCGTCTGTTCAAACAAAAAAAATATGTTGCGATATGAGAATCCCCGCGCGTCAAAAATTCCTTCTACCAATTGGTTTTATTGTTGGTTGACACGAATTTTACTAGAAAGGGTGACACATTTTGTCCATTGGCATTCGATAAAAGAAACCGGAACACCCCAAAAAGTTAAAATCGAATATAGTAGCCGTGGAGGTCTCTCCTATTCGCAAATGAGCGCTTACTACGACTGGATTAGATATCAAGGAGATAACACTTTTTTAAAGGCAGGAAAGATATACTGGGAAGTACTAAAATATGAACTTCTTAAAGTCTACGCAGCTGAAGAAAGAGCAGGCCTACAATTAGCTGACGTCGTCGCAAGTTCGTTCTTCAAAGCTTGTGATATCTATAATACCGGTGCGTGTGATCCGAGATTTGCCATGTTACTTGCACCAAAAATTGCAAGGTTTAAAGATCAGGCTCGAGAAAAAGCTGCCGGATATGGCGTCAAACTAATGCCCAACCTCAGAACGGCTAACCTCGATCCGACACAAGAAGAAGTTTTTCGCTATTATGGCTACCCATACGAATGGTGGGACCCGGGCTCGTCTAATCGCAAGGGTCAATAGGCCGGAATCAATATCTCCAACCATCCCCATAGACGCCACTGATCAGAATGTCAGCGACCCGAGTTGTCCGGCGTCCCACACAATAAACATATCAACTAAAATATAATATGTCAATAGAATCAATAAGATATACTAAGTACTTGATTTAGATTCATTTTTTGATGCTAGTTGATTTCCCTTACGTATTCATGGAATCGAAGAAATCGTCGTTGGTCTTGCTGTGGCGGAGTTTGTCGAGCAGGAATTCCATGGCGTCGGTTGTCCCCATCGGGTTGAGGATCCGGCGGAGGACCCACATCTTCTGCAGCGTGGCCTTGTCGACCAGCAGCTCTTCCTTGCGGGTGCCGGATTTGGTGATATCAATCGCCGGGAAGACGCGCTTGTCCGAGAGTTTCCGGTCAAGAATGATTTCCGAGTTACCGGTGCCCTTGAATTCTTCAAAAATAACTTCATCCATGCGCGAGCCGGTATCGATGAGTGCGGTCGCGACGATGGTGAGCGAGCCCCCCTCCTCGATATTACGGGCGGCGCCGAAGAAGCGCTTGGGCCGTTGCAGGGCGTTGGCATCGACACCGCCGGTGAGAACCTTGCCGCTCGACGGGACAACGGTGTTATAGGCGCGGGCGAGCCGCGTGATGCTGTCGAGCAGGATCACCACGTCGCGCTTATGCTCGACGAGACGTTTTGCCTTCTCGATCACCATCTCGGCAACCTGGACGTGACGGGCGGCTGGCTCATCGAAGGTGGAGCTGATGACCTCCCCGCGAACCGAGCGCTTCATATCCGTCACCTCTTCCGGGCGCTCGTCGATCAGCAGAACGATCAGATAGACTTCCGGGTTATTGGTGGTGATGGAGTTGGCGATATTCTGCAGGAGCACCGTCTTACCGGTGCGGGGCGGCGCGACGATCAGCGCGCGCTGGCCCTTGCCTTGCGGCGCGACGAGATCGATCACGCGGGCGGAATTGATGTTATTGGCCGTCGGATCCGGGGTTTCGAGGCGGATCCGCTCATCGGGATAAAGCGGCGTCAAATTGTCGAAATTGATCTTGTGGCGCGCCTTGTCGGGATCTTCAAAGTTGATTTTCTGGATCTTCAGAAGCGCAAAATAACGCTCGCCATCCTTCGGGCTGCGGATCTGCCCTTCGACCGTGTCGCCGGTCCGCAGCGAAAAGCGGCGGATCTGGCTCGGGCTCACATAAATATCGTCGGGCCCCGCAAGATAGTTGGCATCGGGCGATCGCAGAAAGCCGAACCCGTCCTGCAAGATTTCAAGAACGCCGCCGCCGGTAATTTCCGCGCCGTTCTCCGCCTCATATTTGAGAATGGCGAAGAGCTGCTCCTGCTTGCGCAGGGTAGAGGCGTTTTCAATATCCCGCGCTTCGGCAAGTTCGAGAATTTCAGAGGGAGTTTTTTTCTTGAGCTCTTGAAGGTTCATGTATTTGTCTATGATAAAACAGTGGGAAAAAGGGATTAAAGGCAAAAACGAGCGACAAGAATGTCAGCAGTCGCCGCTGCGATGCTCCGAAAAGGATTGTCTGACAAGAAACGATTGATGCAATGAGATTGGGGAACAGAAACCGTTCGGAGAATTTTCGCATCTTTGCCAGTTCTCTGGCCATTAGTCAAATGAAATATGCGCGAGCAGGCGGTTTTCAAAACGGTTTTACGACCACCAGAATGACAATCGCGCCCATCATCACCGTCGGTATCTCATTGACGAGGCGATAGAATTTCGCGGGGCGACGGTTGGCGTCCGCCTCGAACTCCCGCCGCCAGCGCGATAGATAGCCGTGATATCCCGATAGCAGAAAGACGAGCGAGAGTTTCAGCCAGATCCAGATGTCGCTCCAATCGACGATTCCCGGCGTCAGCAGCAGCAGGCCGCCGAAAATGAAGGTCATGATCATCGCCGGGTTGATGATGGCGCGGAGCAGGCGCCGCTCCATAATCTTGAAGGTTTCGGACTTGTCCGAGCCGACTTCCGCATCCGCATGATAGACGTAAAGGCGCGGCAGGTAGAACATGCCGGCCATCCACGCGATCACTGAAATGATATGCAGGGATTTGGTCCAGAGATAAGCATCGGCGAGAAAGTCAAACATGGGTAGGGTCCGTGAAATGCCCGTCCGGGCGCGGCTGTCATCAGGAATAGGACAGTTGTAGGCAATTTTGCGTCACGACGCCAGCGTCAAACAGTCGCAGGGATTATCCGCAGCAAAAAAAATCTCCTCTCCCGGCGCGCGCGCAGGCGCCGATAATTCGACCACCATGCGGGCAAGGCCGCGGATAAAGGCATCTTCCACGCTCACCGTCGGGATGCGGTAATAGTCCGGGACACCGCTGTCGCGCGCAAGTTTCCCATATTCGATATCAAGCTCGACGAGGGTTTCCGAATGTTCCGAGACGAACGCGATGGGGACAATGATCACGCACACCCCTTCTTTGCCGGCGCGGATAATTTCCGCATCCGTCGCGGGTTCCAGCCATTTCAGCGGCCCGACGCGACTTTGATAGGACAGACGCCAATCGAGCGCCGGAGCGCCAAGCCTTGCGACGACAGCGGCGACGCTTCGTTCCACCTGCTTCTGATAGGGATCGCCCGCATCTACAATCTTCTGCGGCAGGCCATGGGCGGAGAAGAGCAGCCGGACCGGCTTCCCCTCCATTCGCTGCAGGATCGGGGCGATCAGCGCGGCTTCCGCCTCGATAAAGCCAGGTTCCTCCGGATAGCAGCAGATCGCGCGGGTCGGGACACTGAGGCCCGCCGCCTTCGCCGCGCGGCTCCAGTCGAGAAAGGACGAGGCCGTCGTCGTTGTCGAGAACTGCGGATAGAGCGGCAGCAGGATCACCTCGTCGGCCTGCCATTCCTTCACTTGCCGCACTGTCTCCTTGGCGAAGGGATGCCAGTAGCGCATCGCGATAAAGACGCGGTAGCTGTCGCCGCCCGCCTCATTCAAGACATCCGCAAGCGCATGGGCCTGTGCAACGGTTTCGGGGACAATCGGCGATGCGCCGCCAAGCTCCGCATAGATCCCTTTGGCAAGCGGCGCACGGCGGCGCGATATCAGCTTCGCCAGCAGCCAGCGGAGCGGCTGCGGCACGCGCAAAATCGCCGGATCATTAAAAAGATTGAACAAAAAAGGCTCTACCGCCTCGGGGCTGTCGGGGCCGCCGAGATTAAAGAGGATAACCGCCTTTTTTGCCATTTTACGCCTATTTTCCGCGGATCAGCTCGGCAAGCCGCGCCACATTTTCAGGCGGCGTCTGCGGCGTGATGCCATGACCCAGATTGAAGATAAAGGGCTTGTCACCGAAGGTCGCGATAATCTCGGCAATCCGGCGTTCCATCGCCGCACCGCCCTCGACCAGCAGCAGCGGATCGAGATTACCCTGCACGGGAACAAGCGACTGCACCTCCCGCGCGGCCCAGGCAAGCGGCGTTCCCGTATCGAGACTGACAGCCGTCACCCCCGTTTCTTTCACATAATCGATGATATTCGCCCCGACGCCGCGCGGAAAACCGATAACCGGCAGGGCGGGATAGCGGGCGCGAAGCCCGTCAACAATCCGCCGCGTTGGCTCGATGGACCATTTGCGAAACTCATCATCGGGAAGCACGCCGGCCCAGGTATCGAAAATCTGGATGACTTCCGCGCCCGCCTCGACCTGGCGGAGGAGATAATCAGTAGTCGAGGCGACAAGAATATCGATCAGCGCCGCAAACCCTTCAGGATCCTTGAAAATCCAGCGCTTGATATGCGTATAATCCTTGGAGCCGCGCCCTTCCACCATGTAGCTCGCCACCGTCCAGGGCGCCCCGGCAAAGCCAATCAGCGTACAGTCTTTCGGAATGGAGGAGCTGAGACGGGACACCGTTTCATAGACCGGCGCCAGCGTGTCGTGAATTCGGCCAAGATCAAATTTTGCGAGACCAGCAGCGGAGCGGACCGGGTCCAGAACTGGCCCCTCCCCTTCGCGATAGCTGAGCGGCTGACCAAGCGCATGCGGAATGAGCAGGATGTCGGCAAAGAGGATCGCCGCATCCATGCCATAGCGGCGAAGCGGCTGCAGGGTCACTTCCTCGGCAAGCTCGGGCGAGTAACATAGATCAAGAAAGCTGCCGGCCTGTTCGCGCGTTGCCCGATATTCCGGAAGATAACGCCCGGCCTGGCGCATCAGCCAGAATGGCGGGGTTGCCTGAGTTTCTCCGCGCAGGCTTTTGAGCAGCGGCTTGGTTTGTGAAACGCTCACCTTGGTCCCTTCCGAGTTATCCCTTTCTATATATATTTATATAAAAAGGTAGTAGTTGCTGTTTATGGCTGTGGGTCTTGGGGATTAAAATCTGTCCCCGCCCTTTATAGGATTTCTGGGGATAAAATCCACCCCTTCGGTTATTTCGGGATATTGCCGTGAAATGCAAGGCGGGGGCTGTTAATAAAACCGGGGATAACGGGGATAACTTTTTTTATTGTCACGCTTTTCCACTTTATCCACGGGATGCACGATAAAAGATACCGCGTCGTCCACAGCCGCATAAGGCGGCGGTAAAAAAACAGGCATCGGGGAGAAAATTTTTACCCATTTCAAATAAGCCATGTTATCCCTGTTATTCACGTTATTCACAGCTTCTCTCGGTCGATATGGTGGAATTTCATCTTCATCTGGTTTCTGACTCAACCGGCGAAACGCTGCAGTCCATGACCAAGGCGGCGCTTGTCCAGTTTGAAGGCGTCACCCCGGTCGAACATGTCTGGACCCTGACGCGAACGCTGCGTCAACTCGATGATATCCTTGAATCGATCATGAGCAAGCCGGGCCTCGTCCTCTATACGCTGGTCAGCAAGGAAATGCGCGACGTTCTGGAGCTCGGCTGCGAACGCGTCGGTGTACCGTGCGTTTCGGTGCTCGATCCCGTCCTCACCGCTTTTTCCGCCTTTTTGGGCAAGGAAATCCGCCGCCTTCCGGGGCGTCAGCATATCCTGGATAAAAACTACTTCAGCCGGATCGAGGCGCTCAACTTCACTATGGCGCACGATGACGGCCAGATGACCGACGATCTTTATGAGGCGCAGATCATCCTCGTCGGCGTCTCGCGCACGTCGAAAACGCCGACCTCCTTCTATCTTGCCCATCGCGGCTATAAAACGGCGAATATTCCGATCGTTCCCGGCATTGCTCTCCCTGAGTCGCTCTTTGCGCTTAACCCGCGGACGATGGTGTTCGGGCTGACGACCAGCCCGGACCGGCTTTCGGAAATCCGCCGCAACCGCCTTCTCAGTCTCAATCAGAAAATGGAAACCGACTATATTGACCGTGACCGTATCAAGGAGGAGGTTATTTTCGCGCGCAAACTCTTCAACCGCGAAGGCTGGCCGGTGATCGATGTGACGCGCCGCTCGGTCGAGGAGACGGCGGCGCAGATCGTGACACTCTACAGCCGGCGGCAGGAAGAGCTGAAGAAGCAGGCATGACGGTGGAAAAAGAACTTGTTCTGGCGTCGCAGAGTGTCTCGCGCGCGCGGATTTTGAAGAACGCGGGCTTCACTTTTCATATTGTGCCCGCGCATGTCGATGAAGATGAGATCAAGCAATCTCTTCTGGCGATGAAGGCGCCGGCGCGCGATGCCGCGACGGCGCTCGCCGAGCTGAAGGCAACGCGCATCTCGACCCGGGTGCCCGGTGCGTTTGTGATCGGCGCCGATCAGATACTGGAATGCGGCGGCATCTGGTTCGACAAGCCGGGTGATATGGAACATGCCCGCGCACATCTGCTCGCCTTGAAAGGGCGGATGCACCGCCTTGCAAATGCGGTCGCCATCGCCAAGGACGGGGCAGTCATCTGGCGGCATGTCGATATCGCCCGCCTGACCATGCGATCCTTCGATGCGACGTTCCTCGATGATTATCTCGCCCGCGCGGGTGACGATATCCTGAATTCCGTCGGGGCCTATCACCTTGAAGGCCTCGGCGCGCATCTTTTCTCCCGGGTTGAGGGGGATTTCTTCTCCATTCTCGGGCTTCCCCTGTTGCCGCTTCTCGATTTTCTGCGCGGCCATAAAATCGGATTGACGTCATGACGCCACATAAGAACAAGATCGCCGGGGTCATGGGCTGGCCGATCAGCCATTCGCTGTCGCCGCGCCTGCATGGCTTCTGGATCGACAAATACGCGCTGGCAGCGGAATATCGCGCCTGGCCGGTAAAGCCGGAAGACCTCGCCGCAACGCTGAGGCAGCTCGCCGCCGACTGCGAGGCGGAGGGAAATCTCTTTCGCGGCGCAAATCTCACCATTCCGCTGAAAGAAAAGGCGTTCGAGATCGTTGATATCATTGATCCCTCGGCCGAACGGATCGGGGCGGTCAACACGATTGTAATCGGGTCGGACGGTCGTTTGACCGGACGCAATACGGATGGGATCGGCTTTCGCGACTCGCTTGCCGAAAAGGTGGATCTCGGGCGATTTAAGGGCGGCACGGCCGTGCTGCTGGGCGCCGGGGGGGCGGCGCGCGCTGTGGCCGTCGCGCTGATCGATATGGGCATGGCGAAGATCTATCTCTGCAACCGCTCCCGCGCGCGGGCGGAGGCGCTTGCCGGGCACCTCGGGACCCGCGCAGAAGCGGCCGACTGGGAGATGCGCGATGCCCTCCTCGCCGATGCGGATCTTCTTGTCAACTGCACCAGTCTTGGCATGACCGGCCAGCCACCGCTCGATGTGTCTTTGGAAGCGCTCAAAAAATCGGCTGTTGTTGCGGATATCGTGTATGTTCCGCTGGAAACCGGCCTCTTGAAAGCGGCGCGCTCGCGCGGCAATATCGCCATCGACGGGCTCGGCATGCTGCTGCATCAGGCAAAAGCCGGCTTTGCCGCCTGGTTCGGCGTAGAACCGGAGGTGACGGAGGCGCTCCGCCGTCATGTCCTTGCAGGGAAAAAGGATTAAGAACATGCTGCTTCTCGGGCTTACCGGCTCAATCGGAATGGGAAAATCGACGGTCGGCGAAATGTTCCGAAAACTCGGCATTCCCGTCTATGACGCGGATGCGGAGATCCACAAGCTCTATGCCAAAGGCGGCGCCGGGGTCGAACCGATCCGGGCTGCTTTTCCCGAGGCCGTGGTGGACGGCGCCGTCGACCGGGCCCGCCTCAGCAAGATCGTCGTGGGAAATGAAGCGGAGATCCAGCGGCTTGAAAAGGTCATTCACCCGCTCCTCGCCGAGGGGCGCGCGGAATTTTTTGCAAAGGCGGAAACGGAGGGACATTCGCTCGTCGTTCTCGACATTCCGCTTATTTTTGAGACAAATGGCGAGGGTCGCGTTCACAAGATTGCCGTCGTCTCCGCCCCGTCCGATGTGCAGCGGGCCCGGGTTCTCGCCCGCCCCGGCATGAGCGAGGACAAATTCGAGGCCATCCTCGCCCGCCAGGTCGATGACGCGGAAAAGCGCCGGCGCGCCGACTTCGTGATTGATACCCATTGCAGCTATGAGGAAACATTCGAGCAGGTGAAAAAGCTGGTGGAAGACCTGAACAATGCGTGAAATCGTTCTTGATACGGAAACGACAGGCTTTTACCCCGAAGAGGGAGACAGGATCGTCGAGATCGGCTGTATCGAGCTGATCAACCATATCCCGAGCGGCAATGTCTATCACCGCTACATCAACCCCGAGCGCGATATGCCGGATGCCGCCTATCGCGTCCATGGGTTGAGCGCGGAATTTCTCCGCGGCCATAAAGTGATGGCCGAGGAGATCGACGGCTTTCTCGATTTTATCGGCAATGACCGGCTGATTATCCATAACGCCCAGTTCGATATGAAGTTCCTGAACGCCGAGCTCGCCCGCCTGAAGCGCCCGCTTCTGCCGATGTCGCAAAGCCTTGATACCGTGCTGCTGGCCCGGGAGCGGCTTCCCGGCGCGCAGGTCAATCTCGATGCGCTCTGCCGCCGTTTCGGAATTGACAACTCGGCGCGCACAAAACTCGGCGCGCTGCTCGATGCGGAATTGCTGGCGGAGGTTTATCTTGAGCTGATCGGCGGCCGTCAGCACGGGCTGTCGCTTGAGGAAATTGAAGAAGAAGCAACCCTGATCGTCGTTCGCGATATCCGGCCCGCGCGCACCCATGCGGTGAGCGCCGAGGAGCTCGCAGCGCATCAGGCGTTTCTTGAGAAGATCACCGATCCGATCTGGCGAAAATATATCTGACGCCGGCCCGCTTTTCGTTACAGCGGCGCGCCGGCGTATCGCGGATCAGTTCCGGCCAGCCGCCTGCTGCTGACGGTGGTCGTGAAAGAGCCTTGCGAAATCGATCGGCTCCAGCATCAGCGGTGAATAGCCGCCGTCCCGCGTCGCATCGGCAACAACCCGCCGGGCGAACGGGAAGAGCAGCCGCGGGCATTCGATCATGCAGACCATCTCGACGGCTTCCTGCGGGAAATCGCGAAGCGCGAACAGGCCGCCATAGACCAGCTCCAGGATAAAAGCCACCTGGTCGCCGTGCTGCGCCTTCACTTCGAGCCGAAGTTCGATCTCATAGAGATTGTTGCCGCCGGTGCGGGCCTGGATATTGACCGCAAGCTGCACCTCCGGCGCGCCCTTCTCAGGGTCGAGGCTTGCCGGCGCGTTCGGATTTTCGAACGACATATCCTTTACATACTGGCGCAGAATGGCGAGTGAGGGTTGCTTCGACGCGGCCTCTCCCCCGGCGCCGCCATTGGCGGTCTTTGCCTGTCCTTCGTCTGCCATGTACGGGTTTCTCCTTAAATGATACGGCCGGAAAGCCGGATGAAATGTTGCCGAACTGGCTATCACGGATGGGCGCACCCGACAAGAGAGAAGCGGTTATTTTTCCCGCGACCAGGGGCTTTCAGGATCGCGATCGGCGCTTCGCCCGATTTTTTCCGGATCCTCTTCGACAATCTCGTAATCGCCGTCGATCACGGTATCGCGGGGCCGCGCGGGCCCGCTGTAGAAGCCGGCGCTCACCACATGCGCGCGCCGGGCGATCGCGCCGGCCAGCAGATGGCGGAGAAAGGGAATCAGCAGCAGCAGGCCGATCGTATCGGTGACAAATCCGGGGATCAGCAGGAACAGGCCGGCGACCGCCAGCAGGAACCCTTCAAACATTTCCGTGACCGGATTTTCCCGCTTGTCGAGCGCATCGCGCGCCCGCAACAGAATGCCGAGGCCCTGCACCCGCGTCAATGCAATACCGATCACAGTGGTGACGATGGTGAGCAATATGGTGGCAAATGCGCCAATCTCGCTTCCAACCTGAACAAAGACGTAAATCTCGATCAGCGGAATTCCGATCAAGGCCGCCAAAAACAGCAGTGCCAAGCTTGTTTATCCCTGATAAAATCCTATGTTACAATCAGATGCGCGAGAAGCGGGATAACGCCACAAGGTACTGGACCTTGGACCTGGAACCCATTAACTTCTTTTACAGATCTACCCTTTACATAAGGGGTGTTGGAAGTTTTACCAAACCCAATTTGAAGATATTATCATGGACAACGGCTTTCAGTTCCTGGACATCATTCTGCTTGCGGCGGTCGCTGGGTTTATCTTCCTGCGATTGCGCAGCGTGCTGGGCCGGCGGATGGGCCATGAACAATCAAGACCCGAAGAGCGGGCGCCGCGCCCCGTGGAAGGGCACAAGGGGAATTTCGACGAAAAGCCGTCTGACGACAATGTGATCCTTCTTGGCGATAAGAAGCGCGGCGCGGATGCGGAACTTTTTCCCGATACGCCGCTGCACCGCACCTTCAGCGAAATCCGTCGTCTCGACCGCAATTTTGATCCTGTGACGTTCGTCCAGGGGGCGCAGGCGGCCTATGAGGCCATCGTTATCGCCTTTGCGCGCGGCGACCGCCCGACACTGAAGATGCTGCTCTCCGACACGGTTTATGAGAGCTTCGATGCGTCCATCACGACGCGTGAGGAGCGGCAGGAAACCATGTCCACCGATATCGTCGCCATTCGCGGGGCCGAGATCACCGATGCCTCGCTGCAGGGACGCGACGCCGAAATCACCGTCCGCTTTGATGCCGAGATGATCACCATGACCAAGGATCGGGAGGGCGTGGTCGTCGCCGGCGATCCGCAGCCGCATATGGTGCATGAGCTCTGGACCTTTGCGCGTGATCTGAAGTCGCGCAACCCCAACTGGCTGCTGATCGCCACGCGCCGCGCTGACTGACCTGTTGCGGCATGGGCCTCTCCGGTTTGTTCCAATCGAAAGGCAGGCGGACAAAGCTCGGTCTTGCCGCGCTTATTTTGCTGCTGGTTGCCGCCTTTGGCGGCTGGTGGCTGCTGAAAGTTTCCCCCTTGATTGAAGCGCCGGAGGAGCGGCTTGTTCTCCGCCCGGCGCAGTTTTCCGAGCTTCCGGGCTGGGACAAAGAGGATTTTGCCAATTTCGCGGCGGCCTTCTTCAAATCCTGCGATAAAATTGCCGCGCTCCCGGCTGAGCGCGCCATGGGCGGCGACGGCATGGCGGGTACCGCTGGCGACTGGCAGCCGATCTGCGAGCAGGCGCGCGCCCTTACCCATGATCCGGCCGCGTGGCGGAGCTTTTTTGAAGCCGTCTTCACGCCCGTCAGCGTTTATAACAATGACCAGCCGAGCGGTCTTTTCACCGGCTATTACGAGGCGAGCCTCAAGGGCAGCCGCGAGCGGAAGCCGCCCTATCTCACGCCGCTTTATCTGCGCCCGCCCGAGCTGGTGATGGTCGAGCTTGGCCGCTTCCGCGAGGAGCTGAAAGGCCACCGCATTGCCGGCCGGGTCGAAGACGGCACGCTTGTTCCCTTCGCCGACCGCGCCGCCATCGATCAGGGGGCGCTCTCGGGCCGCGAACTCGAATTTGTCTGGGTCGATAGCGCCGTTGACGCCTTTTTCCTGCATATCCAGGGATCGGGCGTTGTCGAAATGGATGATGGCAGCGAGCTTCGCGTCGGTTATGCGGCGCAGAACGGCCATCCCTACTTCGCGATCGGCCGCGACCTGATCGAGCAGGGCTATGTCCCGCGCGAGGAGATGTCGATGCAGGCCATTCGCGACTGGCTGGAGGCAAACCCCGACAAGGCCGATGCGCTGATGCAGAAAAACGCGTCCTTCGTCTTCTTCCGTGAGCTTCTCACGGGCGGCCCGATCGGCGCGCAAGGGGTGGAGCTGACACCGGAGCGGAGTATCGCGGTCGACCGCAAATTCTGGCCGCTCGGCGTGCCTGTCTGGCTCTCAACTGTGGTTGCGCCCGCCAGCAGCCCGGCGGAAGTTGAAAAGTTCGAGCGCCTGATGATGGCGCAGGATACCGGCGGCGCCATTCGCGGCCCGGTACGCGGCGACGTATTCTGGGGCCATGGCGATTATGCCTATGACATGTCGGGCGGGATGAAAAGCGAGGGGCGGATCTGGATGCTCCTCCCCAACGCGCTTGCCGCAGCAATAAAAGCAGTCGAGACGCGCTAACTTCTGGCGAAAGCGCCGCGTGAGGGGTATAGTTTTTCGCGCGCAACAGGAGAATTGCATGCCCCAACCGGCGATAAAAAAGAATGTGGCTTTATTCGTCACCTGTCTGGTCGATCTGAACCGCCCGTCCGTCGCGTTTGCGGCCATCCGGCTTCTGGAAGCGGCGGATTGCACCATTGTGGTGCCGCCGGAGCAGACCTGTTGTGGCCAGATTGCCTACAATTCGGGTGATAAGGAAAGCGCCAAGGCCATTGCCCGCGCGGTTCTTCGCGCCTTCGACGGCTTTGACCATGTGGTTGTGCCCTCCGGCTCCTGCGCCGGGATGATCACAAAGCATTATGCAGAGCTTTTTGAGGGCGATGACACCATCATGGTGGCGGTCAACGCGCTCGCTGCCCGCACCCATGAGCTGACCGCCTTTCTCCATGATATCTGCGGCTACCGGCCCGCCGATATCCACTATCCCGCCCGTCTCACCTATCATGACAGCTGCAGCTCGCTTCGCGAGATGAAGGTGCGCGATCAGCCGCGGGCGCTGCTCTCGGCGGTGGAGGGCCTCGAAATTCATGAGGCGGAGGATGCAGCCGCCTGTTGCGGCTTCGGCGGCACCTTCTGCCTCAAATATTCTGAAATTTCCGAGGCGATGGTCGATGCCAAGATCGATAACCTGCTGGCAACCGGCGCCAACACGCTGGCGGCCGGCGATCTTGGCTGCCTGATGAATATCGCCGGGCGGCTGAAGCGCCGTGGCGCGGCGATGAAGGTGCTGCATGTCGCTGAAATTCTTGCCGGGATGGGCGACGCGCCGGGTCTTGGCGAGGGAGGGCGCTGATGCAGGTCACCTCCCGCCGCTTCAAGGAGAAGGCGCAACAGGCGCTGCAGGATGAAAATATCCAGAAAGCCTTCTCGCGCGTCAAAAGCGGTTTTCCGCGCGCGCGGGCCCAGTCGGCGGCGGCCCTTCCGGAGTTTGAAGCGCTTCGCGATCAGGCGCGCGATCTGAAAGATCATATCCTCGCGCATCTCGACTATTATCTTGAGACGTTTGAAGCGGCGGTGCAGCGGGCAGGCGGCGAGGTCCATTGGTGCGCGACCTATGCGGAGGCGCGTGAGGCGGTTCTCGGCATCTGCCGCGCGGTCGATGCGAAGACGGTGACCAAGGGAAAATCGATGATTACCGAGGAGATGGCGCTCAATGACTATCTGCTCGCCCATGATATCGAGCCGATCGAGACGGATCTTGGCGAATATATCATCCAGCTCGCGCATGAATACCCGAGCCATATCATCGCGCCGGCGCTGCACAAGACGAAGGATCAGGTCAGCGATCTTTTCGTGCAGCATCATGAAAAATATGGCTTTACCGAGCGTGTCACCGATCCGCAGGCGCTGGTCGGCGAGGCGCGCAAGGTGCTGCGCGACAAATATGCCGCGGCGGATGTCGGCATCACGGGCGCGAATTTCCTGATCGCCGAGACGGGCTCGACGGTGATCGTCACGAATGAGGGCAATGGCGATCTCACGCAGTCGTTGCCGGGAACGCATATCGTCGTCTCCAGCATTGAAAAGGTCGTCCCGACACTTGAGGATGCCAGCCTTTTCCTTCGCCTTCTCGCCCGCTCCGCCACGGGGCAGGAGATGTCGGTCTACACCACTTTTTCCACCGGCCCGCGCCGCAAGGACGATCTTGATGGCCCGGCGCGCTTTCATGTCGTCCTCGTCGACAGCGGGCGGAGTGACCTTCTCGGCACCAATAAGCAGGAGCTGCTTCGCTGCCTGAAATGCGGGGCCTGCATGAATCACTGCCCGGTCTACCAGGCCGTCGGCGGCCACAGCTACGGCTGGGTCTACCCCGGACCGATCGGGGCGGCGCTCAACCCGCATATGGTCGGGATCGAGGAGGCGCGGCACCTGCCGAACGCCTCAACCTTCTGCGGTCGCTGCGAGGAGGTCTGCCCGGTGCGTATTCCGCTGCCCAAGATCATGCGCCACTGGCGCGAGGAGGCGTTCGAGCGGCAGGTGACGCCGAAACCGGAGCGCTGGGGTATTGGTCTGTGGGCCTATTTCGCAAAGCGTCCGGCGCTTTACCGCGTTGCGAGCGCGGTTGCCGCGCGCGGGCTGAAATGGATGGCCGGGCGTAAAGGCGCGATTTCCCGCCTGCCGCTTCTCTCTGGCTGGACGTCGGTCAGGGATTTTCCGGCGCCCGAAGGGAAAACCTTTATGGAACAATGGAAAAACCAGCAGCGGGGGAGACGCTGATGCCCGCGCGCGAGCGAATTCTCGACCGTATCCGGCGCAATCTCGGCCGGACGGGGCCGCTCGATGAAAAGGAGGCCGCGACCTTGCGCGCACGCCTTGATACGCCCAGGGCCCACCTCATCCCGGCGCGGGCGCAAATCAGCCATGCCGACCAGATCGGGCTTTTCACGGCGAAGGCCGAAGCCCTCGGCGCGACGGTTACGCGCCTTGCGGCGGAAAGCTTTGTGCCCGAAGCGGTACGCGACTATCTCGCCGCGCATAATCTTCCGATGCGGATAAAAATGTCGCCCGATCCCGCGCTCGACCGGCTTCGCTTCGATGCGGTGCCGATGCTTGAGGTCACGCGCGGGACCGCGGAGCTTATCGACACGGCCAGCCTGACGCCGGTTTTTACCGCCATTGCCGAGACGGGAACGCTCTGCCTTGTTTCGGGGCGAGAGACGCCTTCAACGCTCAATTTCCTGCCCGAAAATCACATCGCGCTGGTCCGCGCCAGCGAGATTGTCGGCACGATGGAGGAAAGCTGGGCGCGGCTTCGCGAGAGATTCGGCGCGGGCAAGCTGCCGCGCACGGTTAATCTCGTCTCTGGCCCGTCGCGAACGGGCGATATCGAGCAGATGTTGATCATGGGGGCGCACGGGCCGCGCCGCCTGCATATTCTGATTGTTGATGATGACCCGGAAATCTGACCGCGCGCGGGGGCTCTCAAAAGCCGACAGGGTGCTATGGGATCATGTCGCCCGAAGCGTTTCCCCCATCGATTCCAACCGCTTCACCCGCGAACTGGAAGAGAGCCTGATGCGCTCGCCGCCGTCGCATACGGAAAAGCGCGCGGGCGATAACATAGCCGCCGGTCCCGAGGATTTTACACCTGCCCGCCCGCCGATCCGCGCCGAGGATATTGCCCGGGCGATGACCGGCTGGCAGGGCGCGGACATGGCGAAAGGCAGGGAAACCGAGCCAACGCCGTCGCGGCGCCAGAATGTACCGGGGCTGGACCGGCGGACGGCGGAGCGGCTTCGCAAAGGCCAGATGGAGATCGACGGGCGTATTGATCTGCATGGCCTCACCCGCGCCGAAGCGCACCGCGAACTTCGCAGCTACATCAGCGCCGCGCATATCCGCGGCATGCGCTGCGTGCTGGTGATCACAGGCAAAGGCTCGTCGCGCCAGAAAACCGACGATGCGGCCTTTATGGGCACGGGGCGAAGCGGCATCCTCCGCGAGGCGGTGCCGCAATGGCTCTCCGCCCCCGATCTCGCCCATCTCATCGTTGACATCCGCCATGCGCAGCCGAAACATGGCGGCAGCGGCGCGCTTTACGTCTTGCTGCGCAGGCGGCGATGAGACGGGAAACAAGCAGAGGAAGTGAGCAATGACACCCTTTGGCCTTCGCGTGCGGGGATTGCGCAAAAGCCGCAATATCACGCTGAAGCAGATGGCGGCCGATCTCGAGATCAGCGCGGCCTATCTGTCGGCGCTGGAGCATGGCCATCGTGGCCGGCCGTCCTGGTCGCTGGTGGCGCAGATCTGCGACTATTTCAATATCATCTGGGACGAGGCGGAGGAGCTGCAGCGCCTCGCCTCCCTCTCCCATCCCAAGGTCACGGTGGATACCAGCGGCCTCAGCCCGCTTGCCACCGAATACGCCAACCTGCTCGCGCTTAAAATTCGCGATCTTCCCGAGCGGCATTTGCGCGAAATGCTGGCCTATCTCAAATCGATCGGCAGTGAGGAGAAGCGATGAGCGCGCCAGACGGCGGCAAGGCGGCGCGCATCGCCCGCGGCGTGCAGAAACTGCTCTACGACATGGGCTATGACAGCCTGCGGGAGGTAAAACTCCGCACCCGCCGGCGCGTTGATGTGATGGGGATCAATGACAAGGGACGGATCATCATCGTGGAAGTGAAATCCGGGCCGGCCGATTACCGCGTCGATGAGAAATGGAGCGATTATCTCGAATTCTGCGACGCATTCTATTTCGCCGTCGATGCGGATTTCCCGAAAACCCTGATCCCGGAAGAAAACGGCCTCATTATCACCGACGGTTTTACCGGCGCCATCCTCCGCCCCTCGATGGATTTCCAGCTTAACGCCGCGCGCCGCCGCAACGTCACCCTCCGCTTCGCCCGCATCGCCGCGAGGCGGCTGCTTGCGGGTGAACTCTCCATAAACGACAGGTTGCAGTTGCTTTAGGCGACTGTCGCCAATGGATGTGGCGTCACCGGTACGGATCAGCTTTCGCGAGATAGTTTTGGACGTAGTCGGTGATGCCATCCTCCAAACTCCGGAAATTGCCGCCGAAGCCGGCTGCGCGGAGTTTCTGCATATTGGCTTCGGTGAAATACTGGTATTTGTCGCGGATCTCGAGCGGCGTGTCGATATAGGTGATGTTTTCGGGCTTGCCCGCGGCCTTGAAAACGGCGGCGGCGAGGTCGTGGAAGCTGCGCGCCTTGCCGGTGCCGAGGTTGAACAGCCCGCTGACATGCGCATTGTCGAGCAGCCAGAGGATCACGTCGACGCAGTCTTTGACATAGACAAAATCGCGAAGCTGGCCGCCGTCCTCATAATCCGGATGGTGAGATTTGAAGAGCGTCACCGCCTCGCCCGCGATGACTTTCGGGTAGCTTTGCGCAATGACGCTTTTCATGCTGCCCTTGTGATACTCATTCGGCCCGTAGACATTGAAAAATTTGAGTCCGGCCCACTGCGGCGGCGTCACGGCGCCTTTGGCGAGCTCGCGCGCAACGAATTTGTCAAATGCGTGCTTGCTCCAGCCATAGAGATTGAGCGGTTGCAGCCGGGCGAGCGCCTCCTCGCTCATCACATCGTCGAAACCGGCGCTGCCATCGCCATAGGTCGCGGCGGAGGAGGCGTAGATGAAGGGGATCGCATTGTCGGTCGCAAAGCGCCAGAGAAGGCGCGTCGGCGCGAAATTGCGCTTCACGATAAGGTCGCCATTGGTTTCCGTGGTTGCCGAGATCGCGCCCATGTGAATGATCGCCTTGAGTCGGCTGTCGTTGCGCAAGAACCAGCTGTCGAGATCATCCGGCGAGACGATGTCATAAATCGTCGATTTAGCAATGTTTTTCCATTTGTCGCTGGATTCCAGCCAGTCGCAGACGATGATTTTCTCGCCGCGTGTCGACAGGGCGGCCACGATGTTGGAGCCGATAAACCCCGCGCCGCCGGTGACAAGTACCAGATTTGCCATATGTCTGCCTGCTCCTTACGATTTGCCGAGCATTTTCTGGATGGTGCGGGTCGTGCTGAAACCCTCCTCCAGCGCGGCAAGGAAAACCCGCCCGCCGTAGGCCTCAACCATATCCGCGCCGACGACCGTTTCGCGCGTGTAATCGGCGCCCTTGATCAGCACATCGGGCCGGATCGCCTCGATCAGGCGAAGCGGCGTGTCCTCGTCGAAAGGGACGACAAGATTGACATCGGCAAGACCGGCGAGCACGATCGCCCGCGCGCTCTCATGGGTGACCGGCCGCCCCTCGCCTTTCAGCCGGCGGATGCTGGCATCGGTGTTGAGGCCGACGATCAGCCGGTCGCATTCGGCTTTCGCCTGGCGGATCAGCGAGATATGGCCGGGATGCAGAAGATCGAAGCAGCCGTTCGTGAAGCCGATTTTCAGCCCCCGCGAGCGCCAGTCCCGTGTCCGCTCGAGCGCGCTCTCAAGCGGGGCGACCTTCGCATCGACGCCGCCCATCTCCATGGCCTGTAGCGTCTGGCGGATCTCGGCCTTGGTGACGGCGGCGGTGCCGGATTTGGAAACGGCAATCCCGCCCGCGAGATTGGCGATGCGCGCGGCGTCAAGGAGCGATGCCCCGGCGGCAAAGGCGAGGGTGAGCGCGGCAACCACGCTGTCGCCCGCGCCCGAGACATCAAACACTTCGCGCGCTTCGGCGCTGATGTGATGGGCCTCCGTCCGGGTGATAAGGCTCACGCCCGCTTCCGAGCGGGTGACGAGGATGGCCTCGATCTTCGCCGTCTCGATCATCTTGCGCGCCGCTTCTTCGACCTCGATATTGGTATCGCACGGCATACCGCTCGCCTCGACCATCTCTTTTCGGTTCGGCGTCAGCAGCGTGACGCCGCGATAACGGCTGAAATCCCGGGATTTGGGGTCGGCGATGACGGGAATCTTCTTCTCATTGGCGTAAGCGATGATATGACGGAGCACGGTATCGGAGAGGACGCCCTTCGCATAATCGGATAGAACGATGATATCCGCCGATGTCACGACGTCATGAAAGGTGTTGAGCAGGTTCCCGGCGGTTTTCGGTTGCAGTTGGTGCGTCGCTTCATGATCGCTGCGCAGAAGTTGCTGGCCATCGGCAACAAAACGCGATTTGACCGTGGTCGGACGACCGACCGATTTGACCAGATGGGGCGTCATGGCGGCATGGGCGTTGAACAGCGCCTCCAGCTCCCGCCCTTCGGCATCATCGCCAACGACAGAGACAAGATGCGCCCGCCCGCCGAGGGAGGCGATATTGCGGACCACGTTGCCGGCACCGCCCGGCATCTGCGACTGATGCGTGATGCTGAGGATGGGAATGGGCGCTTCCGGTGAAATACGCCGCGCGCGGCCGTAGACGAAGCGGTCGAGCATAACGTCACCGATCACGAGCGCCTCGATCGTCGCCGCACGATCCATGATGTCGAGGAGAGAGGAGCGGTTTTCCATGTGATCAGTCAACCAGTTTCAGCGATTTTTCAAGCGCTCCGCAGAGCATGTGACCAAGGGTGATGTGCATCTCCTGGATGCGGCGGGTCGAGGTCGCCGGGACAATCAGCGCGACATCGGCAAGCTCCGGCATCAGCCCGCCGTCGCGCCCAGTCAAGGCAGTCGTCACAAGACCCTTTGCCCGCGCCATTTGGAGCGCTTTCACCACATTGGGGCTGGTGCCCGAGGTGGTGATGCCGACCACAACATCGCCGGGCGCGCCGAGGGCGTCGATCTGGCGGGCGAAAACCTCATCATAACCAAGATCATTCGCGCCGGCGGTAAGCGCCGAGGTATCGGTATTGAGCGCAATCGCCGCGATCGGTTTGCGATCGGAGATAAAGCGGACGACAAGTTCGGCGGCGAGATGCTGCGCATCCGCGGCGCTGCCGCCATTGCCGAAGAACAGGATCTTGTTGCCGCGCTCGATCGCCGCGACCCAGAGACGGAGCATCTCCTGAAACGGCGCGGCCAGCGTCTCTTGCGTTCGGTTCTGCACCGCCCGGTGATCGTCAAGCTCGCGGTTAAAGTAGTCTAGCGGGTCCAAGCAGCCTCACGCCTAAAAAGAAAAGAACGAAGTATAGTTAGTATAATCTTGCCCGACCTGCAAATACCGAGTGCGCAATCCCTGCTTTCTCATTCCTTTGGCAGGTCTTTCGAGATGCGCGCCGCCCGCGGGTCGGTGCTGTCGAAACCATCGAACGGCGCGGCAAGGCGGGCTTTCGCCATATCGATATAATCAGGGTTGATATCTATTCCGATGCTGCTGCGGCCGAGCACGCTCGCAACGCGCGCCGTGGTGCCGCTCCCCAAAAAGGGATCGAGGACGAGATCGCCCGGGCAGGAGGACGCGCGGACGATGCGCTCGATCAGCGCTTCGGGCTTCTGCGTCGGGTGCGGCAATCGCTCCGCCGCGCAGTAATGGACATGGCTGAATTGCCAGACATCGCCCGGGTTGGCGCCGGCCATGTTATTGCGCTTGCGAAAATATTTCTGCGGCACGCGAACGTCGTCGAGATTGAAGCAGGCATCCGGGCCCTTGGAAAACCAGAGAATATCCTCATGACGCGGAGAGAAGCCGCGCTTGCGCCCCATGCCTTGCGTATAGTGCCAGGTGATCCAGCCTTGCGGGGTGAGCGAAAACTCCTCCTCCAGCATCAGATAGAGACGCGCGATGAAGCGCACCCCCATGAAGCAATAGAGCGAGCCGCCGGGCTTCAGGATGCGGACGCTCTCGCGAAGCCACGCCGCCGTAAAACTTCGGTAGTCGCGCGCCGTCTTGAGATCGATATTGTTGCCATAGTTCTTGCCGAGATTATAGGGCGGATCCGCGATGATGAGATCGACGCTTTCGGTCCGGAGGCGGGCCATTTCCGTTGCCGCATCGCCCGCCACCAGAATGCTTTTTGGAACTGCAAGATCCATTCTGCTATTGCGGCGAGCGTTTCGCCATGATCCGCTGCAATGTGCGCCGATGCATGTTGAGACGCCGCGCGGTCTCGGAAACATTATGATCGCAGAGCTCGTAGACGCGCTGGATATGCTCCCAGCGGACGCGATCCGCCGACATCGGATTTTCCGGCGGCATGGGCAGCGAGTCGCTCTCTGCCATCAGCGCGTTCACGATGTCCTCGACATTCGCGGGCTTGGCAAGGTAATCGATGGCGCCGGCCTTCACCGCCGCAACGGCGGACGCGATATTGCCATAGCCGGTCAGCATGACGATCACCGCCTCCTCATTCACCTTGCGGAGGGCCTCCACCACCTCAAGGCCGTTGCCATCCTCCAGCCGGAGGTCGATCACCGCATATTCAGGCACGCGCTCCGCCGCCAGCTTCTTCCCCTCTTCGACCGAGTTCGCAAGGATCGGTGAAAATCCTTTCCGTTCCATCGCTCGGCCAAGACGGTTCAGAAACACTTCATCATCATCAACGATAAGCAGGGACTTGCTGTCGTTCATACGTCGCTCATTTTTTGGTTCGGGCCTGTTTCGCTCGCGGCAGTCTGCTTGGAGACTAGCATATATTAATCAGTTACTGAATGGATCAGATTTTTCAAGCGTCCGGCGGGACCAGATGATTTCCGCGACCGCTCCGCCGTCGGGGTGATTGCGAAACCCAAGCTCGCCGCCGCTCCGCCGGATCATCATTTCGGCGATAAAAACGCCGAGCCCCATGCCACCCTTGCCGAGGCGGCTCGACATGTAGGGCTCGCCGAGCCGGCTCAGTATTTCTTCGGAAAACCCCGGCCCGTCGTCACGGATTTCCGCCCGGACGAGCCGATCGGTCCAGTAAAGGTCGATTGTCACCCGGCTTCGCGCAAAATCAGCGGCATTGCTGATCAGGTTGCCAAGGCCGTGGCGCAGCTCGGCATTGAGGTAAAGATGCGGGATGTCCGCCTCGTCGCCATGGGTGCGGATGATAAACCGTTTCCCCTGATCGCGATATTTATCGGCGATCACAGAAAACAGGTTGTTGAGGGCGAGGAAATTATGATGCGCGGAATCTTTCAGGAATTCGCCCGTTTCCGGCCCGCGCGACAGCTGCGCAAGGACGGCCGCGCATTTTCGCGCCTGATCATGCAAGAGCTCGGCGTCCGTCGCCGCATCGCTCCCGGCGGGCAGTGAATGGCGGAGCTCCTCCGATATCAGGAGGATGGTGTTGAGCGGCGTGCCAAGCTCATGCGCGGCGGCGGCGGCGATACCGCCAACGGCCGAAAGCTGCTGCTCGCGTGCAAGTTCGGCGCGGGCAATGGTCAGCGCATCATACATCTTGCGCGAGTCGGTCGCGATTAGCCAGGCGTAGCCGGAAAGAAAAGCGGTGCCAAGGACCAGCGCGGACCAGAGCGCAAAAAGATAGGTGTTTGAGAGAACAAGCGACTCTGGCGGCAGCGGCAGCGGTTCAAAAAAGACGGTAAGCACCGTGATGCAGGCGAAGGTGACGAGGCCGAGAAACACCGTTCCCTGCCGCGGCAGGTTGGTCGCCGAAATGGTGACGGGAACGAGAAACAGGACGGAAAAAGGGTTGGTCAGCCCGCCCGTGAAATAGAGCAGGCCGGCGAGCTGCAGGATATCGTAGAAGAGATATAAAATTGCCCCCCGATCGGGAATGCGGGCGGCAGGCTTGCTGTTCAGCGTGACGAGGATATTGAGGATCGCGCTTGCGCCGATCAGAAGGCCGATCGGGATCAGCGGCAGCGGATGGGCAAAAACAAAATGGACGATAAGCACCGTCAGTGCCTGGCCGAAAACCGCAAGCCAGCGGATATAGACGAGGGTTTTAAGCCGCACCCCGCTTGAACCGAGGGCGAGGGTCTCGCTCTCCTCGATCACGAGCGGATCTGGCGGCGTGCTGGGCGAAATACTCACAGGCACTCTGAACTCAGCGCCGATATAACAGAAATTTTAGACATATAAATGCCATTTTTGCTCCGCTATCTTGGATTTTATCAGTATTCTGTTTTCCAACGAATAGTCAAAAGGGAATAACCAGATGTATACGACAATAACGGCAAACCGTCGCAAGTTTCTGACGCTCGCAGGCGTGGGTGTCAGTGCTTTCATGCTCGGCTCCGGCACGGTCGCCTTTGCCGGTGAAGCGCAGGACCAGCTGGTTGAGAAAGCCAAGTTCACCGTCTCGGACGTCGCTGCACGATCTGAAATGGATCAGTTCCGTTCCCTTCTTGGCGTCGCCAAGGGTGTCGTCATCTTTCCGCAGGTCTTCAAGGCTGGCTTTTTCGTTGGCGGCGCGGGCGGCAGCGGCGTTCTCCTTGCCAAGGATGAGGCAGGGAACTGGTCGTCCCCCGCCTTCTATACCATGGGTCAGGGTAGCGTCGGCCTTCAGTTCGGCGCCCAGGTCAATGAGCTGATCCTCGTCATCATGACGCAGAAGGGCCTTGAAGCGATCATTAACAACCAGGTGAAACTCGGCGGCGACCTCAGCGCCGCGGTTGGCCCGGTCGGCACGACGCTTGGCGCCTCGACGACAACCAATCTCGATGTCGACGTCTTCTCCTTCGCCATTTCTCAAGGGTTGTTCATCGGCGCATCGGTGGAAGGATCGGTGCTCTCCTCCAACACCGACTCCAACGAGTCCTATTACGGTCAGCGGGCCTCCGCGCGCCAGATCGTGATCGAGCGGACCGTCTCGAACGCACAGGCCGAAGGCCTCAAGGAAGCGCTGCTTAAAGCGGAGAGGAAGTAATCCCCCCGCGGGCAGTCAGGATTTCGTGCTGCCGAGGAGTTGAACGACACGGGGATGACGGTTCTGCCGCGCATGATCGAGCGCCGTCCTCCCCGTGAAATCGGTGCGCTCCGCTATCGCCCCGTTCTCGAGCAGGATTTTCACGATTTCAAGGTTTCCGGTTTTTGCCGCCTTCATCAGCGCGGTTTCGCCCTGCCGGTTCTCGCTATTCACTTTTGCCCCGCTTTCAATCAGGATAAGCGCGGCCGCAGTTGATCCGTAAGCCGCGGCCTGCATCAGGGCGGTATTGCCAAGGGAATCCGTGAGATCAACCTGTGCGCCATGACGCAGCAGCGTCTGTACCGTTTTCGGCACGCCCGCAATCGCCGCATGATGCAGCAGCGGCACCTTTTTCAGATCGCGGCTGTTGGGATTGTTTCCGGTCAGCAGATATTGTTCCACCGCGTCGGAATTGCCATAGGCGGCGTTCTGAAAAACCTGGTCCTCGCCAAGCAGCGATTGTGCGAAGCCCTGTGGTATCGCAACAAACAGCAGTATAACGGCAATCCAGCAGAACCGCATTGCGTGCCCCGTGTCGTTTTTTATGGCTCATTCTCCACAATTATGCGCCTCAATCCTAATCAAATTTTCGATAAATCGGCAAAAAATACTGACAACAGCGGAAAGCGTGCCTATATTTATGTTGCGGTGCGGCGTAAATTTAGCAAATGCGGCGTGCATCTCCCGGAACCGGGATGCCGCGGCAATCAGGAGAGCGAAGTATGCTTTATCAACTCCAGGAACTTCAGAAACTGGCGCTTTCCCCTGTCCGAATGGCGGCACAGGTTTATAGCAATATTCTGCGCAGCCCGTTCAATCCGGCATCGGAAACGCCTCCCGCCCAGACCCTCGCGGCCGGGCTCGATCTCTTTGTGGAAACGACGGAATATCACGGAAAACCGGCGTTCGGGCTGACCTATGCGCTGGTCGACGGGAAAGAGGTGATGGTCAGCGAGGAAATTCTCCATCGCAAGACCTTCTGTCAGCTCAAGCATTTCAAGCGCGACACGCGCCGCAAGGATCCGAAGCTTCTGATCGTGGCGCCAATGTCGGGACATTTCGCGACGCTGCTGCGCGGCACCGTCGAGCGGATGATGCAGGAGCATGACGTTTACATCACCGACTGGCGCGATGCCGCCAATGTGCCGATTTACGAGGGTCGCTTCGACCTCGATGACTATATTGATTATATCATTGATTATCTTAATTTTCTTGGCCCCGATACGCATGTGATGGCGGTCTGCCAGCCTGGCGTGCCGGTGCTGGCGGCCATTGCGCTGATGCATGAGCGGAACAACCCGAATGTGCCGCGCACCATGACGCTGATGGGCAGCCCCATCGATACCCGCCGCCATCCGACCGAGCCCTGCAAGCTCGCGATGAACCATTCGATCGAGTGGTTTGAGCGGACGGTGATCCAGTATGTCCCGTTCGGCCATCCGGGCGTTTTTCGCCGCGTCTACCCCGGCTTCCTGCAGCTGTCCGGCTTCGTCAGCATGAATTTCGGCCGCCATATGGAAGCGCATATCAAGCAGTTCGAGCATCTGGTGAAAGGCGACGGCGACAGCGCCGACCGGCACCGCACCTTCTATGCCGAATATAACGCGGTGATGGATCTGACGGCGGAATATTATCTGCAGACGATCGAGACGGTGTTTCAGAAGCAGGCGCTCGCCAAGGGCGAGATGATGTATCGCAAGGATCACCTGATCCGGCCGGAGCTTATCACCCGGACCGCGCTGATGACGGTTGAGGGCGAGCTCGACGATATCTCCGGCATCGGTCAGACCGTCGCCGCCCATGACCTTTGCACGGCGCTTCCCGACAGTATGAAAGCCCATTACGAGCAAAAGGGCGTCGGTCATTACGGCGTCTTCAACGGCCGTCGCTTCAACAATGAAATTGCCCCGCGGATCAGTGACTTTATCCGCCGCCACGAGCCGGGCGCGACAGCCTCTAAAGCCGCCGCCGCCCCGGCGGCCGCTCCGGTGAAAGCCGCCACTCCCGCGCCCGTTCCGGCAGCAAAGGCCGAAAGGGTTGCAAAAAAGCCGGCAGTGGCTAAAACTGCGGCAAAGACGACAGCGGCAAAACGCTCAGCGCGTAAAGTTGTCGCCAAACCGGCCTCACCGAAACCGCGACAGGATCGGTGACGCCCCCCGCAAACGGAAAAGGCCTGAAATCAGGTGAATGAGAAACCATTCTGGGAAACTGTCGCGCTGCACGATATGACGCGCGAACAGTGGGAGTCGCTCTGCGACGGCTGCGGCAAATGCTGCCTTCTCAAGCTGGAAGATGAAGACACGCTTGAGCTTTCCTATACCAATGTCGCCTGCCGGCTGCTGGATCTCGGCACATGCCAGTGCACCCGCTACGAGGAACGCGCGCGCCTTGTGCCCGATTGCGTCACGCTGACGCCGGACATTATCCCGAACCTTCGCTGGATGCCGCGCAGCTGCGCCTATCGCCGGATCTATGAGGGCAAACCCCTGCTCTGGTGGCATCCGCTCATTTCGGGCGATCCCGAAACGGTGCATGC
The DNA here is from genome assembly GCF_036844445.1 of Sneathiella sp. Lineage (GTDB taxonomy): Bacteria > Pseudomonadota > Alphaproteobacteria > Sneathiellales > Sneathiellaceae > Sneathiella. Next base: position 48,789 of record NZ_DAIUFV010000007.1, on the reverse strand, counting down.
GGCGGGCGTCTCCGTGCGTGGACGCGTCATCTCCGAGCGCCGCGCCGGGGATGTGGAAGATCACATTGTTGATTGGCCGGACGCCGACGTTGACTGAGATGCCTGCCCCTCGCCTGGTTGGCGGGCCGCGGCCGCATCTTCTGGTCGCGGGACGGACCCATCTTCTGGAGATAAGGCGCTCTGCGCGCTCCGCCCGCCTTCGCCTTCGCATCGATCCGAAGCGCGGCATTGTCCTCAATCTGCCTCCCCGTGTCTCGCTGAAGGCCGGGCTTGCCTTCGTTGAGCGGGAGCTCGACTGGATCGTTGCCCATCTTGACCGGCTACCGGCGCCCGTTCCGTTCCGCGACGGCGCGGTGCTGCCGCTGCTCGGCGTGCCGCATCGCATTACCCATGCGCCGGACCGGCGCGGCTTCGTCTGGCGGGAAGCGGGCGAGATCCTCGTGGCGGGCGGGGCGGAGCATCTGCCGCGCCGGGTGCGCGACTGGACGCGCAAGGTCGCGAAGGAGGAAATCAGCCATCGCGCCGAAAAATATGCCGCCCGCATCGGCACATCCTACAGCGGGATCACGCTGCGCGATCCGGCGTCGCGCTGGGGAAGCTGCTCCTCGACCGGGCGGCTCAATTTCTCGTGGCGGCTGCTGCTCATGCCCGAAGAGGTGATGGATTATATCGTCGCGCATGAGGTTGCGCATCTTCGCCATATGGACCATTCGGCCGCTTTCTGGGCGCTGGTTGACGAGATGCACCCCGGCGTCCCGGCGGCGCGCAAGTGGCTGAGAATAAATGGCGCGGACTTACATAAATATGGCGTGGAACCTGAGGACAGGTTATGAGAGGGCGATTTCCTTTTGAGTATGTGCAATGAAACCCCTCTATCCCGCCTCTGCGCTGTTCACGATATACCTTGCCACCGCCGTCGCGCTCGGGCCGCTCTCGACCGACATGTACCTGCCGACCTTCCCCGATCTTGCGAAACATTTCAGCGCAAGCCCCGCGGATGTGCAGCTCACTCTCAGTATTTTCACCTTCGGGATTGGCGCCTGCCAGCTCATTTACGGCCCCCTCACCGATCGTTTCGGAAGGCGGCCTGTCCTCATTCTCGGGCTGGGGATCTTTGTCCTTTCGAGCTTTGCCTGCGCATTCTCGCAAACGATTGAGCAGCTTACCTTTTTCCGCTTCATGCAGGCCTTCGGCGTGTGCGCCGGCCTTGTCGCGCCGCGGGCGATGGTTCGCGATCTTTTTGTCCGCGAACAGGCGGCGATCCAGCTGTCGCGCATGGGAACGGTGATGGGCCTTGCGCCGGCGGTTGCGCCGGTGCTTGGCGGTTATATCGCCGTGCTCTATGGCTGGCAGGCGGTTTTCATCGTGCCGGCGATGGTCGCGTTGATCGTGGTGCTGGTCACCGCGCTCTTTGTCGAAGAGTCGCTGCGGACGCTCAATTTTAATGCCATGAAGCCCGGCAGCATTCTGCGCAATTATCTCAGCCTTCTCGCCAACCGTGAGTTCATCGGCTATTCGCTGACGGGCGGCTTTGTCTTTGGCGCGCTGTTCACCTTCATTTCCGGCTCTCCGCTTGTCCTGATCAATGTCTATGGCGTCGCGCCGGAGGTCTTCGGCTACCACTTTGCCGCCATGGTGCTCGGATATATGACAGGAACGCTGCTCGGCCCCTATTTCACGAAGCGAAAAGGCATGAATCCTTCAATCGGGATCGGCACGCTGATCGTTGCCGTCGGCGGCCTTATCATGTTGGGGGCTGCGCTTGCCGGCGTCGGAACGGAATTTTCGGTCGTTCTCCCCATGGTCGTCACCGCGGTCGGGCTCGGCATGGTGTTGCCGCAGACGCAGGCCGGCGCTATGGCGCCCTTTCCGATGCTGGCGGGCTACGCCTCCGCCCTTTCCGGCTTCATCATGATGGGCTTTGGGGCGCTGCTCGGCTATATCGTCGCGGCGCTTTATGACGGCACGCAATATTCGCTTGTCATCTCGATCGCCTCAATGGGATGTCTTTCGGTCGCCGCCTTCAGGCTGCTCATTGGCAGCCGAAAGGGTCATGAGGAGAACTAGCTCTCCCGTATCATAGATGCTCAGGGGCGCGGCGCGTTGCCCGGAAAATCAGGCTCTGTGGGCCGTTTCGCGGGCGCCGATGCGCCGTCGCCGCTGCGGGCACCACTGCTGCCGCTGCCGCTTCCAGAGGGCTCTGAGCCGCTGCTCGACGCATTCTGGGCGGAGAAGGCGCGGACAATTTTCTCCCACAGGCTCCCCCCTTCTTCCTCCTGCTTCTCAACCTCGAGCCGGGTGAAGGCGACCGCCTTGCTCGTCCCTGCGCGGGAGATGAAATCTTTCCAGGCGACAGCCGGAAGATTGCTCCCCGTCACGCCTTTCGTTGGCGATCCGTCGTCATTACCGAACCAGACACCGGCGACAAGTTCAGGGGTGAAGCCGATAAACCACGCATCGCGGTAGTCCTGCGTCGTGCCGGTCTTGCCGGCGGCGGCAAAGCCGGGGTTCGCGGCCTTTCCGGTGCCCCATTCGATGACCGCGCTCATGACATCGCGCATCTTGTTCACTGTAGCGGGGCTGACGATCCGGCCCTGCCCCGACGACTGACGCTTGTAAAGAACGGTGCCGTCCCGCTCGCGAATTTCAAGCACGGCGTAAGGGAGCACCGCAGTTCCGCCATTAGCAAGCACCGCATTCGCGGCGGTCATCTCAAGGAGTGACACCTCATTGGTGCCAAGTGAAATCGACGGATGCAGCGGCAGGTCGCCGCTGAGGCCGAGTTTGCGCGCCATATCCGCGACCTTGCCCCGGCCGACATGCTCGGTGACCTTGACGGCAACCGTATTGATGGAGCGGGCAAACGCTTCGCGGAGCGACATATCGCCGTTATAGAGACGGCTGTAATTGGCAGGGGTCCAGCCGTTGATATTGATCGGGCCGTCGTTGAAAATATCATCGGGCGAGAGACCGCTCTCAAAGGCGGCGGTATAGACGATGGTCTTGAAGACCGATCCGGGTTGGCGCCGCGCCAGCGTCGCGCGGTTATAGACGGAGCTGGAATAGGACCGGCCACCGACCATGGCTTTCACCGAACCGTCCGGCGTCATGGCGACAAGAGCGCCCTGACTCACGTTCATTTTGGCGCCCTCCGCCTTGAGACGCGCTTCGAGGGCGCGCTCGGCGTCGCTCTGCATATCGAGATCGAGCGTCGTCGTGATGATGAGATCCTTGTCGGTGCGCCCGATATAGGCCTGCACCTCGCTCACCACCCAATCGGAGAAGTAGCGGACGTTGCGGAAATCCTGGCTCGCGTTGACAAGAACCGCCGGCTTTGCGCGAAGCGCCTGCGCTTCCGCCGCCGAGAGAAAGCCCTCATCCACCATACGCGCAAGGACGACGCTCGCCCGCTCCTGCGCGCGCTGCAGATTGCGCGTTGGCGCATAATATGTGGGCGCTTTCAGAAGGCCTGCCAGCATCGCCGCCTCGGCCGTCGAGAGCTGCGTCGCGGGCTTGGAGAAATATTTTCGCGACGCCGCGTCGATGCCGTAGGTGCCGGAGCCGAAATACATGCGGTTGAGGTAAAGCGCGAGGATTTCATCCTTGCTGTATTCCGCCTCCAGCCAGAAGGCGAGCAGGGTTTCGCGGATTTTCCGCCCGATGGTGCGATCCGGCGTCAGGAAGAGGTTTTTTGCAAGCTGCTGCGTGATGGTGCTGCCGCCCTGGACGATGCGTCCTGCCTGATAGTTGCGGATGGCGGCGCGCGCGAGGCTCATCGGATTGATGCCGAAATGGCTGTAGAAGTGGCTGTCCTCGGTGGCGAGGATGGCGCGTTTCATGTTGCTCGGGATCTGATCAATCGAGAGCATATCGCCGTAGAGATCACCGTAAGTCGAGAAGCGGACGTGATCGCGGGTCTCCAGCACCATGGCCGGACGCTTCTCGATGACGCCGATGCCGGAAATGTCGGGGAGCGTGAGGGCGAAATATCCGATGAAAAGCCCGCCGATCAACAGGCACCAGAGGAGCACCGTCCCGCCCCAGTTGACGATTGGCGACCAGAGGCTGCGCGTGCTGCTTTTGCGGGCGGGCTTCCGCCGCCGCGGCTGGCCGGACGCCTTCGCGCTGCTTTTCGCGCCGGTGCGGGCCGTCTTCTTTCCCGGCTTGTTTGCTGCCGGCGCCGCTCCGCGTTGCGGATAAGTTTTCTTGCCCGACCCTTTTGTTGCCTTCTTCATTACAAAACTCGATTGTTACTCACAGCCAACGCCACCAGCGCGCGAGCAGCATTACTCGAGATATAAGGCAAAAATGAGATATTTCCCGTCTCCTTTATCGCGAGGCACAACGAAGCGCGCCATTATCCGCCTTGCGTTTCATGAAAGGCGAGACAATTGCCATCGGGATCGGGGATTGAAAACTCCACCGTCGCCGCGAACAGGGGGGCGGGGGTGTCATGTCCTGTTCCCTCGCGCCCGCTCCCCGACTGGGGCCATATCCCCGTCAGGCATCGAGGAAGCTGACGTTCAGCGCGTTGTCCTGAATAAAATTGCGCCGTGGCTCCACGACATCGCCCATCAGCGTGGCGAACACCTCGTCTGCTTCGTCGCCATGGTTGATGCGCACCTGCAACAGCGTGCGCGCCTCTGGATCGAGCGTGGTTTCCCAGAGCTGTTCGGGGTTCATCTCGCCAAGGCCCTTGTAGCGCTGGATCGTCAGGCCGCGTTTGCCGAGATTTGTCACCGCCTCCATCAGATCGAGCGGCGAGTTGATGATCTCGCGCTTGTCCTTGTGGATAAAGACCGACGATTGCGCGTAGATGACGCGAAGCTCGTCCTTCATGAGATCGAGCTGGCGCGCCTCGGCGGAGTTGATCAGATTGCTGTCGACGATCCGGACTTCGGTCACGCCGCGCACCTCACGGCTGAACTTGAGGCCGAAATCGGGCAGGACCTCGCCCGTCCAGCCCCGCTCCGTCTCCGAGGAGATGGCGTCAAGGCGCCTTGCGATAAACGCCGCCGCCTCGGGTCCGCGAACCGGGTCGCTCAGCACTTCGTCATTGAGGGCGCCGGCAATGGCCACCTGCTCGACCACGGCGCGGTTCTGCAAGCGCGCAATCGCATCGATGAGGTCGCGGGCCTGGCGGGCGCTGTTGACGAGGCTGCGCAGATCCTCGCCGCCGCGCTGTTCGCCCGACGCAAGTTCGAGAATAACGTCTTCCATGCCCTGTTCGATCAGGTAATCGTCCATCGCCTTCTGGTCCTTGAGATAGACGGAGGATTTCCCCTTCGTCACCTTGTAGAGCGGCGGCTGGGCGATATAGAGATAGCCCTTTTCGACCAGCTCCGGCATCTGGCGATAAAAGAAGGTCAGCAGCAGCGTGCGGATATGCGATCCGTCGACGTCGGCGTCGGTCATGATGATGATTTTGTGATAGCGGGCCTTCTCGACATCAAATTCCTCCGGCCCGATGCCGGTGCCAAGCGCCGTGATGAGCGTGCCGATCTCGTTGGACGAGAGCATCCGGTCAAAGCGCGCCCGCTCGACGTTGAGGATTTTGCCGCGAAGCGGCAGAACCGCCTGATTGTACCGGTCGCGCCCCTGTTTGGCCGAGCCGCCGGCGCTGTCACCCTCGACGAGGAACAGCTCGGAGACCGCCGGATCGCGCGACTGGCAGTCGGCGAGCTTGCCGGGCAGGCTGGAGATATCCAGCGCGCCCTTGCGCCGGGTCAGCTCGCGCGCCTTGCGGGCGGCTTCGCGCGCCGCGGCCGCCTCGACCACCTTGCCTATGACGGTTTTCGCATCCGCCGGATGCTCTTCGAACCACTGGCTGAGCGCATCATAAACCGAGCTTTCGACAATCGGCCGCACCTCGCTCGAGACCAGCTTGTCCTTGGTCTGGGACGAAAATTTCGGATCCGGCACCTTCACCGAGAGAACGCAGGTCAGCCCCTCGCGCGCGTCATCGCCGGTAATTGTCGCCTTTTCCTTTTTTGTGATGCCGCTCGCCGTTGCATACTGGTTGATCGCGCGGGTCAGCGCCGCGCGAAAACCGGCGAGATGCGTGCCGCCGTCGCGCTGCGGGATGTTGTTGGTGAAGCAGAGGACATTCTCGTGATAGCTGTCGTTCCATTCGAGCGCCGCTTCCACCGTCACGCCGTCCTTCTCCGCCGTCAGATTGATCGTCTCGGAGATCAGCGGCGTTTTCGAACGATCGAGATATTTCACGAAGGCCGCAATCCCGCCTTCATAGTGCAGATCCGTCTTGACCGGCTCGGCCGAGCGGAGGTCATTGAGCTGGATATAGACGCCGGAGTTGAGGAAGGCGAGCTCGCGCAGGCGATGTTCCAGCGTCGCATAGTCGAACTTGATGTTGGTGAAGGTCTCGGGCGACGGGGTGAAGGTAACCTCCGTCCCCGTCCGGCCGACCGCGTCGCCGACCACCTCGAGCGGGCCGAGCGGCTCGCCATGCGAGAAGCTGATGCGATACGCCTTGTCATTGCGCCAGATGGTGAGGTCGAGGCGTGTCGAAAGCGCGTTCACGACCGAGACGCCAACGCCGTGCAGACCGCCGGAGATCTTGTAGCTGTTGTCGTTGAACTTGCCGCCCGCATGAAGCTGCGTCATGATCACCTGCGCTGCGGAGACGCCCTCCTCGGCGTGGATATCGACCGGAATGCCGCGTCCGTTGTCGCGCACCGTCACCGATCCGTCGCCGTTCAGCGCCACATAAACCATATCGCAATAGCCGGCCAGCGCTTCGTCGATGGCGTTATCCACCACCTCATAGACCATATGATGCAGCCCCGAGCCGTCATCGGTGTCGCCGATATACATGCCGGGGCGCTTGCGGACCGCATCGAGGCCCTTCAGGACCGTGATGGATTCCGCGCCATATTCGGTTGTCTGCAACTGATTTTCGCTACTCATTACGTCGTCATTCCTTTTAGCGATCGGTTGTCGGGCGAAGCGTGCCGTTCTCAACCGTCATAAATTGCGCCCGGTCTCCCAGCTCGGAAAACAGGGCAAAGTCGGTGCCTGTCATCCAGGCTTGTATCTCCATCTCCTCGATCTCGTCGAACAGCGCCCGGCGCCGCGTCGCATCGAGATGCGCTGTCACCTCGTCCAACAGCAGGATCGGCGCCCGTCCCTGCAGCCCCGCCTGCAGCCGCGCATCGCCGAGGATGATCGAGATCAGCAGCGCCTTCTGCTCGCCGGTCGAGCAAAGCCCGGCCGGCATTCCCTTTTCCCTGTGCGTTACGGCAAGATCGCTGCGATGCGGCCCCTGGCCCGTAACACCGGCGATTGCATCCTGCCGCCGGGAGGCTTCCAGCACCTCCCGATATCTGTCTTCCGCCGCGAGGGCCGACATATCCTCAAGCCAGCCTTCGAGCAGCCCCTCGGTCTCGAGGACCGCCTTCGGAAAGGCCCGGCCGCCGGATCCCGGCCCCGCGGCGTCCATGATGCCGTTGAGACGCCCCACCGTCTCCCGCCGTGCCGCCGCGATCGCCGTTCCGGTCTGCGCGAGGCTCCGCTCCAGCGAGGTCAGCCAGTGCGGGTCCATCCGCCCTTCCTTGAGCAGCCGGTTCCGCTCCCGCATCACCTTTTCAAACGTGGTCATGCGGCGGGCATGAGCCGGGTCGAACCCGAAGGTGAGCCGGTCGAGAAAGCGCCGCCGCCCGGCCGCGCCTTCCTGAAACAGACGGTCCATCTGCGGCGTCAGCCAGCCGACATGCAGGTGATCGGCAAGCGCCGCGGTGCCGCTCATCGTCTGCCCGTCGATCCGCACCTGCCGGCGCTCGATCGCCTCGCCGCCTGCGCCCTCAATCACAAGGCCGGTGCCGAGCTTGTGCGCTCCGGCATCGGAATGAACATCCGCCGCCACGGCCCAGCCGCCGCCGCCTTTCGCCCGCGCCGCGTCCAGCAGTTTCGCGCGTCGCAACCCCCGCCCCGGCGTCAGAAAGGAGATGGCTTCCAGCAGGTTCGTCTTGCCGCTGCCATTGGCGCCGGTCAGCACGACAGGACGGTTATCAACGTCAACTTTCAACTGTGTATAATTGCGAAAATCCGTCAAAATCAGACGCGTGATAACATAGGCGGACACAACCGGCTCCTCCCTGGCGACACCCGGCATCCGGACACCCGGCTGAGGGCAGGACGTGGGAATTGCACTACACCCGCATCGGCATCAGAACATAGAGGGAGCCCTCGTCGGCCGTGTCCCGGACAATGGTCGGCGAGCCGGCGTCGGCAAACAGGAAGCGGGCGTTCTCACCATCGATCTGGCTCGTGATATCCAGCAGATATTTCGAGTTGAAGCCGATATCCATATCATCCGCACCGTAGGTCGCGCTCACCTCTTCGGTCGCGCTGCCGGCATCCGCGCCGGTTGCCGAGAGGGTGATCAGATTGTTGCTGAGCGAGAGCTTGATCGCGCGGGTCTTTTCGGTCGCAACGGTGGAAACGCGGTCAACGGCCTGGGCAAAAGTCTTGCCGTCCAGCTCGAGCATGCGATCGTTATTGGCCGGGATGACCCGCTCATAGTCCGGGAATGTGCCGTCGATCAGCTTCGATGTCAGCAGGGTGTCATCAAACGAGAAGCAGATGCGCGTCTCGGAAAGGGAGATGGCGACGGGATCCTCACATTCATCGAGCAGGCGGAGGAGTTCGTTCACCGCTTTCCGGGGCACAATCACGCCCGGCATCTGCTGCGCATCGGCGGGGGCTAGCGTTTCAACGCGCGCCAGCCGGTGGCCGTCGGTGGCAACCGCGCGCAGCATCGCCGTGCCGTTCGCCTCCGCCGTGTGGAAATAGATGCCGTTGAGATAGTAGCGGGTTTCTTCCGTCGAAATAGCGAAGCGGGTCTTGTCAATGAGCCGCTTAAGGGTTTTCGCGGGCAGCGTGAAATTGACCGGAAGCTGGTTCGTTTCCATGACCGGAAAATCATCCTGCGGCAGACAGGCGAGATCGAATTTGGACGGCCCGCTGCGGATGAAAATCTTGCCCTTCTCCGGCGCGTAGTCAAGCTCGACCTGGCTGCCTTCGGGAAGCTTGCGGATGATGTCGTAGAGAAGATGCGCCGGAACGGTCGTCGCGCCCTCGCGCGCCACGGTTGCGGCGGCCTTTTCATTGATCGCGATATCAAGATCGGTTGCTGTCAGGCCGAGCGACCCGTCGCGTGCGTCCATCAGGATATTGGCGAGGATCGGGATGGTATTGCGGCGCTCGACAACGCTTTGCACATGGCTCAGGGAAGTCAGCAAGGCGGTCCGTTCGATAGTCAGTTTCATGGGCTCGATCAGCTTTGATTTTGTTACTCATAAAGGTTCGCCATTATGCCCGAAAATGGCCCCTAACATCAACTTATTTCTCCCCTTTTCGCGGGAATTAGAGTCAATGTTAAGAAATTGATTCTTAACCTTGAATCGAAATTCCGAGGGAGCCAGAAGGCGCCATGGCATGCGTCTTTGCACGACCACCGGTCAATATTCGGCGGCATCCCCGATCGGTCGTTTGATCGAGGTGAAAATAGCCTGTCTTATCAGAGGGTTGTGGCGGCCAGCCTGCGCCCTGCCCTGACGGTCGGACCGCGCGGCTTTGGCCGGGTGGCCCCCGTCAGTCCGGGTCAGCCGTGATTTCGCGCGCGAACAAAGGCGTAAGTGCCGACAAGGCCGACAAGGGTGGCCGGCAGAAGGGCGGCGGGAACCAGCCATGCGACGGTGAAAATAACCGAGAGATCGGCGTCGCCGTCGAGGCCTGCGGCGTTCGCGAGGATCCCGGCATAGGCGGCGCCGATGGCCATCCCGAGGCGTTGCAGTGTCGGGATGGCGCCGGAGACCCGTTCATGATCGGCTTCCGGCGCGAGGCGGATGGCGCGGCGGAGGATGAACGTCCAGGCTGCGCCGAACCCGGCCCCCTGCATGACGGCGAACAGCGCAATCAGCCAGAGCGGTCCGAACGGCAGGCTGTAGGCATAGCCCGGCAGGCTGAGGGTGATCAGCAGCATGCCGAGTACAATCATGGCATTGTCGCGCGTCTCCGGGCTGCCCGACAGCATGAAGGAGACGACGGACCAGCCGATGGACATGCAGGCCATGATCAGCCCGCCAACGAGCGGCGGATAGCCGTGCAGGATCGTGATCACATAGGGACCGTAGACGGAGAGCGCGTTCAGCGTCGCGGAAAAGGCGAGCACGAGGATCATGGCGCCGCCGATCGGATTTTTCAGCGAAAGTGGCCGCGCCGGCAGCATCCGGCTGTCGCTCTCGCGGCCGTCAAAGTAGAAAAAGGCGATCAGCGCGAGGATCCCGAAGACGACGAGAAGCGTTGTTTTCAGGAGGGAGATTTCGATCCCGGCGAAAGCGATGAAAAGCACGCCGATCGACAGCCAGAACAGCCGCCAGACGGGGAAGCGCAAATGCAGGCGCTCTTCAGGCAGACCGTGACGGCGGAGCGCAACCCATACCCAGATGGTGAGCAGAAGCGCCTGCACCGCGAAAAACCAGAAGCCGCCCTGCCATGTCCCATATTCCACGAACAGCCCGCCGACCAGCGGTCCGATAAAGGCCGAAACGCCCCAAAGCGTGCTGATAACGCCCATCGCGCGGGCAATCAGCCGGCGGGGAAAAAGCGAGCTGACCGCGACAAAGGCGAGCGCCATCAGGCCGCCGCCGCCGATGCCCTGCAACAGCCGGCCGATCAGCATTACCCACATCTCCGGGGCAAAGGCGCTGACAATGCAGCCAAGCATGAAAAGGAAGGACGCCAGCGTCATCGGCAGGCGAAGCCCGAACTGCAGTGCGAGAAGGCCGCTTGCGGCGCCGGCGACGATGGAGCCGATGCCGTAAAGCGCGACAGTCCAGGAGATAAGTTCCTCCCCGCCGATATCGGCGACGATGGCGGGAACCATGGTGGCAACGAGAAGGCTGTCGGCCGCATGCAGCCAGATACCGAGGGAGACCAGCGCGAGCGCAAGGCCATATTCCCGGTTGAGGATCTCACCCCAGCGAACGGCGCGTTCCTCGGAGGCTTGTGACATAAAACTTCCTATACAAACAACATCCGGTCACCGGCGCCGGAAGCCGCCCCGGCGATATCCGGTAGCGCACGCGGTGAGCATAGCCGCTATGGGCGCTTTATTCCAGCATCCGGCGCAGAAGCTCGATATCTTCCGAGAGCGCCACGTCCTGCTCCCGCAGCTGGTCGATCTTGCGAAGCGCATGCATCACCGTCGTATGGTCGCGGCCGCCGAATTTGCGGCCAATCTCGGGCAGCGAGCGCGAGGTGAGCTGCTTGGCAAGATACATCGCCACCTGCCGCGGCCGGGCCACCGCGCGGGCGCGGCGGGCCGAATGCATGTCGGACATGCGGATGTTGAAATGCTCGGCGACCTTCTTCTGGATCTCCTCGATCGTGATCCGCCGGTCATTGGCGCGCAGCAGGTCGCGCAGCACCTCCTGTGTGCTTTCAAGCGTGACCGCCCGGCCGACAAGCTCGGAATAGGCGAGCACCCGGTTCAGCGCGCCTTCAAGCTCGCGCACGTTCGAGGTGATGCGATGGGCGAGAAATTCGAGGATGCGGGGCTCAATGTCGATATTCCCCTGCTCCACCTTCGATTGCAGGATGCCGAGCCGAAGCTCATAGTCCGTCGGGTGAATATCGGCGACGAGACCCCAGCCGAGGCGCGAGCGCATCCGCTCCTCCATCCCCTCAAGGTCGGTCGGCGAGCGGTCGCCGGAGATGATGATCTGGTGGTTCTGGTCGACCAGCGCGTTGAAGGTGTGAAAGAATTCCTCCTGCGTGCTGTCCTTGCCGGCGATGAACTGCACATCGTCGATCATCAACACATCGACGGAGCGGAACTGCTCCTTGAAGTTCATCGTGTCCTTGTAGCGCAGCGCGCGAATGAAGCGGTACATGAACTTTTCCGCCGAGAGATAGAGCACCTTCTTCTGCGGGCTATTGGTGGCAATCGCGTGGCCGATGGCGTGCATCAGATGTGTTTTGCCAAGCCCGACACCGCCATAGAGATAGAGCGGGTTGAACGGAATTGAATCTTTCGCTTCGGTCACCCGCCGGGCGGCGGCATGGGCAAGCTCGTTGGACTTGCCGACAACGAAGTTATCGAACGTCAGGCGCGGATCGAGCGAGGACATCAGCGACGGATCTGGGTTCGCAACCTCGGTGATGATGGGCGTGGCGCCGCCGATAAAGGGCGATCCGGTCTCGGCGAAGCCGATGGTCGGCTTCTGGGAGGCACTGTTTTTCCGATCGAGCGGCTTGACGCGGATTTCGATATTGCGGATCGCGCTGTCTGCGGCGCACCACAGCTGACGAATGCGGGTCGCGTAATTGTTGGATACCCAGTCGCGCAGGAAGCGCGTCGGCAGGGTGAGGGAGACCGTATCGCCGTCGATCTTTTCGAGTTCGATATTCTTCAGCCAGGAGTTAAAGGTCGCCTCGCCGAATTCGCTGCGCAGTTTTTCTCTTATTCTTTTCCAGATCTCGTTGTCTGTCATTGCAAAAGCCTCAGAACGTGACGTCATCAGCTTTGTTTCCATTTCAGGCCGGCGGCTTTCCAGCCACCTGTTGTCCCGCGGTGTCCTTCGGCATCGGGGCCGCCTTCAAATCCCTCGAGGATATTGTAGGCGCGGCTGTAACCGGCCCGGGTCGCGGTTTCGGCGGCGGCGATGGAGCGCACGCCGGAGCGGCAGAGGAAGATCATCGGGGCGGATTTGTTTGGTTGCAGGGCGGAAATCTGGTCAACGAACTGGGGGTTTTTCGCCATGTCGGGAAAAAGCACCCAGGAGACGGGCTGGACCTGTTTGCCGAGTTCGGAAAGGTCCGGCAGGCCGACATAGGCCCATTCCGCGTTGGTTCTGACGTCGATCAGGACAGCCTCCGGCTCGTTTTTTAGCATCTCCCAGGCTTCCTGAACTGTAATATCCCCGGCGTAGGTCGCGTTTGCGCCGGACGTTCCCCCGTTAGTCATTCAAAGATCCCTTCACTGCAATGCTGAACATGGTCCAGATTAGTGCGAACATGATTGATGAGAACTCAACTTTGCTACGGCTCCAGCGGCCGCCGACATCATACGCAACACTTACGTTCATCCACCAGACACCCGAAACAACCAGCCCGGATACGACCCGTCCCCCCGGATCAAATCCGTCCTGTGGCCATTCATCTGTAGGTGATGACGGTTCGGGAGCTCTCACTTGAGAACGGAGGGCAGATTAATCTTATCCACAAGAGGGGCGCAAGGGAGGGCAGCGGAAATTGACAAAAATAATTTTGCCACTTGTCCAAACAACTTCTTGACCCACAATATGTTGTGAAGGCTTCCGATGGAACCGCGTTAACTGGTAAAAGTTGGCGCGTAAATGGATGTGGCATTGCTCGCAAATCGCGTGTTTTGGTCAAAAGAAAAACCGCGGGCCGAAGGGGCGCCGCGGTTTGATTCTCGTGATTCTCCCGATCAGGCGGAGAGAGCTTTCACCTTCGCGTTAAGGCGGGAAATCTTGCGCGATACGGTGTTCTTGTTCAGAACGCCTTTGGTAACGCCGCGGGCAAGTTCGGACTGCGCGGCGCGCAGGGCTTCGGTTGCCTTGCCATGATCCCCTTCGGTCACAGCCAGTTCGACCTTCTTCACGAAGGTGCGGATGCGGCTGCGACGAGCCCGGTTACGTTCGGTGCGGACTTCGGTCTGCCGGATCCGCTTCAATGCAGATTTATGATGCGCCATGACAATCCTGTCTTTTAGCTTCGAAATTCGGAAGCCGGGTTATAACCAGCGGAAATTTTCCCGTCAACAGAAGAATAGGAATAATCGGCCGGAATCGGGAAAATTCCGGCCCGCCCGTGAAAAATGCGGATTTCGCCGGCTTATGGCGCGCAAAATCAGCGGTTCTTGAAGTTCGCCGCGCGCTTTTCGGCGAAGGCCGCCATGCCTTCCTTCTGATCTTCCGTCGAGAAGGTCGAATGGAACACCCGGCGCTCGAACATGATTCCTTCTTTCAGCGTGGTCTCATAGGCCTTGTTGACGCTCTCCTTGCACATCATGACGATGGGCTGCGACAGCTTGGCGATCTCGCCGGCGACCTTGATGGCTTCATCAACCAGATCGGCGAGCGGCACGATGCGGCTGACCAGCCCGGCGCGCTCTGCCTCCTCGGCGCCCATCATGCGCCCGGTCAGGCACATTTCCATGGCTTTCGCCTTGCCGACGGCGCGGGTCAGGCGCTGCGTCCCGCCAAGCCCGGGAATTGTGCCGAGTTTGATTTCCGGCTGGCCGAACTGCGCATTGTCGGCGGCGAGGATGAAATCGCACATCATCGCCACTTCGCAGCCGCCGCCGAGCGCATAGCCGGCTACCGCCGCAATCGTCGGCTTGCGAAACCGCGCGAGCCGTTCCGCATCATTGGAAAGGAAATCGCCCATGTAAACGTCCATATAGGTCTTGGGCTGCATTTCGAGAATGTCCGCGCCGGCGGCAAACGCCTTGTCCGAGCCCGTGACCACGACCGCGCCGATGGCGTCGTCCGCTTCAAACTTGTCGAGCGCGTCCGCCATTTCCACGAACAGCTCCGCACAGAGTGCATTCAGTGCTTTCGGCCGGTTGAGACGGATGAGTCCGACCGCGCCTTTCGTCTCGGTGATAATGTTTTTATAGGCCATTGACTTGTCCTCTGTCTTGTCGCGAAATTCCGCCCATTATGGGCAGATACAAATCGTTGTCCAGCTAAACTCAGGTGTCAGCGCTGGCATTTCGGGCAGAAAAAAGTCGAGCGGCCCGCCTGGGTTATGCGCTCGATAACGCCCGTACAATCCGCCGTCGTGCACGGGGTGCCGGCGCGATCATAGACATCGAAATGATGCTGGAAATAGCCGAGCTCGCCCGAGGTCTGGCTGTAATTGCGAAGCGTCGAGCCCCCGGACGCGATCGCCTCCTCCAGCACCTGGCGGATGGCGGCGGCGAGTCGCTCCGCCCGGGCGCGCCCGACATTTGCCGCGAGACGCCGCGGCGAGATGCCGCTTCGGTGCAGCGCTTCGCAGGCGTAGATATTGCCCACCCCCGCAACAACCGACTGATCGAGCAAGGCGACCTTGACCGGCGATTTTCGACCTGCCAGCCGTTCGGCGAGGATCGGCCCGCTGAACTCGTTGCCGAGCGGCTCAGGGCCGATGCCGCGAAGCTGCGGATGATCAAGAAGGCTCGCCCGGTCGGCAAGAAGCAGAAAGCCGAACCGCCGCGGGTCGTGATAGCGAATGCGAAGCCCCCGCTCCGTCTCAAAGATCACATGATCGTGCGGATCGAGCGGCGTGCCCGGATCAACATCCTTTTCAATCCGGAAACTTCCCGACATGCCAAGATGGCCGATCAGCGCCGTGTCTCCTTCGAACTGCATCAGAATATATTTGGCGCGCCGACCGACCGTCTCGATCCGCGGCCCCGTCAGGCTTTCGGCGAAACCTGCGGCAAAGGGAAAACGCAGATTCTCGCGGCGCAGCGTGATGCGCGTAAAACGGTCGCCGATCAATGCGTCGGCAAGACCGCGGCAAACGGTTTCGACTTCAGGCAATTCAGGCATGGCGCGACAGTAGCGTTATTTTACGCCTTGCGCTATGCTCTTGTTTCGAGGAAACAGAAGCCATTGCAGCGACGGCGGGCGGAACGCATATGACACCAACGGAAAATTCATCGGACAGCACCCATTTTGGCTTTCGCGAAGTCCGGCGGGAGGAGAAGGCGGGGCTGGTTCGCGGCGTTTTCGACAGCGTTGCCGGCAGCTACGATCTGATGAATGATCTGATGAGCGCCGGCGTCCATCGGCTGTGGAAATCGGCGATGATCGACTGGCTGATGCCGCAGAAGGGACAGCATCTTCTCGATGTTGCCGGCGGCACCGGCGATATCGCTTTCCGCTTTCTCGACCGCGTGGGCGGTGAGGGGCATGTCACCGTCCTCGACATCAATCACGCGATGCTGAGCGTCGGCCAGGACCGCGCCATTGACCAGGGGCGGCTGCATGGCCTCGACTGGGTTAATGGGGATGCGCAAAAGCTGCCGCTCACTGACAAATCGGTGGATGCCTACACCATCGCCTTTGGCATCCGCAACGTGACCGACATCCCGCTCGCGCTAAGGGAAGCCTATCGCGTGCTGAAACCTGGCGGGCGCTTCCTCTGCCTCGAATTCAGCAAGGTCGAAGCGCCGCTGCTCAAGCAGTTTTACGATTTCTACTCCTTCAAACTTTTGCCGGAAATCGGCGGTATCGTCGCCAAGGACAAGGCGTCCTATCAATATCTCGTTGAAAGCATAAGGCTTTTTCCCGATGCTGAAAATTTTGCCGAAATGTTGCGGGAGGCGGGCTTCGGTCAGGTCAAATATCGTCTCCTCTCCGGCGGGATCGCGGCGCTGCATTCCGGCTGGCGCCTTTAGGCCGGCGTTTCCGAGGAGCATCCTTCAGTGATCCGGACAATCAACAATTCCCTGCGGCTGCTCTATGTCGCCCGCACCCTCGCCCGGCACGATGCGCTGTTTTTTCTCGACCGCTTTCCGCGGCTGCCGATTGCGCTGGTGCTTCTGCGGAAAGTCATGCCGCTCTTCGCCTTCGGGGCATCACGAAGCCAGGGTCTGCGCGAGGGGGAGCGGCTCGCCAACGCGCTTCGCGATCTCGGCCCGAGTTTTATCAAGCTCGGCCAGGCGCTGTCGGTGCGCGCTGACCTGATCGGCGAAGAACTTGTGCAGGATCTTGGCAATCTCCGCGACCGGCTCCCCCCCTTCCCTTTTGAGGTTGCGCGCGAGACCATTGAATATGAACTCCAGGCGCCGCTGGAGTCGCTCTTTGTCGATTTCGAGCGTGAGCCGGCGGCGGCCGCTTCGATTGCGCAAGTGCATTTCGCGAAGGTCCGCGAGCTGGTCCCCGCCCCGACCGAGGATGACCCCGACGCGGTTGAGGAGGTCTTCCGCGATGTCGCCGTCAAGATCCTGCGCCCCGGCATCGAACTCGCGTTCGAGCGCGATTTGCGGCTTTTCTTCTGGCTTGCCGAACTGGCGGAGCGGTATCAGCCGCAGACCCGGCGGCTGCGGCTCACCAAAATTGTCGAGACGCTGGCCGACTCCGTCGAGCTGGAGATGGATTTGCGCATGGAGGCCGCGGCGGCGTCCGAACTGGCGGAAAACTTCATCGATGAGCCCGCCTTCGGTGTCCCCGAAATTGACTGGCAGCGGACTGCCAAGCGCGTCATGACGCAAAGCCGGGTGATCGGCATCAGTATTGACAAAAAAGCCGACTTGATTGCTGCCGGACATGACCTCGAGGCGCTCTCGCATATTGTCATAAGGGTATTTCTGCACCAGGTGCTGCGCGATGGCTTTTTCCATGCGGATATGCATCACGGCAACCTTTTTGTCACGCCGGACGGGCGTCTCGTCGCCGTGGATTTCGGTATCATGGGCCGGATGAGCCGGGAAACCCGGCTTTTCATGGCGGAAATGCTGCATGCCTTCCTGACCCGGGACTATCGCCGCGCGGCCGACGTCCATTTTCGCGCCGGCTACGTGCCGCCGCACAAATCGCTCGACAGCTTTGCGCAGGCCTGCCGCTCCATCGGCGAGCCGATCCTCGGCCGCCCCGTCAGTGAAATCTCCATCGCCCGCCTGCTCGTTCAGCTGTTCCAGATCACCGAAACGTTCGAGATGGAAACCCAGCCGCAGCTTCTCCTGCTGCAAAAGACCATGGTGACCGCCGAAGGCGTCGCCCAGAGCCTGAACCCGGACATCAACTTCTGGGAAGCAGCGGAGCCGACCGTCGCGCACTGGATGCGGGAAAATATGGGCATCGAAGCGCATGCCGCAGAAGTGGTGAAAGACGGGCTCGCCGTGCTCCAGAAGTTCCCCGCCATCGTCACCAAGGCGGATACGCTGCTTTCGGAAATGGAGGCGCGTGAAAGAAACCGGGACCATCTCGATGAGCTTCGCGAAAAGCTGGCGCAGTGGCGGCGCGATCGTGCTGTCTATGTCGTGGGCGGCGGCATTCTCGGCGCCGCCGCCGCTTCCCTGATCGCGTTGCTGGTATAGCCACGCAAGAGTTGCAATCGCGTTTCAATCAATTGCGGTTTTTGCAAAAAATTTCCTTGCCTGTAGAGTGTGGAATAATTATTTTTCACATAAAAGATAAGTAAAATAATTATAATGACTTGGTTTGGACGCAAATATGGATAACAGAACGGTTCTGCTGATTATCGGCGGCGGCATCGCGGCCTATAAGTCGCTCGAGCTGATCCGCCTGCTCGCCAAGCAGGGGATTCGCAGCCGCGCAATCCTTACCGCGACGGCCAAGCAGTTTGTGACGCCGCTTTCGGTCGCCTCCCTGACCGGCGAGAAGGTCTATGACGATCTTTTCTCGCTGATTGACGAGGCGGAGATGGGCCATATTCAGCTTTCGCGAAGCGCGGACCTCGTCGTTGTCGCCCCGGCGACCGCCGATCTGATGGCCAAGATGGCGGGTGGCCATGCCAATGACATGGCGACGACGGCACTGCTCGCGACGGACAAGCCCGTGCTGATCGCGCCGGCGATGAATGTGCGGATGTGGCAGCATCCGGCGACACGGCGCAACATTCAAACCCTGCAGCAGGACGGCATCCTCACCATTGGCCCGGATGAGGGCGATATGGCCTGCGGGGAATATGGCCCCGGCCGCATGGCCGAGCCCGAGGAGATTTGCGCGGCCATTGTCGATTTCTTCAAAAGGTCGGCGAACCAGCCGCTTCGCGGGCGGAAAATTCTGGTGACCGCCGGCCCGACGCGAGAGGCTATCGACCCGGTGCGTTATATCGCCAATCGCTCATCGGGCAAGCAGGGATATGCAATCGCGGCGGCGCTCGCGGATCTCGGCGCTGAGGTAACACTCGTCAGCGGCCCGACCCGGCTGGAGACGCCGCGCGGCGTACGCCGGCACGATGTTGAATCGGCAAAAGACATGCAGGCCGCCGTCATGGCTGCGCTGCCGGCCGATGCCGCAATCTTCGCCGCTGCCGTCGCGGACTGGCGCGTGGCAACGGAAGCGAAGCAGAAAATCAAGAAGCTGGATGGCTGCCTGCCCGACCTTCCGCTCACCGAAAACCCCGATATTCTGGCCACAGTCGGTCGTTTGACCGACGCGCGCCCGACCCTCGTGATCGGATTTGCCGCGGAGACGGAGCAGATCGTGGAGAATGGCCGCGCCAAGCTCGATAAAAAAGCCTGCGACTGGATTCTCGCAAATGATGTCAGCGCCGGAACGGAAACCTTCGGCGGCGATGAGAATCGTATCTTCCTCATTACCCGCGAGGAGGTGGAGGACTGGCCCAAGCAAAGCAAGGTTGCCGTGGCGCAACAGCTTGCACGCCGCATTTCCGTGTATTTTCAAGAGGATGGCGAATGACAGGCATCACGATTTCTTTAACGCGCCTGCCGCACGGCGCCGGTCTGCCGCTGCCGGCCTATGAGACCGAGCAAAGCGCCGGGATGGACATTCGCGCCGCCGTAACCGATCCGGTCGATATTCCGCCGGGCGGCCGGGCCCTGATCCCGACAGGCTTCAAAATGGCGTTGCCGCGCGGATTTGAGGCGCAGATCCGCCCGCGCTCCGGACTTGCGCTTAAAAATGGCGTCACGCTGCCCAACACCCCCGGGACGATTGACGCGGACTACCGCGGTGAGGTGGGCATCATCCTTCTCAATCTCGGCGCGGAAAGCTTTCGCGTGGCGCGCGGCGATCGCATTGCCCAGATGGTGATCGCTCCGGTGCTGCAGGCCGCCTGGCAGGAAGTTTCGGCGCTTGATGAGACGGCGCGCGGCGACGGCGGCTTCGGTTCAACAGGTGTTACGGAAAGGGCGGGATAAGGATGCTGCATCTGCCGAGGAAAATGCTCTATGCGCTGGAAGCTGTCGTCGATATCGCATTTAATGCCCGCCCCGATCCGGTGCAGTCCAAGGAAGTGACGAAGCGTCAGGGCATTCCGCTGCGCTACCTTGAACAGGTCATGCAGCAGCTTGTGCATGGCGGAATTCTGAAGGGCGTTCGCGGCCCGCGCGGCGGCTATCGCCTTGCGCGCGAGCGGCGCCGGATAACGGCGGGCGATGTCATTCGCGTCATCAGCGCTGCCGAAGTGGAAGAGGATACGCAGATTTTCGCCTCCGAAATCGGCCGCACGGTCGTCGGCCCACTGTGGGAGGAGGCGCAGGCCGCCATGCTCGCGCAGCTCGATGCGGTCACGCTGGAGGATCTCTGTCAACGTGCGCTTGAAAAGGGCGAGGTTGAATCCACGGCCGATGCGTCCCATTTTGAAATCTGACAAACGAAACAATTAATTGAGGCAAGACATGCAAACTGATGCCCCACGCGGTAAGATTTACGATTCCATTATCGACACCATCGGCGCGACACCGCTTGTCCGTGTCCGGCGCCTGACGGCCGAGATCCCGCATGAGGTGAACATCCTGCTGAAGTTGGAGTTCTTCAACCCGCTGGCGTCAGTGAAAGACCGGATCGCGGCGGCTATGATCGAATCCATGGAAGAGGCGGGCGTCATCAACAAGGACACGGCGATCATCGAGCCGACATCGGGCAATACCGGGATCGGGCTCGCGTTCGTTTGCGCGGCGAAGGGTTATAATCTGACGCTCGTGATGCCCGAAAGCATGTCGATGGAACGGCGCAAGATGCTGAAGCTGCTCGGCGCCAATCTCGAGCTGACCGAGGCGGCGAAGGGTATGAACGGAGCGATCGCGCGGGCCGAGGAGCTGAAGGCGGAGATCGGCAATGCGGTCATCCCGCAGCAGTTTGAAAACCCCGCCAATCCGGCCATTCACAAGCTGACGACTGCCGATGAAATCCTTGCCGATACCGGCGGGAAAGTCGATGTGGTCGTGATGGGCGTCGGTACCGGGGGCACGCTGACGGGCGTCGGATCGGTGCTGAAGGCGAAAGCTCCGGGTGTTCGTATTGTTGCCGTCGAGCCGGAAGACAGTCCCGTGCTTTCCGGCGGGCAGCCGGGGCCGCACAAGATCCAGGGAATTGGGGCCGGGTTCACGCCGAAAAACCTCGATGTCAGCCTGATCGATGAAGTTCTCACCATCGGCAATGAGACGGCGTTTGAGACCGCCCGCGAAGTTGCGCGCCTCGAAGGCATTCCAGTCGGCATTTCCTCCGGCGCGGCCGTCGCGGCGGCGCTCGAGATTGCCGAGCGTCCCGATATGGCCGGGAAATCCATCGTTGTGATCATTCCGTCCTTCGCGGAACGTTATCTGACGACGGCGCTTTTCGACGGGCTTTGAGCCATGGCGCTCACCGACGACCAGCTGGAGCGCTATGCCCGCCATATCATCCTCCGGGAAATCGGCGGCGCGGGGCAGCAGAAGCTGCTGGGTGCGAAAGTGCTGGTTGTCGGGGCAGGGGGTCTCGGTGCGCCGCTGCTTCTCTATCTCGCGGCGGCGGGCGTCGGGACGCTCGGCGCTATCGATAATGATCATGTCGAGCTTTCCAACCTGCAGCGGCAGATTATCCATGGAACGGCGGAAATCGGTGCTTTCAAGACCGATAGCGCCGCAAGGTCGGTCGACCGAATAAATCCTGATGTGACGGTTATCCGCTACAACGAGCGACTGACGAGCGAGAATGCGCTGGACCTGCTCGCCGATTATGACGTCATCGCTGACGGGACCGATAATTTCGAGACGCGCTTTCTGCTCAACGATGCGTGCTATTTCGCCAAAAAGCCGCTTATCTCAGGCGCCATGCTGCAATTCGACGGCCAGGTAAGCTGCTTCAAGGCATATGAGCCGGACAAACCCTGCTACCGCTGTCTCTACCCTGCGCCGCCGTCGGCGGAGCTTGCCCGGACCTGCGGAGAAGCCGGGGTGCTTGGCGCACTCCCCGGCGTGATCGGATCGTTGCAGGCGGCGGAGGTGGTAAAAGAGCTCCTCGGCATCGGCGAAGGGCTCGCCGGGCACCTGCTTCTCTACGATTCTCTTAACGCCGAATTTCGTAAGATCCGCATCCCGAAGAACCCCGCCTGCGCCCTTTGCGGCGATCATCCGACGATCACCGGCTTGAGCGGCGCCTAAAGGAAGAAATAGGCAGCAAGAGTAAGGCAGAGCGGCATCGTGATCATCGAGATCAATGTCTGAACCGTGATTATCCCGGCCATGACATCGGCGTCGGCGCCGAGCAGCTTGGCGAGCGCGTAGCCGGAACTCGCCGTCGGAATTACGCCATAGATGATGAGGATCATCGCGGCCGTTCCCTGAAGCCCTGTGATGAGCACGACGCCCGTGATGACGAGCGGGAAAACCACCATCTTGAGAACAGCCGAAAGCGCGACATAGCCCGCGCCCGTATGCACCGCGCGCATCTGCAGGCCCGCGCCGATGCAAAGGAGCGCAAAGGGCAGGGCGGCCTTGGAAAGAAGACCCGCGACCGTACTGATGACGGGAAGGGGGCCGATGCCGGAAAGGTTGAGAAAAGCGCCGAGCGCAATGGCAATCAGCAGCGGGTTACGAAGCAGCTCCTGCACGAGGCGGCGTTTCAGCGACGTCCCGTGCCCGCCGCCCTGATAGCCGACAAGGACGGAAACGCAGTAAAGATTGGTCGGCGGCACCAGCACGGCGGTTGCGACGGTCGCGAGCAGTAGCCCTTCCGCCCCGAAGAGATACTCGGCGACGGCGAAGGCGATAAAGGTATTGTGCCGCGTCGCGCCCTGGAATATCGAGCCGCCGACCCGCGGATCAATCTTCAGCAGCCGGACAGTCAGCAGCGACAGCAGGCCGGTAATCAGCAGCGCGCCGGGAAGGGCGATGGCGTAGGTGCCAAGCAGTTCATTGGTGAAAGGGGCGGTGGTTGTATTGACGAAAAGAAGCGCCGGAAAGAGCACCCAATAGACGAAGCGATCTGCGTAGTGCCAGAAATCACCGCCCGGAAAGCCGTTTCGCCGCAACAGGTTGCCAAGGACGAGCAGGAGAAATATGGGAAGGACAGAGAGCGATATTTCCCACATACCCGGCTGTTCCCCGCATTATCTGTCACGCCGCACACAACACTGGCGTTTGCGCTCTCAACATTGCGGTTCCGCAAGAAAGAAATCTCTAACGGCTGCCGGTCTTTGGAAACACAAAGCCTTTTTCTTTTTCGTCATAAAGTTCCGGGTTCGGATGATATCCGGGCCCGGTAGTGAGCGCAACAGCGGGAAGATCCGCCTGTGTGATATTGGACCGGTATTCCTTTTCATAAACCGCGAGCGGCGCGGGGTTACCGGGCTCCATCAAGGTGACGATGATTTTATAGGGGCGATCCTTCACGACGCCTTCAACGCCCGGGGTGCGCAGCATATACTGCAGTTGCGAGGGTTTGACGGTTGCCGTCACAATGATCGGATCGCCGCCGGACGGGTTTTCAAACTCGGCGATAATTTCGCTGCCCTCGGGTATCGCGCGCTTCGGCTTGGCGACGAAGCCATAAAAAGCCTCGGCGATGCGGTAGTTGAAGATGAAACCGCCGCCGGTAAATTCGAGATAGGGCGATTGTGTATCCTCGCCGCAGGCGCTCAGCAGGAACCCCGCGAGCAACAGGATCAGAGCCGGTTTCCGCATGGAAGGAATCTCTCTGGTCTATGATCTTTTTATGATACGCTTCGCCGCGGTAATTGTCTATGCGGAAGGAGGGGAGCGGCGTTGCCCTTGCTCTACATCCTGCAACAGCTTCTGAACGCGCTTCAGGTGACCGTGATCTATGCCCTGTTTTCCGCCGCGTTCGTTCTTTTCTATGGCGTTACGAACCGTCTGAATTTCGCCTTCGGCGCGCTTGGCATGTGGGCGGCCTGCGTGACGATTATGATGATCTCCCTGCTGGAGGGCGTGACGTTCTGGCCGCTCTCTCTCATTGTTATCGCGGGCGGCATAATCGCCCTTGCGAACACCGCGCTGCTCGGCTTTGCACTGCATCATGCGGTAATCCGCCCGTTGATCGGGCGGCGCATGCAAATCATGCTGATTTCGACGATTGCCGTCGCGATCACCCTGGAGGAGGGGATGCGGCTGATCAACCGATCACGCGATCTCTGGTTGCGGCCGGTATTTGCCGATCCCGTCCCGATTGTCGCGAGCGGGACATTCCCCGTGCAGGCAACGCTGATGCAGATCCTGACGCTCATCATCGGTTTTGGCGCCGTTCTCCTGCTGATTGTCACGATGCAGCGCCATTCCTTCGGGCGCGCATGGCGGGCAATTGCCGATGATATCAGGATGGCAGCCCTTTGCGGGGTCAATCTGTCGTTCGTCCTCACCATGTCTTTCGTTCTTGCGACGTTGATGGCAGGCATCGGCGGGACGTTGATCGCGCTTCTCTACGGGAGCGCGAGCTTCACTATGGGGATGATGATCGGCCTTAAATCAATGTTTATCGCGGTGATTGGGGGGTTGCGCTCGCTCTCAGGCGCGCTCGCCGCATCGGCGGCGCTTGGTTTTTTTGAAACCGCCTGGTCGGCCTATCTCGATCTCGCCTACCGCGATGTTGCGGCGTTCTGCCTGCTGACGCTCTTCCTCGTCACAAAACCGGAAGGACTCCTTCGCCGCTAGGCGCAAAAAAACCCCGCCGCGGCCGGGCCGGGCGGGGTAGATCGTCACGCGCCTGACAGATCAGGCGGTTTTCGGCGCCGACTGCAGGACGTCGTCGTCCACATAATCGGTGAACTGCTCGAAATTCTTGATGAAGCGCCCGACAAGATCCTGCGCCTTCGCATCATAGGCGTCCTTGTCCGCCCATGTGTTGCGCGGATTGAGGATCTCCGAGGGCACACCCGGGCAGGAGGTCGGCATGGCGAGACCGAAATAGGGATCTTTCACCGTCTCGACCTTGGCGAGCGTGCCATCGAGCGCAGCGTTTACCAGCGCGCGGGTATGGGCGATCGGCATGCGATGACCGGTGCCGTATTCGCCCCCCGTCCAGCCGGTGTTGACCAGCCAGCAGTTGACGCCGTGCTTGGCGATCTTCTCGCCGAGCATTTTGGCATAGACGGCGGGGTGGCGCGGCATGAAGGGGGCGCCGAAGCAGGTGGAAAAGGTCGCCTGCGGCTCATTGCCGAGGCCTTTTTCGGTGCCGGCGAGCTTTGCGGTGTAGCCGGAGAGGAAATGATACATCGCCTGTTCCGGCGTCAGCTTGGAGATCGGAGGCAGAACGCCGAACGCATCGGCCGTCAGCATGATGACGTTGGCCGGGTTGCCGGCAACGCCCGTCTCGGACGCATTCGGAATGAAGTCGATCGGGTAGGACGCGCGGGTATTTTCGGTGTAGCGGTTGTCGTCGAGATCGAGCTCGCCGGTGTCCGGATCCATCACGACATTCTCAAGCACGGTGCCGAAACGGCGGGTGGTCTCGAAAATTTCCGGCTCCGCCTCGGCGGAGAGCTTGATCACCTTGGCGTAGCAGCCGCCTTCGAAGTTGAAGACGCCCTCGTCCGACCAGCCATGTTCGTCATCACCGATCAGCATCTTGCTGGCATCGGCGGAAAGGGTGGTCTTGCCGGTGCCGGAGAGGCCGAAGAAGACCGCAGAGGCACCATCATCGCCGACATTGACCGAGCAGTGCATCGGCAGGACATTTTTCTCCGGCAGCAGATAGTTGAGGATGGAGAAAACGGACTTCTTGATTTCCCCGGCATAGGACGTGCCGCCGATGATCACGAGCTTGTCGGCAAAGTTCGGCAGAACGAAGACTTCCGAGCGGGTGCCATCGACTTTGGGGTCGGCCTCGAAGGACGGGATCTGAAGAATGGTGAATTCGGGCTGGAAATCGGCGAGTTCTTCCGCCGGCGGCTGAATGAACATGTTGCGCGCGAAAAGGCTGTGCCATGCGCATTCGGTGATGATGCGGACGCGCAGCCGGTGATTGACATCAGCGCCGGCGTAGCAATCCTGGACAAAAACATCACGCCCGGCGAGATAGTCCTGCATCTTCTTGTGCAGCCCGGCGAATTTCGCGGGCTCGATCGGCTTGTTGACGCTGCCCCACCAGATATTCTTCTCGCTGCCCGGCTCTTTGACGATGAATTTGTCGTTCGCCGAACGTCCGGTGTGCTGCCCGGTCAGGGCGACCAGCGGGCCGCCCGCAGCAAGTGAAGCCTCCCCCCTCCGGATTGCTTCCTGATAAAGGGCGGGCACCGACAGGTTCCAGTATGACCGACCAACTTTGCCAAGACCATTAGCTTCAAGCCCGAAGCGGCTTTTATGAGGTCCGAATTGCTCCACGTTTATTTCTCCACTGCTTTATTTGAGGGGGGCTTTGACTTTGCTTTTCCATACAGAATAATGGGGGCAAAATAAAGGCGCAACCACTCTGATCACGAAAGCGGCCCGCAAACCCACATTATTCCCCCCGAAAAGGCGGATATTTGATCCGTTGACGCGAAACTAGCGCATGTGGACTGAAAAATCCGTTAATTTTCTGATTTTTTTGAGCATTTCTATGATCTGGATCCGCATGTCGCCCGCGCCGGTCGCCGGCTGCTCAAAAAGCAGCCGTTCATAAAGCCAGCCGCATCTGAGGTCGATTCCCGCTTCATCGACGCCGCAGATTTCCCATTCCCCGGCATGATCACTGACTGAAGCGGCCAGCTCCTGCACGGCGTCCGCATGGTCGGAATTCATATGATCCATCACGCCATTCTCGACCTCCGGGTTGTCCAGCGCTCCCTCCGGCAGGATGAAGTCGGCCGGGTCCAGCCAGTGAATATCGCCAAAACCGGCAACCAGATGGCCGGCGCTGACATTGACCCGATAGAGCCTGAAATCCTTGAATTTTGCATAGAGTTTCGCGGGTGGAAAGCGGCGGATAAAGCGTTCGAGCAGCCGCTCATCCGCAATGACTTCCGCCGTGCCCTGCAGGGAAACGCGCGACAGCGTCAGCGGATCGCGCCCCTTTGGATCGCTCGCGATCAGCAGGGAAACGGCGGGGTCTTTTGCAATATTCTGTCCGTGAACAGCCATATCGGAAAGCAGCAGCAACGGGCGGCCGCGCGGATCCGTCGCCATCAGGACAAGGGAGGCATAGGGACTTCCATCCGCGGCCATGCGGGTCGCGAGCGTCACGGTGGATGCGGTCCGGATCAGGCCCTGCACGGTGCGTGTGCGAGTTTCGGTGTTCGATTTGTCATTCATACGGCAGTAATTGCGAATAAGTCGCAGGAAGGCAAATAAAAAGTCATCGGAGGAAGAAAATTTCTTCCGGCGGAGGATTTTTTGCGCCCGAAGAAGGAGCCTTCCGCGCTTTGGACATTCTCTTGCCTTATTTTGACTAAATGTAGATGCAATGAACAGCAACAGGTCATAGAATAGGGTGATGACATGAAACCGGGGACTGAAATGGCCACGAAAGTTGCCCTGGTCGACGACGACCAGAATATTCTCACCACCGTTTCCATTCTGCTGGAGAGCGAGGGGTTCGAAGTCACCAAATATTCGGATGGGGAAGAGGCGCTGAAGGGCCTTGTCGATAACCCGCCGGATCTTGCCGTGCTCGATATCAAGATGCCGCGAATGGATGGGATGGAGCTGTTGAACCGGCTGCGACGCGTGAGCGGCCTGCCGGTTATCTTCCTGACCTCAAAGGATGACGAGATCGACGAATTCTTAGGACTGAAAATGGGAGCCGATGATTACATCCGCAAACCCTTTTCGCAGAGGCTGCTGGTCGAGCGTATCCGCACGGTCTTGCGCCGCCACAGCGCGGTCAAGGAAAGCAACGGCGAGGCGGAGGAGGATATCCTCGTCCGCGGTAAGCTGAAGCTTGACAGTATCCGGCATGCCTGCTTCTGGGATGCCAAGGAGGTGACCCTGACGGTGACCGAGTTCATGCTGCTGCATGCCCTCGCGCTCCGGCCGGGTCACGTAAAAAGCCGCGATCAGCTGATGGACGCGGCGTATGACGACAATATTTATGTCGATGATCGAACCATCGACAGCCATATCAAGCGGTTGCGCAAGAAGATTAAGTCGGTTGATCCCGAATTTTCCGCTATCGAGACCCTGTATGGCGTCGGGTATCGCTTCAAGGAAAAATAACCCCGTAGCCGCTGGGACGTTATGAACGCAGACGCCAAGCCTTATATCGGTAAATCCGTTCCTGCTAGGAAGGCGCAAAGACGGGAAAAGCAGAAAGAGCAGAAGATCCGGCGCGGGCCGTTTTCTTCGCTCGGTCGCCGGATCATGGCGATCAATCTGTTTTCCGTTGTCTTTCTTGCCGGGGCGATCCTTTACCTTGACCAGTTCCGCGACGGTCTGATCGAAGCCCGTTTCCAGTCGCTGACGACGAACGGGCGGATGATCGCGGGCGCGCTCGGCGAGGCGGCGTTGCAGGAAGTCTCCATCGACGGGCAGGTGCAGTCGCTGACCCTTGATTCCACCCAGATCAAACGCGTTCTGCGGCGCCTCTCGATCATTACCAATACGCCGGCGCTGCTGTTTGATCGCGAGGGTGTGCTGATTGCGGACAGCCGGCGGCTGATTTCGGCGGGCCGCAATATCGTCTCCGAGGAGTTGCCGCCGCCGGAAGTGAAAAGCCCGATCCGGGTCTTTTTCGAGGAGCTTTATGACGGCTGGGAAGCGCTCTTCCCCGACAATTACGACTATCCGCTGTTCCCGACCAACCCTATTCCGAGCGGCGCCGATTTCCAGGAAGTCGGTATCGCCATTAACGGCGACAATGCGCGCATGACGCGCCAGACGCAGAAGGGGGAGCTGATGCTGTCCGTCTCGGTGCCGGTACAGGGTTTCAAACATATTCTCGGCGGGTTGCTGCTGACCGAAAATGGCAGCAGCATCGACGCGGCGGTGCGTTCGGCGCAGGTCACGACGCTGATTGTCTTTGCGGTGACGCTGGTCATCACGCTGTTGCTGTCACTTTTCCTTGCGCGCACCATTGCCGCGCCCATTCATATGCTGGCGGAAGCGGCGGACAAGGTGCGCCGCGGTATCGGGCGGCGTATCGTCATTCCCGACTTTTCGGAGCGTAAAGACGAAATTGGCGATCTCTCGACGTCGCTCCGGGCGATGACATCGGCGCTTTATGACCGGCTTGATGCGATCGAGGCGTTCGCCGCAGATGTCGCCCATGAGCTCAAAAACCCGCTCACCTCGCTCAGCACGGCGGTACAGGCGTTCGAGCGGGTGAAGGATGAGGAGACGCGCGAGCGCCTGCGGGTCGTGCTGGCAAGCGACGTGCAGCGGCTCGATCGTCTGATCACGGACATCTCCGCGGCAAGCCGGATCGATGCGGAGCTCTCCCGCTCGGAAGGGGAGCCGGTCGATCTTGGCAAGCTGGTCGAGAGCGTGCTTGATGGATATCGGACAACACAGATGTTCTCCTCGATCTCCTTCAACTTTATCCGCGGCGAGCAGCCTGTCATCGTCAACGGGTTGCCGGGCCGCCTCGGGCAGGTGCTGCGCAACCTTATCGACAACGCGATTTCCTTCTCGCCCGAACATGGCCAGGTGACAATTCGCCTGCGGCCGGCTCCGGCCGGGGCGGAGCTCTCGGTCGAGGATGACGGGCCCGGCATTCCGGAAAACAAGCTCGACGCCATTTTCAGCCGCTTTTATACCGAACGGCCGAAGTCAGAGGATTTCGGCCGGCATTCCGGGCTCGGGCTCAGCATCTCCCGCCTGATCGTCGAGGCGCATGGCGGGACGATCACGGCCAGCAACCGCCTCGATGACAACGGTGTGAAGAGAGGCGCCATCTTCCTAATCAAGTTGCCAAAGTAGAGGCGCTGGCGTAGGTTCTGCGCATGATACGATGTCATGCAAGCTCCGTCGAAATTGACGGCCGGGGCGTCCTTTTGCGCGGACCTTCCGGGGCGGGGAAGTCCGATCTCGCGCTGCGCTTGATCGATGGCGGCGCCCGGCTTATTGCGGATGACTACACCGAGATCCACGTGCGCGGCGACGTCGCGTTTCTGTCGTCTCCGCCGGCGATATTCGGCAAGATCGAAGTTCGCGGCCTTGGGCTGATGCAGCTTGACGCGATTTCCGATATTCCGCTCGCGCTCGTCTTTGATCTGGTGCCCTATGCGAGCATTGACCGCGTGCCGGAGCCCGATATAGTGATGTTCGCGGAAGCCGGGGTGCCGCGGCGCCTGATCGATCCGTTCATGGCGTCGGCGCCGGCGATCGTGCGGCTGGCGCTTCGGCAGGATCCGTTGCTGACGGGATATGAGTGACATGAATTCGGCGTCGGGATCTTTAAATCAGCTCGTCATTGTTTCAGGCCTGTCCGGCGCCGGAAAGAGCACGGCGCTGCATCAGTTCGAGGATATGGGCTGGGAGGTCGCGGACAATATCCCGCTGTTCCTGCTGACCCGCATGGTGGAGGAGGCGGGACGGGGTGCGGGCGACAATCTTGCCATCGGAATTGACCTGCGCACCCGCGGCTTCTCGACGGAACAGGTGCTGGAGATTATCGGCGAACTCCGCGCGCGCGGGACCAACAGGGTGCGGCTTCTCTTCCTCGATTGTGATGAAGCGATCCTGCAGCGGCGCTTTACGGAAACGCGCCGCAAACATCCGCTCGCGGCGGACCGGCCGGTGGCCGACGGCATCCGGCTGGAGATTGAGCGGCTCGCCGGTCTGAAAGAGGCGGCGGATGTCCGCATCGACAGCAGCTATCTGTCGCAGCCCGAGTTGAAGCGCATCCTGACGGGATATTTCAGCCTGCAACCGGCGTCGCGGCTGAGCGTTACGGTGATGAGCTTCTCCTACGCAAAAGGGATCCCGCGCGAAGCCGACCTGATGTTCGATGTGCGCTTCCTGCAAAATCCGCATTACAAGGATGATCTGCGCGCCCTGACGGGGCAGGATCCCGATGTCGGCGCATTCGTTGCCGCCGATCCGGCCTATGACGAATTCATGGCGCGCATTGAAGGGCTGATCACCTTTCTGTTGCCCCGCTATGTCGACGAAGGCAAGTCGTATCTGACCATCGCCTTTGGCTGCACCGGCGGGCGGCATCGTTCGGTATGGGTCGCGGAGAAAATCCATGACCTCGTTGCAAATTCCGGCTATTTTGCAAATCGCGTTCATCGCGACCTGCCGGGCGCGAGAGACAGTAACGCACTATAATTAAATACCATTCAACTGATAACGGGGGCGATATGATTGGAATGGTGCTGGTAACCCACGGGCGATTGGCGGAGGAATTCGTCAATGCGACCGAACATGTGGTCGGACCACAGACGCAGGTGCGCGCCATCTCCATCGGACCGGACGATGATATGGAGCAGCGGCGCCAGGATATCCTGAATGCCATTGAGGAGGTCGAAACCGGGTCAGGGGTGATCCTGCTCACCGACATGTTCGGCGGCACGCCGTCCAACCTTGCCATCTCGGTGATGGAGAAGGCGAATGTCGAGGTGATTGCCGGGATCAACCTGCCGATGCTGATCAAGCTGGCGAGTGTTCGCGGCGATGACGACATGCAAAGCGCCGTTGCCGCCGCGCAAGAGTCCGGCCGCAAATATATCAACGTGGCATCCCACCTGCTGGCCAGCAAATCCTGATGCCGATATGCGGCGACATTCCCCTCTAAGAGAATTCTGCCCTTGAAACGTGATCTTGTCATTCGGAACGCCAGAGGATTGCATGCCCGTGCGGCCGCCAAGTTCGTCAAATGCGTCGAACAGTTTGACGCTGAGGTTGTGGTGACGAAAGGCGAGAATGAGGTCTCCGGGATCTCGATCATGGGCCTGATGATGTTGGCGGCGGCGACGGGATCGACCATTTCGGTCTCGGCGTCGGGGCCGGACGCCCGCAAAGCGCTCGCCGCGCTTACCGAGCTTGTCGAAAACAAGTTCGGCGAAGAGTGACTGCGATCACGCGATTTCCGCTGGAGGAAATTCTTATAATGATATAAGGATTTCTTTATATGCCTATTGATTAGAGCTCGCGGGATTGCTATACATCCCCAATAACCATGATCCGCCCGTCAGGCCGGGCGTTCCGCTAAATTCATAGTAAAAGCGAAAGATTTAATATGACAAAACTTGAGGATTTTAAGGTTGCGGACATGTCGCTGGCCGACTGGGGACGCAAGGAAATCGCCATTGCCGAAACGGAAATGCCGGGACTGATGGCCTTGCGCGAAGAGTTTGGCAATGCCAAGCCGCTGAAAGGGGCGCGAATCGCCGGTTGCCTGCATATGACGATCCAGACGGCGGTTCTGATCGAGACGCTGACCGCGCTCGGCGCGGAAGTGCGCTGGTCCTCGTGCAATATCTTCTCGACGCAGGATCAGGCCGCCGCTGCCATCGCCGCGACGGGCGTTCCGGTATTCGCCTGGAAGGGACAGACGGAGGAAGAAGCGCTCTGGTGCATCATCCAGACGATCGAGGGGCCGAACGGCTGGCGCCCGAACCTCATTCTCGATGACGGCGGCGATCTTACGCAGGTCATGCATGACAGCTATCCCGGTCTCATGAAGGACGTTCGCGGCATTTCCGAGGAGACCACCACCGGCGTTCATCGCCTCTACGAGATGGCGAAGGTTGGCAAGCTGAAAGTTCCGGCGATCAACGTCAATGACTCGGTCACCAAATCGAAATTCGACAATCTCTATGGCTGCCGGGAAAGCCTCGTGGATGGCATCAAGCGCGCCACCGACGTGATGATCGCGGGCAAGGTTGCTGTCGTGTGCGGCTACGGCGACGTCGGCAAGGGCTCCGCGGCCTCGCTTCGCAGCCAGGGCGCGCGCGTTCTGGTGACGGAGATCGACCCGATCTGCGCCCTGCAGGCGGCGATGGAAGGCTATGAGGTCGTGCATCTTGATGACGTGACGAAATTCGCCGATATTTTCGTCACGACGACCGGCAATATCGACGTCATCACCATCGATCACATGCGGGAGATGAAGGATCGCGCGATTGTCTGCAATATCGGGCATTTCGACTCGGAGATCCAGATCGGTGCGCTCCGCAACTACCCTTGGCACAATGTCAAGCCGCAGGTCGATGAGGTCGAATTCCCCGACGGCAAGCGGCTGATCGTGCTCGCCGAAGGACGGCTGGTCAATCTCGGCTGCGCGACGGGCCACCCGAGCTTCGTGATGAGCGCCTCCTTCACCAATCAGGTGCTGGCGCAGATCGAGCTTTGGGAGCGCCATGCCGAGTACAAGAATGAGGTCTATGTGCTGCCCAAGCATCTCGACGAAAAGGTTGCCCGCCTGCATCTTGGCAAACTCGGTGTGAAGCTGACCGAACTCAGCGAGAAGCAGGCTGACTATATCGGCGTTCCGCAGGCCGGCCCGTTCAAACCGGACCATTATCGCTACTAGGCGGCGGGGCCCGACACGCTCCAAATAACAGAAATGGCTGGCGGGGCTATCCCTCCGGCCATTTTTTTTCTATTCTTTGGCGCGTTATGCGTACCAGGGGGGTGGCATATTCATAAAAGCCAGCGCCATAATGGTGGGCGATAGAGTGAAATTCATGTGCCGGCGGGGATGATAGAACAATTTACTTCCACACAATTGGTTTTCTTGTGGCTGCTGACACTGGCCGTTATCGGCTTGCTGATGGCCGTCTATGTGATGCGCAAGAAAGCACTTTCCCTGCTCAGCCAGAGCGATCGCGACGCGGAGCGGCTGCAGTCGCTGGAAATGACGATCGAGACGCTGAATGCGGAGCGCGACAGGCTCGGCAGCGATATCATCGCCCTCAAATCCTCCCTCGCGACTGCGCGCGCTGAACGCGACAGCTTTATCGAGCTTCTGGATGCCGCCCCCATTCCGGTCTGGCGGCGGGACCAGAGCTCGAAGATCATCTGGCAGAACCGCAAGTATCGCGAGGTCGTCGAATTTGAAGACGGGATGGCGCAGGTGCCGGAGCTCGCCTCCAGCCGCGATCCCGATCAGGCCCGCAAGCTGGCGACGCGGGCGCGCGTCACCGGCCTCACCCAGAGCGAGACGCGGCGCTATATCGTTGACGGCGACCGGCGGAGTTTCACCGTTATTGAAACGCCGCTCGAATTCGACAACGAGCTTGCCGGTTTCGCCCTCGACACGACGGCCGAGGCGGAACTTGCCGATGAGCTGAAACGCCATATCGACGGCCATGCCGATGTGCTGGAGAATATCGCGACGGCAATCGCGATCTACGGCCCCGACCAGCGGCTTGAATTTTTCAATCAGGCTTATGTGAAGCTGTGGCGGATCAATGATGAGTTTCTCTATGGCAAGCCGAGCTTGAGCGAAGTGCTGGATATGCAGCGCGAGCTTCGCCGCCTGCCGGAGCAGGCGGATTTCGCCGCCTATAAGGAAAAGCGCCGGGCCCTCTTCACCAATGTCATCGAGACGCGGGAGGAGCTGGTCCAGCTTCCCGACGAAACGGTGTTGCGCACGCTGATCACGCCGCATCCCTTCGGCGGCCTCTTATTCCTTTTCGAGGATGTGACCGACAAGGTGGTGCTGGAGCGCGCGCGCAACACCCAGATTGCCGTGCAGCGTGCGACGCTCGACAATCTCTATGAAGGGGTCGCGGTGTTCGGCGCGGACGGGCGGCTAAAGCTCTTCAATGCCGCCTATTGCAACATGTGGGGGCTGGAGGAGGAGTTTTTGCGCGGCGAGCTCCATATCTCGCAGATTATTGAATATCATCAGGAGAAAACGGGCCGCATCTGGCCGGCGGAGGTGCGCGAGAAGTTTATCGCCAACGTCACGCGCCGCGATGCGACGAGCGGGCGGCTGGAATATATCGGCGACACCATCATCGACTACAACCGCGTCCCGCTGCCGGATGGGAACGTCCTTTTCACCTACATCGACGTGACGCATGAACTCCGCGCGCAGCGGGCCTTGCGTGAGCGCAACGAAGCGCTGGAGGCGGCGGATCGGATGAAGACGGAGTTTGTCGCGAGCGTCAGCCACGAGCTGCGCACGCCGCTCAACACCATCATCGGCTTTGCCGAAATTCTGGTGAAGGAATTTTTCGGCCCGCTCAACGACAAGCAGGCGGAGTATGGCAAGGGAATTCTCGACAGTTCCGGCCATCTTCTGCTGCTCATCAACGATATTCTCGATATGGCGAATATCCAGGCCGGCAAGATGGAGCTGGAGCGGCAGCCTGTCGATATCGCGCTTGCGCTTCAGAATGTCGTTGCGATGGTACAGGAGCGGGCGAAGAACCGCTATCTTGACATCCGCACCGACATCGATCCTGACATCGGCTTGCTTGAGGTCGATGAGCGGCGGATCAAGCAGGTCGTCTTCAACCTCTTCAGCAATGCGATCAAATTCACGCCGGCCAAGGGCGAAATCACCCTTTCGGCGCGCAAGACGCCGGAAAGCTTCGTCATCAGCGTGCGCGATAATGGCAAGGGCATTGCCGAGGACCAGATTGAGCATATTTTCAAACGCTTCACGAAGGGCAACACGACGCGGCAGAATGCCGGTGCGGGCCTTGGCCTCTCGCTGGTCAAAAGCTTCATCGAGCTGCATGGCGGACATGTGGAGCTGGCCTCGAAAGAGAATGTCGGCACTACGGTTTCCTGTCACCTGCCGCGCTCCATTGCCGTCGCCGTGCAGGCGAGGGCGGGAAATTCCTGACGCGCCATGACAGATCCGGAAATATATCGCTTTCGTGGCGCCTCTCTCGCCGATACCTCGCGACTTGCGGCGGCGCTTGCCGGATTGTTGCAGCCCGGCGATGTGATTGCGCTGGACGGAACGCTGGGTGCGGGTAAGACGGCATTTGTCCGGGCGCTCATACAGGCGCTGGCCGGGCAGGATATCGACGTGCCAAGCCCGACATTCAATCTGCTGCTGGTCTATGATTTTGCCGATTTCACGCTCTACCATTATGATCTTTATCGTCTCGAAAGCCCCGATGACGCGCTTGAACTCGACATAGACGAGGCGTTCGATAATGGCGTATCGCTGATCGAATGGCCGGACCGGCTCGGTCGCTATCTCCCGCCGGATCACTTGCGCATTACCATCACTCTTGCGGGCGAGGGGGGCGGGGAGGCGCGTCTTTTCGTCCTCGCCGGGGACAGCCGGTGGCGGCGACGCCTGCTGCTGCTTGAGGAGATGCTCGGTGCGCAATGAGCTGATCCTCCCGTTTCTCCGCACGGCGGGATATGCGGACGCCGATATCACGCCGCTCGCGGGCGATGCGTCGTCGCGATGGTATGCGCGGCTCTGGACGGAAAGCGGCCCCCTCATCCTGATGGATGCGCCGCCGCCTGAAGATGTCGGGATTTTTGCCGATATCGCCGTCGCTCTCCGCCTCCGCGGCTACAGCGCGCCCGCGATCCTCGCCGAGGATCGAAAGAGCGGCCTCCTCCTGCTTGAGGATCTGGGCGATGATATTTTCGCGCGGCTGATGGAAAAAGGCGCGCCGGAAGCGGCGCTCTATCGCCTCGCCGTTGATTTTCTGGTTGATCTCGGAAAGATGCCGCCGCCTGATTTTCTGCCCGAGTTTTCCGATGCCTATATCATGGCGCAGAACGAAATGTTTCTCGATTATTACGTGCCCGAGAAACTTGGCGCGCCGCTTGGCAGCACAGCGCGGATTTTTTACGAGGATATCTGGCGCAATCTGTTGCCGCGCCTTCGTGTCGGGCCCGAGGTGATGCTGCTTCGCGACTTCCACTCGGAAAACCTGCTCTATCTGAAAGACCGGGAGGGGGTGCAGGCGCTCGGCCTGCTCGATTTTCAGGATGCCCTCAAAGGCCCGCCCGCCTATGATCTCGCCTCACTGCTGCAGGACGCGCGCCGGCAGGTCGATGATGCGCTGGCCGAGGAGATGATCTATCGCTATCTCGATGCGACCGGCCTGCCGGAGCAGGAGTTCCGGCTCTCCTATGCCATTCTCGGGGCGCATCGGGCGCTCAGGATCATGGGGATATTTATCCGCCTTGCCCGGGAGCAGGGCAAGACGCGGTATCTCGGGATGATCCCGCGCATGCAGGGCTATCTTGGCGCCAATCTTGCCCACTCGGGTCTCGCCGCGCTCGATAACTGGCTGCGCCTTACCATCGGGGAGGGGAAATCATGACGGCCCTGCCGCCGCTCGACAGGATGCGCGCGATGATCCTCGCGGCCGGGCTCGGTATGCGGCTTCGCCCGATCACCGATGTGACGCCGAAGCCGCTCGTAAAGGTCGCCGGGCGTGCGCTCATCGATTATTGCTTCGATCTGCTTCGCGCCGCGCACATCCGGCGGGTGGTGGTGAACCGGCATCACCTTGGTGATCAGATCTCCGCCTATCTCGATCAGATGACGGGTTTCGATATTTCCGTTTCCGATGAAACGGCGGCGCTCCTTGAAACCGGCGGCGGGGTGCAGAAGGCGCTGCCGCTCCTCGGTCCCGATCCCTTTTTCGTCATGAATTCGGATGTGATTGTCCGCGATCCCTCAAACTCCGCGCTCCGCCGGATGCACAGCCGCTGGAACGACGCCGAGATGGATGCGCTTCTCCTGCTGCACCCGGTCGCGACCGCCGTAGGTTACGCAGGGGCGGGCGACTTTCACCTTGACGAAAACGGCCGGCTTCGCCGCCGCGCAGCGGGGGAGGCGGCGCCGTACCTCTTTACCGGCGTGCAGCTTTTGCGCCCGTCGCTTTTCGATCGGGTGCCCGCGGGCGCCTTTTCCCTTAATGTGATCTATGACAGGGCGCTTGCCGGGGGGCGGCTATACGGTCTTGTCCATGACGGCGCGTGGCTGCATGTCGGAACGCCCGACGCGGTGCGCGAAGCAACTCGGAGGATTGACGGGGGATAATGGCGGGCAAGGCAGAAAAAGCGACGGTATTCAACATTCCGCCGGAGTACAGCTTCGTTGATGTGCTGGCGCGGGAGATTTTGCGCCGTCACGACGCTGCGGGGCCGGATCTCAGCGCGGTTACCATCCTCACCACGACGCGGCGCGCGGCGCGCGCGCTGCAGGAGGCGTTCCTGCGTGAGACAGACGGAAAGCCCCTGATCCTGCCGCGGATGCGCCCCATCGGGGATGTCGAGGAAGACGAGTTGTTGCTTGAGAGCGATATCGGCGCGGGCGACCTTGGCGAAGCGCTGCTGTCGCTGCCGCCCGCTATCGATCCCTTGCGCCGACAGCTCCTTCTCAGCCGTCTCATTCAGGCGCGGGCGGAAGGCGGTATGGGCGTTGCCGAGGCAGCAAGCCTCGCGGCGGCGCTCGCGCGCCTTCTCGATCAGGTCCATACCGAGGGGCTGGACCTGAAGGACCTTGAACATCTCGTTCCGTCGGAATATGCCGCGCACTGGCAGATCACGTTGCAGTTTCTCGAGATATTGAGCGTTCACTGGCCCGCCATTCTTGCGGCGGAAGGCGCGATTGACCCGGCGTTCCGCCGCGATCTGCTGCTGCGCGCGCAAGTCCGGCACTGGCAGGAGAGGCCGCCCGCGGGCGCGGTCTATGCGGTCGGCTCGACCGGATCGATCCCGGCGACGGCGGATCTGCTGCAAACGGTGGCTTTGATGGAAAATGGCGCGATTGTCCTCCCCGGTCTCGATCGGCATATGGATGACAAAGGCTGGCAGGCCGTCCGGCAGGATCCGACCCATGCCCAGCATGGTCTTTCCCTGCTGCTGGAACGGATCGGGATAACGCGCGCCGATGTCGTCGATCTCACGGATACAGAGGCCCTTTCCTCAAGCGCCGGCCGGATGGCCTTTCTTTCCGAAGCCTTGCGCCCGGCCGAGACCACGGATGAATGGCAGGAGGCGGCTCCGCCGGCCGCGGATGCCCTTGCCGGGGTCTGGCTTCTCAACTCTCCGGATGCGCAAAGCGAGGCGCAGTCGATTGCCCTCCTGATGCGGGAAGCGCTGGAAGTTCCTGAGAAAACAGCCGTTCTGATCACGCCCGACCGCGATCTGTCGCGCCGCGTCGGGGCCGAGCTGCGGCGCTGGCAGGTGGAGGTGGACGATAGCGCCGGAACGAGCCTTGACCAGTCGCCGCCCGGTGTCTTCCTGCGGCTGGTCGCGCGGATGATCGAGAGCGAGGCGGAGCCGGTCGCCCTGCTTGCCGCGCTGAAGCATCCGCTTGCGGCGCGCGGCGTGGCGGCAGATGTCTTCCGCCGTCATGTCCGTGATCTGGAGCGGGCTGTCCTTCGCGGACCGCGCCCGGCGCCGGGATTTGACGGGATTGCCCGCGCCCTCGCCGGCTCCGCCGCGAGCGATGCGTTGCAGGGCTGGTTCGACGACCTCCGTCAGTGCGCCGCGCCGCTTGAAGCGCGTGCAGGCGAAAAAGACGTCGCGTTCAGTGAGTTTCTGCAGGATTTCATCCGCTTTGCCGAGGCGCTCTCAATGCCCGAGGGCGAGGCGAAGTCCGCGCTCTGGCGGGGCAGCTTCGGCGAGGCGGCGGCGACATTCCTCGCCGAGCTTCTCCGTGCCTCCGACGTGCTTGAGGATTTCAGCCCTGCAGCCTGGCCGGAGCTCCTCGACACGCTGATGCGCGGGCGGATGGTGCGCCCGCCCTTTGGCCTGCATCCGCGCCTTCGCATATGGGGCCCGATTGAAGGGCGGCTCGGGCGCGCCGATCTCGTCATCCTCGGCGGCCTCAATGAGGGGAGCTGGCCGCCGGATTCGGGTAGCGATCCATGGATGAGTCGTCCGATGCGGCAGAAATTCGGACTGCCCCTGCCGGAGCAGAAAATTGGCCTTTCCGCGCACGACTTTCAGCAGGCCTTCGGCGCGCGCGAGGTGGTCCTGACGCGCGCCGGAAAAGTTGATGGAACCCCGACCGTTCCCTCGCGCTGGCTGCTCCGGCTTGAGACGCTGCTCGCGAAGTTCGGCCTGAAACTTGAAAGCGCCGATGCCGCGCGGATCGCGAGCTGGCAGCGCGCGCTTGACCAGCCGGAGGAGTATGCGCCCGTCCCGGCGCCACGTCCGACGCCGCCGGTGTCCGCCCGCCCGCGCCGCCTCTCGGTGACGAGGATTGAAAAATGGATCAAGGATCCTTACTCGATCTTCGCCGAGCAGATCTTGAAGCTGACGCCGCTCGATGAGATTGCGATGGATCCCTCGATGGCCGATCGCGGCAGCTTTATTCACGCTGCGCTTGAGAAGTTCGTAAAGACATATCCCGACCGGCTGCCGTCCGATTCGGTGGCGAGGCTGATCGACTTTGGCCGCGAGGCCTTTGGTGATGCAATAAGCTACCCGTCCGTCTGGGCATTCTGGTGGCCGCGTTTTGAGCGTGTCGCGGCCTGGTTTGTCCGCTTCGAGACGGAACGGCGGCGGTATTACAAGCCGCTCCTGACGGAGATCAAGGGTGAGATTTCCATCCCGGCGCCCGAGGCGAGCTTCACGTTAAGCGGCACGGCTGACCGGATCGACCGCGCCCTTTCGGGTGAGGCTCTCTCCATTCTCGATTATAAGACCGGCAGTCCGCCGTCGGTGAAGGAGGTGACAACCGGCGTCTCGCCGCAGCTCGCGCTGGAGGCGGCGATGCTGGCGCGGCACGGGTTTCCGGGCGTTGATCCCGCGCCGGTCGCGGAGCTTGCCTATGTCAAGCTGACCGGCGGTGATCCGGCCGGGGAGTTCTCGAAAGCGGGCGGCGCAAAGGCCCCGCCGGCCGAGGATCTGGCGCGCGACGCCTATGAAGGGCTGCAACGCCTGGTCGCACAATATGACCGCCAGGCGACGCCTTATTTGAGCCAGCCGCGCCCGGATTTGCCGTATCGCTTCAATGATTACGAGCATCTCGCCCGGGTCAAGGAATGGTCGAGCGGGGATGAAGGGGCGGGAGAATGACGCATAACGCACTTGTCGCCGAGGGCATCGCCCGGCAAAAGCGGGCCGCGGATCCGGCAAGCTCCGTCTGGGTGTCGGCATCGGCCGGATCCGGCAAGACGCGGGTGCTGGTCGAACGCTGCCTTCGCCTGATGCTGGCCGGAACGCCGCCGGAAAAAATCCTCTGCATCACCTTCACCAAGGCCGGGGCCGCAGAAATGTCGAACCGGCTGAACGCTGTTCTTGGGGAATGGTCGATCCTTGAGGACGCCGCGCTCGATCAGAATCTTGCCGATCTCCTCGGCACATCGCCCCTTGAGGCGCAGCGGATTGCGGCGCGCCGGCTGTTCGCCCGCGTCCTCGATGCGCCGGGCGGGCTCAAAATCCAGACCATCCATTCCTTCTGCGAATCCGTCCTCGGCCGGTTTCCGCTCGAAGCGCGGCTTGCGCCCAATTTTGAAGTTATGGATGAGCGCACCGCCACCGAGATCATGCAGATCGCCCGTGATGACACATTGCTTGCGAGCCAGCGGCCGGAAAATGCGGCGCTTGGCGATGCGCTCCGCCTGATCGGTGAAAAATCCGCCGAGCAGCAGGTCGAAAAGCTCCTCAAGGTTGTCAGCAGCGAGCGCAGCCGTTTCCTGTCCCTGCGCCGGCGTTTCGGCAGTGTCAACTCGGTGATCCTCCACCTCGCCGAGCGGATCGGCATCGATCCGATGGAAACGGAGGCGCATGTGATCGCTCGCGCCTCCAGCGAGGCGGTTATCAACGGCGCCGCGCTCCGCCGGGCGGTCGAGTATCTGCTGATGGGGAGCGACGGAGATATCGCGCGGGCGGAAAAGATAGCGCTGTGGCTCGGCCAGCCGGAGCGGCGCGCGGAGCTGATGGACGACTACTGCTCCGCCTATTTCACCAAGGATGGAAAGCCTGTCGCGCGGCTCGCCACAAAAAAAGTCGTCGAAGCCTGGCCGTCAATTCTCGACATCCTCGAGGAAGAGCGCCAGCGGATTATCACGCTTAAAGAACAGATAAACAAGGTGCGGGTGTTCTCCTCCACCTCGGCGCTGCTGCGGCTCGGCTTTGCGCTGATCGAGCGCTACGAGGCGGAAAAGACCCGTCGCGGACGGCTTGATTATGACGATCTGATCCTGAAAACCCGCGATCTGCTTATCGGTGATGGCGTAACGCCCTGGGTCATGTTCAAGCTTGATGGCGGCATCGAGCATATCCTTGTCGATGAGGCGCAGGATACGAGCCCGGAGCAGTGGCAGGTTATCGCCGCCCTGGCGGAGGAGTTTTTTGCAGGCGAGGGGGCGGCGCGCAGCGAGCGGACGCTCTTTGTCGTCGGCGACGAAAAGCAGTCAATCTATTCCTTTCAGGGCGCCGATCCGGCGACGTTCGATATCATGCGCCGGCGCTTTGAAGAAAAGGCCACTGCGGCCGGCAAGGAATGGCGGAACGTTCCGCTCGACCTTTCTTTCCGCTCGGCGATGAGCGTACTCAGGCTTGTCGATGACGTCTTTGC
This sequence comes from Sneathiella sp., assembly GCF_036844445.1. Taxonomy (GTDB): domain Bacteria; phylum Pseudomonadota; class Alphaproteobacteria; order Sneathiellales; family Sneathiellaceae; genus Sneathiella. The sequence continues at coordinate 6,493 of NZ_DAIUFV010000007.1, read as the reverse complement.
GCCCGTTGAGGCGCGCCGCGGGCTCACCTCCGCAGGCGATGAGGTGAAACATTTCGTCCGGCGCATGGGGGCGGCTGGCCTCGTCGAGATATGGCCGACGGTCAAGCCGCCTGAAGACACCGACGCCGATCCGTGGAACGCGCCGATGACGCAGGCGCCCGATAGCAATCCTCCCGCTGAACTGGCGCGGCGGATCGCGAGCCAGATCCGGCTCTGGCTCGACAGCGGTGAGGTTTTGAGCGCGACGGGCGAGCCTGTTCGGCCGCGCGACATCATGATCCTCGTGCAAAAGCGCAACCGGTTCTTCGCAAGTATGGTGCGGGCGCTGAAGCTCGCCGACATTCCCGTCGCCGGGACCGACCGGATGGTGCTGACCGATCAGCTTGCGGTGATGGATCTGATGGCGCTCGCCCGCTTCGTGCTGCTGCCGGAGGACGATCTCAACCTCGCGGTCGTGCTGAAAAGCCCGTTTGTCGGCTGCGACGACAACCAGCTTTTCGAACTTGCCTATGGCCGCAAAGACAGCCTGTGGCGGGCGCTTCGTGAAAACAGGCCGGGGCTTGCGCTGTTCGATACCGCGCGCGCACTCCTCTCCGAATTGCTGGCGCGCGCCGATTATGTGCCGGTTTACGAGTTCTTTGCCGATATTCTGGGCCGCCTCGGCGGGCGGCGGGCGCTGCTCCGGCGGCTTGGCGCGGAGGCGGCGGAACCGATCGAGGAATTTCTCTCTCTTGCGCTCGCCTATCAGCGGACCGAAGCAACCTCGCTGCAGGGCTTTCTGCACTGGATCGAGGCGGGCGCCGCGGAGATCAAGCGAGATATGGAGCAGGGGCGGGATGAGGTGCGCGTCCTCACGGTGCATGGATCCAAGGGGTTGCAGGCACCAATCGTGTTCCTTCCCGACACCTGTCAGGGGACGAGCGCGAGCGATCCGCTGCTGTGGACAGAGGACGCGCCTGCATTCCCGCTCTGGCCGGTCAAAAAGGAAAATGACGATCCCGCGACCAGGGCCGCGCGCGAGCTTGCCAAAGAGCGCGCGCTTGAGGAGCGAAAGCGCCTGCTCTATGTGGCGCTGACGCGGGCGGAAGACCGCCTTTATATCTGCGGCTGGGAGGGCAAGACCAGGCCCCCGGCTGATTGCTGGTATAATCTGATCGATCCGGCGTTCGGTGAGGGGGTCGATGAGGTCGAGCTTCCCTGGGGCGAGGTCGCGCGGCGGTGGTCGAGCGGCAAGGTGACCGAAACGGCACCGGAAAGGGTGACATCTGATACCATAGTGGTGCCACTGCCGGCATGGATCGGGGAAAAGGCGCCGGATGAGCCCATCCCGTCCCGGCCGCTTGCGCCCTCGCGCGAGGAGGATGATACACCCGGCAGCTCCCCGCTTGGCGATGACGGCGGACGGCGCTTTCATCGCGGCCTGCTGATCCATCGGCTGCTTGAAACCCTGCCCTCGGTGCGGGCGGAGGACCGCGAAACCGTCGCCCGGCGCTGGCTCGCCCGACCGCTCCATGCGCTCGATGCAGAGCAGCAGGCGGAGATTTTGAACGAGACGCTGAAAGTCATCAATGATCCCGATTTCGCGCCAATTTTTGCGCCGGGAAGTCTTGCCGAAGTTCCGATCAGCGGCGTCTTCGATGGCCGCGTCGTCACCGGCCAGATCGACCGGCTTCTGATCGGGGAGCGGGAGATTCTGATAATCGATTACAAAACGAACCGCCCCTCGCCCCGGGACATTGCCGATGTGCCGCTCATATATATAAGGCAGATGGCGCATTACCGCCGCGCAATGCAGGAAATGCACCCCGATAAGGCCGTAAAATGCGCGCTTTTATGGACTGAAGGGCCGCATTTGATGGTCTTGCCGGCGGACAGAATGTGATCATGTTCACTTGACGTTACAATATGTGACACGTACATTTACGACCAAAGAGTTCTCCCTCGGGTGCGCAGGAGGCTCAGATTTTTTGCCTGAAAGAGGATAATTATGAGCACTACCAAAGTTACCGACTCTTCCTTCAAGGAAGATGTTCTGGACAGTTCCGGCCTGGTTCTGGTTGATTTCTGGGCGGAATGGTGCGGCCCCTGCAAGCAGATCGCTCCCGCGCTGGATCAGATTGCCACTGAGATGAAGGGGCAGCTCAAGGTCGCCAAGATCAACATCGACGAGAACCCGCAGACCCCGACCAAATACGGCGTACGCGGCATTCCGACGCTGATTCTGTTCAAGGACGGGCAAATCGCCGCAACGAAAGTCGGGGCCTCTCCGAAAAGCGCGATCGAGGACTGGATCAAGTCCGCGTCCTGACGCAAAAATCGGATGATTTCGACAAAAGCGGGCCTTCTGGTCCGCTTTTTTATCCGCTGAAGGGGCGCGGGGACGATGGCAAAGCTGATCTCTAACGGTATTTCCCTCGAATATGAAACATTCGGCGCGGCCGCCGATCCGGCGGTGGTGCTGATTGCCGGGCTCGGGTTTCAACTGATCGACTGGCCCGTCGCCTTTTGCGAGGCGATTGCCGCCGAGGGCTTTTATGTCGTCCGCTTTGACAACCGTGATATCGGCCTCTCCCAGAAGATGGAGCAGCTGGGCCTCCCGGACATGGGCCGGATCCTGCAGCAGGTGCAGACGCAGCAGACGCCGAGCGTCCCTTATCATCTGAGCGATATGGCCGCCGACGTCGCCGGGCTGCTCGCGGGCCTCGGCATTGAGCGGGCGCATATCGTCGGCATGTCGATGGGCGGGATGATTGCGCAGCTGGCGGCGATTTTTTACCCCGAAAAGCTCTACAGCCTGACGTCGATCATGTCCTCGAGCGGTAACCGCCACCTGCCGCCGCCGACGGCGGCGGCGACCTCGGTCCTGATGGCGGCGCCGGCCAGCCAGAATGAGGATGACGTGGTCGCCTTCGGCCTGCAGGTCAATGACGTGATCGGCAGTCCCGGCTATCGCTGGGACCGTGCGGCGCTGGAGGCGCATATTCGCGCCTGCGTCCGGCGCTGCTATTGCCCGAGCGGTTACATGCGCCAGTATGCGGCGGTGCTCGCATCCAACCCGCGGGTCTCCGAACTGCCGCATATCGGAGCGCCGACGCTCGTCATCCACGGGCTCGACGATCCGCTTGTGCCCTATGCGGCGGGGGAAGACACGGCCCGCCTGATCCCGGGCGCCCGGCTCGAGCTGGTCGCGGGCATGGGGCACGACCTGTCGCCGGCCCTTTGCGCGCATCTCGCCGGCATTCTGATCCCCCATCTCACCTCGCACCGCCGCGGCTGAGCGGCCGGCGCCGCACCTCTAGCGAAACGCCGGCTCCTCAAAGCTGCGGAGCTTGCGCGAATGCAGGCTTTCGACGCCCTGGCGACAAAGCTGCTGCAACGTATCGATGCCGATATGCAGATGCATGGACGTGCGATCCTGATAGAATTTGTTGGCCATGCCGGCGAGTTTGATTTCGCCATGCACCGGCTTGTCGGAGACGCAGAGGAGCGTGCCGTAGGGAACGCGGAAGCGAAAGCCGTTTGCCGCGATCGTGGCGCTTTCCATGTCGACGGCGATGGCGCGGCTCTGGTTGAAGCGGACCGCAAGCTCCTTGTGGCGCAGCTCCCAGTTGCGATCATCGGTCGTATAGACGGTGCCGGTGCGCAAATACTCCTTCACCCCGCCGCTGTCGGTGGTGCGCGCAACCGCCGCCGTCAGCGCGACCTGGATTTCAGCAATGGCGGGGAGGGGAACTTCGGGCGGAATATCCTCATCCAGCACATGATCGGCGCGGACATAGGCGTGGGCGAGCACGAAATCGCCAAGGCGCTGGCTGTGACGCAGGCCGCCGCAATGGCCGACCATCAGCCAGCAATGCGGCCGCAGAACTGCGATATGATCGGTGATGGTTTTGGCGTTGGCCGGCCCGACGCCGATATTGACGAGCGTGATCCCCATATGCTTTTCGGCCACCAGATGGTAGGCGGGCATCTGCGGCAGGTGAGCGGGTGCGGTCCCGCTCGGCGGGGCGGGGGAAAGGCGCGGGTTGGGCGTTACTACATTGCCGGGCTCGACAAAGGCGGTGTATTCCGTTCCTTCCGACACCTGCTTCTTGCCGAATTCGACGAACTCGTCGACATAGCGCTGGTAGTTGGTGAACAGGATGAAGCGCTGGAAATGCATCGGCTGGGTGCCGGTGTAGTGATAGAGCCGGGCGAGCGAGAAATCGATCCGCTCGGCCGGGAAAAGCGCGAGCGGGCGCGGCGTTCCCTCCACCCAGACATTGGTGCCGTTCGCAATATTGTCGTTGATATTGGCAAGATCGGGCATGGTGAAGATGGTCTGAAGCGCCGGCATATCGTCGGCGGAGACACTCGCCGACGCGGTCTCGATAACGAACGGCAGCGGCATTGGCCGATCGCTGAGGCCGACATAGACGGGGCGCTGATGATTGCCGAGGATCAGCCTTATCTGCTCTTTCAGATAGCTTTCGAACAACTCCGGCTGCGTCAGCGTCGTTCCGAAGGTTCCCGCTGCGTCAATCTTTCCGTAGGCGCGCTTGCCCGTGCGGCTGATATCCGTCGTCTCCACGGTCAGCCCGAGATAGGGATAGAAGCCGGGCTCCGCCGGGCTGGTCTTGTCGCCGCCCTCGAATGCGCCGAACCGGCGTTTCACCTTGTCGGCATTCTCCCTGTAAAGAACGCGGATGCGTTCAAAAGCGGCGTCTTCATCGGTGAATTCCTGAAGGTCCGTGACATTTCCATGCGTGCCGACCAGGCCGTTCAGTAATTCCGTCATTTTCCGCTTCCTTTTGCTTCGGGCCGCCCCTATGACTGCCCCATCTTCAATTATCTGGAGTTGGCCCGATTCTACCATTAAACTCGGATCGGGAAAATAAGGGAAGAAATGGTGGCAACTCTCACGCTCGCCCCGATGGAAGGGGTCGTCGACGTTTATATGCGCGATATGCTGACGGAGATCGGCGGCTTTGATCTCTGCGTCAGTGAATTTGTGCGGGTCAGCCAGCATGTCTATCCTGCGTCCGTCTTCTACCAGCTCTGCCCCGAGCTTAGAACGGGCGGCAAAACGTCGGCTGGCGTGCCGGTGCATGTCCAGATCATGGGCGGGGAGGCATCCGTTATGGCGGAGAACGCAGCCTTTGCCGCGGAGCTCGGCGCCCCCGGGATTGACCTCAATTTCGGCTGTCCGGCAAAAACCGTCAACCGGCATGACGCCGGCGCCACCCTGCTGCAATGGCCGGAGCGCCTGTATGAGATCGTCTCCGCCGTTCGCGGCGCCGTGCCGCGCGAGGTGCCGGTCAGTGCGAAGATGCGGCTCGGCTTCACCGATAAGGGGCTTGCGCTCGATAATGCGCTGGCGGCGGAGGCGGGCGGGGCTATAAAGCTCACGGTCCATGCCCGCACCAAGCTCGAAGGATATCGTCCGCCGGCGCATTGGGAATATCTGCGACCGATCCGCGAACGCCTGCGCATCCCGGTTGTCGCCAACGGGGAGATCTGGACGCGGGCCGACTATGAAAAGTGCCGGGAAGTGAGCGGCTGCGCGGATGTGATGGTCGGGCGGGGAGTGATCGCGCGCCCCTCGCTCGGCCGTGAAATTTGTGCGGAGACGCCGGCCTCCGGCGCCGCGTTCGAGTGGCCGGACATCCTCGAGCTTATCGGCATCTATCAGGGAAAGATCCGCGAGATGCAGGCGCCGCCCCGCGAAGCCGGTCGGCTTAAACAATGGATCAAGCTGCTCGGCCGGACCTATCCTGCGGCCAACGACCTCTTCCTCGCCATCCGCCGGCTCGAGACGACGGAGGCGATCATGGCGGAGGTGGCCCGCACGGGGCGGGAGCTGCGGACCGCAGCATGACAGGCGGCCGCGCCGGATATGATGCAGCTCTGGCTCTTTCAGGTGCCGGCCGCGGTCTCCCGGCGGGCGCGGCGATGGAGAAGATGCGCCATGACGCCCGTTCCGGCGACAATCCCCGACAAATTTGCCACAATATCCAGAACTTCGAAGTCGCGCCCTGTAAAAGGCTGGAGAAATTCGATCGCAACGCTTACCATAAAGCTTATCAGGCATAAGATAAGGCGCTCGCGCCAGTTTCGTCCCGCATGACAGGCTATCAGGGCAAGAATGGCATAGGCGGAGAAATGACGAATCTTATCATTCACCAGCCCGGTAAATTCAGGCTCATTCCCCGGCGGAAGCAGGGAAAGCACCGTCAGGACAATGATCCCCAGTACCCATGCGGCAAACGCGGCCCGGTAGCTGATATAAATTTTATTTTTTAGGACGGACATTTGCGGTTAAAGTCATAGTTTCAGGAATAATTAACGATAACATTATATTTTATTCGCAAGCAATTTGTGGTTTGTAGCCCTTTCTCAAGGTATCACCCGGACAGGCTATACCGGCATATTCTCACGTTGGAATTGGGGTATGGAAGCCAGAATGCCTGAAGTCGGAGAATTTCGGTGAATAAAATATCGGAAAGCAGATTAG
>NZ_DAIUFV010000006.1:0-207866 GCF_036844445.1 Sneathiella sp. | reverse complement strand
CCTGGCCGGACATGTAGGCGTTGAAGAAGTGGCGGAAGCCGTAGCGCCGCTTGTCTTTGCCGGTCGTATCGTTGGAATGGGTGAGACCCGCCATGAAGATGATACCCTGCTCCTGGCAGAGCGACTGCACCGCGACCGCGACGCCCGAGGAGGAGCCGCCGGTGATCATCAGGACGCCGTCCTTCTCGATCATCCGCTTCGCCGAGGCCCGCGCCGCGTCCGATTTCGTCTGCGTGTCGCCAGTCGTGTAGGTCACCTTCTTGCCAAGCACGCCGTTGCCCTTCAGGCTTGAGGGTTTGAAGGTATTCAGCATCCCGCCGTCGCCTTCGCCGTTCAGATGCTTCACCGCCAGCATATAGGCGCGCAGCTCATCCATCCCTTCGTCGGCATAAGGGCCGGTCTGCGGGACATTGAAGCCGAGCTTCAGCTCGCTCTTGTCTTTCGGGTTGTTGCGGAATTCTTCCGCCCAGGCGTTCTTGACAAAAAAGCTGGGCGTTGCCGCAATCAGGCCACCAACGGCACCCGCTTTCAGCAAACCACGACGCGACAGGCCTGATTTTGTAAAATCGCTCATGAATTGTCTCCCAATAGATAGATGGATTTCCCATACAGGGTGCCCGCGCCTGTTTTCACGAGCCAATACCTGCTAGTTGTAAAAATTTCACATTTTCGCCTTATTTCCTAATGATCCCTTGAAAAGCGAGTGTTTTTTATGTAAAAATTCTAAATTAGATTTTGTAAATTTGTAAATTCTTGTAAATTCCATTCCGAGGATCCGAAATGGCGAAGCAACCCCTGTTCGGCAGCCGACTGCGGAAACTGCGCAAGGAACGCAAGATGACGCAGATTGAGCTTGCGGACCGGCTCGGCATTTCCGCGAGTTACCTCAACCTGCTGGAGAACAACCGGCGCAATATCACCGCGTCCCTGCTGCTCCATATCAGCCGGATCCTGAAAGTGGACCCGCTGGTCTTTTCACCGCAGGAGGAAAGCCACCTGATCAGCGAGCTTGCCGATGCGCTGAAGGATCCGCTGTTCGCCGATAACGAGTTCACGCCTGAAGACATCGCCGAAATGGCGACGGAATCGCCAACGCTGAGCGCGCTCTTCAAAAAAACCTATGAGGCGTTTCGAAATTCGCAGGTTCAACTTCGCCAGATGAGTGAACGGCTGTCCCAGGATGTGCATTTCGCGAGCGCGTCATTCCGGCTGCGCACGCTGATCACCTCCATCATCTCATCGACCGAGATCCTGCATGACAATGAAGGGCTCGATGCCCGCGAAAGGAAAGAATTCCTGCAAATCGCGCTGAAAGACAGCAACGCGCTCAATCACACGGTGAACGAGATGCTCGGCATCCTCGGCGATGAGAGCTTGACGGGCAAATCATGGGCGCCCTCGCCCAACGAGGCGGTGTCGGACTTCATTCAGGCAAGGAACAACTATTTCGATCCGATCGAGACGGCCGCCGCGGAATTTCGCGAGATGCTGGGCGGGCACAGCCTGCTCTCGACCGCGCAGCTGATCGACTATCTGCAGCGCGTGCATGATATCCATGTTGATTTTGCGACGCGCGATATCCACAACACCGAAGCGACGCTCTTCGATGAACGAAGCCGGCAGGTCATTCTGTCAAAGTCACTGCCGCAGTCGAGCGTCAATTTTCATCTCGCGATCCTTTGCGGCCAGCTGACCAACGCGAACCTCTTCATGGATATCGCTGATGCGCCGGAGCTGCCGACGGAGGCCGCACAGACGAAGGCGCGCGCCGCGCTCGCCAGCTATTTCGCGGGCGCCGTGCTGCTCCCCTATAATCAATTCTACCGTGCGGCAGAGGATTACCGATATGATATAGAGCTGCTGCAACAGCAGTTCGATGCCAGCTTCGAGCAGATCTGCCATCGCCTCACGACTCTGATGCAGCCCGGGAAAAGCGGCGTCCCGTTCCATCTCATTCGCAGCGATCTTGCCGGCAATATCTCGAAGCGCTTCAGCGCCTCGGGCCTGCATATTCCGCGCTATGGCAACTCCTGCCCGCGCTGGGCGCTGCATTCGGCCTTTCTCACGCCCGGCACCCTGTGTCCGCAGATATCGGAGATGCCGGACGGCAGCCGCTATTTCTCCATCGCCTGCACGGTGACCAAGCCAAGCCTCGGCTACGGCCAGCCCAAACGGCACTACGCCATCAGCATCGGGTGCGACATCAAGGACGCACATCGCCTGATCTATGCGGACGGGCTCAATCTGTCGGCCCCGAAGGCGATTATGCCGATCGGCATCACCTGCCGTCTCTGTGAGCGGGAGAACTGCGCCCACCGCGCCGCGCCGCCGCCGTCACACACCCGTAAAGTGCCTCCGCAGCGGCGCAACATCTCTCCCGGCATCGGGGATTTGTAAACTGCCGCCTCAGTAGCCGTCGAGAACCAGCCGACCCTTGGCGGTGCGCCGCACGGCGCCGTCGCGGAGCGCGGTAAAGTCCAGCTCCATATTGAGGCCGTTCAGCGTCCGCTTGTAGACATGCATGTCGTAATCGCCCGCTTCGCTGATCGCCATGACATAAACGCTGAGCGTCTGCCTCACGATACGCGCCCAGGAGATGGGATCACCGGCGAGGGCATCCCCTGAGACGGCCGCGCGCCACACATTCGGGCGATCCGTCCGGAAAAAGGTCAGCGTCGTCTCTTTCAACACTTCCTCCGGCTTGTCCGCTGTCCCCTTCTGCCGCATCAGGGTCCGCCACGTAATGTCGAAATCACCACTTTCCTTTGGCGCGATCCGGACATCGATATCCCGGCTGGTCAGCGGGAAGGTAACGCTCGTGTTCGTTTCGGAGACCGCGCTGCCGCGCCAGTTCCCCTTGAAGGCCGTGATTGTGAGGTCCTCTGCCATGGCCGTCGCGGGCGATAAGAACAGAATGGCGGTAATAGCGACCAGAAATTTTTTGAGCTTGAACAAAATCATCTCCCTGATGAATAAATCGGCCGCATCATAATGCAGAAAAGAAAAAGGCCGCAATATTCTTGCGGCCTTTTCCCACTTCCTGCCAGCAACGAAATCAGCTTTCGTCAACGACAATCTTGCCACTTGTAATATCGGCGGCATTGAGCGAGGCATTTTCGACGACGATGGAGAAGCCAGAGACTTCCGCATTCGTCCCGTCGGTGACGGTAATCGTCGTGTTGCCGTCGCTTTCCGAGAAGAGGATATGGTCCGCCCGGTCGACAGCGGCAATACCAAGCTCGTCGAACAGCGCCGAAAGGTCGATCACATCGGCATCGCCGTTCGCGCCGAAATCCTTGATAATGTCATTGCCGTCGGTTGCCGCATTCATATAGACGAAGCGGTCGTCGCCCGTGCCGCCGAACAGGATGTCATCCCCGCCCCCGCCGACGATGTAATCATTGCTGCCACCGCCGATAATCGTTTCGGACGCATCGGTGCCGACATAACCGTCACCCGGCGTTATGGTGATATTCAGCACCGCCGAGCTGGTCGAGCCGTCGCTGTCGGCAATAGTGTAGCCGATCGCTTCATGCTCGAAGTTGGCGACATCGGTATTGGCGAGGAACGTATATTCCCCGGTTTCAAAATTCATCTCGAGAATGCCGAAATCGGTCTGCAGCGTCAGCACGTTGCCATTCACCGTGACATTCGGCTCCGCCCCGTCCGCGAGATCATAGTCGATCCCTTTATAGGTCAGCGAAATGATCGGCACGGCGGCGAGCGGATCGCTCCCCGGCTCATCATTGTCGAGCACATTGCCGGAGATGCTGTTCTCGCTCGGCGTCAGGCTGGCTTCAAGCGCGGCCGGGCTGTCGATATAGAGATAGGGATCGCCGGGATCGGGATCATTGTTGTTGTCTTCCGGCGTATTGTCGATTTGGCCGAGGTGCGTGCTGTGCTGCGCCTCCGCGCCAATGCCGACGGCATAGACCTTGGCATTGTTGAGATCGTTCTGGACCCAGTCGTTGAAGTCGTTGATGCCGCCCTGGGTGTTGCCCTGCGTCGGCACGCCGTCGGAGATGAAATAGATTGCCTGCTCATACCCCGGTTCGAACTCCACCGTCCGGGCAAGGTCGAGAGCTTCCTTGTAGTTGGTGCCCCCGCCGCCCCGGCTGTCGAGGGAGTCGAGCGCCTCAAGCACGGACGCGAGTGTGTAGAAGGTGCCATCGCCAATGAACTCGGCCCGCGAGTCGAAGTCGATCAGCGTGATCGCCGTGCCCGTCGGATTGCGCTCGAACAGCGTCGTTGCAAGATTTTTAAGCGCCTCCTCCATCAGGGCGATGTCGGCATCGCTCAGGCTTCCCGAGGTGTCGATGACAAAGAGCGCGTGCGTGTCGGCGGGTTCGGCAATCACAACCGGGCCGTCATCAACCGCCGTCGGACCGTCATCCACCGGGACCGTCGTGTCATTGACCGTCACATCGATGGTCAGGCTCGTGCTGGCGGTATTGTCGGCTTCGGTCACCTCGCCGCCGCCCGCAACCGTCGCGCCTTCCGTCGCTGTCGCGGTCACCGTGAGCGTAAAGTCGCTCGCGTCGTCAAGCGCGGGCGTAACGGTCAGGTTCGCAAGATCCCAGCCCGTAATATCCGCATCGCTGCCATCCCCGATAAAGCTGTTGACCCCATCGGAAAGAACCGCACCCGTCGGCAGGCCGCTGATCGACAGGGAGAGCGTCTCCGACCCGTCCGTATCCTGGAGCGCGGCGGTAACATCAGGAAGACCAATCGCCGTATTCTCATCGCCGCTGACCGTCGCGTTGGCGGCGGCTGTATCGAGCGTCAGCGTCGGCAGATCGGCAACGGCGTCGATCACGACGTTGATCGTCCCTGCGGCGCCTGCAGCCGGCGCAGCCGTCCCGTCCTGCGAATAGGGGGTGACGGTAATGGCGAAATCCGCATCGCTGTCTTCGGGCAGGCCCGTGATCGCGAGCGAAGCGAGATCCGCCTGCTCGACGCGCCAGCCGCCCGCATCGGCGACGCCGACCGAGAAGGTAACGCCTGCGGGATAGCCGCTGAGGATAACCCAGCCGTCTTCTGTGCCGCCTTCACCGGTGGTGAGCGTAATGGAGAGCGGAATATCGCCGGACGCCGGCGCGCCAACGGCGGCAATTTGGTCCGCCGCGAGGCCGAGATCTTCCTTGCCCGCCGCATCCGAGACCACAACCGTTGGCGTATCCGAGACCGGATCAACGCTGATATTGATGGTGATTTCGGTGGTCGCGACATTATTGCTGTCGGTGAGTTCGCCGCCGCCCGCGACCGTCGCCGCTTCGGTCGCCGTTGCGCGCACGGTCAGCGTAAAATCGGTATCGTCATCGGCAGGCGGAGTTATCGTGAGGGTCGAAAGGTCCCATCCGGTCAGATCGACGTCGGCACCATCGCCGGTGAATGTGTTGACCCCATCGCTGAGGATCGCCCCGACGGGCACGCCGCTCATGACCACGGCGAGGCTCTCCGACCCGTCTGTATCGGTGAGACTGACGGTGATCGGCGCGATGGTGATCGGGCTGTCTTCAAGCCCGCTTGCATCCCCGCCGCTGAGTGTCGGCCGATCGGCAACGGCATCGACGATGGCCGTTCCGCTCGATGTCGTGCTACCGGTATCGCCGCTACCATTAACGAAACGGGTCTCGACCGTCAGCGGAATATCGGCGTCACTGTTCGAAGGCGGAAGGATATACATCTCCGGCAGAGTGCCTCCGGGCGCGCTCACCGTCGCGCTGCCGCCCGTCACATCGATCTCATTGCCCGGCGCCGTGCCGCCAACAAAGAAGCGCGTGCCCGGCGGGAAGCCGGAAATTTCGATATCGGTGATCTGCTCGTCGGTATCGGGCGTGAAGTCAACCGTCATCTGCATGGGACGGATGGTCATATCGCCGGTATTCTGTCCCGGCTGCCAGTCTTCAAAACCGCCCGAGCGCAAAACGCCCGCGCCCATGTCTGTCTGGTAGGAGATCGTCGTGCTCCCGCCCGGCGGGATCGGGTTCGGGTTGGGCGGGGTACCCGGGGTCAGGGATCTCTGGTTCACCCCGATGATTTCCTCGATCTCATCGCGGGAGAATTCGAGGCTGGTGCCCTCCAGCAGGTCATCAATATCGAGCGGATCGCCGATACTTCCGTCCTGATAGCTGCGGAAGCTGGCGCCGCCGCCATGAGCTTGCGTGTCACCTGCGGCCGGGGCAATGTCCGCGAGATTATAGCCCTGAACGAGCGGCGTGATCTGGTCGATCTCGACGACATCGCCGTTTTCAAATTCAATTTTCGGGGGATTATCCGTCTGCCCTAGCGCGAGAAAGTTCTGTAGCAGAATTGGCTCACCGCCATCCGCCGGGAAGACAAGAAGATTTCCCGCTTCCTGCATGAACTCGGTGCCGTCCAGCGATTCAATCGGCAGTCTGACCGTTTCGCCGAGAGCTACCTCGACAATATCTGTAGCCGCCTTATCCGCGGCTGCACTCTTATTATCGCCTGACGTCGCCATTTGTCTTAACTCCACTGACCTTACTGTTTACTGCGGCGCGGCTTAAGCCTTGATCCGCAAAAAATAGCCAAGTTTAAAATCATTGTCTGTAAAAATCCTCAAACGTTCTGCCGACACTATCCCGGCGCCTGCCGCTCTCACATCCCCCAAAAGGGTGATACCCCGAAAAAAATAATAAAATTTTAGGCAATTCGCGCTCGCATGTATCATCCGAATGCAGGACAAGCGCACGGCGGGCGCGATTGGAGGAGATTTATTTTCCGCCGCCCGAAGACGTGGGCGGTCCGCTTTTGTGTAGAATGAGGGCACCCTTCGCCAGAATTGCCGTACAAAGGACACCCACCGCGAAAACAAGGGCGATCGATTTTATCGCGTAGCCGCTGTCGAGGGCGACGCCGACGAGGACCGGGCTCAGCGCCGAGCCAAAGACGGCGGCGACCGCCGCGACGGAGCGGATGGCGCCGAGATAGCGGGTGCCGTAGATTTCCGGCCAGAGGGCGGAGAGCGCCGGCCCTGCCGCGCCCGAGCCAAAGCCGAGCAGGATCATCACCAGGACCGCATAGGCCTGCGACGGCGCGAAGGCGAACAGCAGGATCCCCATCGCCGACGGCAGGAGAAGGAATGGCGCGAGCCGCCGCGCGCCCAGCAGATCGACAAGGACGCCGAGACTGAAACTGCCGACAAGATGGGCGATCGCAAAGACCGGGAAGGTCAGCGCCCATGTCGCAAAGTTCCATCCCTGCACCTCGATCAGATAAACCTGATGGAAGAAAAAGCCGGTGATGACCGTCGCCGGCAGCATGACCGAGGGCAGGAGCATATAGAAGCCGGTATCGCGAAGCACCTCGCGCCGCGTCCAATGCCGCGTATCGCTCACCAACGCTTCGCCCGTCGCCGCGCGCGGATCCACAGCCTTCACAGAGGTGCGGGCGAGGAACGGGATCGTCGGCAGCAGCGTTATCGCCGCAATCACCGCCATCACCGGCCAGATGAAGCGCCAGTCCATGAAGCCGAGAGAAAAGGCGATCAGCGGCGGATAGAGGGCAAGGCCGAGCGGAAAGCCAAGCTCGGCAATGGCGAGGGCGCGGCCCCGCACCGCTTCATAGCGCCGCGCTGTCGCGGTCATCGCGATATGCGCCATCATTCCCTGCCCGAGAAAGCGGACAGCGATAATCCCGAAGAAAAGGGAGATCGGCCCCTGCACCAGCCCAAACGTGACCATCGAGGCGACCATCAAGAGGCTGACTTTCATCGCGATGCTTTTAAGCGGCATCCGATCAACGAGCGGCCCCGCCTTCCATAAAAGCAGCGCGCAAATGAGTGTCGCCACCGTGTAGAGGGTTCCGAATTCGCCGTTCGTCAGGTTGAAATCGGCGCGTATCTCGCCGACAACCACCGAAATCACATAGGTCTGGCCCGGCCCCGACCAGAAGGCCAGCAGCAGCCCGAAAAGGAGAAAACGCCACTCCTGACGGATGAAAAGCAGGGAACTTTGAAAATGAAACATCGGAACGACCCGTGGGTTAGAACGCAGGGATATTGCGTCACATGTCCTGCCACAAGTCAACCAGAGCTCAGAGCCTGAAACTCCTCTCGATCCGGTCCAGCGTTTCCATGGCCGGCAGGCACTGCGCGACCGACGCGTTCGGCTCCCTCCCCTCGCGAATGGCGGTGAAGAATTCGCGGTCGATCAGCTCGATGCCATTATTTGAGACCGCAACGCCCGAAAGGTCGATCGGCTTCTCATAGCCGTCGACGAGATCGTCATAGCGCGCGATATAGGTGCCGTTATCGCAGATATAGCGGAAGAAGGTGCCGAGCGGCCCGTTGTTGTTGAAGGAGAGCGACAGCGTGCAGAGCGCGCCATTTTGCGCCTTCATCCCGATGCTCATATCCATCGCGATGCCGAGTTCCGGATGGATCGGCCCCTCAAGTCCATAGACTTTCTCCGGCACCCCGCCCGTCTGATACTGGAACAGATCAACCGTATGGCAGGCGTGATGCCACAGCAGATGATCGGTCCAGCTCCGCGGTTTGCCGAGCGCATTGGTATTGGTGCGACGGAAAAAATACGTCTGTACATCGAGCTGCTGAAGTGTCAGCTCCCCGGTCTTGATCCGGTTGTGGATCCACTGGTGGCTCGGGTTGAAGCGGCGGACATGACCGGCCATCGCAATGAGCCCGGTCCGTCGCTGCGTCTCCACAAGGCGTTTTGAATCCGCGAGATTATCCGCCATCGGGATCTCGACAAGCACATGCTTGCCCGCTTCCAGACAGGCGATCGCCTGCGCCGCATGCATCTGCGTCGGCGTCGAGAGAATGACGCAGTCCACATCGTGGCGCGCGAGACTTTCGTCAAGATCAAGCGTCCAGTGGCCGATCCCCCGCGCCGCAGCGGCTGCTTTGGTGCTCTCCTCTTCCCGCCCGACAATGGAGGTCACCTCGACGCCCTCGATATTGGCAATCGCATCCAGATGCTTTTGGCCGAAGGCCCCGGCCGCCCCCGCAACGCAGACTCTCATCCTACTTCTCCAGTTTCATCTCATTCGCATGGATCCGGGCGAGCAACGCATCCGCCCGGCTTTGATAATTATCTTCCCCTGCCTCCATCTGCAGATCACCGATCCGCTGCTGCCAGCTGACCGTTGCCCGCGACATCTCGCTCGGCAGGCCGAGCTCCTCGACGGTGAGCGCAACCTCCCTCATCTCCTCCGCCCGGCGACGGCCATGCTGCATCATGCGCTCAAAATTATAGGCGGCGCGGAAGGGAAAGTGAAATCCGGGATAAGTCACATCGAACGACGCCAGCACCGTCTCATCGACACCGGCCTTCCGCCCGGCAAGGACGCATTCGGCAAAGAGTGCCTCCATGCCTTTCACCATGATGCTGCGGATCATCTTGACCGACGAGGCGGCGCCGATGTCGCCCTCGAAGATCTGCGCTTTCATCTTCAGCGGCGCGAGAGCCGCGAGCGCCGCCGCGCTGTGCGGCCCCGAGACGAGCAGCGGCGTCTCATGCATTTTCGGATAGACCGGCGACATCACGGCAACATCGACATAGCGCCCGCCGGCCGCCTCGATCACCTCGGCGGAGTGGCGCTTTGTGCCGGGCGCGCAGGAATTGCAGTCAAGGAAAAGGCTACCCGAAGCCAGATGCAGGGCGGCGGTGCGCGCCGCGGTCGCGGCCTGATCCGCAGTGACGAGAGAGAAGACGAGATCCGCATCCTGGAGCGCCGCCCCTGGGCTATCCGCCCCCGCGACGTCGCAGGCGGCGTAGTCGCGCTGTTTCGCAGCGGCAACAGCGGGGTCGGGAGCACCCGATTTGATATCGTAGGCGCCGACCGGGAAGGACGCATCAATAGCCGCCGCCTGTCGCCAGCCTTTGACGAACGCCATTGCGGCTTCGCCAAATCCGACAAAAGAAATTTTCGTCGCCCGTGTCATTGATCCGACTCTCTTCACTGTTGCGCCTGACCCTACCTACGCTTCCCCGATGGTCACTGGAAATTGAAAATCGCCGCGCGTTTATTCAAATATTGAATAGCCCCGCGGGAATATCGGCGGCCCAATGTCAGATTAGATTTCGCCCCGCCGTCCGCAACGCATCGACAAATTCAAGCTGCGTCGCGGTGGGATGCCAGTCGCGCCGCGTGGTCAGGCCGATTGGCCGGCGCGTGTCGCCAAGATCGAAGGGGAGCGGGACAAGCAGGCCTTTTTCCTGCTCATAGCGGCTCTGGTGGCTGGAGATAATGGTGATGCGGTCACTCTCCATCAGCAGCCCGCGGATCAGCACGAGCGAGCTCGCCTCCACAATCCCTTTCGGGCGCGGATGATGCTTGCGGGCGAACAGATTTTCGAAGATCGTCCGCGTCGGTGAACCCTCCCGCGGGGTCACCCATGGATAGCGTGCGAGATCCTCGATGGTGATTTTCTCCTTTCGCGTCAGCGGATGGCCCGCTCGCACGATCAGCGCGAGTTCGTCATCGAAGATACGCTCCTCCACCACATCATCGATCGGCGGCGGATTGCGGAGCGCGCCGATCAAGAGGTCAATCTCGCTGTAGCGAAGGCCATGCAGGAGATCCTCATAGCGCCCGTCAATGACACTGATTTCAATGTTGGGGCGGCGTTTCGTGATATTCGTGATAGCCGTCGGCAGGATATGCGTGCGGGCAAGCGGCATGGTACCAATGACAATGCGGCTGCTGTCGACGCCTTTATAGGCCCGGATCTCCATCTGTCCCTGCTGCAATTCGGCGAAGGCAAGCTGAACGTAACGGGCAAGGATTTCCGCGGCTGGCGTAAGTTCGATCCCCTGCCCGGTCTTGCGAAAGAGCGGGATCGTCGAGAGCCGCTCGAGATCGCGCGCGGCGCGGTAGAGGGACGGCTGGGAAATCCCGACAAGGCGGGCAGCGAGGCTGAAATTGCCGGTCTTGGCGATGGCGATCAGCGCGCGAAGCTGCACGCCGGAGACGAGCTGGTCGAGATTGGCAAGACTCTTGCCGCCCCGGATCTGCGCGATCTTGCGCGCCTCGTCTATCCCGGCGCGGATAAACTCCTGCGCCCGTTCGGCCCGTGTCAGATAGAGCTGCCCGGCATCGGTAATGAAAACGCCGTCCGTGCGCCGCGTAAACAGCTCGATCTCGAGCGTCTGCTCCAGCTTGGCGATTGCCTGCGTGATTGCCGGCTGGGAGAGAAAGACTTTCTCCGACGCGCGGCTGATGCTCTGATGCTCGGCGACAACGCAAAACGCCCTGAGGTGCCGCAAATTGGGCGCCATACTGATCATGATAGCCCGATCCGATTTTCGATTTATTTCCCCTTTATAGGAAAAAATTATATCATGAATGTCAATTTGAAATAGTAAAATAGCCGGTCCCGGAACAAGGTAAGAGGCGGAATCTACGGGTCCTGAACGCACGGCTGCGAGCTGAGGAGCACTACAATGTCTGCTAAAAAAACCGCCCTTGTCATTAGCGCCCATGCTGCCGACTTCGTCTGGCGATGCGGCGGGGCAATCGCCCTGCATCAGCAGAAGGGCTATGACGTGACGATCGCCTGCCTATCCTTCGGCGAGCGCGGCGAGAGCGCGAAACTCTGGAAGCAGGAAGGCGGCACCACCCTTGAGGCCGTAAAGAAAGCGCGGCAGATCGAGGCGGAGAATGCCGCGAAAGCGCTCGATGCGCATGATATCGTGTTTTTTGATCTCGGCGATTACCCGCTCGAAGTGACGCGCGACGACAAATTCAAACTCGTCGACCTGATCCGCAAGGTTCAGCCCACGTTCATGATGAGCCATTCGCAGTACGACCCCTACAACACCGACCACAGCTTCGCGACGCGCCTCGCCATCGAGTGTCGCATGATCGCGCAGGCATGGGGCCACAATCCCGGTGAGAAGGTTCTCGGCGCGCCGCAGCTCTATCTTTTCGAACCGCACCAGACCGAACAGATGGGCTGGAAGCCGGATGTGTTCCTTGACATCACGCCGGTCTGGGACAAGAAGCGCGCCGCCATCGAGTGCATGGAAGGGCAGGAGCATCTCTGGGACTACTACACCAATGTTGCGGAAAACCGCGGCAACCACTTCCGCCGCAATTCGGGCGGGCAGGCGGGCGGGCGGCCGGCTCGTTATGCGGAGGGCTTCCAGTCCGTCTATCCGCGCACCGTGGATGAACTCTGATGGGCGTCGTCGTCCAGAATATCGAGCGTGCCGACCCCGAGGTAATTGCAAGGCTCGGCCGCTCTGGCGTCGCCACAGTGCATGAGGCGCAAGGGCGCAAGGGCCTCCTCGCCTCCTATATGCGCCCCATCTATTCCGGCGCATCTATCGCGGCATCAGCCGTCACCATCTCCGCCCCGCCCGCCGACAACTGGATGGTGCATGTGGCGATCGAACAGGTGAAGCCGGGCGATATCCTCGTGCTCGCCTCCACCTCGCCCTCGGATGCAGGCTATTTCGGTGATCTTCTCGCAACCTCGATGCAGGCGCGCGGCGGCGTCGGCCTCGTCATTGACGCAGGCGTGCGCGATGTGCGCGATCTCACGCAGATGGGCTTTCCCGTCTGGGCCAAGGCAATTTCGGCGCAAGGAACGGTGAAGGAGACGCTGGGATCGGTCAATATCCCCATCGTCTGTGCCGGCCAGCTTGTCAATCCGGGCGATGTCATCGTCGCCGATGACGATGGCGTCTGCGTCGTCCGTCGCGAGGAAGCAGCGGAAGTCGCTGATCTCGCCGAGGCACGCATCAAAAATGAGGAAGAGAAGCGCCAGCGCCTCGCCGCGGGCGAGCTCGGTCTTGACATGTACAAGATGCGCGAGCGGCTGAAAGAGAAGGGCCTCAAATATGTCTAGCGCCCGCTGCATGTGGATGCGGGGCGGCACCTCGAAGGGTGGATATTTCCTGAGCTCGGACCTTCCCGCCGACCGTGCCGCGCGGGATGCGTTTCTGCTGCAGATCATGGGATCGCCCGACCCCCGGCAGATCGACGGCATGGGCGGCGCCGATCCGCTTACCTCGAAAGTTGCGGTTATCGGCCCCTCAAGCCGGCCGGGCGTCGATGTGGATTATCTCTTCCTGCAGGTGGTCGTCGATCAGGCGATCATCTCGGATTCGCAGAATTGCGGCAATATCCTTGCAGGCGTCGGTCCCTTCGCCATCGAGCGTGGCCTTGTGCCGATCACGGGCGATGAGACGGATGTCACCATCTATATGCAAAACACCGGTCAGACCGCCATCGCCCGGGTGCCGACGCCGAACGGCAAGGTTTCTTATGAAGGCACGGCGCGCATCGATGGCGTGCCGGGAACGGCGGCGCCGATCCCGCTGACCTTCACCGAGACCGCGGGCTCGACTTGCGGCGCGCTGCTCCCGACAGGGAATGCCTCTGACGTCATCGACGGGATCGAGGTCACGCTCATCGACAACGGCATGCCCTCCGTCATCCTCCGCGCCTCCGACATGGGTATCACCGGCCGCGAGAGCCGCGAGGAGCTTGAGGCAAACACGGCGCTGAAGGAGCGGCTGGAGACGCTGCGCCTGAAAGCAGGACCGTTGATGAATCTCGGCGACGTGACGACCAAGACCGTGCCGAAGATGTGCATGGTGAGTCCGGCGACGAATGGCAGCGCACTCTCGACACGAACCTTTATCCCGCATCGCTGCCACGCCTCAATCGGCGTTCTCGGCGCGGTGACGGTCGCAACCGCGGCAGCGCTCAAAGGATCGCCCGCGGCCAGCCTCGCGGTCATCCCGGACGGGCCAAGAAAGACGCTCTCGATCGAGCATCCGAGCGGCGAGACGTCAGTCATTCTCGAGATGAACGACGCGGGCGAGGTGGCCAGCGCCTCCATTCTGCGCACGGCCCGTAAATTGTTCGATGGTGTGGTTTTTGCGCACGAGACAGAGACAGCATGATGGATCCCGATTACCTGCCCTTTCACCCCAACCCGTCGAAGCCGACCTTTAAGGCGCCGCCCGGCGCGGTCGATGCGCATTGCCATGTTTTCGGCCCGGCGCATCTCTTCCCTTACGCGCCGGAGCGGAAATACACGCCCTGCGATGCGCCGAAGGAGAAGCTGTTCGGGCTGCGCGACTATCTCGGCTTCTCCCGCAACGTCATCGTGCAGGCCTCCTGCCACGGCAAGAATAACGATGCGCTGGTCGATGCGCTGAAATCGGCGGGCCGCCTTGCGCGCGGCGTTGCCGTCGTGGGGCAGAATGTCAGCGACGACGAGCTCAAAGAGATGGATGCGGCGGGCGTTCGCGCCGTGCGTTTCAATTTCGTAAAACGCCTCGTCGATGCGACACCCAAGGAAATATTCCTTGGCATCGCCGAGCGGATCGCGAAGCTCGGCTGGCATATCGTCGTCTATTTCGAAGCACAAGACCTCGAGGATCTGATCCCCTTCCTGAAGCAACTTCCGACCATCGTCGTCGTCGACCATATGGGCCGGCCCGATGTGAAGAAGGGCGTCGACCATCCCGACTTCAAGCGCTTCATCGTCCTGCTGGCCGAGAATGACAATATCTGGACGAAGGTGAGCTGCCCCGAGCGCCTGACGGTTTCCGGGCCGCCCTATGATGACGTGATCCCCTTCTCGCGCATGCTGGTCGAACGCTTCCCCGACCGCGTTCTCTGGGGCACCGACTGGCCGCATCCGAACATGAAATCCCATATGCCGGACGACGGTATACTGGTCGATGTCATCCCGCGCATCGCCGTAACCGAGGAGCTGCAGCGCAAGCTGCTGATCGACAATCCAATGCGGCTCTACTGGCCGGAAGAGCGTTCCGCGCCATAATAATATAGAGACAAGGACAGGGACAGGCATCCGATGCAAAGCTTGAAAGGCAGAAACCCCATACCCGGGACGATCCTTTTTGACGGCAATCAAGCCGTCAAAGGGTATCAGCTCAATAAAATGTGCTTCTCCTTCAACGAGGCGAAGAACCGCGAAGCCTTTCTGAAAGATGAGGATGCCTATTGCGCGAAATATGGCCTGACGCCGGCGCAGCGCGAGGCAATCAAAGAGCGCAACGTGCTGAAGCTCCTGAAACTCGGCGGGAATATCTATTATCTCGCCAAATTCACCGGCATCTTCGGCCTCAACATGCAGGATATCGGCGCGCAGCAGGCGGGCATGACGCTGGAAGAATTCCGCGCCAAGCTGCTCGCCGCGGGGAAGAAATGACATGGCAAGACTAATCGGCGGCATCGGCAGTTCCCACGTCCCGGCGATCGGCAATGCGATCGAGCGGGAGTTGCATGCGGATCCCTACTGGCAGCCCTTCTTCAAGGGCTTCGAGCCCGTCTGGAAATGGATGGAGGAGAAGAAGCCCGACGTCGCGATCCTCGTCTATAATGATCACGGCCTTAACTTCTTCCTTGATGCTATGCCGACCTTCGCGATTGGCGCCGCAGCGGAATATCAGAATGCCGATGAGGGATGGGGGTTGAAACCACAGGGTCCGTTCAAGGGCGATCCTGAATTCTCCTGGCACCTCATCGACAGCCTGGTGCATGAGGAATTCGACATCACCATGTGTCAGGAAATGCTGGTGGATCATGGCTTCACCGTGCCGATGTCGCTGATGTGGCCGGATCAGGCAGAGCGCGAGCGGGTCCGCGTCATTCCGCTCTGCGTCAATGTTGTGCAGTATCCCTTCCCGACCGCCCGCCGCTGCCTCAAACTCGGCGAAGCGATCGGCCGCGCCGTCGCCTCCTTCGAGAAAGATCTCGACGTCGTCATTCTCGGAACAGGCGGTCTCTCGCACCAGCTGGATGGGGAACGGGCCGGTCACACCAACCCGGAGTTCGATCGCGCCTTTCTTGAGCGGCTGAAGGACGATCCTGAATGGCTGCTGCAATTCTCCAATTATGAGCTGGCCGAAAAGGTCGGACCGCAGGGCGTCGAGATGATCATGTGGCTGATCATGCGGGGCGCGCTCGGCAACAATATCCGCGAGCTTACCCGGAGTCAGCATGTCCCCATCTCCAACACCGCAACCGGCGTCGTTCTCTACGAGACGCTGACGGAGTGAGCGGGGCGGAAAGAGACTGGCGCATTGCCGCTGTCCGTGCCAGAGTTGCAGGCCGGAGGGGTTAACGGGGCAGGACGGCAGCAAGCAGGATGAGCGGATATATTCTCGCCCTCGATCAGGGCACGACGTCAAGTCGGGCAATCGTCTTTGACAAAAACTACCAGCCCGTCGCCACCGCGCAACAGGAATTTGCGCAGATTTTTCCGGCCTCCGGCTGGGTCGAACATGACCCGGAGGAGATATGGAGCAGCGTCGTCGCGACGGCCCGCAGGGCGCTTGCACAAGCAAACCTCACGCCCCGCGACATCGCCGCGATCGGCATCACCAACCAGCGCGAGACAACAGTCATCTGGGATCGCGAGAGCGGCCGGCCCATCCATAACGCCATCGTCTGGCAGGACCGGCGGACGACCGATCTCTGCAACCGGCTCCGCGTAGACGGGCTGGAAGCGATGTTCATGGAACGAACCGGGCTCGTCCTCGATCCCTATTTCTCGGGCACTAAGATCCGCTGGCTCCTCGATCACGTCGAGGGGGCACGCGCGAAGGCGGAGGCCGGGAAGCTCGCTTTTGGCACCATCGACAGCTTTCTTCTCTGGCGTCTGACCGGCGGGCGGGTGCATGCGACCGATGCAACGAATGCCAGCCGCACGCTGATTTATGATATCCACCGCGGGGAGTGGTCGGAGGAGCTTCTCCGAATTCTCGATATCCCAAAATCCCTGTTGCCGGAGGTGCGCGACTGCGCCGCCGATTTCGGTAGCGTCGAGGCGCATATCCTTGGCGGCGGCATCGGCATCAAGGCCATCGCAGGCGATCAGCAGGCGGCGACCGTCGGGCAGGCCTGCTTTGCGCCCGGCATGATGAAATCGACCTACGGCACCGGCTGCTTCGCGCTGCTCAACACAGGCGCGACGCCGGTGAAGTCACAGAGCAAACTGCTGACGACGATCGCCTATCAGCTGGGCGGCAAGGCCACCTACGCGCTCGAAGGCTCGATTTTTGTTGCCGGCGCCGCCGTGCAGTGGCTCCGTGACGGGCTGGGTATTATCGAGAGCGCCGAGCAGTCCGACGCACTTGCGAAAGCGGCCGATCCGGCGCAGCGCGTCATCATGGTGCCGGCCTTCGTCGGGATCGGCGCGCCCTATTGGGATGCCGACTGCCGCGGCGCGATTTTCGGCCTGACCCGCGCCTCAGGCCCGAGGGAGTTTGCCCGCGCCGCGCTCGAGAGCGTCTGCTTCCAGACCCGCGATCTGCTGGAGGCGATGCGCGCCGATTTCACAAGTAGCGCGGAAACGGTCCTCAGGGTGGACGGCGGCATGGTTGTCTCGGAATGGACGATGCAGCGCCTTGCCGATATTCTCGGCGCGCCGGTCGACCGGCCAGAATCGTTCGAGACCACCGCCCGCGGCGCCGCCTACCTTGCCGGCATGCAAAGTGGATTTTATCCCAGGATTGAGGCCTTCGCCAAAAGCTGGCAATGCGAACGGCGCTTCACCCCGACCCTCTCCACGGCCGAGAGGGACGCCGCCTATGCTATGTGGCAGGATGCCGTCCGCCGGACACTCACCGGTTACACGAGATAGAAGAACGAGGAACAGCATCTCCATGAAAACGATCGAGTATTTCTATACCGGCCATTCCGTCTTCGCCTATATCGGCCATGCCGAGTTCCTGCGCATTGCGAAGGCCGCGGGGCGCAAGATCGATCACCGGCCGTTCGATCTCAGAAAGCTAGTGACGACGACCGGCGCGCAGCCGATGGCCGAGCGCTCAAAGGCACATCTTGCCTATTTCTTCGGGGTCGAGGTCCGCCGGTGGGCCGCCTATCGCAACGTGCCGATCCTGTCGCACTCGCCGACCCATCACAAGAATGACATCACGCGCCTCAACTGCCTGCTCATTGCTGGCAAGGAGCAGGGCGTCGATGTCGACCGCCTGTCCCACGAAATGCTGCGCGCCCATTGGGTTGACGATTTCGATCTCGACAATCTCGATGATCTTCGGACAATCTGCGAGCGGGCGGAGATTGCGCCCGCTCCGCTGCTGGGCGCGCTTGACGATCCGCATATTCTCGATATTTATCGCCGCAATACGGACGAGGCGATCGAGCGCAGCGTTTTTGGCGCGCCGACCTATTTTGTCGACGGCGAGATGTTTTATGGGCAGGATCGCCTCGAAATCATGGAGCACACAATGACGAGAGCAACCTCGAAGGGATAGACAAGGGCCGTGAGTGCGGATTTCGATCTTTATGTCATTGGCGGCGGCATCAACGGCTGCGGCATCGCGCGGGACGCGGCGGGGCGCGGCTACTCGGTCGCACTCTGTGAAATGGGCGATCTGGCGAGCGGTACGTCGTCGGGCTCGACCAAGCTGATCCACGGCGGCCTTCGCTATCTTGAGTATTTCGAGTTCCGGCTGGTGCGCAAGGCGCTGCTGGAGCGGGAGATCCTCTGGGCGAATGCGCCGCACATCATCCGCCCGCTCCGCATCGTCCTGCCGCATCACAAGGGGCTGCGTCCCGCGTGGCTGCTTCGGCTCGGCCTTTTCATTTACGATTATATGGGCGGGCGACGTAAACTTCCGCCGACACGCCGGCTCGATCTTCAAAAATCCCCTGTCGGCGCACCGCTGAAGGATGTTTACCGCACCGCGTTTGAATATTCCGATTGCTGGGTCAATGACTCGCGCCTTGTCTTGCTGAACGCGATGGATGCGGCGGCTCGGGGCGCAGTTATCGAGACGCGCACGAAATGCATCGCCATCGAGCCGGCCGGCAACGTCTGGCGCCTCACGCTGCAAAATACGCGAAACGGAGAGACATCGACCCGGACCGCGCGCATGATTGTCAACGCCGCCGGCCCCTGGGTCGATAAAGTGGTCGGCACGGCAACCCGAAAGGGCGATCCGCATAATCTTCGCCTTGTCCAGGGCGGCCATATCGTCGTGCCGAAGCTCTATGATCACGACCGCTGCTACATGTTCCAGAATGCCGACGGCAGGATTATTTTCGTCATTCCCTATGAGCAGAAATATACGCTCATCGGCACAACGGACAGGGATTACACAGACGATCCGGGCGAGGTGAAGATCACGCCCGAGGAAGTATCCTATCTTTGCCGCGCGGCGAGTGAGTATCTGAAGACGCCCGTTCATGAAACAGATGTCATTTGGGACTATGCCGCGGTGCGCGCGCTCGTCGATGACGGTGCGAGCAAGGCGCAGGAAGCAACGCGCGACTATCTGCTGCAGTGGCAAGGCGGACGCGGCGAGCTGCCGTTTCTCAACGTCTTTGGCGGAAAGATCACCACCTATCGCCGTCTCGCGGAAGCCGCAATGGAAAAGATCGAAGAAAGGCTGGCGCCGAAAGGCGCCGCATGGACGAGCGATGCGCCGCTGCCGGGCGGCGATTTCCTTATCGAGGAGCTGCCCCGCCTGATTGCGGAACTCGCGGCTCGCTACCCCTTTCTCAGTCGCCCGGACGTTGAGCGGCTGGTCCGATCCTACGGCACGCGGGCGGCTGGCGTGCTCAACGGCGCAGCGAGCGATGCGGATCTCGGTGCGGATTTCGGCAACGGCCTTCGTGAAGCTGAAGTGCGCTACCTGATGGCGCATGAGTGGGCGGAATCGGCCGATGATATCCTCTGGCGGCGGAGCAAACTCGGCATCGGCCTCCCACCCGGCAAAGCGGAGGTTCTACAACTTTGGATTGCAGAAAACCACGCACTCAATCCGCCCGGGCGAGGAGCACGCCGAGGAGAATGATCACCGTCCCGACGATCTGCGCGAGCGATATGCTCTCGTCAAGCATCAACATGGCGCTCAGGATCGCGACAACGGGGGTGAGAAAGCCGTAAATCATCCCTTTCGTGACGCCAAGGCGAAGGATTCCGGCACAGAACCAGACAAAGCCGAGCGCGGCGCCGAAGACGGCCGTCGCGAGCCAGGCGGCCCAGCCGATTGCCGGGATATGCGCCCAATCCTGAACGAGAATCCCCGGAAGGGCAAAGGCCGTCAGAATGGCCGCGCCGAACAGCATTGCCCAGGCGGTAACAAAGATCGGCCCCCGTTTCATGATCAGGGGTCTGGAGATGACGGTATAAACGGCCCAGGCAATCGCGGCAATGATCACCATGACGTCGCCGACGATGGAGCCCGCGCCGATCGTCAGCGTCGTCAGGCTGTTGTTGATGACGAGTGCAACACCCAGAAACGCCAGCACGATACCGACCCAGCCCTTCCAGCCCGGCCGGTTGCCGAGGAAGGCCGATATCAGCGCCCCGAATATCGGCGAGGTGGAAAGCAGAACCGCCGTCTTTGAAGCGCTCGTAAGGCTGAGCCCGTACGCCCAGCCACCCTGAAAGATTGTAATACCAATCAGCCCGATGAGCGCATATTGCGCGATCTCCCGGCGCGTCACCGCGATCGGCATATGGCGAAACCAGAGAATCACGAAAAGCACAAGCGCCGCAATCAGGTAGCGCGTCGCCGAGAAGACCAACGGGTCCATGAATGAGAGCGCAAATTTCGAAATCGGAAAGTTGACACCCCAGACAGTCACGGCTCCGAGAACATAAAGATCTCCCGCACTTGGCTTTGATTTTCGCACCTGCCAGCCCCTGCCCATTGCCTCTCGCTTCCCTCCTCGCGCCCGCCCCGCGCTTTCCATATTGACGGCTCATTGAACAAGAGGATAGGATATTATCGCGGCTCAGGACGACGAACTTTTTCTAAAGTCGTACTTTATTATTTCACGACGGGTCGCCCGAACGCGTAATTCGCGTATAACATGTGCTCGTGTCGTGTAAATCAAAAAAAATCGTAATATTTTATTTGAATTTGTCCCATGCCGTCATAGCGCGGTCGACTGCTAATCAAATGTTCAGACTTTTTCGTTACGCTCTCTAATAAATGAGGCCACCATATGGAAGCAGCAATGCTTAACACGACTATGACGGAAAAACTGTTCAGCAATGAAGGCAAGATGCCTTTCGTCGAGAACAAGCACCCGGATATGGCATACATCACGCGCTTGCTTGATCTTTGCATAGAGACCAACATGTGGGCGAATCGCGGACCACTCTATCATATGCTCGCGGAGAAGTACCAGGCGCATATGAATGTTCCGCTTGATCGCAAGATCGTTCCGTGCGCCAACGGCGGCATCGGCCTTGAGGCGCTGGGGCGGCATCTTGAGCAGGGATTTGGCAGGAAAATCCGCTGGGTCGGCAGCTCGTTCAGTTTCAGCAACCTCGGACGCGGCTATTTCGCCGGGATGCAGTTCATCGACTGCACCTTGCAGGGCATCCTCGATGTGGAAATTCTCGCATCGCTCGATCCTTCAACTTTCGACGGCTTTGTGGTGACCAACCCGTTTGGCGCCTGGCCTGATTTTTCCCCCTTTATCGAATTTGCAAAAAGCTCCGGCAAATTCATGCTGATCGACAATGCCGCGGGCTTGAGTGAGCAGCTTCCCGACTGGCCCTATCAGAGCTTCAGCCTGCATCACACCAAGCCCTACGGCGCCGGCGAAGGCGGCCTGATGCTGTGCCCTGCGGGCGAGGCGGAGGCAATTTACGGCCTCGTAAGCTACGGCCCGCTTGACGAGGCGGGAAAATGGTCCTGGATCAACAATGGCAAGGTCTCGGACATCTCCTGCGCCTTCCAGATCGACCGGCTCGCCAGTTGCGACAGCTGGAAACCGCGATATGTCGAGCAAACCCGGCGCATTACGGAACTCGCCGCCCGGGTGGGGCTCACGCCTCTCTATCCTTTCGATGAGACGATACCGGCGACAAGCCTGCCATTCTGCAGCGCCGAGCCGATTTTGGAGGAAAGAGTTCAGGCGTCCAAGTTCCTGACATTGTCCAAATATTATCAGCCACTTGCGCCAACGCCGGTGTGCATGGACATCTTTAGCCGGCTGGTCAACATTCCCTGTCATTCCGACGTTGCATTCATTTCCGATGACAAGCTGTTGCATGATTTCGCGCAGCTGACGGGCAAGTCAGCGGCCAATCTCAACTGACCGCGCCGCGGGCGTCAAACTCTGGCGCACCGGCGGGCAAATCGCGCGCCGGCGAGCAAGAGCACCCGTTCCCTGTTTGCGATAAATCATCCGCCAACAAAAATTGTTGCAGTTACATTTTGCCCCTCCTATCTTTGTTTATTAACTTCCGCTCAAGGAAGAAAAAGGGAGGAAAAACAGGATGTACCCAGGGAAATATGCGCGCGAGCACCCCGATCGGGCGGCTTTCATCATGGCATCGACGGGCGAAGCCGTCAGTTACCGGGAATATGAGGAACGCGTCAACCGGCTGGCTCACCTGCTGCAGCGGACGGGCCTGAAACACCGCGATCACTACGCAATTTTCATGGAGAACAACTCCCACTACATGGAAAGCTGTGCGGCGGGTGAACGCTCTGGCCTCTATTATACCTGCATCAACTCCTATCTCACCGCGGATGAACTTGCCTATATCATCAACAACAGCGAATCCAGGGTCCTGATCACCTCTAAAGAGAAGAAAAAGACGGCGCGGGAGGCGCTGAAGCAGTGCCCCGATATCGTTCTTGCCATCGTCGTCGATGATGCAAGCGATGATCGCTTTATCAGTCTGGCGGAGGCGACAAGGGACTGTCCGTCAACACCGCTTGAGAAGGAGCGCCTCGGCCTCTCCATGCTTTATTCATCGGGGACAACGGGCAAGCCGAAGGGGATCCTGCGGCCCATGCCCGACGTTCATCCGGCCGATCAGATCCCGCTTTACATATTCCTGCAAAAACTCTGGCAGTACCGCGAAGACATGATCTACCTCTCGCCCGCGCCGCTTTATCATTCGGCGCCGCAAGCGGCCGTCAACTTCGTCATGCGGTTTGGCGGAACCGCCATCATCATGGAGCGCTTCGATCCGGAGCAGTATCTGAAGCTGGTGGAGAAATACAAGGTCACGCACACCCAGCTTGTCCCGACGATGTTCTCGCGCATGCTGAAACTGCCCGAAGAAATCCGCAAAAAGGCGGATACATCCTCGCTGGAGATCGCAATCCATGCCGCCGCCCCCTGCCCGGTGCAGGTCAAGCGCGATATGATCAATTGGTGGGGACCGATCATCCATGAGTATTATGGCGCCACGGAAGGGCTCGGTTTTACCGCCTGCAACAGCGAGGAATGGCTCGCCCATCCGGGTTCCGTCGGCAAGGTGCTGCTTGGCGATCTGCATATATTAGATGATGAGATGAAGCCCTGCCCGGTCGGCGTCTCGGGGACTGTCTGGTTCAAAACCGCGACGGAGTTCGAATATTTCAACGATCCGGACCGCACGAAAGAAGCGCTCTCGCCCGATGGGACGATGAGCACCGTCGGCGACATGGGCTATATCGATGAAGACGGGTATCTTTACCTCACCGACCGTGCCACTTTCATGATCGTCTCGGGCGGCGTGAATATCTATCCGCAGGAATGCGAGAACCTCCTCATCACGCATCCGAAGGTCGCCGACGCCGCTGTCTTCGGTGTTCCCAACGAGGATTTTGGCGAAGAGGTGAAAGCGGTTATCCAGCCGATGCCCGACTATTCGCCCGACGCGGCGCTGGCTGCCGAGCTCGATGCGTTCTGCCGGGCCTATCTCTCGCCGCAGAAATGTCCGCGCTCCTTCGACTTTGAGGAGCAGTTGCCGCGCCTTCCGACAGGCAAGCTCTACAAGCGCCTGCTGCGCGATCGCTACTGGGGGAACAAGACCAGCCGGATCGTCTGAGGCGCGTTTTTTATACGTTGGCGGCCCTCCGCCCCGGGCAGAGATGCAGGCTTGTCTGGGGCGCAAACTGCATTATTATCATGACTCATGAACGACGAGTCACGAGTAAGAGCCGCCAAGTTTGCCATCGGCCAGATCGTCAAGCACAGGATCTATCCCTTCCGGGGCGTGATCTATGATGTCGATCCGACTTTTGGCAATACTGAGGAATGGTGGGAAGCAATCCCCGAAGACGTGCGGCCCAAAAAGGACCAGCCGTTCTACCACCTGTTTGCCGAAAATGCGCAAACGACTTACGAGGCCTATGTCTCCGAGCAGAACCTGCTCCTCGATGACAGCAACAAGCCGATCACGCACCCGGCGGTTAAACATTATTTCGCCGGCCTTGAGGATGGGCGCTATATCGTCTCGAACCGGCTGAATTCTTAAATCTTTTTGGGGATTTTTCTCCGTTTTTCGCCCTTCGCCTCACGCCAATAAGGGTGGCGGCGGTTAGATTTTCCACACGCCCGCCCTATTATCACTAGCTGACACTCGAAGCGCGCACGGCATCCGCTACGGCCACGCCCCCTTGCGTCGTTACCAACCTGCGCCCCGCTGAAGCATGCGAGAACGGAGACAAGCCATGCCCCTCTGGAAACTTACCCCGTCTGCAAACCCTACCGATCCACATTGGAAAGGATATCGCTACCGCGATCCGCTCTTCGTCGTTGCGGAGAAGGAAACCGACGCCCGCCTGAAAGCGACGGAATGGTACAAGGCGACATATCAGGGCGATCCCGATCTGATCATCAACCAGTTTTACCGCAGCGCCTTCAGCGATGAAAAGCTCTACCAGGCCCGGGAAGTGGCGTCCGATGCGTTGTCGCCGGAAGAGCGGACCTATCCGCTGGTGAAGTGACACCCTCTCCGGATCGCAACGACGATCAACGCCAGCGCGCCGGAGTGCTCGATTCAGGGATGAACGATATGTTCAGGATTTTCCTTATTCTCAGCCTACTGATGCTGGCGGCCTGCGATGATTTCCCGAAAGATGCCGAAGCGACGCTGCAAAAGGCAGAGGACCGACAAACTTTGCGGATCGGCATTATCGAGCATCGGCCGTGGGCATATCGGACCGACAGCGGCTTTGCAGGGCTCGAAGTGGAGATCGCATCGGACTTTGCGAAAAGCCTGGGCCTCTCCCCCGACTGGCAATATCTCCCCGAAGCGCGCGCGTTTGAAAAGCTGGAGCAGTTTCAGCTCGACCTCGTTATCGGCGGCCTCGCGACTGACAATCCGCGCGGGAAACACGTCGGGATGACGCGGCCCTATCTCGAACTTGGTGATCGGAAAAAGGATCAGCACGTGCTGGCGACGCCGCCCGGCGAAAACCGCCTGATTACCTCGCTCGAAAAATTTCTGAAGCGGCAGGCGCCGGATATTCATGAACGGTACGCCGAGGAGCTGCAGAAATGAAACTCGCGCCACAATATGAATTCAATGACGAACAGGATAAGGCGCTCCGCAAGGCGCGGCGGCTCGAATATATCTCCCTTGCCTATCTCGTTAGCGTCATCCTGCTAATGTACACGGTCATGGGCTCATCGCAGGCCATGAAAACGGCATGGGTCGAGGACTGCCTGAGCCTTATCCCGCCGATCTGTTTCCTGTTCGGCACCTACGTCTGCTGGCGAAAGCCGACGAAGCATTACCCATACGGCTTCCATCGGGTTATTTCGATCCTCTTCCTCTGTACGGCGCTTGCGCTGCTGCTGATGGGGGCGTTTTTGCTGTTCGAATCTGTTCGCAACCTCGTCTTGCAGGAACACCCGACCATCGGCATGAAGGAGTATTTCGGGCAGGATATCTGGCTCGGCTGGTGGATGATCCTTGTCCTCCTCTGGGGCACTTTTCCGCCGGTCATTCTCGGGCTTGCCAAGATGAAGCCCGCGAAGATCCTGAACGACAAAATCCTGATGACGGATGCGCAGATGAACAAGGCCGACTGGATGACGGCCGCCGCCGCCATCGCCGGCGTTCTTGGCATCGGCTTTGGGTTCTGGTGGGCGGACTCGGCGGCCGCCGCGCTGATCTCTCTCGATATTCTGAAAGATGGCTGGAAGCAGACGAAAGACGCCGTCACCGGGCTGATCAACCGCGCCCCCACATCGGTTGAGAACGGCTATCTCGATCTCCCGGACAAGGTACGCGCGACGCTCCTTAAGCATAGCTGGATCGCCGATGCGGAAGTCAGGCTGCACGAGCAGGGCCATGTGATTTTCGGCGAAGGATTTATCAAAACCGCCAATGACGGCGCCGTATCGCCCGAGCAGCTGCGAGGCGCCATGCGCGAGATCCGTGACCTCGACTGGCGGCTTCAGGAGTTTTGCCTGACCGTCTATCCCCATACCAGTGCGGAGGAGATCTCTTCATAATTATATTATGAAATCCTCATAAAAATGACGCATTTTTCCTGTGATATGGGATCCATCAGACAAACCCTTCCCGCCGCCTGACGAGGGCCGGAGCGGGATATGCGACTGGCGCATTCGCTCAAGCATGAGCGGCATCCGGATGGCCAGAAATGAACCCCGCGCTTCCTTGCCAGTTGCAAAGACGGAACCGAAGGAGAAATTCCATGCCCTACCAGAACAAGCAATGCGTCGAGGCGTGCAACCATTGCCTCAGCACCGCCGCCTTCTGCTCAAAAGCCTGCATCGAAGACGGCCGGCCGGCCTGTGCGAAGCGCTGTCTGGAATGCATCGAAATGTGCCGCGTGATGAGTATATTCGCGGCCCGCGGATCACTTAACCTTGCGGCCGTCGCGACAGCCTGCGCGCGAATATGCATCGCCTGCGCGGATGAGTGCGACAAACATGACACCCATCATTGCAGAGCCTGCGCCGACGCCTGCCGCCGCTGCGCGGCCGAATGCCGGAACCTCACCGGTGATCCCGAAGTTGTTGTTGTGTAACCGGTTAAAACCCGCCTCGAAAAGGAGAAAGAGATGTCCAAGCTAACCAATCTGGAAGAGCTGTTTGAGCACCTGCTGCAGGATATGTATTACGCCGAAAATCAGATTACCAAGTCGCTCCCGAAAATGATCAAGAAAGCAACGAACCCGAAGCTGCAGAGTTGCTTCGAAGACCATCTGGAAGAAACAAAGGGCCAGGTCAAAAAACTGGAAAAGGTTTTTGAAATCTGCGGCCTGGAGAAAGAGCGCGAAAAGTGTGAAGCCATGGACGGGCTGATGGAGGAAGGCGACGGCCTGATGAAGGAATCCAAGGCGGGTGCGGTTCTTGATTCCGCCATGATCGCCGCGGCCCAGAAGATTGAGCATTATGAAATCGCTTCCTATGGCACGCTTTGCAACATCGCCAATCAACTCGGCGAAAAGGAGGCGAGCAAACATCTGCATGAAATTCTGGAGCAGGAGAAGGCGACCGACGTGAAGCTCTCCAAACTTAGCGACAGTATCGAAGAGCAGGCGATGAAAAAATCCGCCTGATCCTTATTCGTTTCTCAATATGGGAAGGAATAGCAATGCGCGCTTTATGCTGGCACGGCAGAGAAGATATCCAATGCGATACGGTTCCCGATCCGGAGCTGGAGAACTATGACGATATTATTGTCAAAGTGACAGCGACGGCCATCTGCGGTTCAGACCTTCACCTCTATAACGGGCTGGCGTCCGGAATGGAGGAAGGCGACATCCTCGGCCATGAATTCATGGGCGAGGTCGTCGAGAAAGGCCCTGCCATTGCCCGGCTGGATATCGGCGACCGCGTTGTTATTCCTTTCACCATTTCCTGTGGCCAATGCTATTTCTGTCAGAGAACCCTTTTCTCCCTCTGCGATAAATCCAATCCGAACGCCGAGAGGGCGGCGAAAATGATGGGACATTCGCCGGCCGGCCTGTTCGGCTATGCGCACCTGCTCGGCGGCTTTGCGGGCGGTCAGGCGGAATATGTACGCGTGCCCTATGGCAATGTCGGCCCGCTCAAGATCGAAAGCGATCTCGCGGACGAACAGGTTCTTTTTCTCTCCGACATTTATCCGACCGGCTATATGGGCGCAGAGAATGCGGACATCGAAGCGGGCGATACCGTGGCCGTCTGGGGCTGCGGCCCGGTCGGACAGTTCGCGATCCAGAGCGCCTGGATGCGGGGCGCGGGGCGCGTGATTGCCATCGATTGCGTGCCGGAACGCCTCGCGCTCGCCAAAACCGCGGGCAAGGCGGAGACCATCAATTTTGAAGATCTCGACGTTTATGAAACACTGATGGAGCTGACCAGAGGGCGCGGACCCGATCGCTGCATCGATGCGGTTGGCGCTGAGGCGCACGGCGCCGGCACATGGGCCGATGTCAAGGAAATGACCCAGCTCAAAACCGGCCTGATGACGGACCGCCCATTCGTGCTCAACGAAGCGATCCGATCCTGCCGCAAGGGCGGCAATATATCGATGCCGGGGGTCTATTTCAGCAAGGCGAAGATCCCCCTCGGTCCGCTGATGAACAAGGCGCTGACCCTGCGCGGCGGCCAGACACATATGCAGCGCTACATGGCGCCCCTGCTCGACCTCATTGAGGAGGGAAAGATCGATCCCTCCTACATCATCACCCATCGCGGCAGTCTTGAAGACGGGCCCGATTTTTACAAAGCCTTCCGTGACAAGGAAGACAACTGCATCAAATGCATCATGAAACCTTAAGCGCAAGGAGCATTGAAATGGCGAAAGATCATGGCAAGCAGATCAAGAAGGACGACACCTACGAGGAGCTGCGCAAGAAGGGCGCGAGCAAGGAGAAGGCCGCCCGCATCGCCAACGCCCAGGCGAACCCCCATCGGCATCCGTCGGAAAAGGGCGGGCGCGCGGCGAAATATGAGGATCGCTCGAAGGATGAGCTTTATCAAAAGGCAAAGGATATTGGCATCAAGGGCCGCTCTGGCATGAACAAGAGCGAGCTTATCAACGCCTTGCGGAACCACTGACCGCGCAGGTCATGGGAAATGATCAGGCCATTAGCGATGCGGACCTCATGGAGGTCGGCCTGATCTATGTCGAGGAACAGAAACCCGGCATTACCCGCGTGAAATGCGGGCGCGGCTTTTCGTTTCGGCGGGTGAACGGAAAGGTGGTAAAGGATCCGAAACGGCGCGCGAGGCTCCTCGCTCTCGCCGTCCCGCCCTCCTACACCGACGTCTGGTACTGCCCCTCGCCCAACGGGCATTTACAGGCGACCGGCTTTGATTCGAAGGGCAAAAAGCAGTATTTCTATCATCCTCTCTGGGAAGAGCTGCGCGACAGGAACAAATTCTCCCTGATGGAAGATTTTGGCAAAGAACTTCCCTCCTTTCGCCGCAAAATCGCCTATCGCATAAAGCATTCCGAAGATGGCAAGGAGAAGCTTCTCTGCGCCATGCTGCGCATCCTCGACAAAACCGGGATGCGCATCGGCAATGCCGTATCGACGGAGACCAACCAGACATACGGCCTCACCACCCTTCGCAAGCAGCATATCTCCGTCGATCGCGAGACGGTCCACTTCTCCTTCAAAGGAAAGGGCGGCGTTCTGATAAAATGCGAACTTTATGATCCGGGCCTCGCACGCGCGCTTGAAGAATGCATTCACTGGCGCGGTGTCCATATCTTCGCCTTCAGGGACGCGGCGGGTCGTCGCCACCAGATCCGCTCGGAAGACATCAACAATTTTATTCATGAACATATGGGGCCCGCGTTTTCCGCGAAAGATTTTCGCACCTGGCGGTTTAGCACCCTGTTTCTCGAAGAACTGGTCCGGCAGCGGAAACGCGGCGATCCGTCGCTGAAATCCGTATTCGAGGAAATCGTCGCGCACACATGCAACACGCCCGCAATCTTGAAAAGCAGCTACATCCATCCGGGCCTGCTGGAGCTTTGCCGGCAGGGCAAGGAGGCGCGCCTGCCGGACTCCCCGGCGCCGACGCGCGGCTTGCAAAAGGCGGAAGCGTTGCTGCTCGCCTATCTGCAATCAGCGGGCGCGAATACCACACTCTTCTGATATGCCTCTGAAATCAATCGTCTGACTTATAAAAAACAAATTTGCTTTGTAGCCTGCTACTCCCGCTTTGGTCAGGGCATGCACTTGCAATTGCAAGGTCCGTCGTCTTTACGCGTCGGTCAATTCAAGTCTCGGCATGACTGCAGGATCGCACCGCGACTTCCGCGGTTCATGTCCGAGACGTCGATATTCAAGCAATAGATGAGGTGAAAATAAACACCATGCTAGAAAGATATAACAGAACCGGTATCAGGCTTGGCCTCTGTGTGGCGCTTGCGAGCCTGCTGCTCGCCGCGCCGCAGTCATCCTATGCCGACAGCAACTCCCCGCCGCGCGCCAGCGCGCAATTTATCAACGCTAACGGCCAGTATATCGGCATGGCCATGCTCGAGGAAACCGCGAGCGGGGTGATTATCCGCATTGAAGCCCAAGGGCTTACCAGCGGCGATCATGCCATTCACCTGCATGAAAAGGGAAGCTGCAGCCCGGTGCTCGGCGTCGGGATGGAGCGCTCAACGACCGTCACCCCCTTCAAGGATGCCGGCCCGCATGTCAATAACGACGCCACACTGCATGGCAAGCTGAATCCGGGCGGGCCGCATACGGGCGATTTTGACAATGTTCATGTGGCCGCCGACGGCACATTGCATGCGCAACTCTTTAGCGACGATATGACCCTGCGAAGTTCGGGCGGCGAGAGCATTGCGCATATTCTCGATCGCGATGGTACGGCGATTGTTATCCACGAAGGGCCGGACGATTACAGAACGCCGCCCGCCGGTGCATCCGGCAGCCCGGTTGCCTGCGCCGTCATAAAGGGTAGCTGATTGATCGGTCGGAGACATCCGGCGTGCCCTGACCCGCGGGATCTTGCCTCTGCTCCCCTTCACGCCGTTACGCGAGCGTTTTCTGCAGCACCTCGAAAGTGACAGACTCGTCCGTGAACGTCGCCCATGGCTCCTTTCCTTTTGAGAGGCGACGGAAAATATTGTTGAGCGTATAGCTTTTCGGCCCGAGTTTGCTGTCGCCAAGTTCCTCCCAGGCAATCGGCGTCGCGACCGACGCCTCTTCCTGCGCGCGGAGCGAATAGGGCACGACCGCTGTCATTCCGTAATCATTTCGCAGATAGTCGATAAAAACCTTGTCGCCGCGATTATCCTTTCGCTTCTCGAGCGTCGCGATCTCGCCGGCGCGCGTCTCAAGCTCCCTCGCCCAGTGATGCGCAATCTCCTTCACGGCCGCGAATTTTTCCCCTGGACGCAGCGGCACGTGAATATGCAGGCCGCGTGATCCGGTTGTTTTAAGAAATGACGGCAGCCCCCATTCATCGAGCAGATCCTTAAGTATGAACGCGGTCTGGCGCACCTTTTCGAAATCATTGTCGGAGGGATCGAGGTCGAGAATGATCTGATCGGGCTTTTCGAGATCGTCTTTGCGCGCCAGGCCCATATGCAGCTCGATCACATTCTGCCCCGCGAGATAGACGAGATCGGCCGGCTCATCGGCGGTGATCATCCGCATGATTTTCCCGTCCCGGCTCTTCATCGGCACATTCATCCGTTCGACATAATCCGGAAAATAGTCGGGGGCGTGCTTGTGAAAAAAGCCGGGCTTGCCGATCCCGTGCGGATATTGGCGAAGTGTCAGCGGTCGGTCCTGAACAAAGGGCAGGAGATATTCGGCAATGCGCTTGTAATAGGCCGCGATATCCTTTTTGCTGAGACCTGCTTCGGGAAACAGGAGCTTGTCGGGGTGGCTGATTTCCACATCTTCTGTTTTCATGGCAGTGCCTCCTCCTTCCATGCGTTCATTATATACCGCCCCGGCGTGACTTAGCCCGCGATAATTGTTCCGCCGTTCGGATGCAGCACCTGCCCCGTCATGTAACTTGAATCGCTGCTCGCCAGAAAGACATAGGCCGGCGCGATTTCATCGGGCTGCCCCGCCCGGCCCATCGGCGCGCTTTCACCGAACTCCGCCACCTCGTCCGCATCAAAGCTCGACGGTATCAGCGGCGTCCAGACCGGCCCCGGGGCGACGCCGTTTACGCGGATCCCCTTATTCACTAGATTTGCCGAGAGCGAGCGGGTCAACGCGACAAGCGCTCCCTTGGTCGCGGCATAGTCCATCAGCACGGGCTGTCCGCGATAGGCGGTGATCGACACCGTATTGATGATGCTGGCGTTTTCTTTCAGATGCGGCAGCACTGCCTGCGTGAGATAAAAGGCGCCGAACACATTGGTCGCGAAAGTTCTCTGAAGCTGCTCGGGCGAAATATCCTCGAGTGCATCGGCCGTATGCTGCTCGCCCGCATTGTTGATGAGAATATCGATCTTGCCGAATTTCTCGATCGTCTCCTCAACGCAGCGCTTGCAAAAGGCAGGATCGGCAATATCGCCGCAAAGCCGGATGCACTGTTGCCCTTCGGCGAGGATATGATCTTCCGTTTCCCGCGCATCCTCTTCTTCTTCGAGGTAGATCATGGCGATATCCGCGCCTTCCTTGGCAAAGGCGATAGAGACCGCCCGGCCGATACCGCTGTCGCCGCCGCTGATGAGCAGGGTTTTGCCTTCGAGCTTTCCGGCAGCCTTGTAGTTTTCCATAAAAGACCGCGGCGGCGGAGACATTTCCGTCTCCCGCCCGGGTTGATGATCCTGATGTTGCGGAGGCTGGCCGCCCTCGTCATAGTGCGCGGCGGCGGATGCGCTGCTTTTCCCGTTGCCGCTGCCATTTCCGGCGACGCTTCGGGGCGGCTCAGAGCCACCTTGCACCTTCCGGGCCGATGTCATGGCTTTGTCGCGCTGCTCGAGAGGGCTCGCGGGATGCGCTCCGTTGCCCTCTTCCTCAAGCCATTCTTCCGCCTCCCGTTCCGCATCATGATCGAAGTAGCGGATATCCGATGGGAAGAAAATGTCGGAGAACTGGGCCAGCCATTTTTGTGAGATATCCTCTCCGATCACCGCCATGGGGCCAAACTCCCGCCCATGCTTCAGGTCATATTTGAGATCGGACCAGAGAGCGGAGAGCTCCCATCCTTTAAAGTCATCGAGGATAATCTTGAATTTCGGTTTGCTGTGGAGTTCCAGAAGGTGGTCGATGACGGGCAACAGCTGCTCATAATCCCTGTCCGTCAGTTTCGCGCTTGCTGTCAGTTCAATGACATCGTCATGGATATTCCATTTGATCATCGCTCAGTCCTTTCTGTTTCGCGGGAAGGCCAAAGATTATCGGCTCCCGATGTTCGTCGATTGCCCCAGCTCCTAATTGATTTTCCGCATGCGAGCATGATGGTGGGTTCTTGCTCACAACACACTCTATAATTGTTTAAGACGAAATTAGCTGTTGCCGTATCGCATGGAATACGGTTCGGCTTCGGGCGTTGCGCCGACCCGCCTCCTGGCAGGCACCCCGCCTGTAGTGAGTTTTCCAGTTTTCATATAGCTCAGCGGCGCGTGAAACAAATATCAAAGGGGATCCCCGGCAAAGACATCACAAAATCGCCACATCTTCGCCATAGGCAGAACCTCGACTACACCGGTTAAACATAGTTTAGTAGTTTTAAACTGAGATCCTCTTCCCTGAAAGTCGCAGAATTCAGCCACATCTTCGGATTTTCGGAAACAAAACAAGGAGGACATAGCATGTCCCCAGCATCTCCTTTGTTTCAACATTTTTCCCCGCTAAGTAAAGAAGGGGAAAGGAGCGAGTAGTGCTTGCGCCAATCCGCCGCTTCCAAAAAGCGGACAAGCATAGTGTCAATTTCTTCTTCCTCGTTCATCTCCTTTCCTGACATAAGTCCCGCCCTTGAAAAGAGAGGGGAAAGTGATGAGTAGTATTTACCGAGAAAATCATAATTGCTGGAGAACGGGAAAAGCCGATAAAGCGGCGCTTCTGATCGACTGTGCAAATTTCTTCAGGGCGCTTTATGCGGCCCTCTGCGATGCGAAGAAATCGATCTTCATTCTCGGCTGGGATATTGACGGACGCATCGAACTTCTCCGCGGCGAAGAGGGTGAGGATAATGAAATCCCCGTCACACTGTTCGATCTGCTGACCCACAAGGCGGAGGAGAACCAGGATCTGCAGATCTATCTCAACAGGTGGAACTACTCGGTTTTCTTCACGACGGAACGCGAGCCGTTTTCGGGCTGGAAATGGCGCATGCGCACCCCCGCCAATAT
Organism: Sneathiella sp.; assembly: GCF_036844445.1. GTDB lineage: Bacteria > Pseudomonadota > Alphaproteobacteria > Sneathiellales > Sneathiellaceae > Sneathiella. Next base: position 173,872 of record NZ_DAIUFV010000006.1, on the reverse strand, counting down.
TCACTACTGCGCCGACTACACAGTCCCCTTCAGCGCCTGCCATCACCAGAAAGTTATCGTCATCGATGATGAGATCGCCTTTTGCGGCGGCATCGACATCGCGCTCGGCCGCTGGGACCAGCGCCAGCATCGGGTCAGGGCGCGGCACCGTGTCGATCCCGGTGGCTGGCTCGATTTCTTCCGCAAGAAATCGTATCATCCGCACCACGATATCCAGCTGATGATGACGGGCCCGATCGTCGGATCCTTCGCAGAGCTGGCGCGAGAGAGATGGAAGACGGGCGCGAAATTCGACGCAATCCGCCCGGCGCTGACGCCCGAGCGCTCTGGTCTTTGGCCTGCGCATGTCACGCCGGATTTCGAGGACATCGACTTCGCCATCGCGCGCACGCTCCCCAAGACGGCCGATACGCCCACCGTTCGGGAAATCCAGCGCATGTATATCGACGAAATCGCGCGGGCGGAAAAATTCATCTATATCGAAAACCAGTATCTAACCTGCCCGCTGATCGCGAAAGCGCTGCAGCGGCGGCTGTGGGAAAGGCCGGAGCTTGCAGTTCTGGCCGTGAGTTCCGATGTCCCGCGCGGCTATATGGAACATAAGTCCATGTGGACGGGGCGCGTTGCATTCTGCGACACCGTCACGGCGGAGATGCCGGATAATGCGCGTTTCGCGGTGACCTACCCGCTTACGGCCGAAAACGGCAGGGAAAAGACCATTCATATTCATTCCAAAGTCATGTTCGTCGATGAAAGGTTTCTTCATATCGGCTCATCGAACATGAATAACCGCTCCATGGGCTTCGATACAGAATGCGATGTGATTATCGAGGCGCAGGATGATGCGAGCCGCGCCCGGATCGCCAAGCTGCGCAACAATCTAATTCGCGAGCACACCGGACGGGAGGAGAAGGATATTGCCGCCCTTATTGCGGCCTCCGATCTCGATACCCTGCTCGAATACCAGCCGCACAGCCGGCAGCATCTGCAGAAAATTGACAACGGCCCCTATCGCAACGGGCTGCTGACGCCGCTCGCCATCAAGCTCGGCGACCCGAAGGAGGCGCATCTGCTGGTCAACCTGCCGGTCCGGCAGATCCTCTTTTTCTCGCTTGCCCTGGCCCTGATCGGTGTCCTCGCGTGGCTGTCGATCCGCCCATTCCTGCCCGACGAGTTTCTGAACATTTTTTCCGAAGACGGCTTTAGAAGCCTGATGGAGAACGCGCGGCAAAGTAGCTGGAGCCCCCTCATTCTCATTGGGCTTTATCTCCTCGGCGGCGCATTTTTCTTCTCGGTCATGGCGCTCAATCTGGTGACAGCGATCGTGTTCGGACCGGTCTACGGCTTTTTATACGCCTATCTCGGATCGCTGACGAGCGCTGCGGTCGCCTATGCCATCGGGCGGGGCGCCGGCGCGAAACTGTCGCGCTGGTTCAAGCCCGTCCTCGACAAGATGAAGGAATATACCGACCGCGGTGGCGTCCTCGGCATGACCATGGTGCGGATGGTGCCGATCGCGCCCTTCACCGCAATCAACGTCACGCTCGGCATGGCGCAGGCCGGTTTTGCCGCCTACATGATATCGACATTTCTTGGCCTGCTGCCCGGGATTGCCGCCAAGTCGCTGTTTGGCGGGGCGCTCGGCGAACTTTTCTCCAACCCTGAGCCGGAAGTGATTTTCTACACCATCGGGACCCTGACTGTATGGATGCTGATCCTCTGGGGAACCCATAGGATCTTTAAGCACTATAGGAGCAGAAAAGCGTCATGAACGCGCTCCGCATTCTAAGTTTCAATATTCACGGCGGCGTCGACAGAAAGGGCCTTGGGAACCTTCGGCGCATTCACGCGCTCATGGAAGATTTCGACATCGATATCGGCGTCCTGCAGGAGATGGAAACGCGGCCAAGCCGGGGCGGCCACCCCGGGAACGTCGAGATCCTCTGCGGGAACGAGCGGCCGCACCGACTGCTCGGCCCCGCCATGAAGGAAGACGGCGGGTGGTACGGCAACCTCATTCTCAGCCGGTTTCCAATCGTCCGCGGGCTGGTGCATGATCTTGAACGCAAGCATCAGGTGCTGGAGCCGCGCAATGCTGTCGATGCGCTGATCGAGACGCCGAAGGGCCGGCTTCGCGTGATCGGCACGCATCTGTCCCTCTCCTCCATCTTGCGCCGCTGGGAAATCACCAACCTGATCCGTCTTATCAACATGGTGGAAGATAAAGCCCGCTCCCCGGTGTTCTTCATGGGTGATTTTAACGAGTGGCTGTGGTCATCGCGCCTGCTTCGGCATCTGGACCGGCTGATGCGCCCCCTGCCGTGCGCCAAGACATTCCCGGCCTTCTGCCCCGTATTCCGGCTCGATCGTGTCTGGTGCGACGAGCCGGGCTACAAAGCGGGCATGAAAATGAAACTGGATGCCGAGGCGCGAACGCTGAACGGGCCGGAAGTGCGCGATCTCTCCGACCACCTGCCCCTCCTGATCGAGGTGCGACTTTGAGATGAGCATAAAAACGATTATTTTCGATATCGATGGCGTTCTCATCTGGCACCATCCGAGCGACCCGTCAAAAGACTGGCGACGGCACCTGTTGCCCTCCGACATGCTCGCCTTGTGGGAAGAATTTCAGAAGTCCGCGGATTGGCGGCGCTGCCTTCGCGATGCGAGCCTCGATACGCGCAGGTGCTTTTATCGCCACCTCGACCGCCGCGGACAGCTCGATCGCCGGGCGGCGGACCGTGTCATTGATACCTGGCTGACCTATAACCTGGTGCCCTGCCGGCCCGCCCTCGGAAAGATCAAGGAGTGGCAGGCAAGCGGTTTTACCTGCGCCATCGCCTCGAACCAGGACGGACTACGGAAACGCCGCATCGAACGGTGGCTCCGCAAACATGCTCTCGACACATTTCCATGCTTTATTAGTTGTGATGTTAGGACGGCCAAGCCCGATACGGATTATTTCCGTCATATCGAAATAAGCCTCGGGCGGAAGCCGGAGGAATTATTATTGATAGATGATACTCCAGAAAACATCGCCGCCGCCAGAAAGGCCGGTTGGTCCTCTTTTTTAATCGATGAAAGCTATAGATTAAGCCCTTTTAAGTGGAATTCAATCGCCTTTTCCTGACGCGCCAAGGGAATTTCGACCTCCGGCGATGTTAGAGAAAAATAATTTTGATGAATGGAGAAGGCACATGTCCCGCATTGTTTGCATTTCAAATCGCGTATCCCTTCCCGACCCCGAAACCGGACAAATAAATGCCGGCGGCCTTGCCGTCGGTGTGAAGGCCGCACTCGAAAGCAACGGCGGCGGCATATGGTTCGGTTGGGACGGCTCCGTTCGAAAGCTTAACGGCAAAAGCCGGCAGATCACGCAAATGACCTGCGGCGACATCACCTTTCTGACCATGCCGCTCCGCGAACGGGAATATGAGGATTACTACAAAGGCATGGCCAACGAGCATCTCTGGCCGATGATGCATGGCCTTGGCCAGCATATCAAGGCGCGGCCGAATGTGTATTCCGTCTATCGCGACGTGAACAGAACCTTTGCACGGCGCATTCGTCCCTTTCTGCAACCCGATGATCTCATCTGGGTTCATGATTACCACCTTATCCCGCTTGGCCGCGAGTTTCGCGCACTCGGCATCCGCAATCCGATCGGTTATTTTCATCATATCCCGATCCCGTCAGAGGAGTTCATTCGCGGACCGCAAGTGCCGCTTTTTTTAAAAAAGCAGTATTCCCAGCTTGTGAGGGATCTGTTTGATTACGACCTTGTCGGCTTTCAGACATTTCGGGATCTCGAAAATTTTGCCGTATCGCTCGGCCAGCGCCCCTCGGTCTCAGAGCGTTTCCGCGGTGAACGGATCCGGCATGAGGGGAAAAGCGCCTGTTTCGGTGTTTTCCCGATCAGCGTCGAGACATATGACCTCGCCCTTGCGGCGCGGCAGAACGCCGAGCGCGCGCCTCTGTTGAAGACCGAGGGCAAGACCCTTATCGGCGCCGAGCGTCTCGACTATACGAAGGGCCTTCCGCATCGCCTCATCGGCTTTCATGAATTTCTTGAACAGCACCCCGAACACCGGGACGGCGTACAATACACCCAGATCACGCCGCTCAGCCGCGCCGATATCGAGCAGTATCAGACGGCCATTCGCGACACGCGGCAGGTGGCCGCCGAAATCCGGGACGATTTTGAAAGCGAAGAGAACCGCCCTCTCGTCTATTGCGAAAAGGGCGTTCCGCGGGAGGAACTTTTGGGCAGACTGCGGAGCGCTGACGTCGGCCTTGTCACCCCGCTGATCGACGGGCAGAACCTCGTTGCCAAGGAATTTCTTGCGGTCCAGGATCCACGCGATCCGGGCATGCTTGTGCTCAGCAAATATGCCGGCGCGGCGGAGGAGCTGGAGCGTCTCGGGGTTCTCTGTGTCGATCCGACTAATCCGGCCGATATCGCCGAGAAGATCAATCAGGCGCTGACCATGCCGCTGCCGGCGCGAATAGAGACATATCGCAAAACCATCACGCATCTCTATCGGTACGATATCGAGCACTGGACGGAGAGCTTTTTGAATGAATTGATCAAAGCGCCCGGAAAAACCGCATGGCGGAGTTCCCGCGTATCAGGCAACGCGCCGGTATTTCCGATTAAGCCTTACAACAATCATCGCTTCTGAAGCCGCCTGCCGCGGCCGACCTCACATAAAAAAGCCGGGAGCATAGTCGCTCCCGGCCGGTATCGCAGATGGCGTCAATCAGTTGACGGAAACCACCTCGCCCACGGGGACGAATTTCTCACCATCAAAGGCGATGGGCATCATGGCCTCGATGGGGAAATAGTCGGTCGGGCTCGTCTGAATCTTGATACCGGGCAGCATCATGTCCAGTTCGAGATCAAGATTGGCGGCCTGCTTCATGACGTTTTCACGCGTCAGATCGTCACCGCACTGCTTCAGCACCTGTTCCATGGTCTGGGCGACGAGATAGCCATAAGCCGTGAAGGAGCTGCTCTTATCGCCATCAGGATAATATTCGTCCATGAACGCCTTCCACTTCTTGTAGGGTTCAGTGTCAAAGACGCTCGGGTCCGTGATGTCCATGAAATACTGCAAGGAGATGATGCCCTTGGAGTTTTCAAGGCCGGCCGGCTCGTAAACCGCGCCGACGGAGTTTGAAACCGAGTTGTTCAGGAATACCGGATCCCAGTTCAGTTCGCGCACTTTCTTGATGGCCTGTGCAGCGAACTTCGGCGTTGCGACGTTGAAGAATACGTTCGCGCCGCTGTCTTTCAGCTTGATGATCTGCGAGTTGATGGTCGGATCCGTCACCTCATAGCTTTCTTCCGCAACGATCAGATCCTTCGCCTTGTCGCCAAGGACGTCCTTCATGCCCTTTACATAGTCTTTCCCGTAGTCATCATTCTGATAGAGAATGGCAATTTTCGGATTTTCGACATTCTGCATCACATAGGTGCCGAAAAGCTGCCCTTCAGTCTGGTAGCTCGGCTGCCAACCCATGGTCCAGGGGAAATTCTCAGGGTCGCCCCACTTGGTTGCGCCTGTCGCCACAAACAGCTGCGGGATTTTCTTCTGATTCATATAGGCGTGGATCGCCGAGTTCGACGGGGTGCCAAGGCTCTGGAAGATCAGCAGAACTTCATCCTGCTCCACCAGTTTACGCACCTGCTCCTTGGTTTTCGGCGGGCTGTAGCCGTCATCAAGTGTGATAAACTCAATCAGACGACCGTTCACGCCGCCATTTTCCTTGTTGATCTTTTTAAAATACGCCTCGATCGACTTGCCAATCGCGCCATAGGCCGCAGCCGGGCCGCTGTAAGGCATGGTGTTGCCGATCTTTATGCTGGTATCCGTCACGCCCGGCCCGTACATTTTGTCGGCCAGCGCTGTGCCCGCCGCCAGCCCCATGGCGGCGATGGCAGCGAAGGTGATCGCTAATTTTCTCCCGGTGTTCATATCGTTCCTCCTGTTAGATTGCCCCGCGCGAAGACACGGGGGTACGCTATTCACTCAACCCGTTGTCTCATCCTGCCGGTTATTTTTGCTTTTATGAATTTCACCAGGCCAGCGAAGCCCGACGGCATGATGTAGATGATAAGAATAAGAATAATGCCGAAAATCGCATAGGAAAGGCCGGTTGAAATTTCCTCTGCGAAATTCGGGATGATCAGAATGAAGAAGCCGCCGAAGATCGCGCCCCAGATGGACCCTGTCCCGCCCACCACCATGCCGATGAAGAGCAGGATGGAGAGCTGGAAGGTGAAGCTGTCGGGGGCGACGAACTCAATCACGATGGCCGCCATAGCGCCGGCGATGCCGGTATAGAAGGCGCTGACGCCGAAGGTGAGCGACTTGTAGAGCGCCGCGTTGACTCCCATCGACCGCGCGGCGATCGAGTTGTCACGAATGGCCATCATCGCCCGCCCGGTCCGGCTGTTGATCAGGTTCCAGGCGACCCAGAACATCAGCAGCATCACGGCGAAGACAATCAGATACCACCACTGATCCAATGTCAGCGGCAGCATTTCCGGCACCTCCGGGCGGAACACGTCGAGCCCCTGCACGCCGCCGGTCAGCTCCTCCAGATGCGAGGATTTCAGGATCTGCGGCACCGCGATGCCGAGCGCGAATGTCGCAAGCGCAAGATACAGCCCTTCGAGGCGGAGGGCGGGCAGGCCAAACAGGAACCCGGCGACGAAGCAGACAATCCCGCCAATAGGGATCGTCGCATAGACGGACCAGTTATAGTGAAAGACGAGGATCGCCGCCGTGTAGGCGCCGATGGCGTAAAACGCGCTATGGCCGAGCGAGAACTGTCCATTGAAACCCGTCAGCAGGTTGAGCCCGAGGATCGCGATCGCATAGATCATGATCAGGGTGGCTTGAAAGGTCGAATAGCCAGTCAGGAAAAAGGGCAGCAGCACCCCGATGATTACGAACGCGCCCACCCACAGCATCGGGACACGGGCGCCGACAGTCAGTCGCGGGTCGGTTTCCACTTTTACATCATCCGCCATACTATCACACCCTTGTCACAATGGTTTTGCCGAACAGGCCGGTTGGCTTGAACAACAGGACAATCACGATCAGCGCGAGCGCGACCGTCAGCTTGAGCTCGCTTCCGATCGCGGGAATATAGGTGCCCGCCAGATTTTCGATGATGCCGACGATAAAGCCGCCGGCGACGGCGCCGGCCGGGCTCGAAATGCCGCCGACGATGGCCGCCGCGAAGCCGTAAAGCAGAATGCCGAGCATCATATTCGGATCGAGGAAAACGATGGGGGCGATCATCATCCCGGCAACCGCGCCGATCGCCGCCGCGAGACCCCAGCCGAGCGCCAGCATCCAGCCGACCCGGATGCCGACCAGCTCGGCCGAGACGGGATTGGCGGCCGCGGCCTGCATCGCCATGCCGATGCGCGTAAAGCGGAAGAAGCAGAAAATGGCAAGCAGAAGGATCAGGGTGATGAAGAACATGCCGACTTCATGCAGCCCGATCAGCCCGCCGAAGGAACCGCTCGGGAAGGGCGAGGGAAACGTCTTGATGGTGTGATCCCAGATGGCGCCCGCAAGGCTGTTGAAAATCGCGATCAGGCCGATAAAGACAACCACATGGCCAAGCACCGAGGCTTTATAAAGCGGCTTGATGATGATCCGCTCGATCGCCAGCCCGCCGAGGAAGGATATGATGACGGTCAGAACGAAGGCGACCCAGTAGGGGATCCCCGCAGCGATCATCGACCAGCAGATATAGGTGCTGAACATCGCCATTTCGCCCTGCGCGAAATTGAAGTGATCGATCGCCTGATAGATCATCACCACCGCCAGCGCGAGACAGGCGTAAATCGCGCCGTTCGCAAGCCCGGTCAGCATTTGTTGCAGAAAAAGATCCATGGAATTTTCCTAATAGCCCAAGTAAGACCGCCGAACGGTCTCGTTTTCCAGAATGCTCGACGAGGTACCGGAAAGAACGATGTTGCCGGTTTCCAGAAGATAGGCGTTATCCGCCATTTCCAGCGCGAGCGCGGCGTTCTGCTCGACCAGCAGCATGCTCACCCCCTCCTCCGCATTGATCCGCTTCAGGATCGCGAAAAGCTCCTGCACGATCAGCGGCGCAAGGCCGAAGGACGGCTCATCGAGCAAAAGCAGGCGCGGGCGCAGCATCAAGGCCCGGCCGACCGCGAGCATCTGCGCCTCGCCGCCGCTCAAGGTACCGGCCTGCTGCGTCCGCCGCTGTTTAAGGATCGGGAAATAGCTGTAGACCCGCTCGATATCCTCGGCGATGCCCGCCTTGTCGGTGCGGCTGTAGGCGCCGAGATTGAGGTTATCCTCCGTCGACATGCGCACGAAGGTGCCGCGCCCTTCCGGCACATGGGCGATCCCCTGACGGGTGATGTCCGCCGTCGCCATATTGCTGATGTCGACATCTTCGATCCTGATCTCCCCGCGCCGGCTGATCATCCCGCTGATCGCGCGAAGCGTGGTGGTTTTCCCGGCACCATTCGCCCCGAGAATTGCCGTCACGCCGCCTTTCTCAAGGCTGAAATCGAGACCATGAAGGACGTTCGACAGCCCGTAGGATGCATGCAGGCCTTTTACGTCAAGCAACCGACTCATTTTTTACCCGTCCCAAGATAAGCCTCAATAACATCGGGATGGCGCTGAATTTCCGCCGGCGCGCCCTCCGCCAGCTTGCGTCCGAAATTGAGCGCGACGACTTTCTCCGACACCGCCATAACCAGCCCCATGTGATGCTCCACCAGCAGGACGGTCGTGCCAAACTCGTCCCTGATCCGGCGGATCGTTTCGATGAGAAGTGAAAGTTCGTTGTGATTGAGGCCACCCGCCGGCTCGTCCATCAGCAGGAGCTTCGGCCGGCCAAGCAGGGCGCGGGCGATTTCCAGGCGTTTCTGGACGCCGAAGGGAAGCCCGCCGATGCGCTGCAATGCCGTTTCTTCGAGTGCCATGAAACGCAACATCTCCATCGCCCGGGCGCGCAGCTCGCGCTCCTCCCGCCGGGTCCACGGCAGGTGAAGGGCATTGCTGAAATAATCTGATTTGCCCGTCGAGTGCCCGCCGATCATGATATTGTCGAGAACACTGAGGTTCGAGAAGAGCGCGAGGTTCTGAAACGTGCGGCCGATACCGATGCCGCTCATTCTATGCACCGGCATTTTCAGGATCGATTCCCCGCAATAGAGGATATCGCCTGAATTGACCTCATAAAGCCGGCTGATACAGTTGAAAAGCGTGGTTTTCCCTGCACCGTTGGGTCCGATCAGACCGACGATCTGACCCGGTGCGATGTCAAACGACACACCATCTAGGGCGACAATGCCGCCGAAACGAACGCCGACATTCCGGACAGCCAGTAACGCGTTGGTCGCCGAAACATCCGAAGACGTTTCCAGGTTGAGTATTTTATCCAATCACAGCTTATGGATGCATAAGCTCCCAGATGCATATCACACGAAATATGAAACGCTTCCGGACGCCTAGGCGTCCACCTCCCAGTTAAAAACGTTCGTTATTCGTTATTCGCGGGTAACTGTGCCTGATTATTCTCGCTTTGGCTAGAGAAAATTTTATCAGTAGTTCTTAATGTATTGGATTATCAATTGTTTATGAGAAATGCTGTGGCCAGAAAATGAATATGCTCCGGAGATTGAAATATTAACATTCAATCATCCAGAGCATATGATAATACTAATGTATTAGTTGCTAATTCTTAGCTTGCGCGAATACTTCCAAGGAAGCTCTCGACTTCATGATCAAGGTCCTTCACCTCTTTTGCGAGCTGGTTGGAGACTTCCTGCACTTCGTGCGCGGTCTCGCCGGTCGAGGCGGCAGCGTCCCGTACGAGGTTGATGTTCTGCAGAACTTCCTGCGCGCCGTCCGCGGCCTGGCGAACGCTGCGGGAGATTTCATCCGTTGCAGCGCCCTGTTCTTCGACGGCGGCGGAGATCATCGTCGCAATGCTGTTGATCTTGCCGATTGTCACGGTAATTCCGCCAATCGCGCCGACGGCATTGCCGGTTTCCTCCTGAACGGCCTTGATCTGCTCGGAGATCTCTTCCGTCGCTTTCGCAGTCTGCGCGGCGAGATTCTTCACCTCGCTTGCAACGACCGCGAAGCCCTTGCCCGCATCGCCCGCGCGCGCCGCCTCGATGGTGGCGTTGAGCGCAAGAAGGTTCGTCTGGCCAGCAATGTCATTGATGAGATCGACAATGGCGCCGATCCGGGACGCGGCCTCGTTGAGGGAGGTCACCATCTGGTTGGTCCGCTCGGCTTCCGAGACGGCTTCACCCGCGATCGAGGCGGCGTCGCTGACCTGACGGCTGATTTCGTTGATGGAGGCGGTCAGCTCTTCCGTCGCCGTGGCAACGGCATTCACGCTTGACGAAGCGAGATCGGATGCCGAGGCAACCGTCCGCGTCCGTCCCGCCGTATCCTCGGCGGAGACGGCCATCGACTGCGACATCTTTGTCATTTCCGATGCCGCGGCGGCGAACTTCTCGACGAGATGCTTGACGCTGCCCTCAAAAGTATCGGCAAGCTGGTTGCGCTCCCGTTCCTTCGTCTCGGCCGCCTCTTTCTCAAGACGCTCCCGCTCTTCGCGCGCGGCGCGTTCCGCCTCACGCTGCTCTTCCTCGCGGCGGGCCTTCTCGGCCTCGCGCTGCTGGCGCGCTTCTTCCGCTTCCATGCGCGCTTTCTCGGCATCGCGCGCCATGTCGCGGAAGCCGACCAGCGCATGACCCATCCGGGCAATTTCGTCCGTGCCGTCACGATAGATATCGGCGTTGAGATCCCCCTCGGAGAGGCGATCCGCCGAGGCGACGAGCAGCATCATCCGCCGGATGATATTGCGACGCACGTAGAACCAGCCGATGGCGACTGTCGCGAGCAGCGTACCCAGCGCACAGACCAGGAGCGTCATCCGCGTATTGTCGGCGAGCACCTCGTTCGCCGCCGTCGCTTCGGCGAGCGATCCCTCAACCTTAGAGGTGAAGCTGTGCACATTCTGAACCAGCGCGCCGGCGAGGAACTGGCTCTGGGTGACTATTTTCTCGGCCGCATGTCCTGCTTCCAGTTCCAGCACGCGGGTCTGGAAGATATTGACCGAGTCTTCACTGTTGTTTTTCACGCCGAGCGTCAGGAAGTCTTCGAATAGAGCGGAAAGCTTGTTGAAGATTTCCGGAGGCGTCGTGCCTTCCAGGTCATTCAGAGGACCGCTGACCGTCGAGATGGAGGAGAGGAAAATGGCTTCGAGTTCCTTCACCGTCTCGACATCCGTCGCCTGCAAGCCGGCCGACAGCAGATTGAGCATCTGATAGCCGTTGCTTTTGAACATGAAAATATCTTCCTGCGTGGACAGGATGGCCGCAGACTCCCGCGACAGGGTGCTGGTGTCATATTTCCCCGCCACGCCGTTCGATGCTTCTTCAACCGCCGTCTTGAGCATGCCCTTCCAGTTGTCCGCATTTTCAAACATACGCACGCGAAGCGGCAGCAGCAACGTGTTGAGCGCCGTGTCGAGAACGTCGCGCGCTTCCGTCAGCTTGGGCATCACGGTTTCGAGGCGCGCGGCATGCTCAAGCCGCGTTTGCACCTGCTCATTAAGCAGGGTGAGGCTTTTCTGAATCTCGGTAAGGCCGACATTGACGTCCTTGAGAGAGCTGTCATCGGCCATATAATGTCCGAGGGCCTCCAGCCTTTCCGAGGCCGTTTTGGCGGCATCAGTAATACGGTTGTAGCTCTGACGGCGTTCCGCCTCGCTCGTTGCCGAGCTGAGCTGCGGCGTCGCGGCGGTCAGGGCCGTCGTTTCATTGGCGAGATTGAGCGCGAGGGTAATTGCCGGAAGCTGCTGATCCACCAGTTCCTTCTCTGCCGAGCTCAGCCGGCCAAGGCTGATCCAGCTCACTACGGAAATAGCGACAGTCAAAACAGCAACGACCGAGAACGCGGCGAGCAGGCGGGGCCCGATCCCAAATTGCACCCGGCCCGCGCCGCCCTTGCGGTTAAAAAGGGTCGAAAGCTGTTTCAACCATGAATTTATTCTTGCTCCCTGCATACGCTTCAAGCCTCGCATTAAATTGAACTTCAAGGGTCACACATATCGAACAATGATTAACAACCCGTTAGTATTAACGCGTGTATTTTTGAGCTTATGCAACTTGGCGCGCCACCTCCCCTTCCCCGGGCCGGTTACGGAATTGTGAATGGGCAAAAGCGATATCGGCTGGCGTTTGCATTCCCGCTGCGTCAAACTGCGTGAATTATCCGCAACCCGCAGGGAAGCCCATGAGCAAGGCCGCGCTCCCGACAACCCGATTTCTCTTGGTGATCTCTCTCTTGCTCGCCGCGGCGCTTTTGCGGCCGAGTGAAGCGCGCGCCGCCGAGGAAACTGCCATATTCGCCGGCGGCTGCTTCTGGTGCGTGGAAGCCGATTTTGATTATGTTCCGGGCGTTCTCTCGACCATCTCTGGCTATATCGGCGGGGATGCACCGAACCCGACTTACGCGCAGATATCGGCAGGCGGAACCGGCTATTATGAAGCTGTCAAAATCACCTTCAATCCGGATATCGTCTCCTATGAAAAGCTGCTCGACACTTTTTGGCGCAGCGTCGATCCGACTGATGCCGGCGGTCAGTTCTGTGATCGGGGCGACAGCTACAAAACGGCGATATTCACACTGAGCGACGCTCAGAAAGAGATCGCCACGCAATCGAAAGTCACGCTGCAGCGGGCCGGTCAGCTTGACGATCCGATCGTCACCGTCATTCGCACCGCAACCGCATTCTACCCGGCTGAGGATTATCACCAGGACTACTACGCCCGAAATCCCGTGCGCTATAAATACTACCGCTTCAGTTGCGGACGCGATGCGCGCATAGCCGATCTCTGGGGCAAGGAAGCGCACCGCGGCATCTTGCCTCACTGAGATCCATCCTGCCCGCGCCACCTCAACTTACTGGCCGCCGAATAAATAATTAGTCAAAGTCCCCGACGCGATCTAAGATAGCCCGATTATCTCCGGTTCAGATCAGAACCTTTCGCCGCAACCGCATAATGACAAGAACAGGCGCGCAGGTGGGTATTTCTAGTAGTTTGAAGAACAGTACAACCCTGCAGGGGATCGTGTGGATGGTACTGTCGACACTTCTTTTTGTGGCGATGAACGGCATCGTTCGCTATCTCGGCGGCGCTCTCCCGGCAGCCGAAGCCGCTTTCATCCGCTATTTCATGGGCACCCTTTTCATTCTGCCGATGGTGATAAAGAACTGGCCGGGGCGCATCAGCAGCAATGATACGAAGCTTTTCGTGCTCCGTGGCCTCTTTCATGGCATCGGCGTCGGGCTGTGGTTCTATGCGATGGCGAATATTCCGATCGCCGAGGTCGTTGCGATCGGCTATGTCTCGCCGATTTTCATCTTCATCGGCGCCGCCCTCTTTCTTGGTGAAGGGCTGCAGATGCACCGTCTCTTCGGGATCTTCTGCGGGCTGCTCGGGACGATGATCATCCTGCGTCCGGGGTTTCAGGAGATTAACCTCGGTCAGCTCGCCCAGCTCTGCGCAGCGCCGCTCTTTGCCGCATCCTTCGTGATCGCAAAAAAACTGACGCAGACGCAAAGCTCGACCGTTATCGTCGGGATGCTGTCGCTCGGCTGTACGATCACGCTGATCCCCGCAACCATCATCCAGTGGCAGACGCCAACGCTCGCGCAGTTCCTGTGGCTGACCCTCACCGCCGGCATCGCCACCCTCGGCCATTACGCGCTGACGCGGGCGTTCCAGGCCGCGCCGATCACGCTGACGCAGCCGCTGAATTTTCTGCAGCTCGTCTGGGCGACAATCCTTGGCGTCTTGATGTTCAGCGATCCGCTTGACCCCTTTGTTTTGACGGGCGGAGCGATTATTCTCGGGGCAGCGACCTTTGTTTCGCATCGGGAGCTGAAACTCAACCGGCAGAGAAATGCCGCCGCAGCGGGAGGATGAGATGACCGTAAAAGTCGAATTTCACTATGATTTCGGAAGCCCTAACTGTTACCTGGCGCACAAGGTCATCCCGCAGATCGAGGCCCGCACGGGCGTTGCCTTCAGCTATTTCCCGATCCTGCTCGGCGGCGTCTTCAAGCTGACCAATAACGCCTCCCCCGTTCAGCAGTTTGCCGAGATCCCGCACAAGATGAAATATATGCGTCTTGAGATGCGGCGCTTCATCGAAGAACACAATCTAAGCGCCTTTCGCATGAACCCGCATTTCCCGGTGAATACGCTGCAGATCATGCGCGGCGCCATCGTCGCCGAAGATGAAGGAACGTCAAAGCTTTACGTTGAGACGATGCTGAACGCGATGTGGGAGCAGGAAAAGAAAATGGACGACCCCGCCGTCATCAAAGAAGTTCTGGATGCGGCAGGTCTCGACGGCGACCATTTCCTCGCCCGGATACAGGAAGCGCCGATCAAGGAAAAGCTGCTCGCTAACACCGCGGCTTCCGCCGAGCGCGGCTGCTTCGGCGCGCCGACATTCTTCGTGGGTGATGAAATCTATTTCGGCAAAGATCGTCTGGAGGCCGTCGAGAAAGAGATCCTGCGACAGAAAAACCGTTAAATTTTATATTAACCGGTTATATCTTGAAATCTTCCAGCGCGGCGGCGGTGGCGTCCTCATTGGCGAGATAGGCCGTGATCGCATCCGCTCCGGCCATCTCGCGGTCGGGCTCCTGATCATCGGCAAGGCGGATGAGATTGAGGCAGAACCAGCCGAGCCCGGCCTTCGAGGGTTTGATCGTCGCTTCATAGGAGACGGCGCCAGCCTCCCTTGAGGCCAGCAGCGCGTTCGGGACATCGGGATCAACACACATCGGCCGGCCGATGCCGATCACATCTACATCGCCGCCTTCGAGCGCCGCATCCATGGCGGCGCGGCTGCGAAACCCGCCCGTGACCATCAGCGGAATTTTCGTCGCGGCGCGAATGCTTTTGGCATAATCGAGGAAATAGGCTTCGCGGGTAACGGTGGTTTCGCGGATCTCCTCCGCGCCCCGCACGCCGATCATCATCGCCGGGTTCTCATAGTTGCCGCCGGAGATTTCCAGAAGATCGACGCTGTCCTCCTCCAGCCAGCGGGCGACCTGCAGGCAATCCTCCAAATCAAAGCCGCCCTTCTGGAAATCCGACGAGTTGAGCTTGACCGAGATCGGATAGTCCGCCCCGACGCGGGTGCGAATGCCCTGCACGACACGGCGGAGCAGCCGGGCGCGGTTCTCAAGGCTGCCGCCCCATTCATCGTCGCGCCGATTAGCCAGCGGGGAGAGAAATTCCGAGATCAGGTAGCCATGCGCCGCATGGACCTGCACACCTGAAAAGCCGGTCTCTTTCGCCACTTCCGCGACGCGGATAAAGCGGCGGATGATATCCTCGATCTCATCAGACAGAAGCGCGCGCGGCGCGCCAAACGCATTTCCGGGAAGCGCCAGCGCCACATCGGAGGGCGCGACCGGCGTCGGATTGACGCGAACCGGTGTCTGCCGTCCGGCGTGGTTGATCTGCATGAAGAGAAGCGTGCCGTTCGCGGTTCCTGCGGCAGCGAAGGCGCGGAGCTCCTCAAGTCCTCCGTTCTGATCGATGACGACATTGCCCGGCCGCTCCAGATAGCGCCGATCGACCTGCACATTGCCGGTAATCAGAATGCCCGCGCCGCCTTCCGCCCATTTGCGATATAGCCGGACGTGGCGCTCCGTTGCCCGGTTCAGGGGATCGGCAAGGCCTTCCGTCATCGGCGCCTTGGCGATGCGGTTCTTCGCGGTCACGCCGCAGGGAAGTGTTAGGGAGGAGGCAATATCAAGGCTCATGTCAGGTCCGTTCTTTCTTTCGTCATTCTTGAGGGTGACAATTAAAAACGGGGAAGGCGATGCCTTCCCCGTCTCACTTAATGGGCGAGAAAATTCCCGGTCTGGAAATCACGAACGGCCTGCTGGATTTCCTGAGGCGTATTCATGACGAACGGGCCGTAGCGCGCGACGGGCTCCCCGATCGGCCGACCGGCGACCAGAATGGCGCGCCCGCCCGTCTCGCTCGAAAGGCGCACGTGATCGCCCTGCCCAAGGATCGCGAGATGATGCTGCGCGACGTCGCGGCCGCTCACATTGACGCTGCCCTCAAACACATAGGCAAAGGCTGTATGCCCTTCGGGGATCGCATGCTCGAACGCCCCGCCCGCCTCCAGCATCACATCGATATAGATGGGATCGGTCGCAACGCCCGTGACCGGACCCTTTACAACGCCCGTATCACTCTCAACCTCGCCGGCGATAAGACGGAGCTTCGCGCCGGGAAGCTCGACCTCCGGGACATTCTCAGGCTCGATATTCTGATAGCGCGGACGGCACATCTTGTCCTTCGCCGGAAGATTGACCCAAAGCTGGAAGCCGCTCATCCGGCCTTCCGTCTGCTCCGGCATTTCGGAATGGATGATACCATGGCCGGCGGTCATCCACTGCACGCTGCCGGGGCCGAGAACGCCTTCGGATCCAATCGAATCCTTATGCCTCATCTGCCCCTCGATCATATAGGTGACGGTCTCAAAGCCACGGTGCGGATGCGACGGGAAACCAGCGATATAGTCATCGGGATTTTCGGTGCCGAAGTTATCGAGCAGCAGAAAGGGATCCAGCTCCGATATCTGGCCACTGCCGATGGACCGGCGCAGCTTGACGCCCGCCCCGTCGGAGGCGACCTGCGAGAGGATCACGCGGCTGACTTCACGAATTCTGGACATTGGATCGACCTTTCTCTTCTCTATATGGAATGATTGTTCCAAATATAGATACTCATCAGGGAGTTTAAAGCCCCCGTCATCCCCTGCCTATATAGGGCATCTTCGTTGCCATGACAGTCATGAACTGGACATTGGCGTCGAGAGTGAGGCTGTCCATGTAGAGAACCGCCGAGGCGACATTTTCGACATCCATCACCGGCTCCGCGGCGACCTGGAGATTGGCCTGCAGGACGCCTTGCTGCATCGCCTTCGTCATCGGCGTTGCCGCATTGCCGATATCAATCTGTCCGACAGCGATGTTATAGGCCCGCCCGTCGAGCGACAAGGTGCGGGTGATGCCGGTGATCGCATGCTTGGTCGCGGTATAGGCGATACTGAACGGGCGCGGCACATGCGCCGAGATCGATCCGTTATTGATGATCCGCCCGCCCATCGGCGACTGATGCCGCATCATCCCGAACGCTGCCCGCGCGCAGTAGAAGGCGCCGTTGAGATTGGTATTCACCACATTCTGCCAGACATCGATACCAAGCTCATCCACCGGCACGGGCGGCGCGCCGATCCCGGCGTTGTTAAAGAGGAGATCAAGCCGGCCGTAAGTCTCTTTCACCGCCGCGAAGAGGGCATCGACGGCTTTAGGGTCTGCCACATCCGTCGGGACAATGAGCGCATGCGCCGCGTTCGCGCCCGCCATCTCCTGCGTCTCCTCGAGGGCCGCCCGGTTACGCCCGGCAAGGGCAACGCTGTAGCCGCTCCGAAGCAGCGCAAGCGCGACCGTGCGCCCGATCCCCGCGCTTGCCCCCGTGACTACTGCAATCTTCCGGCTATCGCCCATCTTCACCTCCAACTTTTTTGTTATTGCTGCGCCAGCGCCCGCTTTCGCGCCTGACCGGCAACAAGCCGCCGTTTCCGCGGCGCGGCCAGCCAGACCGAGACAATCGAAATCACAGACATGCCAAGAATGACGTAAAATGCAAGGTGATAATTACCGGCCTGATCGTAAAAATAGCCGGTCAGCCAGGGGCCGACAGCGCCGCCGACCAGCGCGAGCGTACTCACGGTGCCGAAGATAAAGCCGTAGCCCCGCCCCTGAAAGAGATCCGCCGGCATCGAGCCGAAGATCGTCGCCGCGCCGTAGCCGAGCCCACCCTGCAGAATGACCATGGCGTACATTATGACGGGGCTTGGCAGATCCTCCATGGCGAGCAGCAGAACACAGCTCAGGAAAAAGCCGAGCAGCGAGAGTGACCAGACCCATTCCCGCCCGACCTTATCGGAAAGGCTGCCAAGATAGATCTGCCCGAGCACCCCGGCGAGGCCGACGAGGCCAAGCGCGGACGCCGCCTCCATAGGCGAGAAGCCGATCTCGACGAGATATTTGGTCTGGTGGATCTGCACCGCGTACCAGACATAGAGCGCGCTCGCGCAGGAGAGCGCGAGCCACCAGAAGGAGGCCGTCCGCACGGCCTTGGCGAGTGTCCAGTCGGTATTGACCCAGTCGTGGTCGACGATCGGATCGGCCGCCGCCTGTTGCGCCGCTGTCTGCGCTTCACCGGGGGCCGCATCACCATCGGGATGCAGGCCGATATCGGAGGGCTGCTTGCGCTGGAAGAAAAAGTTGAGCGGCAGCACGATCACCAGCAGCAGGCCCGCCATCAGCCAGCATGCCTCACGCCAGCCGTCGGCGCTGATGGTCTCCTGAATGAGCGGCATCAGGACGATCGAGCCGATCCCGACGCCGGAGAAGGCGATCCCCACGGCGAGGCCGCGGCGACGCTGAAACCAGTTCGGCAGGAACATCGAATGCCCGACATAGGTCATCACGATCCCCGATCCGACCACCATGATGCCGAGCGTGATATAGAAGTGCCAGGGCTCTGTCGCAATGGTCGAGAGCAGCAGCCCGAGGCTTACGGAAATCGCCGAGAACGAGATCATAAAGCGCGGAGCAATGAATTCGAGCAGCTTGCCGATAACCGGCGCAAGGATGGCGCCGATCGCAAAGCCGATGGAAAATGCCGCCGCCGTCGTCGCCCGGTCCCAGCCATATTCATTCAGGATCGCCGGGAACAGGAGCGAATAGGCCGTGCGCACATTGACGCCGATGCCCATCGTCACAAAGACAATGGCGACCACTGCCCAACCGTAAAAGAAAGGTGTCCGGGCGAGCAGCGCATTTATGCCGCGCGGCGCCCTTGTGTGATGCTTCCCTGTCATGCCGCTCCCCGTTTTTCGTTATTAACAACCGGACCGTCCCACCAGCATGGATTGAGATTAACCCACTATGCGCGCGGGATGAAACGGAAAAAGCCGCAGCCATGCGTCCAGCCGATGCGGATTTGCCCACTCTAAAGGCTTCTGTTTGATCAAAAACAGTCTGTGCAGCCCGTAAAGTTCGGTTATAGTGCCGGGCGACTGATTATTTATCGGGCTGCAGGCCCGCTATTTTTTATCCGCTTTCCCGAAGCAATTTATAAAGCCAGTACCATGACCAACAGAAAAGCCGCCTCCGGAAATCCTGGATTTATCGAGCAGGTCGTGCTCCTCGCCCTGATGATTTCGATGGTGGCGCTCTCGATCGACGTGATGCTGCCCGCCCTTTTCGAGATCAGCACGGACCTGCAGGCGGGCGATCCGAACGACCGGCAATATGTTATCTCCTCGCTGTTTCTGGGGCTTGCTATCGGCCAGCTTTTCTACGGTCCCATTTCCGACAGCACGGGGCGCAAACCTGTTATATATTTCGGCTTCGCCCTGTTTCTCATCGGCTGCCTGCTGTCCGTCTTTGCGACGAGTTTCACCGTCATGCTGATCGGCCGGTTCCTTCAGGGCATCGGGGCGGCATCCCCCCGCATCGTCACGCTCGCGCTCATCCGCGATCAGTATGAAGGACGGCAGATGGCGCGATTCGTCTCGCTCGTGATGACGGTGTTTATCCTCGTGCCGGTGCTCGCCCCCTCGCTCGGCCAGCTCATCCTCTTTGTCGCCGAATGGCGGATGATCTTCATTGCGCTTTTCCTGCTTGGCGCGGGCACGCTCGTCTGGTTCGGCTTTCGCCAGCGCGAGACGCTCCCGCGCGAGCGCCGTGTCCCCCTGTCTCTCGGCCGCATCTGGCATGCGACGAAGGAAGTCATCATGACCCGCGCGGCCTTCGGCTACACATTCGTCGCCGGGCTGATCTTCAGCGCCTTCATCGGCTATCTCACCATCTCGCAGCAGATTTTTCAGGATGTTTACAAAGTCGGTGACATGTTCGCCGTTTACTTCGGCGCGCTTGCGCTCGCGCTCGGGCTCTCCTCCTTCCTGAATGCGCATCTCGTGATCCGCTTCGGCATGCAGCGGCTCTCCTTCATCTCGCTCCTGAGCCTGACTCTCCTGTCGACGCTGTATGCGATCTATACATATCTCTCCGGCGGCATCCCGCCCTTCTGGACGCTGCTGGTGTTCCTGACGGCGCTCTTTTTCTGCTTCGGCATTCTGTTCGGCAATTTCAACGCGCTCGCGATGGAGCCGCTTGGCCATATCGCCGGCGTCGCGTCGGCGGTGATCGGATCCCTCACCACTTTCATGTCGATGGGCATGGGAACGATGATTGCCCAGATGTTCGATGGCACGCTCAACCCGCTGATGTTCAGTCTTGCCGGTCTCGGCGCGCTGTCGCTGCTCACCATGCTGTGGACGGAACGCAAACCCCGGCGCATGGACGGGGGCGTATAGGATTGCCGACCCGCCGCCCTCAGTTTGCCATTGCTCTGGGTGAACAAACTTGAGTACACTTTCCCTTAATCTGGGAATATAACGCAGGAAAGTAGCGCAATGAGTGTCAGCAATGGCCGCCAGTTTTTAGGGATCCCGGGCCCCACGAATGTCCCCGATGCCGTCCTCTCCGCGATGCACCGCCCGGCGGTCGACATCCGCAAGGGTGAGCTGGTGGAGATCACGCAGCAGATCAAGGAAGATCTGAAAATGATCACCAGATCTTCCGGGATGCCGTTTCTCTTTATCGCCAACGGCCATGGCGCGTGGGAGGCGGCGCTGACGAATGTGCTCTCGCGCGGCGATAAAGTCCTCGTGCTGGAAAGCGGCTCCTTCGCCGTCGGCTGGGGCGAAGCCGGCGCCCGGCTTGGCCTTGACGTCGAAGTTCTTGGCGGCAGCTATCAGCGGGCCGTCGATCCGGACGCGCTCGAAGCGCGCCTGAAGGCGGACACCGCCGGCGAGATCAAGGCGATCCTCGTCGTGCAGGTCGACACGGCCTCGAGCGTTCTCAACAACATTCCGGCGCTCCGCCGCGCCATCGATAACGCGGGTCATGCGGCGCTCTTCCTCGTCGATACCATTGCCTCCCTCGGCACGATGGATTATCGCATGGATGAATGGGGGGTCGATGTCACCGTATCGGCCTGCCAGAAGGGGCTGATGATGTCGCCGGGAGTCAGCTTCGTTGTCGCCAGCGAAAAGGCGATGGAACGGCATCAGACAGCCGATCTTCGCACCGCCTATTGGGACTGGACGGGACGTCTCGCGCCCGAGCACTACCGGAGCTATGCCGGAACGCCGCCCGTGCATCACCTTTTCGGCCTGCAGAAATCTTTCGAGATGATCCGCGCGGAAGGGTTGGAGGCCATTTTTGAACGCCACCGCCTGCTCGCCGGCGCAACCCGCGCGGCCGTTGGCAAATGGGCGGAGAAGGGCGAATTTTCCTTCAATATCACCGCACCGGAAGAACGGGCCAATTCGGTGACAACGGTGCTGCTCCGCAACGGCGACACTCTTCCCGCCATCCATGATTACTGTCTTGAGAAATGCGGTCTGGTGATCGGCGTCGGGATTGCGGCCCTCACCGGCAAGGCCATGCGCATCGCCCATATGGGCCATGTCAACGCCCCGATGATGCTCGGCACCCTCGCCACCCTTGAGATGAGCTTCAAAGCCCTCGGCATCCCGCATGGGGAGGGCGGCATTACGGCAGCCGTTGAATATCTCGCGGCCCATGTCCCGCGCTGACGAAATATGCTAGAATAAAGAGGAACGCATCATGCGCGTTCCGATTGTGGGGAGGACCAAGGATGACACGATCCGATAGCGCCGGCGTGCGCCTGCCGCCGCCCATTATCTACTTCCTCTTTCTCGGCGCCGGCCTGCTGCTCGGCTCGGCCTGGAGAGACGGGCATTTTGCGCCCCTCTATCTGACCGTGATCGGCGCGCTTCTCGTCATTGCTTCCGCCTTGCTTCTGCTGACTGCGGCGGGAAAATTCCGCCGCGCGAAAACGCATCTCGAGCCATGGAAGCCGACGACGCGGATTGTCACGGACGGGATTTACCAATATTCGCGCAATCCGATCTATCTCGGGATGGCGATCGGCTACGCCGGGATCGCCATCGCGGCGGCAAGCCCGATCGCCCTTGTTCTGCTGCTGCCCTGCCTCATCGTCATACGCTATTACGTGATAAGGAAAGAAGAGGCCTATCTTGAACATAAGTTCGGCAGCGAATATCTAGACTACAAGGCCAAAGTCAGGCGCTGGATCTAGCCAGCGCGGGACTTCGCCTCAGTTGTCAACGATCTATGAGGGATGCGGCACATGACGGATGATATAGGAACCAATGTCAAATCGAACGCAACCTGGACGCGGCTGATCTATCTTATCCTCTATGGGATTATTTACTGGTTCGCCAATTTTGTCCTCTTTGCAATCGCCATTGTGCAGTTCATCAAGACATTGCTGAGCGGCTCCCCGTTCGAGCAGTTGCAGGCGTTTGGCAGCTCGTTCGCCGAATATAACCGGCAGCTCGTCGCCTATATGTCCTATCACAGCGATTTCAAACCCTTCCCCGTTGGCCCGTGGCCGCCGGAGACGCCGCGCCCTGATGCCCCCGCGACCACCGACGATGTCATCATCGTCGCCGCAACGCCGGAGCAGAAACCGAGTGATAGCACGGAGCCGAAGAAGCCGTCATCGCCGCGCAAAAAGCCCGAGGCCCCGAGCGAGGGCGACGGCGAGAGCGGCGCCTCGACGAGCTGAGTACCGCATTTTCCTGACAGATACCGACAAGAGGGCGCAGCGCAGGTTGCGCCCTCTCTGCTTTTTATGGGAGATTGCCGGCCGAGATGAAGGGAGACGGCATGACGGGGCGGTTTCAGGAATTTCTGGCAACGAAAGCGGTGCTGCTTGCCGACGGCGCGATGGGGAGCAGCCTTATCGCACGCGGACTTTCCCCGCGCGATGCGCCGGAGCTCTGGAACCTCTCAAGGCCTGATGAAATCCGCGAGATCCACCGGCAATTCATCGGCGCGGGCGCGGATATCATCCTCACCAACAGCTTTGGCGCAAACGCCTGCCGGCTTGGCCCACAGGGGCGTGGCGATAAGGTCGGAGGGCTCAACATTGCCGCCGCGCGTATTGCCCGCTCAGCTGCGGACGCGGCCGGGCGAGAGGTTCTCGTCGCCGGCAGCATCGGGCCGCTTGGAACCGCCGTCGCGGAGAGCGGCCTTCTCACCCCGGCCGCCGCCTTCGTCGCCTTCAAATCCCAGGCGGCGGCTCTTAAACAAGGGGGCGTTGACCTTCTCTGGATTGAAACGCTGTCAGGGCGCGCGGAACTTCGCGCCGCCCTCGCTGCCGCGGCAGATTGCGCCCTCCCCGCCATCGCGACGCTTTCTTTTCATTCTGGCCAGAAAGGGAAGGACACCCTCTGCCCCGCCGATCTCCCCGCCTTCCTTCGCGCCCTCGGCGCGCCGCCGCTTGCGTGGGGGAGCAACTGCGGCGACGGGCCGCGCGAGGTGCTGCACCATCTACGTGATTTTGGCGGGCAGGCGCGGGCCAGCGACATCATCGCGGTGAAAGCGAACTGCGGTCTGCCCATCCGGGAGGGGGATGCGCTTCGCTACCCCGCGACCCCCGCCGTCATGGCGGCCTATGCCCGGCTTGCGGCGGATCTCGGCGCGCGCATTATTGGCGGCTGCTGCGGGACGACGCCCGCGCATCTGCAGGCAATGGCGGCCGCGCTCGAAGCCTATGAACCTAAGCCCGCCCCTACCGCGACGGAGATAGACGATATCTTCGCCCGCGTAGGCTCCGGATAAAGCGCGACTTAGGCGCTCGCGCTCGGCCGCGCCGAAATCTCCTTATACCAGCGCGTCAGGTTATCCAGCCCTTCCGGCAGGGGAATACGGCCCATCCCCTTGGCGAAATCGACCACCACCAGAACGCCGATATCGGCCGCCGAAAAGCTGTCGCCGACCATAAACTTCCGGCCTTCGAGATGCGTATTCACATCTTCGAAAAAATAGATGGTGCGCTGCCGCCCGCGATCGGCCAGCGCGAGGATCTGCTCAAAGCCGTGAATGCCGGTAAGGGCGCGCCCGACCATAAAGGGGGCGGAGTTGCGCATCGCCTCGGCAACGGCGAGGAAGCCGTTCACATGGATATAGTGGCACCAGTTGTTGACATGCGCCCGCTCCTCCGCAGTGTGGCCAAAGAGCGCGGGTTCGGGATATTTCTCCTCGATATAGCGGTTGATGGCGTCGATGGAGGAAATGAAGCTGCCATCCTCGATCTGCAAAACAGGAACGGTGCAGTTGGGATTGATCTTGCGAAATTCTTCCGTCATATGGGCGCCCTTTTGCAGGTCGACCATTTCCTTCTCCAGCGTGACGCCTTTTTCGGCGAGAAATATCCGCACCCAGCGGGGGCTCGGCGCTCCCGGATAGTCATAGAGTTTCATGTTGCTTCTTTCCCTTGTTCATTTTTGCGCCCGCATCAGAGAAGGGGGGACGCCCGGCCGCGTTACACTTTCAGCCAGTAGTTCCCCTCCGCATCCTTTTTGAGATGACCCGCCGTCGGCGTCGCGAAATGCGTGCCGATAATCAGCGTGTCCGTATCGCAATAGCGCGCGAGGAATTCTTCGCGCGTCGCCCTCGCCGCCGCCTTATCGGTATCGGCCGTGCAGGACCAGTCAGGATGCGCGATCTGGCAGGGGTGATGCATGCTGTCGCCGGTGATGACCGCCTCTTCCCCTTTCGATCTGATCCGGATGCAGACATGGCCGGGCGTATGCCCGGGGGATGGGAACAGGCTCACCTCATCGCAGACCTTGTGATCCATCGCGACGAGATCGGCGAGCCCTGCGTCGATGACGGGCTGCACGGAATCTTCAACGACGTCGCCATATTCCTCCTGCGGTGTCGTGCTCCAGTGCTGCCATTCCGTCTCGCCGAAAAGATAGCGCGCATTGGGGAATGTCGGTACCCATTTGCCACCCACCAGCATCGTGTTCCAGCCGACATGATCGACGTGAAGATGCGTGCAGAGCACCGTATCGATACTGTCGCGCGGGTAGTCGGCCGCCTCGAGATCGGTAAGGAAGCTGCCCTGCAGCATGTTCCAGGATGGAATTTTGCGCTCCTTGTCGTTGCCGATACAGGTATCGACGATGATCCGCCGGCTGCCGGTGTCGATGACGAGCGCATGGATGCTCATGATCAGACGGCCCGCTTCGGTCGCGAAATGCGGCACCATCCAGCGGAGCGGCTGCACCGCTTCCGGCGTTGCCTGCGGCAGGATAAAACGCGTCCCGCCGATCGCCTCCACCTCGATGATCCGGGTGATCGTCACATCCCCGATCTGCCATCTGTTCATTGTCCGACCCCCTCTTTTCATTCTTGTTGGGCACAGTATAACCGCGCCGTGGCGGCGGACAAGAAGTTCAACGCGTCCGGCCGAAAGTTATCCACGCAGCATAAATGCGCGCTGCCGTCGTCAGCCAGCAGAGCAGACCGAAAATCACTGCGATCGTGGTGAAATGAGTCGGCAGGAGGCACATCAGGACGAAGGCAAGGATCGTCTCGGTCCCCTCGGTCAGGCCGCCGAGATAGTAAAGCGATTTATGGCCGCGAAGGTCCGTCGTGATGCCGTGCCGCTCGGCAAGGATCGCATGGGCGAGGAAGGTCGCGCCGGTTCCCATAAAGCTGAAGACAAGAAATGCGGCGGCAACGGCATTTCCCGCATCGGCGAGCGCAAAGCCGAACACGACGCCTGCGTAAAAAATAAAATCGCAGACGATATCGAGATAGCCGCCGAAATCGGTGAGCCGCGTCTGGCGGGCAACCGCGCCGTCGAGCCCGTCGCCAAACCGGTTGAGCAGGATGAGAGCGAGCGCGGCGAGATAATAGTCGAAGGCGAGCAATGGCACCGCCGCGAGGCCGAGCGCAAATCCGCCAAGAGTGATCGCGTTCGCCGGAACGCCGAGCGCCGCGATTCTTCGCCCTGCCGCATTGAGGGGCGGATCAATAACCTGCCGGAGCGCCGCATCTAACATGGACCGTCAACAAATCCCTTATTGCCTGCACGGACAGCGAATGAGAGTGTATGAGACATGACATATTCCCCGCGGCGGAGCAAGAGAGCGCGGCCTGGAAGTCCAGAGGAGAAGGAGGAGAAATGCACCACATCCATGAATTTACCGCCCGCCTTGACTGGACCGGCGCAAGCGAGGGGCCGACAACGACCTATCAGAGCTATTCCCGTGATTATAGCGTGAGGCTGCCGAGCGGTCCGGTCCTGCAAGGCACGGCCGCCGTCGCCTTTCGCGGCGTTGACAGCCGCTTTAACCCTGAAGACATGCTGATTGCCTCTCTTGCGGCCTGTCATATGCTGAGTTATCTCGCGCTTTGCGCGCGCAAAAAAATTATCTGCACCGCCTATTCTGATACGCCCTATGGGCGGATGGAGCAGATGGATGGGCGCATCCGCTTCACCGAGGTTTTGCTAAAGCCCGTCGTCACCATCAGCCGCGACAGCGACATGGACCGCGCCATCGCCCTGCATCACGCGGCGCATGAGGAATGTTTCATCGCCAACTCGGTCAATTTCCCCGTCCTGAACGATCCGACAGTCCGATATGCGGACTAACCAATTTTTAAGGATAGCTGTGCAAAGCTGCGCCGAAAATAAACTGATTTCGGAATGAAGAATGCAACTCAAGTTTGAAGCCGCCATCTTTAATCAGGACGTTCTCGCCGCACTGAAGGAAGGCGAGCATCACAAGGATCTCTCAGACAGCTGGGCCGAAACCCATTATTTCGACGTCTATGCCGCGAGCATCGACGAGGCCTGGGAGAAGATGAAGCGCAAATACAGCGCCGCACGTGGCTTCGTCATCAAGTCGATCGACCCGATCGACTGAGCGCGCCTTAATACCCCACGTAATAGGGGTTGGTGCCGCCCGCGTGATCGGTGACATCGAGCACCCGCGCAATCGACGGCACGGCGGTCTTGATCTCCACCTCGACGCCCTGCTTCAGCGTGGCGTCGGCCATGCCGCAGCCCTGGCATCCGCCCGCCATTTCCACATAGGCAGTATCATCCTTCACATCGATGAGGGTGATATAGCCGCCGTGGGCCGCAATGGCCGGATTGATCCGTGTCTCGAGCAGGTCCTGGATGCGCTCCGCCTCTTCCGTCAGCAGGCCGGGGCGATCCGATGTCTCCGCCGTCTCTTCGACCATCCGCTCGAAACGCACGCGCTGGATCTCGGGCACATAATGCTTCAGCGTATTCTCGATCTTGATCTGCGTACCGAACGCGGGCGTCGACAGCCCGCGGCTGTCCATCTCGAGAATGACGAGACCTTCCGAGGGATCATAGGCCTTGAAAGCGATATCGCCGCCGTCGGCGCTCAACTGCGGCTGGATACGGGTTTCGATCAGGTCGCGAAGCGCATCGACAATTTTCTGATCCGCTTCCGAATAGCTTGCGCTCGCTTTCGGCGCCGCATCGTTCAGCACCGGCATCCCGCTCATGTAATGATCCATGATGGCGGCGAGAACCATTGGCTTCAACTGGATCCAGAGAATTTTCTCTTCCGTCTCCGGCTTTTTCACGATGGTGACATAATCCTCGCCAAGCTCCACGCCCTTGACGCCCGGGATCCCGAACAGCCGACCGGCGAGCGGTGAGCGGGCGCGCGCCTCCTCTTCATCACCGAATGACACGGACCCCGACGCCAGAACCTGACGGCCCGGCATGAATTTCATCTTGTCCTCATTCTCATGCGGCAATGTCTGAATGAACATGAACCAACTCCTGCCCCTCGCCATTGCAAGGGGGTATATAAAAGACCACCGTCAGCTAACAGAAATTCGGTAACCCTACAAGTTACAATGATAACATATGGTGCGGCGGCGGCGTTGCAATAGCGCGCCCGTCACACCGTTGCGACCGGATTGGCGGGTGAGCCGACCGCCCCCGGCAGACGGAGCGGCGGCGCCGTCAGCAGAAAGCGCGAGCGCCCCGCCGCCTTCAGCCACCTATTCAGCGGCGTCAGATACCAGAGCTCGCCGAGGTGAATGCCGAGCTTGAAGAGACAATGCTCATGGATCGGCAGAAATGCGCAGCATCCCTCGCCGGGACGGGAGGGATACGCCTCCACCGCATAGTTGTCGGCGATCAGCACGGAGATGCCGCTGTCGGTGATCCAGTTCAGCAGCCGTGCATCACGGCCGTCCAGCGTGGCGCAGGAATTATGCAGCTTCTCCTTGTCGGGATTTCCCTTCATATCCATGATCATCTGCGCAAATCCCGTGTGCAGGCAGAGCATGTCACCCGCCTCGACGGTCACCGCGTCCTTGTCCAGCACCTGCATCAGATCGTCATAGCCGACCACTTTTCGCGCCCTTCCGAACGCGCCTTCCAGATCGACCATCACGCCGCGCCCCTGCACGCCGGCCGCCGCCATATTCTCGATCCCGAGCGCGCGGGCGCGGCTGCCGCCGGCATCATCGGGCCCGCAGATATGCTCGCCGCCCCGATAGCCGTTGTAATAGACGATCTCCGCCTTGCCGTCGCCATCGGCATCGAACTCCTGCCCGACATGGGCGAGGCTGTCCCACTGCGTGGAATATTGCGTATGCAGCACGACGAGATCATCGCAGATGACATCGATCAGATTCGGATCATCGCGCGAGAGGTTGTAATTCATATTGGGAACGTCGCCACCCCGCTTCGTCGGCAGGAGTTCCGGCGGATAGCGGCGCGGATTGAGCAGGTTGCCACCCGGCAGATCAAGCGGCAGACTGAGGCAGAAGCGCTCCCCCGTCTTCACTTCGGCCGCAGCGGCACGCACGCGTTCGGGTGTGATCAAATTGAGCCGGCCGATCTGGTCATCGGGCCCGAAATCCCCCCAATTCGAGCCTTCCGGCCGGTTCACCCAACGTGACATGCTGCTTCTCCCCCTTAAAATTATTTTCCGCAAGCATAGCGGGAAGTGCCGCGCCTGCAAAGACCCAGGCAGCGCGAATTGACGGACGCCCCGGAAGCTGTTAGCTGTTGTAAAAAACAATCAAGAATGGCCTTCCCGATGACGAGAGAAACGGCGAACGCGATCAGAATTATTCTGACCCTGTCGGCCATCTATGTGGCAAGCAACTTCTTCCGCTCGGCCGTTGCCGTTATTGGGCCGAACATGATGGATGAGCTGGGACTGACGCCGGAGGAGTTCGGGCTCGTCGGCGGCAGCTTCTTCATCGCCTTTGCCCTGATGCAGGTGCCCGTCGGGATTTTCCTCGACCGCTACGGGCCAAGAAAGACGATCTTTGTACTGATGCTGCTCGCCAATATCGGTTCGATCGGCTTCGCGCTTGCGTCAACCTTTTTTGAACTGATCAGCACCCGCTTTATCATTGGCGCGGGCTGCGCGCCGGTTCTGATGGGCTCGCTCGTCATCATCTCGCGCTGGCTGTCGGCGGAGCGTTTCGCCTTCTACCTCTCGCTTATCGTCGCGATGGGCGGTGTCGGCAACCTTCTCGCGACGACGCCAACGGCGCTGCTTGCCGATATGGTCGGATGGCGCGCCGTCTTCTGGATTGCCGCGATCATCAGCCTTTGCTCGCTGGTCCTCGGCTGCCTCATCATTCGCGATGCGCCGCCCGGCCACACCTTTCACGACCGCGCGCCCGAGACCTTCCGCGACGCCTTCCGCGGCGTTGTCGAGGTCGTCAGCAACCGGCAGTTTCAGTATCTCTTCGCCCTCAACCTTGTCATTTACGGCGCGGTGATGGCCATTCTCGGCCTTTGGGGCAGTAATTTCCTGCGCGATATTTACGGGCTCGACCTCGCGGCGCGCGGCAATATTCTGCTTCTGATGACCGCCGGTGTCATATGCGGCAATTTCTTCTACGGGTATCTCGACGGCATTGTCGCGCGGCGAAAGCCGCTCGTGATGTATGCGGCGGGCGCGACGATCCTCATCCTCTTCATCCTCGGCACCGTGCCGGTGCTTCCCGTCTGGCAGGTGACGATCCTGCTCTTCCTTCTCTGTTTTACGGGGAGTTACGGCGTGCTGATCATGTCGCATGGCCGGACGATCTTCCCCGAACGCCTGCTCGGGCGCGGCGTCGCCACGCTGAATACGGCGGTCATGCTCGGCGTCTTCCTGTTGCAGGCGCTTGGCGGTTTCATCGTCGGGCATTTCGTACACCCGGACGGAACCGCACCAATCGAGGCCTACCGCGTACTTTATTTCGCGCTCGCGGGCGTCATCGTCGCGGGACTTCTCTTCTATAGCCGGACCCATGAGTCGAAGGCCGTGCAAAAGAAAACGCCGGATCCCGCGTAAGGGATCCGGCGTTTATCCGTTCAGTTAAGCCGCGTATCAATCGCGGTAGTGGCTGCCCTTGCGATCGAGAATACGGAGCAGGCCCGGCCATTCCAGCGTCGGCCGGCCGGCATTGTCGGTCGCGGCAAACTGCGCCGCGGCATGTTCGCAAACCTCGCGCGGCGGGAAAACCAGCTCGGCATCGCCCGCCATCGCCTTGATCTGCGCCTCACACGACTTTTCGAGATAGAAGATCCGCCGGAAAGCTTCCGGCACCGTCTTGCCGATCGTCAGCAGCCCATGATTGCGGAGAATCATCGCGATGCTGTCGCCCATGTCGCGGACCAGCCGTTCCCGCTCATCAAGATCGAGCGCAATGCCCTCATAGCCATGATAGGCAAGACGGCCGTAGAACATCATCGAATGCTGGCTGAGCGGAAGCAGGCCATGCTTCTGCGCCGCAACGGCCATGCCCGCCGTCGTATGCGTATGCAGGACGCAGTTGATGTCATGGCGGGCGCCGTGGACGGCGCTGTGGATGGTGTAGCCGGCGGGATTGATCTTGAACGGCGTGTCGTCAAGAATATTCCCGTCGATATCGACCTTCACGAGGCTGGAGGCGGTGATCTCGTCGAAGAACAGCCCATAGGGGTTGATCAGAAAGTGATTCTCGGTTCCGGGGACCCGCGCGGAAATATGCGTGAAGATCAGATCGCTCATGCCAAAGTGGGCAACGAGCTGATAGCAGGCCGCCAGATTGACCCGCGTCTCCCATTCTTCGTCGCTGACCTTGCCTTTCAGGCTGGGCACCAGTACGTCTACACCCATCTCGACCTCCTTTTTGCTTTGTTTTATGATTTCAGCATGTTACGGGCGATAACCAACTGCTGAATCTGGGTTGTTCCTTCATAGAGACGGAGCAACCGGACATCGCGATAGAACCGCTCGACCTTATATTCGGCCATGTAGCCCGAACCGCCGTGGATCTGCACAGCCCGGTCAGCAATCCGCCCCGCCGCTTCCGTTGTAAACATCTTACAGCAGGCAGCGAGCATCGCAATCTCTTCCTTGTTGTCGTACTTTTTCGCCGCATCCATCGTCATCGCCAGTCCGGCGTAAAGCTCGGCCTGGCTGTCGGCCAGCATCGCCTGGACAAGCTGGAAGTCGCCGATCCGTGTGCCGAACTGCTTGCGTTCGGACGCATAGGCGACGGCCTCTTCAAGGATGCGCTCGGAAATACCGGTGGAGACGGAACTGAGATGTAGCCGGCCCCGGTCGAGCACCTTCATGGCGGTGTAGAACCCCTGCCCCTCGACACCCCCAAGCAGAGCGGAGGCCGGAATGCGGGCATCTTCAAAAATGATATCGCTGGTCTTGGTGCCGCGCTGCCCCATCTTCTCGTCCGCCTTGGCGATGGTCACGCCCGGCGTTTTCGGATCGACGAGGAAGGCGGAAATGCCGGACGCACCCTTCTTGTTCGGATCGGTGCGGGCCATCACGGTCAGCATCCCGGCGCGGAGCGCATTGGTGATAAACCGCTTGGTGCCGTTCAGCACGTAGTCATCGCCGTCGCGGATGGCGACGGTGCGAAGCGAGGCCGCGTCCGATCCGGCCTCCGGCTCGGTCAGGCAGAAGGAGGAGATGATCTCGCCCGAGGCGAGGCGGGGCAGGTACTGCCGCTTCTGCTCCTCGGTGCCGGTCATGACGAGGCCCTGGCTGCCGATGCCGACCGTCGTGCCGATAACGGAGCGGAACGCGAGCGCTGCCTTGCAAAGTTCATGAATGACTTCGCATTCCTGCGCCATACTGAGGCCGAGCCCGCCATATTCCTCCGGGATGGAGAGGCCGAACAGGCCAAGTTCGCGCATTTCCTGAATGATGTCTTCCGGCACCTCGTTGGTCTGTTCCACTATATCTTCTGCGGGTACCAGCCGGTCACGGACAAAGCGCGTGACAGAATCTTTCATCAGCTTAAAGGTCTCGTTATCCAGAGCCATCTTCTTTCCTTTTTATGTCAATGCATCCGAAGCTATCTCACGCCTCCCGCAACGCCGCTTCAAAAGCGGCTTCTGCGGCGGGGGCGGTGGAACATCTTGCGTCCTTTACACACCGCTCTGTTAGCAGATATGGGACGCCCTCGCAATTAAAGGAAGTGAAATTTTCGCGCCGGAGGGCGGCGCATAACGAGCCGGCCCGCGCGCGCGAAAAGGCGGCGTTTGCCGGCCTCTTCCCATCTCCTGCCTCGCTTCCCGCCGTCAATATCAGGCTTGCGGCCCCCGGGGGCGCAGCGTATGTTGCGCCGGCGTCATCCGCAGGAAGGGACCGAAACATATGAGACGCGTTCTCACATTCATCGTGATCGGTATCGTCGCGATTATCTGTATCTCCATCGCGACCGTCTATCTCTCGATCGGCTCGGTTATCGTCACGGCGTTTGAAAAATATGGCAGCGCCATTGCCGGCGCGCCGGTCACGCTCGAGACTGCCGACTTCTCTCCGACGAGTGGCGAGACAGCCTTGAAGGGGCTCGCCGTCGACACCCCGCCGGGGTTCAAGGCGACACATGTGTTTCTCGCGCCCAAGATCGATCTGCTGATCGATCCGCAGACCCTCGGCACGGATGTCATTGCCATCAAACGCCTTGAGATTACGGCGCCGGAGATCACATTCGAGATTGTCGAGGGAACCGACAGCCTTCGCACCCTTCGGACGCATATCGATGCCGCCATCGCCGACGAAAAGGCGGGACGGTTCATCACCGGAGAGAATGGCAGGACGCCAAAATTCATCATCCACGACCTTTATATCAACAAGGGCGTCGTGATTGTCGAAGCGGAAAAGCTGAACGGGCGGCGGACAACGGCGGTGCTGGATGATATCCATTTGCAGGATGTCGGGCGCGATGAGAACGGCCTCGCCCCCGCCGCGCTGGTGCGCAGGATCTATTCGCCGCTCCTTCAGGCGGTAAGCCTTGCGATCCTCGAAACCGACCTGCCGCTCAGCGACCAGATTCTAAACCTGCTGCGCAGCGCCAGCGAGGAAACCGACGAGATGCTCGAACGGCTCCGGAAACTGCTGGAAAAATAAAGTTGCCGCCTGTGGCCTGAGCGGGCATAAACAAGGGCCCTTGCAACTGTTTGTCAGGATCAGCCCGTGGCACAAAATCCACCCCCGCGAGAAGAAAACCTTCATCGCAGTGACAACCGCCGTCAGGAGCTCATGGCAGCGGCGGCCCATCTGTTCAATCAGCGGGGGTATGACGCGACGTCCATGCGCGATATCGCGCGCGAGGCCGGGATGCTGGCCGGCTCCATGTATTATCACTTCTCCTCGAAGGATGAGCTGATTATTGCGACTTATGAGGAAGGGCGCCGGCTGATCAGCACCGCGGTCCTTGAGGCGATCGAAGGCGTCGAGGATCCGTGGGACCGCTTACGCGAGGCGGCGATTGCGCATATGAACACGCTCTTTAGCGGCAACAATTTCTCGATCCTGCTCTGCGCCGATATCTCCCGCACCGCGCCGACGCTGCGCAGCCGGCTGATCGAGATTCGCGACAAATACGACAAGCTCTTTATGGACCTGATCGAGGATCTCCCCCTCGCCGACGATATCGACCGCGGCCTTTTACGCCTCAGCCTGCTCGGGTCGCTCAACTGGTCGAGCAGCTGGTATCGCCCGGGCGGACAGACGCCGGCCCAGATCGCGGCGTTTTTCGTCCGCGTGATGAAGGACGGGCTGACCTGAGGCTGTGGAGCGGGGCTAATTATACATATTCTACATGTGAATAAATTATTTCACATCATTTCACAGAAAATTATATTGCGTTCCCCGCCGGAAAAGCTATATCTACAGTGGATGCGGTGCATCCTGATCCCGCGGCACCCGGCACAATGCATCCGGCGCGCCTATTGTGATCAGAATTGTGCAACGGAGCGCACAATCGGTGACATCGTTCGTTGATTGCGGCTTCAAAATAAGGCTAAACTAAGGCGACACCAATGCCTGTCAGCGGGGATCGCCCTGTCCCTCCCCGGACAGCACAAGGCGAGTAGAAAAGTTGAACGAACCAAAGCTCAAGACAGAAATTCCGGTCGTGCCCCGCCAGGAGGTTTCCTCGGTCGTCATCCGGTTCGCTGGCGATTCCGGCGATGGCATTCAGATTACCGGCAGCCGCTTTACGGACACGACGGCGCTGGCCGGCAATGACCTTGCCACTTTCCCCGATTTTCCGGCCGAAATCCGCGCCCCTGTCGGCACGACGTTCGGCGTCTCCGCCTTCCAGATCAACTTCGGCTCGCGCCGCATTGAAACGGCGGGCGATGATCCCGATGTGCTGGTCGCGCTCAATCCGGCGGCGCTGATGGTCAACCTCGCGCGGCTGAAAACTGGCGGGCTGATCATTGTCGATGGCGGCACGTTTAATGACCGCAATCTCAAAAAGGCCGGCTATCTCTCCAACCCGCTGGAAGATAATTCGCTGGAGGCCTACCGGCTTCTCAATGTCGATATCACGAAGCTGACGCTCGAATCGGTGAAGGAATTCGGCCTCTCCCAGAAGGAGGGCCTGCGCTGCAAGAACTTCTGGGTGCTCGGCCTCGTTTACTGGATTTACGGCCGCGACCGCAGCGATACCATCGACTGGCTGCGCCGCAAATTCGCCAAGCGCCCCGAGATTGCCGACGCCAACATCGCCGCGCTCAACGCCGGCCATGTCTACGGCGAGGTATCGGAGATTGGCGCCTACACGCCGCTTTACGCCATTCCGGCGGCCCAGATGCCGCACGGCCTTTACCGCACCATCACGGGCGGCGAAGCCCTCGCGCTTGGTCTCGTTGCCGGAGCGGAGCTTGCCAACCTCAAAATTTTCTTCGGCTCCTATCCGATCACACCGGCCTCTCCCGTGCTCCACACACTCGCCCGGATGAAGCAGTTCGGCGTCAAAACCTTCCAGGCCGAGGATGAGATTGCCGCGGTCTGCTCGGCAATTGGTGCATCCTACGCAGGATCGCTCGGGATCACCTCTTCGTCCGGTCCCGGCATCGCGCTCAAAGGCGAAGCGATCGGTCTTGCCATCTCGACGGAACTGCCGCTCGTCATCGTTAATTCGCAGCGCGCCGGCCCCTCGACCGGCATGCCGACGAAAACCGAACAGTCCGATCTTTATCAGGCCGTCTATGGCCGCAACGGCGATGCGCCACTCGTCGTACTTGCCGCCCACGGCCCCGCAGACTGCTTCGATGTCGCAATCGAGGCGTGCCGCCTTGCGACGCGCTATATGACGCCGGTGATGCTGCTGACCGACGGTTATATCGGTAACGCGGCGGAGCCGTGGCTGATCCCGACAGTGTCTACCCGCGAGAAATTCCCGGTCGCGTTTGCGACCAATCCCGAAGGCTTCGCCCCCTTCAACCGCGATCCCGAAACGCTGGCCCGCCCGTGGGCGATCCCCGGCACCCCGGGATTGGAGCATCGAATCGGCGGTATCGAGAAGCAGGACGGATCGGGCAATATTTCTTATGAGCCCGCCAACCATCAACGGATGACTGACCTTCGCCGCAACAAAGTGCTCAATATCGCAAACGATATCCCCGAGCAGAAACTTGAGAGCGGCGTTGAAGGCGGCGACCTCGCCGTTGTCGGCTGGGGCTCGACGTACGGCCCGATCAGCCGCGCCGTCGACAACAAGCTGCAGGAAGGCAGGAAGGTCGCGCATATCCACCTTCGCCACATCTGGCCGCTGCCCCGCAATCTCGGCGATCTGCTGCGTGGATTCAAGCAGGTTATCGTACCCGAAATGAATGACGGCCAGTTGAAAACACTGCTCCGCGATCAATATTTAATTGATGTACAGCCTTTGACCAAAGTGACCGGTCAGCCGTTCAAGATTTCCGAAATCGAACGCGCCATCGATGCGGCGCTGGAGAACTGACATGAATGTTGCCGTACAAAAAGACAAGCTGAAAGCAACCGACTTCGCCTCCGATCAGGAGGTACGCTGGTGCCCCGGCTGTGGCGACTATGCGATCCTCAAGGCTGTGCAGCGCACCCTTCCCGATCTCGACACCCCGAAAGAGAATTATGTGTTCATCTCGGGGATCGGCTGCTCGTCGCGTTTCCCCTATTACATGTCGACTTACGGGTTTCACACAATCCATGGCCGCGCCCCCGCCTTCGCAACCGGCATCAAGATCGCCAACCCCGAGCTTGACGTCTGGATGATCACGGGCGATGGCGACGGCTTCAGCATCGGCGGCAACCATATGCTGCATGTGCTGCGGCGCAATGTGAATTTGCAGATCCTGCTCTGCAACAACGAGATTTACGGCCTGACCAAGGGGCAGTATTCGCCGACATCGGCCATTGGCCTTCGCACCCCGTCCTCCCCCGACGGATCGGTGGACACGCCACTGAAGCCGCTGGTCTTTACGCTTGGCGCCGGGGCCCGCTTTGCGGCCCGCGCCTATGATACGCAGAAAACCCTGCCCGATATCCTGAAGCGCGCGCATGAGCATAAAGGCACGTCGCTAGTCGAGATCCTGCAGAACTGCATTGTCTATAATGACGGCGTGTTCGATGGCGTGCTCGCGCGCGATGTGGCCGCCGAACAGCAGCTCCATGTCGAGCATGGCAAGCCGCTCCTCTTTGGTGCGGAGAAGAACAGGGGGATCCGCCTCAACACCCGGACCCTCACACTCGAAGCCGTCACGCTTGGCGAGAAGGGCGTCACGGAAGATGACATCCTCGTTCATGACGAGAAGAACCGCGCCCTTGCCACCCTGCTCGCGGCGATGGACGGCGATGACCTGCCGGTCGCCTTCGGGGTGATTTACTGCGATCCGGCGCCGACCTATGAGGACGGCATTGAAGCGAAAATCAGCGCATCTCAGGGCGCAGAAGCTCCCTCACTCGACAAGCTGCTCCGTCAGGGTCACACCTGGCAGGCATAAGATTGCAGAATAAGAAAATTGAGAGCGAAAGCCGATCGTGTGCGATCGGCTTTTGTCATTTAAAGCCTTGTGGCATTATTCTTCCGGCTTTGATGAGGATGACATACGGCGGCGCGTTTTCCGCTGCAGATAGTTAAGCCCGGCAATGAGCGCCCAGATCGGCAACACGATCACCGCGCCGAGCAGAATATAATCCCCCGCCCAGCGGAAGGTGCTGAGCGTCAGGGAGTAGATCTCGCCGATCGTCCCGCCGAGATCCTTCAAAAGATCCAGCGGCGTGATATCAAAGAATGTCAGCCCCCAACCGACGAGGAATGAGGCAAGCAGGAGCTTTACAATCAGCGAGCCGATATTTTTTGGCATATATAATCCTCAACAAATGCCGCACGGCGGAACCATCCGGGTATATCTCTATAATATCGTTCAACGCCGGAGCCTGACCAGATATTATTTTGCGCGCGCCCTCCGAGGTTAAATCGGCATATCGCGTGCGCGCAGGAGGACAATCCGCTTTTGCACATTAGCCAACAGTTGCTATAGTAGGAAAAAGTCCAGCGTAGAGAGGGGTTATGTCGCTAAAGTTTCGCATTCCGGCCGGCGAGAAGATTGTCGTCAACGGCGCCGTCATTACCAACACCAGCCCCCGGGCCATGCATTTTTCTTTGGAAAATGACGCCTCGATCATGCGCGAGCGGGATATTCTCCTGCCCGAGGACGCCAAAACGCCGCTCCAGACGGTTTATCTCTTCATCCAGCTCATGTATATCGAACCCGATAACCGCGACGCACATTTCAAGAGCTTCCAGGAGGCGGCGCAGATTGCCTTCCTCTCGACCGCGGAGCTGACCGAGCGCAACCTCGTTTTTGAACTCGTCGGGCTGGTGGGGGAGAAAAACTACTACGCCGCCCTCAAGCTGCTGCAGAAGCATTTCAAGCAGGCGGACGCCGGCGAGACGGAATCGGCGGATTAATTGTCACTGCCTACGTGCTTCTTTCGCTCTGATTCCGGGTGAAACTTCAGGAAATAATGCCAAAAAATATCGGCCGGCGGACAAAATCACGCCCCGGCCAATTTTTTTTGCGTGGAAAAGCGCTCTGAAAATCCTTAGTTTTCTGCGCTTTTACGCCGCTAGCCGGTCGAGTTTTGAAAAAAATATCACCTTACGGGCAAATTCATTTCCCCGTTAAGCTTTTGTTAGCAAATGGGAGCGATAGTCATCCCACGGTCTCGAAGTAGACCCGCGGCTCAAATGAGCCATAACCGTCGCAGAGGCGACAACTCTAGAAATGAGGATGACTAAAATGGCTTCTATTAACACAAACTCCGGTTCCATGGCTGCTCTGCGTACTCTTGCTAATACGCAGAAGAATCTTGCTTACGTCCAGTCTCAGCTCGAAACCGGCCTCCGCGTCAACAGCGCCAAAGACGCCCCCGCAACTTTCGTTATCGCGCAAGGCATGCGTGCCGACATCGGCGCCCTGAATGCTGTTTCTGAAGGTATCGCATTCGGCCAGGCCACCATCGGTATGGCAATGGCTGCTGCAACCGCGATCTCCAACCAGCTCACCTCGCTGAAGCAGCTCGCGACCCAGGCGAAGAACGAAGGCCTCGACGGCGCCGTCATCCAGGGTCAGATCGATGCAACCCTCGCCCAGATCGATACGATCACCAGCACGTCCGCCTTCAACGGCGTCAACCTGCTGACGGCAACGGCGGCAACGCTGAACGTCCCGACGGGTCTTGGTGCCGCTGACCAGATCTCTTTCTCGAACGTCGACCTGACGTCCACCACGGGTCTTGCGCTGAACACGGTTGACGCAACGGACACCGCCAACCTCGATACGCACATCGCGACGATCGATGCCGCCATCGCCACCGTTGGCGCGGCTCTGACCAGCATCGGTACCTTCTCCAGCCGTCTCGATGACCAGGCAGAGTTCACCACGCTGCTGACCGATACGATGAAGGAAGGCCTTGGCGTTCTCGTCGATGCCGACATGGCAGAGGTTGCCGCTGAACTGCAGGCCGTTCAGACCAAGGAACAGCTCAACATCCAGTCGCTGAGCATTGCAAACGCAGCGCCGCAGTCAATCCTGGCTCTGTTCCGCTAAACTTCACCAACGGGGAGACGGCCTTTCGGGGCCGTCTTTTCCGTTAACCTCCCGTTCATGAATTCTGCGCTAACATAACGCAAATTCCTTTTCATCGGGAAACGCGATGCAGGTATCGTCGAACAGTCCGCTCCTCTGGTACAAGCTGGCCAACAGCTTGAAGGATTCGCATATGAAAGCGTTCGAGGCGCAGCCTTCGGTCACGCGCGATATGACGACCTTCCGCGAGAAGATCGGCGAGGTCAGGTCGGTTGACGATCTGATGAAGAACCGCACGCTGCTGACGATGGTGCTCTCCGCCTTCCAGCTCGAGAGCGAGATCGACAAGCCCGCGATGGTGCGGAAAATCCTCACCGAAGATCCGGCCGACAAGAAGAGCCTCGTCAACCGGCTGGTAGAGCCGCGCTGGACGAAGCTGGCGACCGCCCTGCAGGGACTTAAATCCGACCCCGAGTTCTTCCAGAAAGAAGCGAATATTAATGCCATTCTCGCCGGCTATCGGACCAATGAATTCGAGAAATACGAAGGCGAGAAAGCCGACGGCGTGCGCGAGGCGCTCTATTTCAAGCGCATGGCGGGCGGCGTCGAGACGCTGTCGCAGATCATGGCCGACAAAACGCTTATGCATGTGGTGCGCGTCGGGCTCGGCCTGCCGGAAAGCTTCCAGTCGCTCGAATATGCGCAGCAGCGCGACCGCCTTGAGAAGCAGATCAATATCGAGGATTTCAAGGATCCCGAAAAAATCGAGAAGATGATCCAGCGCTTCCTGATCTATACCGAGATCAACAATACCGACGCAACGGCCAACCCGATCCTGTCGCTGTTCCAGCCCATCAATCGCGACGGCGGGTTCATTGGCCCGCAGCCGATCCAGGTCAACCTGTTCGTCTAATTGGCGAACGATTAACCGGTTAATTTTGCCCCTATAGCGGGGCAGAAGTTTCATCCCCCAAAGAAAAAAATGCCTAGCCCGGCCGGACGCTGCTCTCGGCCGCGCTCTTTTTGCCGCCTGTCTCCCCACTGAAATTGGCAGTTTTCTGCGCCCTACAGCAACTGGCACGGCCTTTGCTTATGTAGCTGCGAGTGAATGGCGTTCAAAGGTAACGCAGAAAACGACAGGAGAAACAAAATGGCTGCTTTTTCTATCAACACCAACGCAACGGCGATGGCAGCACTTCGCACGTTGACGGCAACCCAGTCCGCCCTTGGCGAAACCCAGCGGCAGGTAGAGACGGGTCTCAAGGTTGCCGAACCCAAGGATAACCCGGCTTCCTTTACCATTTCGCAGGCGATGCGCGGCGATATTGCCGCCATGGACGCCATTGAAGAGGCGCTCACCTTCGGTCAGGCAACCGTCGCCATGGCGAATGCCGGCGCGCTCAAGATTTCCAACATCCTGATCGACATTAACCAGAAAGTGACGCAGGCCTTCAACGATGGTTTGGATACCGCCGTTCTGCAGGAAGAAGTTGATTCGCTCCTCGCCGACATCACGACGACCGTCAATTCCACGGTGTTCAACGGGGTTAACCTGATCGATGGCGTCAGCCCGTCGCTCGAAGTTCTGACCGGTCTTGGCGGCGTATCGCAGACCATTCCGATCCAGGACCTGCGCCTTGCAACACTTGGTCTTGCCACCCTCGATCTGACCGATCCGGCCGCCTCCCTCACGGCGCTCGAAGCCGCTGAAACGCTGGTCGGCAACGTACTCACAACGCTCGGTACCGCGGCGAACCGGCTGGATCGCCAGGCAGAATTTACTCAGCTTCTGACCGACAAGCTGAAAGAAGGTCTCGGCATTCTGGTCGATGCGAACCTTGCCGAAGCCAGCGCCCAGCTGCAGGCCCTTCAGACGAAAGAACAGCTTGGCATCCAGTCGCTCTCCATCGCCAACGCCCGGCCGCAGTCGATCCTGCAGCTCTTCAAGTAACGGGTTGTTAGGAATTTAGTAAGAGTATCGTAGGACAATTTATCCTCGTATCCTCTACTGCTGATCGGATGAGATAACGATGTCTGTAGCTGCTTACCAGAAAGCCAACCAGAATGCGGAGGCCCCTCGGCTGACCGAATATCGGGCGTTCGCATTATTCACTCGCGCCATGGAGGAAGCTGACAAGGAAGACGATGCAATGGCCAGGATCCGCGCCATCGCCAACAACCGGCGATTGTGGCTGACCTTGCAGACCGATCTTCTCTCCGAGGAGAACAATCTCCCGGATGATTTGAAAGGTCGGCTTCTTTCCATCGCGTTATGGGTGGGACGCTACAGCACGAAGGCCATGAAAGGCGAAGCCACCGTCGATCCTCTGGTGACGGTGAACAAGCAGATCATGGAAGGGATGAAACCGCGCGATGTCGCGCGAAAATCACCGGAGACGACGAGCGAACGTCCACGTCTCGACACCAGCATCACCCTCTGACACGATACCAAGTCGGCCTTAGCCCCGCATAAACCACCGCTCTACGCGGCGACGGCGCATTTTTCGCACTGCCGGCCTTTTTGGCAAGCCGCCCTATCTCACGCGGGCCCCAGCCGCTATACTCCGCCCGATCTGATTTTCGCGGAGAGAGAATATGAGTTGGGAAAAAGAAGCCGAAGACATCCGCGCCATGCGCGCTGCCGCCCTGGCCCAGGGCGGAGTGGACGCGATCCGCGCCCAGCATGCCAAGGGCCGCCTTACCATTCGCGAGCGGATTGACGGTATTCTCGACAAGGGGAGTTTCCGCGAGCACGGCCGCATCGCCGGCGCCGCCGAGCGCGATGAGGCGGGTAACCTCACCGGCTTCTCCCCCGCCAATTATGTCACCGGGCTTGGCCTGATCGACGGCCGCCCTGTCGCCGTCGGCGGGGAGGATTTCACGCTGAAGGGCGGCTCGCCCAACGCGGCGGGCCTTCGGAAAAGCATCTACGCTGAAGAGCTTGCCTCGCAATATCGCGTCCCCCTCGTGCGTCTGCTTGAAGGTGCGGGCGGCAGCGTCGCCAAGGGAAAAGGCAGCGGGACCGTCGGCAATCCCGTATTCGAGAAGCCGCGCTTTCTCTCGATTGCGAAGCTGCTCGGCGAAGTTCCGGTCGCTTCCGCCGCGCTTGGCCCCGTCGCAGGCTTCCCGGCGGCGCGCTTTGCAGCCTCGCATTTCTCGGTGATGACACGCGAGACGGCGCAGCTTCTGATCGCCGGCCCTGCGCTGGTCGAGCGCGCGCTCAATATCAAGATAACGAAGGAAGAGCTCGGTGGTGCAAATGTTCACAGCCGAAACGCCGTTGCCGCCAATATCGCGGCTGATGAAACGGACGCCTTCCGCCAGATCCGCGGGTTCCTCGGCTATCTCCCCGGCAACGTCTGGGAGCTTGCACCGCGCGCAGAGCCGACCGATCCCGCCGACCGGATGGCGGAGGAGCTGATCCGCATCGTGCCGAAAAACCGCCGCCAGATCTTCGATATGCGAAAGCTCGTGCAACTCGTCCTCGATCAGGACAGCTTCTTTGAGATGGGACGCCATTTCGGCCCCGGTCTGATCACGGCCTTCGCGCGGCTCGATGGCTACAGCGTCGGCGTGATCGCCAATGACAGCAAATTCTACGCCGGCGCGATGAGCGCGAAAGCGGCCCAGAAGGTCCGCCGCTTTATCGAGCTTTGCGACACCTTTCACCTTCCCATTGTGAATTTCGTCGATGAGCCGGGCTTCATGATTGGCCCGGAGGCGGAGAAAGAGGGCACGATCAAATATGGCACTTCTGCTGTTGCGGCGGCCGTCATGTCGGTCGTCCCCTGGGCCAGCGTGATCGTGAAAAAATCCTTCGGCGTCGCCGCCGCGGCGCATTACAGCGAGAACGGCTATGTCCTCGCCTGGCCTAGTGCGGAAGTAGGCCCGCTGCCCGTTGAAGGCGGCGTCGCGGTCGCCTATCGCCGCCAGCTCGAAGCGGCGGAAGATCCCGAAACGCTCCGCGCCGAGCTCGAGGAAAAGCTCTCCTTGCAGCAGTCGCCCTTCCCGCGCGCCGAGAGTTTCGCCGTTCACGACCTGATCGATCCGCGCGAGACGCGCCCCGCGCTCTGCCAGTGGATCAACTGGGTCGCGCCGCAGCTTGAGGCATTGAAAGGGCCGGTCAGCTTCGCCTTCCGCCCCTAGGCCATTTACCTGCCGCAGGCGCTTTGCTAGTATCGGGCGCCAGAAAATCAATAACGGGAAGAAAGCGATGACAGCCACATTGAAAGTTCAGATCGACGGATGGGAAAACGGCGGCACGATACCGGGGAAATTCGCCTTTGGCGTCCCGGCGAGCGAAGGGCATGTCGCGCTCAGCGATAATATCAGCCCTGCGATCAGCTGGTCCGGCGCGCCTGCGGGCACCAAATCATTTGCAATTATCTGCCACGATCCGGACGTGCCCTCGAGCGGGGAAGACGTCAACCAGGAAGGCCGGACGATCCCGTCCACCCTGCCGCGCGTCGATTTCTATCACTGGGTCCAGTTGGATATTCCGGCGAGCGTGACGCGCCTTGAGGAAGGCGCGGCCGGAAAGGGCGTGGTCGCGAAGGGCAAGGCACCGGGTAAAAATGCCCACGGCATCTCCGGCCTCAACAATTATACCGACTGGTTCGCGGGCGATCCGGACATGGGCGGCGACTATGGCCAGTATGACGGACCCTGCCCGCCGTGGAACGACAGC
Organism: Sneathiella sp.; assembly: GCF_036844445.1. Lineage (GTDB taxonomy): Bacteria > Pseudomonadota > Alphaproteobacteria > Sneathiellales > Sneathiellaceae > Sneathiella. The sequence goes on along the minus strand of NZ_DAIUFV010000006.1, from coordinate 129,749 downwards.
ATCGTGCATCACTATCACTTCACCGTCTATGCCCTCGATGTCGAAACGCTGGGGCTTCAAGGCAAGTTCGGCGGCCCCGAAGCGCTTGCCGCGATGGAAGGCCACATCCTCGCGAAAGGCTCTGTTGTCGGGAAATATAGCCTGAACCCGGACGTTCCGGCTTAAAGCTTACATCTGCGTCTGATCATTACCGCCTCCGTCTCGCGCGGGGGCGGTTTTCTTTTGGATGTGCGTCAGGCGCGCTCCATAAAGGCAAGGCGGATGGCGAGGCCGATAAAGATCGTGCCCGAGAGCCGCGAGATCCATTTCGCCGCCGAGGGGCGCTGCAACAGCAGCCGGCCGGCCCCGCCCGAAAAAAGCCCGACCGCCCCGTTGCAGAGTATCCCCGTCAGGTTGAAGATCAGCCCGAGGATCAGGATCTGCAGTGCGATGGAGCCCGCACTGACCGAGACGAACTGCGGCAGGAAAGCAATAAAGAACAGCGCGACCTTCGGATTGAAAATGTTCGTCAGCATGCCGCGGCGAAAGACCGTCGCCATCGTCGCCGGCTTCACATGCGGGCGGCTGAGGTCCCCTGCCCGCTCGGAAAAGCTGCGGATGCCGATCCAGAGAAGATAGCCCGCGCCTGCGAAGCGCAGAATATCGAAGGCGAGCGCCGAGGTCTTGAAAATCGCCGTCACCCCGACGATGGCAAGCAGGATATGCACCATCGAGCCCGCGGAAATGCCGAGCGCGGCGGTGACGCCGGCGCGCGGCCCCTGCTTCAACCCGCTCGCCGTGGTGAACAGCATGTCCGGTCCCGGCGTCAGGTTGAGCGCGAGCGCTGAGACGACAAACAGCCAGAAGGGCCCCCACTCGATCAGCATCGATCAGTTTCCTTTTGCAAACTCCGGCCGGATCACGGCCTGCGCAACCAGCATCCGGTTGGTATTGGGATCGAAGGTGGCGGCGGGCGATCCGTAAAGAACATAGCCCTCGGCCAGCGCCCTGCTTACCCGGACGCAGAATTCATGGGTATCTTCGCCGCTCAGCAGCCGGTAAACGGGTTTTTCATCACTCATCAGTCAAGCCTCTTGCACGTCAATTCAGCTTCGTTTTTTCCGCGTCAGTAGTAATGCGAGCACCGCGACCGCGAAACAGGCAACGCCTGCGATCAGCAGCGGCAGGCGAAGCGGTGTCACATTCCGCCGGAGCGAGATCGCCTGCGCCGATATGGTCGCTTTTTCGGGCGTAATCCGCCAGTCGAACAGATAGTCGCCCGGCGCCGGCACGTCGAAGTCCGTGATGACCTGTTCCGCCGTTCGCGATGCATATTCGGGCGCATTATCCTCGCGCTTGTCGCGCTGCACGCCCTCGGCGGTAAAGGCAGGCAGCCCGCCGGGGCCGACGAGGATGATGCTGTATTCAAAAGCGGGATTGCTCTCCTCGCGAAGTTCAATCTCGTAGGAGATATCGAGCAGCGCCCGCATCGGGTTCATCGCGGGATCGAGCCGAACGAGCGGCGTGCTCCCCTCCGGCCCCTGCAGTTCAAAGCGGACCGCCTCCCTGCCGCTCGTCGAATAGTCATAGGCCGCCCAGCCGATCAGGCCGGCCCCTGCCAGAAAGAGCAACAGAAAATAGTGTCTTTTCATATGGTTTACCGCAAACGAGCGCCCGCCGATACAATGCCGCGACAATCGGCATTGCGCAAGCGCAACTCCGCGCGCGGCAGAAAATTCATGGGTCTTCGGGGAAGCGTGTGATGGTGCCGCCGGATAGATTTGAACTATCGACCTCTCCCTTACCAAGGGAGTGCTCTACCCCTGAGCTACGGCGGCAATGCAGATCAGAACGCGGCGGAATATATAGGGATTTCCTCCCTTGTCAAAGAAATTGTGCATTCCCCGGGTTTTTAAAAACGGACGCCGGACAAGGGTTGCAAAGCCGGCCGGAAGGGCATGAAAAGCGCCCTCTCGGGACGTTGGCGCACGTCTCCATAGACGCACCCACAGGGCGGGCGACGTATCCGTTTCGTCACAGAACTTTCAAGAAACTGCAACGCACGCCCTTTATCAAGTAGCCGATCACGGTGCCCCTTAAAGGGGGTGTCGCTAACCAGAGAGTTGCAGGAGTGCTACGATGTCTGCCGAAAAAAATGACCGCTTGTCGTTCGACGACTTTGACGAGGCGAACTATCCGCGCCGCGAAACCACCGATTTTGAGAGAATAACGGACCGGGTTCTCTCGCGCCGCCGCTTTCTTGGCGGAAGCGCCAAACTCGGCGCCGCCGCGTTTCTGCTCGGGACCACCTCCCTGCTCAACCGCGAGGGCCACGCCGCCAGCAGTCTTGATTTTCCCCCCGTCGCCGCCAACAGCCTCGATACCATCACCGTGCCCGATGGCTTTGACTGGCATGTCGTGACCCTTTGGGGCGATCCGCTCTGGTCGCACAGCAAGCCTTTCGATCCGGTAACGCGCGGCACGGCGGCGAGCCAGCTTCTCGCCGTTGGCGATAACACCGACGGGATGAGCCTTTTCGAGATTGACGGGCGGACCGTTCTTGTCGCCAACAATGAATATGTGAACCTTGATATCATCTATGGCAACCGGGCCAGCAAGGGGCCGGAGACGGCAGATGATGTCCGGAAGGCTATGGCCGCGCATGGCATCACCATCTCGGAAATCAGGAAGGACGGCGGCAAATGGCGCATCGTCCGCGACAGCCCCTATAACCGTCGCCTGACCGCGAGCAGCCCGATGGAGATCACCGGTCCCGCCCGTGGCCACGCCCTGATGAAGACGGAAGCGGATTCCGCCGGCACCCGCGCGCTTGGCACGCTCAACAACTGCGGCAACGGCCGGACGCCGTGGGGCACCTACCTCACCTGCGAGGAAAACTTCAACGGTTATTTTTCGAGCAGCGATGAGGCCTACGCCCCCTCCCCCTCGATGACGCGCTATGGCGTTGGCAACAAGGACTGGGGGTATGGCTGGGCCCGCGTGGAGCCGCGCTTTGATATCAGCAAGCACCCGAACGAGCCAAACCGATTCGGCTATATCGTTGAAATCGATCCCGAAGATCCCACCTCGACGCCGAAAAAGCGCACCGCGCTCGGCCGCTTCAAGCATGAAAATGCCGAACTTGTCGTCGCCAAGAACGGCGAAGTGGTCGTTTATCTCGGCGATGACGAACGCGGCGAATTCCTCTATCGATTTGTGAGCGCCGGGAAATATGTCGAGGGTGGCAACAACCGCGATCTTCTGGAAGAGGGAACGCTCTTCGTTGCGAAATTCAGCGATGACAGCAGCGGCCGCTGGATCCCGCTAACACCCGCGACAACGGGGATGTCGGAAGCGGAGATCGCCATCCGGACCCGCGAGGCGGCCTCCGCTGTCGGGGCAACGACGATGGATCGCCCCGAATGGGTCGCCGTCAACCCGCACCGCGCGGAAGCCTACCTCACCCTCACCAACAACAAGAACCGCGGCATTGACAAGACCAACGCCGGCGGCGATCCGATGCCGCTGAATGGTCCCAATCCGCGCGCCGAGAATAATTACGGACATATCGTCCGCTGGCGGCCGGCAGGTGAGGATCATGCGGCAGAAACCTTCACGTGGGATATCTATGTTCTTGCCGGCAACCCGGCACTGCATGAGGGCGCCAATGCGGGGTCAGTCAATATCACCGCCGATAACATGTTCAACTCGCCCGACGGGCTTGCCTTTGACGCAAGCGGCAACCTCTGGATCCAGACGGACGGCAATTATTCCGACAGCGGCGATTTCAAGGGCATGGGCAACAACCAGATGCTGCTCGGCGACCCGGCGACGGGCGAGATCAAACGCTTTCTGGTCGGACCGAAAGAATCCGAAGTTACCGGCATCACCTGGAGCCCGGATCGGCGCACGCTTTTCGTTGGCATCCAGCATCCCGGCGAAAAGGGCAACAGCCACTTCCCGGACGGCGGCACATCCGTTCCCCGCTCCGCAGTGATTGCGATCAACCGCAAGGACGGCGGCCTCATCGGCTAAGCCGCCGCTGATATGAGGGGATGAGAGAAGAGGGAAGAGGGAAGAGGGGCGCATCGCCCCTCTTTTTATGTCGCCCTTTTTTGTGCGGACATGACATAATAGGGCGAGACGCAGTCCCACGGCATTTGAGACGATGACGAACGAGAGCATAAAGAAGCAACAGCAGGCCGAGAAAGCCGAGCGACTTGCCGAGGCGCTTCGGCAGAATTTGCGCAAACGGAAAGAACTTCAGCGCAATCGCGGTGAAGCCGCGCCGCCGCCGATCAAGAACCCCGACCGTTTCGGCAAGGCGTGAATTCGTCTTTTACCTTGGCCCTTTCCCCCACAAACGCTAGTATGCCGCTCAAAATCAATAGTTTGAGCGGAGAGTGACGACCCATGGCAATTATGTCGGACAAATGGATCAGGCAGGCGGCGCAGGACATGAAGATGATCGAGCCGTTTGTCGAAAGCCAGAAGCGCGAAGGCACCATCTCCTATGGTCTTTCCTCCTATGGCTACGACGCCCGGGTTTCCGATGAGTTCAAGATATTCACCAATATCGATTCGGCCACTGTCGATCCGAAAGCCTTCTCCAACAACAGTTTCGTTGATCGCAAGACGGATGTGTGCGTTATTCCGCCGAATTCCTTTGTTCTTGCGCGCACCGTCGAATATTTCCGCATCCCGCGCGATGTCCTCGTCATCTGCCTCGGCAAATCCACCTATGCGCGCTGCGGCATCATCGTCAACGTGACCCCGCTCGAGCCGGAGTGGGAAGGCCATGTGACGCTGGAATTTTCCAACACCACGCCGTTGCCGGCAAAAATCTATGCCAATGAAGGAGCCTGCCAGTTCCTGTTCCTGAAAGGAAACGAGCCGTGCGAGGTCACCTACAAGGACCGCGCCGGCAAGTATATGGGCCAGCAGGGGGTCACCCTGCCGCGCCTGTGAGCGACGATAATCAGGCGCATCGCGGCGAAAAGCGGCAAGGTCCTGTCCTGCGGGCCCCCAAATTCTTTCCCTTGGCGGGAAAAATGGGATAATAAGGCGCTCTTTCGACAAATTTCATGGCGGATATGGCAGGGAAGGCTCCCCTCTCCTATCGTCAGAATGAAGCAGGATAGTCAATATGGATAGTATTCGGATCAGAGGCGGCAAACCGCTTATTGGAAAAATCGAGATCAGCGGCGCGAAAAACTCGGCGCTGCCGCTGATGGTTGCGAGCCTGCTGACAGAAGAAACGCTGACCCTCTCCAACCTGCCGCATGTTGCCGATATCTCGACGCTGATCACCCTGCTCTGCCAGCATGGCGTGACGGCGGTCATGAACGGCGAAAGCGGAAACGGCGGCGGCTCGGACGGCCGCTCCCTCGCGCTGACCGCGAAAGAGATTACGAGCACCGAGGCCCCATACGACATTGTTCGCAAAATGCGGGCGGGCGCGCTCGTCATCGGCCCGCTGCTTGCGCGGGTCGGCAAGGCGCGCGTCTCGCTTCCCGGCGGCTGCGCCATCGGCACCCGGCCAATGAATTTGCATATCAGCGCGCTTGAAGAGATGGGCGCAAAAATCACCATTGCGGGTGGCTATATGGAGGCAGAGGCGCCGAACGGCCTCGTCGGCGCGGAGATCCGCTTCGAGACGGTATCGGTCGGCGCGACCGAGAACCTGCTAATGGCTGCCTCACTCGCCAAAGGTACAACGGTGCTGGAGAACGCCGCGAAGGAGCCGGAGATTACCGATCTTGTCGAACTGCTCCGCGCCATGGGGGCCGATATCGAGGGCGAGGGCACGAGCCGCCTCGTCATCCGCGGGGTGGAGCGGCTGCACGGCGCGAGCCACCGCGTCATGCCGGACCGGATTGAAACCGGCACCTACGCGATGGCGGCAGTGATCACGGGCGGGCGGATCGAGCTCACCAACACGCGCGCGAATATCATCCGCTCCGTTCTCGATGTGCTGGAGGAAGCGGGCGCCGATATCACGGAGACGGAAAACGGCATCATCGTCGCCCGCCAGAACTCCGCGATCCATGGCGTTGATATCATGACGCTGCCCTACCCCGGCTATCCGACCGACATGCAGGCGCAGCTCATGGCGCTGATGACCCTTGCCGACGGCGCGGCGATGATTACGGAAACGATCTTTGAAAATCGCTTCATGCATGTGCCGGAGCTTGCCAGGCTTGGCGCGAATATCACCGTGCATGGCCATTCGGCGCTTGTCCGCGGAGTAAAAAGGCTGGTCGGCGCGCCGGTGATGGCGACGGATCTTCGCGCCTCCGTCTCGCTCGTGCTTGCGGGCTTGGCGGCGGAGGGAGAAACGATTATCAATCGTGTGTATCATCTCGACCGCGGCTATGAGCGGCTTGAAGAAAAGCTCGCGGCCTGCGGCGCGGATATCGAACGCATCCACGCGAGTTGACCAAACCATGAGGAACCGCAATGCCCGATCCCCTGAAGCTTGTCGCGACCGAAATTGAAGATATGCAGATCCTCTCCGCCGCGCTTGAGGGATTGATCACCAGCGCAGGCGAGATGAGCTATCTTCGGCCCGCCCGCGCTTTCACGGTGATGGGCTCGCGTTTTCGATGGGAGGAGCCGGCGGCGCAGGATGAGGACAGTAAAAGCTGGCATCGCATCCGCTCCGGCGTTTATATCGGGGATGTGATCGCGGTCAAGGCAAGTGGCATCTCCCAGCAGCGGCCGCGCGAAGTACTTGAATTATTGAGCCTCTCGACACATGTCGGAGAGGATATGGAGACCGAAATCACGTTCAACTTTGCCGGCGGCGGAACCCTTCGGATAAAAGCGGAATGTATTAATGTAACCCTGACCGACACAGGCGACGCGTGGAAAACGGACCATCGGCCGACCCATGAGACGGCGCCGCTCGCGGATCAGGACAATTAGGAAACGGAGCGAACGCGTGTCATCAAGCGAAGAACTGGTCATTGCCCTGCCGAAAGGTCGGATACTGAAAGAGGTCATGCCGCTCATTCGCGCGGTCGGGATCGAACCCGAGCCGGCGTTTGACGATCCGGACAGCCGCCTGCTGCAATTTCGCACCAACCATCCGCATATCTCCATTATCCGCGTGCGTTCGTTCGATGTCGCGACCTTCGTTGCCTTCGGCGCGGCGCAGCTTGGTGTCGCGGGCAACGATGTGCTGCTGGAATTCAACTATCCCGAAATCTACGCTCCGGTCGATCTCGACATCGGGCATTGCCATATTGCCGTCGCCCAGCCCGTCGATATGGAAGAGGACAGCGATCCCGGCCGCTGGAGCCATATCCGCATCGCGACGAAATACCCGAACCTGACGCATAAATTCTTTGCCGAGGCAGGGATCCAGGCGGAATGCATCAAGCTTTCCGGTGCGATGGAGCTTGCCCCCGGCCTCGGGCTTTGCCGCCGCATCGTTGATCTTGTCTCGACAGGCGCAACACTGAAGGCCAACGGGCTGGTGGAGGTTGAGAAAATCCTCGACATCACCTCGCGCCTCGTCGTCAATCGCGCCGCGCTGAAGACCCGCTCGGTCGAGCTCAACGGCTGGATCGAGAAATTCCGGGAGGTTGTGAATGCCGCTTAAACTTGAGAGCCGCGACGCCGGATTTGAGGCTGCCTTCGCCGCATTTCTCGACCAGAAACGGGACGAGGATCGCAACGTCGATGCCATCGCGGCCGATATCCTCGCTGATGTCCGTGCAAGAGGCGATGCGGCGCTGCTCGACTACACCGCGAAATTCGACCGGCTGACGGTGACGGCCGCGGCGGATTTGCGCCTCTCCCGCGCCGAGATCGACGCCGCCATCGCCGCGTGCGATGCCGAAACGCTCGCCGCGCTTAAAGTCGCGGCCGACCGCATCGAGGCCTATCACAGGAAGCAGCTTCCCGAGGATGCCTTTTACGAGGATGCCGACGGCGTCTCCCTCGGCTATCGCTGGACGGCGATCGAGAATGTCGGCCTCTATGTGCCGGGCGGGCGGGCGACCTACCCCTCCTCTGTCCTGATGAACGCGATCCCGGCGAAGGTTGCCGGCGCCTCGCGCCTCGTCATGGTCGTGCCGATGCCAGAGGGAGCGTTCAACCCGCTCGTCCTCGCCGCGGCGGATCTTTGCGGAGTCGATGAAATCTACCGCATTGGCGGCGCGCAGGCGATAGGCGCCCTCGCCTATGGGACCGAGACAATCGCCCCCGTCGACAAGATCGTCGGCCCCGGCAATGCCTATGTCGCGAGCGCCAAGAAACAGGTGTTTGGCACTGTCGGCATCGACATGATCGCAGGGCCCTCGGAAATCCTGGTCGTCGCCGACAGCCGCAATGATCCGGCGTGGATCGCCGCGGATCTCCTCAGCCAGGCCGAGCATGACCCGGTCGCGCAAAGCATCCTGATCACGGATGATGCGGGTTTCGCCGCGGCTGTCGAGAAGGCGATCGAGACGCATCTTACGACGCTCGAGCGCGCCGCGATTGCCCGCCAAAGCTGGCAGAAATTTGGCGCCATCATCATCGTTGGCGACATGGCGGAGGCGCCAGCCCTTGTCGATCGCATCGCACCCGAGCATCTTGAGCTCTGCGTTGATGAGCCTGAGGCGCTTGCCGCAAAAATCCGCCATGCAGGCGCGATTTTCCTCGGTCGCTACAGCCCCGAGGCGATTGGCGACTATGTTGCCGGGCCGAACCATGTGCTGCCGACCTCGCGCACGGCGCGCTTCTCTTCGGGGCTTTCGACCCTCGATTTCGTCAAGCGCACGTCGCTGATGAAGCTCGGGCCCGACAGCCTCAGGCGGATCGGCCCCGCGGCGCTCGCGCTTGCGAGATCCGAAGGCCTTGGCGCACACGCCCTCTCCATCTCGATCCGCCTGAACTGACGGGAGCCTGATCGGAATGGCGTCATGAGCACCCAGCGGATTGTCAAAATCGCCCTCGATGAGAAATCGGTCGTGCGCCGCAACGCGGATATCGAGCATGAGCGGAAAGTCGCCATTTTCGATATTCTGGAGCAGAATCATTTCGCGGTCGTTGGCCATGAGGAGAGCGGTCCCTATTCGCTGCATCTCAGCATCGAGGACAACCGCCTCGTCTTCGATATCCGCAGCGAGGATGACGAGACGGAACTGGCGCGCGTGCCGCTGCCCGTCATTTCATTCCGCCGCATCATCAAGGATTATTTCCACGTCTGCGAAAGCTATTTCGACGCCATCAAGACCGGCTCGCCCTCCAAGATCGAAGCCATCGACATGGGCCGGCGCGGCTTGCACAACGAAGGCTCGGAACTGCTCAAGGAACGGATCAGCGACAAGGTCGATACCGACTTCGACACGGCCCGCCGCCTGTTCACCCTGATGTGCATTCTCCATATAAGAGGATGATCATGCCGGGGGGAGGGGTTCATATCAAGACCCGAAAATCGGGCCTCAGCCGCGCATGAGCGACCATGCCTACAGCGACAAACTGCCGGGAAGCGTTCTCTTCGCCTGCACGCATAACAGCATCCGTTCGGTGATGGCGGAAAACATCATGAAGAGCCTTTATGGCCACACGGTCTATGTCGACAGCGCCGGGGTGCGCGCCCAGACGGTCAATCCCTTCGCGGTCGAGGTGCTGGATGAAATCGGCCTCGATGCGTCGCGCCATATCGCCAAGAATATGGACGATCTCGGCGATGAGTCGTTCGATCTCATCATCTCCCTCTCGATCGATGCCCACCACAAGGCGGAAGAGATGACCCGGACAACGGCGACCGAGCTTGAATTCTGGAATATCATCGATCCATCGGTCACGGAAGGAAACCGGGAGATGCGCCTCAACGCCTTCCGCCACGTCCGCGATGATCTTTACGAGAAAATAAAAGCAAGATTTAGGACGGTGCCTTTACCCGAAGTTTAAGTCAACCGGCCGCTTACTGTTGCGAATTCACCAGAATTCCCTTTGAATTTGCGTTTTCTATACCTATCTGACAAGGAAAGACTTGCATTTTATCGGTGCTGACCCTTATTTTGCAGCATCCGAAATAACTGGAAATAGGATTTTATGGCCAAAGAAGAACTGCTTGAATTTGAAGGAACTGTAACGGAACTGCTGCCAAACGCGATGTTCCGTGTCGTCCTTGAGAATGATCACGAAGTACTGGCGCACACCGCCGGCAAAATGCGTAAACACCGTATCCGCGTTTTGGCAGGTGACAAGGTCACTGTCGAGATGACCCCGTATGACCTGACCAAAGGCCGTATCACCTTCCGTTATAAATAAGGTGATCGCGTATGGGTGATCACGCCAACACCGGAAAGACGGCGTCCGGCCACGCTCCAGCGCGTCATCAGGTTACCCCGCACTTGTCCCCCGCTCCCGAATTTATCCTGGCATCGGCATCGCCGCGGCGGCTTCAGCTGCTCGAGCAAATCGGCATCCGCCCCAATGCCATCGATCCGGCCGAGATTGATGAGAGCCCGGCGCGGGGCGAACTGCCCCGCCATCTCGCCGCCCGTCTCGCCGAGCAGAAAGCACGGGCCGTCGCGGACCGCCATAGCGGCAAATTCCTTCTCTCCGCCGATACCGTCGTCGCGGTCGGTCGCCGCGCGCTTGGCAAAGCGGAAAGCGAGGCCGAGGCGAGGCGCTTTCTCACGCTCCTTTCCGGCCGCCGCCACCAGGTGCATACCGGCGTCACGCTGATCACGCCGAGCGGCAAGGCGATCGCGCGCACCGTCTCGTCAGCGGTCATTTTCAAACCGCTCGACGCGGTCGATATGCGCGTCTATCTCGCCTCGGGAGAATGGCAGGGCAAGGCCGGCGGATACGCCATTCAGGGCCTGGCTGCGGCCTTCATCCGCCAGATCCAGGGCTCCTACAGCAACGTTGTCGGACTGCCGCTTTTTGAAGTCGCCAACATGCTGAAAGGAGCCGGTTTTCCGCTCTGGGCCGAGCTTCGGGCATGACCCGCACCCTGCTCATCGAGGAGGGCCCGATCGAGACCCGGGCCGCGCTCCTTGACGGCGGCGACCTTCTGGAAATCCATATCGAACGGCCGGAGACGCTGTCGCGCGTCGGCCTCTTCTATCTCGGGCGCATCGCCAAAATTCTCCCCGACATGAACATTGCCTTCGTCGATATCGGCGGCGGCGAGACAGGCTTTCTCCAGCTTGGCGACCTCGCATCGGCGGAGAAAAGCATCTCCCGCGCTCTTCATGAAGGCGAAAAGCTGCTGCTACAGGTGCGGAAGGACGCAACCGGGGACAAGGGCATCCAGCTCGGCGCGCGCTACGAGCTTGTCGGCAATTTTCTCGTCTTTCGGCCGGGCGGCCGCGGGCTTCTGTTCGCCAAAGGCCTCCGCGATGAGACGCGCCGCGCCGCGCTCCGCTCCCTCCTCGCGCGAGAGGCGGAAGACGCCGGGCTCACCATTCGCACGAGCGCCGGAGAGGCAAGCGATGCCGAGATAACTGCCGACCTTGCCCGCCTGCGCGAGACGTGGGCCGAGGCAAAGGCCACGGCGAAAATAATGAAAAAGCCGGGGCTGGCCGGGTCCGCCCCCTCCCCGCTACACCTCCTGCTCAATCGCTGCCTCGCGCCCGGCCTTGACATCATCGTCAATAATGTCGCGGCGCTGAACGGCGTCAAACGCTACCGCGTGGCGCATCCGCAAATGCCCGCCGGCGCGCTCACCCTCTGGACGGAGCCGACGGCTCTGTTCGAGGCGATGGAGGTCGAAGCCGGGATCGAGCGCGCGCTTCGCCGGCGCCTCACCCTTCCTTCGGGCGCGAACATCGTTATTGAGCCAACCGAGGCGCTTACCGTGATCGATGTCAATTCGGCCGGGCGGACGGCAGGCGACGGGCGTCGCTCCGCCGAGCTCGCCGTCAATATGGAAGCGGCCGCGGAAATCTGCCGCCAGATCCGCCTTCGCAACCTCGGCGGCATTATCATCATCGATTTCATTCAGATGAACGGCAAGGGCGAAGCGCGGGAACTCACCGCCGCGCTCGAGGCCGCCCTTGCGCGCGATCCCGTGCCCACCCGCGTCGTCGGCATGACCGAGCTTGGCCTGATGCAGATCACCCGCAAGCGCCAGCGCCAGCCGCTTCGCGACCTGATGCTCGAGCCTTGCCCGCCATGCGGCGGCGATGGTTTTCGAAAATCCGACGCCGCGCTGCTCGCCGATCTTTTCCGCGCCCTGCAGCGGAGCGCGCCGCATGTCAAATCGGCGGCACTCCGCATTCGAACGGGAAGCGCTCTTGCCTTCCTGCTGCAAAAGCATCAGAGTCGTTTTGAAGCGGCGCTCGCCCGCCCGCTTGTCCTTGAGACGGACGCAACCATGGATGCGTTCCAGTATGAGGTGAGTTGAAAAGTGACTGAGACCAACATTCCGGCAAAGCCCTGCCCGCAATGCGGCAAGCCCGCCGTATTCAAATACCGGCCCTTCTGCTCGGCCCGCTGCAAGCAGGTGGATCTTGGCAAATGGTTTAACGAGGCCTATGTCATCCCCGGCGAACCGGCCCTTCCCGATAGCGACGAAACCCCGGACTAGCCCGGCCTTTTCGCGCCGATGCGGAAAAAAACCTCTCCGGAACAGAGACTTGCCGCTTTTCTTGTTTTTTGCGTCAACACCTCTGGACAGCCCGTGATATTTCTTTTATAACCCAGCAGCCGCGCCGGAATGACGGCGCGAAGAACATGAAATGCCCAGGTAGCTCAGTTGGTAGAGCAGCGGATTGAAAATCCGCGTGTCGGTGGTTCGATTCCGCCCCTGGGCACCACTTCCCCGCCCCCCGAATATTATGTGATGACGACAGTCGGTCTTAACCAACCGCCGTTGGGCTCTCGGATGCGTGCGCAGGAAAGCCGCGCTTTGGGATCAGCAGCACGATAAGGCCCGCGCCGACGGCGAGCCAGAGGGAGCCGATCCAGAGGAGGTCATAGCTGCCGGTTGTATCGAAAACATAGCCGCCAAGGAATGCGCCCATCGCCCCGCCGATCGAGTGTCCCGCCGCAATCAGCCCCATCGTCAATCCCATGACTTTCAAACCCACGTGGCTGGCGACGAGGCTGGCGGTCACCGGCAATGTCGCGTAATCCACCGTGCCAAATAGTATGGCGAACAGAAACAGGGTTTCCATGGAACTGCCGGGAAGGTTCGCGAGAAGGACAAAGGTCACGCTTCGCAAAATATAGATTGCGCCGAGAAGCATCGGACGATTGACCCGGTCCGTCAGCCAGCCCGCCGTGATCATGCCAAGCAGGTTGACGCCGGAGAGAACGCCGTAAGCCGTGGCGCTTGGGATGGGCGGAAAGCCGCAAAAGGCGGCAAACGGCATTAGATGCGTTTCAATCACGCCTGTCGTCGTAAATCCGCAGATCAGGAAGCTCCAGAACAGCGCATGGAACGCCGGCTTTCTGATAATAAAGAGGAAATCCTCCACCATCCCGGATGTATCAGAGTGCTGTGCAAGCGGACGCCCGGCCGCGCCATCGCGGCGCTTCAGACTTCCGGCAATGCAAGGGATAAGCATCAGACTGGCGATGCCGAGCGCCCCGAAACTCCAGCGCCAGCTCGCAAAGGCCAGCAGCACGGCAATCAGGGGAACGATGAGGAACTGGCCGCCCGTCGCCCCCGATGTCGCGATGCCGGTCGCGAGCCCGGTATGTGTCTGAAAAGTTCGCGCAATGGCGGTCGCGACGACATGAGTTGCAACGATACCAAATCCGACAGCGGCAAAGCCGGCGAATCCGATAACGAACATTACCTTGCCATCCATCGCGGCCACCAGAAGACAGCCGATGCCAAGGAGGCCCATGCCAAGGTTGAGGGTGAAACGCGGTCCGCGCCTGTCGACCAGCCGCCCGGCAAAGGGCGCAACTATCGCCATGACAACAAGCGCCGTCGCGCCCACACCGGAAATATAGCTGCTTGACCAGCCAAACTCGCTTTGCCAGACCGGCATGACAAGCCCGAGCGCGGCGCGCCCCGAAAAGGCGATGGCCAACACCAGAAAGCCGAAGATAACAACAGCCCAGTGCTGGGGCTTCGTCTGCAAGGTTGCATTGTTCATATGGATGTCTCCGTGCCCTACAGATGACACGCGAAGACGGAAAAACAAAGCGAGAAATTTTAAGTTCGAATATAATGCGCAAGATGGACCGTAGGCTGAATTGAGCCTTGAGCAAGATGCACCACTCGCGAAAAACCCTGCCGAACGAGGAGGATCTGATGCAAAAGATGAAAGCCGCCAATAGCATAGAGCCCGGACGAATCATTTCGGATGGCGTCAAGGCGAGGGTGGCGCCATGACTTTGGCGGAAAGCGACGCGAACGGGGATAACGCGGCCGCGTCATCGGGCTCACAGCTCGACCGGCTGCTCGCACTCGCGGCTGAGCGGGAGCCGGTGCGGACTGCCGTCGTGCATCCTTGCGATGCGGTTTCTCTGACCGGCGCGCTCGAAGCGGCGCGGATGAGACTGATCGAGCCGATCCTGGTCGGCCCGGCCGAAAAGATCAAGGCCGCTGCTGCTGCGGCGGACGAAGATCTCACCGGCATCCCTCTCGTTGCGGTCGAGCACAGCCATGCCGCCGCCGCGGAAGCCTGCCGCATGGCGCGCGCCGGCGAAGTTGGCGCGATCATGAAAGGCAGCCTCCATACGGACGAGCTGCTCGGCGCGGCGGTGGACGGCGCATCGGGATTGCGCACCGACCGGCGGATGAGCCATGTCTTCATCCTCGATGTCCCGACCTATCCGCGCCCGATCTTTCTCAGCGATGCGGCCATCAACATCGCGCCCGATCTCGCCACCAAGAAGGATATTGTCCAGAACGCCATCGATTGCGCCCATGCCCTTGGCGTCGCCGAGCCGCGCGTCGCCGTCCTTGCCGCCGTCGAGACAGTTCACCCGAATATGTCCGCGACGCTTGACGCCGCCGCCCTCTCGAAAATGGCGGAGCGTGGCCAGATCGTCGGCGGGCTGGTTGACGGCCCGCTCGCGTTCGATAACGCAATTTCCCCGGAAGCGGCCGCGACCAAAAAGATCACCTCACCCGTGGCGGGGCGCGCGGACGTGCTGATCGCGCCGAATATCGAAGCGGGCAATATGCTGGCAAAGCAGCTTGCCTATCTCGCGGGCGCCCAGTCGGCGGGCATCGTCATGGGCGCGCGGGTTCCCATCATGCTGACGAGCCGGGCCGACGGGCGTCTGTCGCGACTGGCCTCCTGCGCCGCCGCCCTGCTGGTCGCGCGCCATGAAAGGATCAAACCGAGCCGATGACCGATGCGCTTCTCGTCCTCAATGCCGGATCGTCCAGCCTGAAATTCGCGGTTTATGGCTGCCAGGCCGAGCTGCCGCTGCTGTTCAAGGGCAGTATCTCCCGCCTCGCCCATGAACCACGCCTCAAAATCCGTGCGGGCGGCAAGACCGTCTGCGACCGGATTACCGGCCCCGCCCCCATGCCACTGCACGCCGCCGCCCGGGAGGTGTTCGCCGCGCTCGATGAGTATGGGCTGACCGATAATATTGTCGCCGTCGGCCATCGTATCGTGCATGGCGGACAGGCTTTCACCGAACCCGCCCTGCTTGACAGCGCGGCGATCGACCGGCTCCGCCGTCTCGTGCCGCTCGCGCCCCTGCATCAGCCCTATAATCTCGACATCGTCGATCTGGCGACGAGCCTGCTGCCCGCCGCGCTTCAGGTCGGCTGCTTCGATACGGCGTTCCACGCGGCAAGGCCACGACGCGACCGCCTTTATGCCCTGCCGCGCGAGCTTAGCGATGACGGCATCCTCGCCTATGGCTTCCATGGCCTCTCTTACGCGCATATCGCGCAAGCTCTGCGCGCACAGGACGGCGAACGCGCCGGGGGCCGCACCATCGTCGCGCATCTTGGCAGCGGCGCAAGCCTCTGCGCCATGGACAGGGGGCGGAGTGTTGCGACGACAATGGGCTTTTCGGCGCTCGATGGCCTTGTCATGAGCACGCGCTGCGGGTCACTCGATCCGGGGATCATCCTGCATCTGTTGCGCGACCGGCAGATGAGCCCTGACGCGGTCACCGATCTTCTCTATGCGCAGTCCGGCCTGCTTGGCGTCTCAGGGATTTCCAGCGATATGCAAACGTTGCTCGAAAGCACGGATGCGCGCGCGGCCGAGGCGATCGATCTCTTTGTTTACCGGATCAAGCGTTCCATCGGTTCTCTCGCGGCCGCGCTTGGCGGGCTCGATACGCTGGTCTTCACGGCGGGGATTGGCGAGAACGCCCCGGCGATCCGGGAGCGCATCGGCGAAGCGGCCGCGTGGCTCGGCGTCCGGATTGATCCCGCGCGCAACGACCGCGGCGAGTTGAAGATCAACACCGCGCAATCAGCCGTCGATGTGCTCATCATCCCGGCCGATGAGGAACATGCCGTGGCTGAAGAGACGCTGGCCTGCATCGGAAAACAAAAGGAGGGAGCTGCGGCGGGATGAACGATACTGCGGGAGATCCGGGCGGCCTCAAACCTGCCGCAAACGCCGCGGCCGCTTATCATGCAATGCCCCCTGACGAGGCGCTGGCGCATGTTGCCGCGATCCCGCCGGGTCTCGATAGCGCGGAGGCGGCGCGCCGGCTTGCGCGCACAGGCCCGAACGAGCTTCCCGCCGCCAGAGGCCGCCATCCCGCCCTTCGCTTTTTCGCGCAGTTCAACAACGCGCTGATTTATTTCCTGCTCGCGGGAGCCGTCGCCGCATGGATCCTCGGCCACATCGTCGATGCGTCGGTGATCGTTGCGGTGGTCGTCGTCAACGCCATCGTCGGCTTCATCCAGGAAGGAAAGGCCGAGAACGCCCTCAACGCCATCCGGAGCATGATCTCGCCGCGCGCCAATGTGCTCCGCGACGGCAGACGGATGAGCGTTCCTGTCGCCGAGCTGGTACCGGGAGACATCGTGCTTATCGAGGCGGGCGATCGGGTGCCCGCCGACTTGCGGCTCATTCGCGCGCGCGGCCTTCTGATCGACGAAGCGGCGCTGACGGGCGAATCCGTCGCCGCCGAAAAGCAGGAAGAGCCGGTGCCCGCCGATGCGGCGCTCGGCGATCGCGCGTCTATGGCCTATTCGGGAACAATGGTCGCTGCCGGCCAGGGGACAGGCATTGTCGTCGCGACAGGCAGCAATACGGAAATTGGCAGGATCAGTACGCTGATCAGCGGGGTTCAGGAACTGACGACGCCGCTCTTGCGGCAGATCAACCGCTTCGGCCGGCGCTTTACCTGGGTCGCGATTACGGGCGCTCTTCTCCTCTTCCTCTTCGCCGTGTTCGTGCGTGATTTCGCCTGGGCGGAGGCGTTGATCGCCGTGGTGGCGCTTGCCGTCGGCGTCGTCCCCGAGGGCTTGCCCGCCGTCATCACCATCACGCTCGCCATCGGCGTGCAGCGCATGGCGGCGCGCAATGCCGTGATCCGCCGCCTGCCCGCCGTCGAGACGCTCGGCGCGACCTCCGTCATTTGCTCCGACAAAACGGGCACACTCACGCGCAATGAAATGACGGCGCGGCGCGTCATCGTTCAGGGTGATGAAATCGTCGCGGGCGGCTCCGGCTATTCGCCGGAAGGTGAGCAGCTCTTTCCTGACGATGCGCCGGATGCCGCCGCCGAGCATGGCAACGCGCTGACGCTGATCCGCGCGGGGCTTCTCTGCAACGATGCAGAGCTGCGGCACGCGGCGGGAACATGGACGATCGAAGGCGATCCCATGGAAGGCGCGCTGGTGACGCTCGCCGTGAAAGCCGGCTTCGATCCGGAGAACATCAGGGCCGAGTGGAAGCGTCAAGACGAAATTCCGTTCGATGCAGAGCACCGTTTTATGGCGACGCTGCACCGGGTTCCCTATGGCGGGCGGGTCATTTTAGTTAAAGGCGCACCCGAGCGCGTGCTCGAGATGTGCTCGCATCAGGCGGATGGAGACGGCATCTCCGCCCTTGATCCCGGCTATTGGGCCGGCCGGATTAGCGCCGCCGCCGCGGAAGGCGAGCGGGTTCTCGGCTTCGCGATGAAACATGCGCCGGAAGTCATGGACCGGCTCTCTTTCGACGATGTCGAGCGCGGTCTCACCTTTCTCGGCGTCGTCGGCTTCATAGACCCGCCCCGGGAGGAGGCGATTGCGGCAATTGCCGAGTGCCGGTCCGCCGGTATCCGGGTGAAGATGATTACCGGCGATCATGCCGCGACGGCCGCCGCGATTGCCCGGCAGCTTGGCCTTGGCGAAACCGGGCGTGTCCTCACGGGCCACGATCTCGACAACATTTCCGACGAGGAATTCGCCGCCGCTGTCAGGGACACGACCGTCTTTGCGCGCACCAGCCCCGAACACAAGCTCCGCATCGTGCGGGCGCTCCAGGCGGACGGGGAAGTCGTTGCCATGACGGGCGACGGCGTCAATGATGCCCCCTCGCTCAAGCAGGCGGATGTCGGCATCGCCATGGGCCGCAAGGGGACCGAGGCGGCGAAGGAAGCCTCGCAGATGGTGCTGCTGGATGACAATTTTGCCTCCATCGTCGCCGCCGTCCACGAGGGACGGACGGTGTATGACAACATCCGCAAGGTCGTCTCCTGGACGCTGCCGACGAACGGCGGCGAGGTGCTGACCGTCATCGCGGCCATCCTCTTTAATTTCACGATGCCGATGACCCCGGCGCAAATCCTCTGGATCAACCTGATCCTAACCGTCACGCTCGGTCTCGTCCTCGCGTTCGAGCCGCCGGAGCCGAATGTCATGAAGCGCCCACCGCGCGCGGCCAGCGCCGGGCTGCTTTCACCCTTTCTGGTCTGGCGCATCGTCTTCGTCTCGCTGATCTTTGTCGCCTGCGCGCTTTTCATTTTCTTCTATGCGCTCGGCAAGGGCCTCGATGTCGATACCGCCCGGACGATGGTGGTGGACATGATCGTCGTCCTCGAGATATTCTATCTCTTTAACGTCCGCTATCTGCACATGACTTCGTTCACATGGCGTGGCGCGCTCGGAACGCCGGCGGTGCTGATCGCCATCGCCGTTGTCGTGGCGGCCCAGCTTGCCTTCACTTACCTGCCCCTCATGCAGCAGCTTTTCGCAACACGGCCCGTAAGCTTGCTTGACGGCATGCTGATCGTCGCGATCGGCGTGCTCGCCATGGCGATACTCGAAGGCGAGAAATACCTGATGCGCGCCCTCGGACGACAAACCGACTAAAGCGTGACCCTTACGCTACAGCGCCAGCATGTTGAGCCAGGCGTCATGCTTGTTACAGAGCGAGACGATATAGAGGCGATTCTTTAGGCCGGTGATGTCATAGGTGGTGATCGGGGCGTCGATTTCGGGGTTGAACAGCCGTTCCTCGACGAAACCGAGGTTCTCATCGAGCAGGATATGCTTGATGATATAATGGACATAGCTGTCCATCTCGTGGCCGGTGGTCACCTCGATGCTGTTGCCGCTCCGCTCGATCATGGGAACGTGGGTTTCTTCCTTGCCCTGCCAGCGGCCCGGCGCGGCCTTTGTGTAATAGAGGGCGCCGGCGAATTTCGAGCCCATCGGATCGGGCATCCCGCCCGCAAAGGCGCCCCTTGGCAGGACCACGGAAGACGCCACGCCAAGTAGCCCGAGCCCCTTTAAAAATACCCGTCTCTGCATCTCTCCCTCCCTATATTCTCCGCCCCTGTCAGTGAACGGCAAAAGCTTCAACCAGCTCAAGCGGCCCCTTGCCCTTGACGTTGAGCGTGCCGAGCGACCGGGCATCGCAGTCACTTCTGATTTCCCGCCACGCGGCGTTCGTCATCACGACGCTGCCCGGTGTGCCATGCTCGACCAGCCGCGCGGCGATATTCACCGTATCGCCCCAGACATCGAACAGAAACTGATGCTTGCCGACGATCCCGGCAACGACAGGCCCGACATGGAGGCCGATCCGCACCTCCCAGTTCGGCGCCATCGTGCCGGCAACGCGCGACATCTCAAGGCCGCAGCGGACCGCCGTCAGGAGCGGCGCCTCGACCGGGCGGAGCAGTCCGCTGGTCGCCATGAAGGCATCGCCGATGGTCTTGATCTTCTCCATCCGGTGCCGCTCGACAAGTGCCTCGAACGCCTCGATCAGCGCCTGCAGATGACCGACGACGGTCTCCGGCAGGTTGCGGTCGCAATAGGCGGTAAAGCCGACGATATCGCAAAAGAGGATGCCCACGGCCTCATAGTTGCGGGGCCGAACGGCGCCTGTCTCTTTCAACTCGCGCACCGCCGTCGCGGGAAGGATGGCATGGAGGAGCTCATCGGTGCGCTTCTGCTCGGCGATGATCTGGATGCGGTGCGCCTCCTCCTGATCGCGCAGGCGCTTCTTTTCGAGCGATGCCGACACCCGCGCCTTGAGGAGGGTCGCGTTAAAGGGCTTGGGCAGGAAATCCTCGGCCCCGAACTCGATGCATTTGACGACGCTTTCAAGCTGGTCGGCGGCCGAAATCATGATGACCGGGATATGGCGAAGGCGGACATCCTTCTTGACCGTTTCCAGCACCTGATAGCCATCCACCTCCGGCATCATGATGTCGAGAAGGACGAGATCAAACGGCCGGGACATCATCTTCTCCAGCGCCTCGCGTCCGTTGATCGCGGTCTCCAGCTGCCGATAGCCGATCTTTTGCAGCCGCCGCGTGAGGGTGAAGCGGTTATCCTCGTTATCATCGACAATCAGAATGCGGGCGGCGGCGTCCATCACGATGGCGCCCCCTTATCGAGGAAATGGCGGATCTTCTCCAGCAGCCGCTCAAACTCGACCGGCTTGGTATCAAAGTCATCGCAGCCCGCCGCGAGCGCCCTCTCCCGCTCCCCCTCCAGCGCATGGGCCGAGAGGGCGATGATCGGAATGGCCTTCGTCTCCGCGCCGGATTTCAGCAGGCGCGTCGCCTCCCACCCGTCCATGACCGGCAGGCTGAGGTCCATCAGGATCAGTGCCGGTCGCTCGCGCCTTGCCGCCTCGATCCCGGCGGCGCCATCCTCGGCGGTCACCACCTCGAAGCCTTTGCGTTTGAGGCGGCGCGACAACATGTAGATATTGTCCTCATTGTCTTCGATATAGAGGATTTTGGTCATCCTGCTTCTCCGGCCGTCGAGTAGGGTGCTTTGAGATGGCGCCTGACATAACGGCGCACTTCATCGAGGAAAGACGGCGCGCCATCGACCGTTTTCTGGATAATCTGCTTCACCCCGCCATTGAGCCGCCTGCGATCCTCATCGGAGAGATCCGCGCCGGTGATCACCACGACCGGCACGCCCCGCGCCTCGGGGATTGACTTCAGCGCATGGACGAATTCAAAGCCATCCATTTCCGGCATGATCAGGTCGAGCAAGATGAGATCGGGGATGGCCCTGCCGACCAGCTCGAGCCCGGTCCGGCCGTTCACCGCCTCCCGCACGCGCCAGCCTTCGGCGACAAAAATCCGCCGCATCTGCTGACGGGTCGATCCGTCATCCTCGACAATCAGAACACTGCCGCCATTGCCGTTCAGCTTGTAGCGCTCCAGCAGCGTAAGCAGGCGCTTGCGATCGACCGGCTTGGTCATATAATCGGCGACGCCGAGCGAGAAGCCCTTGTGCTTGTCGTCAACGATGGAGACCATCACCACGGGGATCTCGCGAAGCTCCGGATCGGCCTTCAGATCCTGAAGCAGGCTCCAGCCGTCCTTGCCCGGCATCACCACATCGAGGGTGATCAGCGCCGGGCGGAGTTTCCGCGCCTCGACCAGCCCCTCCTCGCCGCCGCTTGCCGTCACCACCTCATACCCCTCGCTTGTGAGGAAGTTGCAGAGGATGTCGCGGGCCACCGGATCATCATCGACTACCAGCACGACATTGCGGCCCCGCCCGCCCCGCACGGGTATGCGGGCAGGCGGCGCGCCGGGCCGCGCGTCAACCTCCAGCCCCGCCGGTATTTCAAGGGGCAGGCGGACGCGGAAAACCGATCCCTTTCCGGGCGTGCTCTCGACGCTGACATCGCCGCCCATCATCCGGCAGAAGCGCTGCGAGATGGCGAGGCCGAGACCGGTGCCGCCATATTTCCGGGTCGTCGAGGAATCGGCCTGCGAAAAATCGCTGAAGAGCCGCTCCAGCTGCTCGGGCGTCATGCCGATGCCGGTATCCGAGACGGCAATCTCGACGCTTCCTGTCTCTTCTCGAACGCGGATGCCGATGGTGCCGTTTTCGGTGAATTTGCAGGCATTGCTGACAAGGTTGAAAACGACCTGCCGGACCCGCGTGATATCGGAGACCATCGGCGGCAGGCTATCGGGCAGCGTTACCTCGATGCGGTTGTTGTTCGGCGCCGCGAGCGGGCCGGCCATATCAACGCAGTCGCGGATCACCGAGGCGAGATCGAAACGCTCCACATGCAGTTCCATCTTGCCCGCTTCGATCTTGGAAAGATCGAGGATGTCGTTGATGAGCTTGAGGAGATGCTTGCCCGCCCGGCTGATCCGCTGCAACGGCTCGATCATATGCTCATCACCGTCGGCGATGGCGTCTTCCTCCAGCATTTCCGTAATGCCGATCACGGCGTTCAGCGGCGTGCGGAGTTCATGGCTCATATTGGCGAGGAACTGGCTCTTGGTGCGCGTCGCCCGCATCGCCATGTCACGCGCCTCGGCCAGCCGGTCGACCATCTCGCCAAGCTCTGTCTCACGCGCCTTGGCTTCGGTGATATCGGTGAACACCCCAACGATGCCGCCGTCCGCCGTCTTCTGCTCGTTAATGCGCAGCCACTGCCCGTCGGCGCGCAAATGCTCATAGGGCCCGGTCGGGTTGCGGTGCCGCTCGAGCCTCTCCGTCAGCCACTGATCGGCATTGCCCTCCGCCGCGACGATCATTTTCTTCGCCACCGCGGCGGAGATGATCTCCTCGTAGCTGATGCCCTTTTCAATCGGCAGGCCGAGATAGCTGTACATCTCGCGGTATTTCCTGTTGCTGACGATCAGGCGGTCATCGGCGTCATAAAGGGCGAAGGCGTCGGTCACGGCCTCGATCGCCTCGAGCAGCTTCTCCTGCGCCGATCTCGCCTCGGCCTGCGCTTCCTCGCGCTCGACCTCAAGCCGGTCCCGCTCGATCAGGCTGTCGCGAAAGAGGGTGAGGGTGCGGGTCATCTCGCCGATTTCATCGCGGCCCGCGGGCGGGATCGCCACCTGATGATCGCCGCGGGTGATCGCGCGCATGGCGGTGACAAGGCGCATTAGCGGCGTGCGGATCGAGCGAAGCACGAGAAAGGTCAGGAGCAGCCCGACAAGCGTTGCCGCCGCGATAATATAAAGCGACAGGGTGACGGTCTCGCGCGCCGAGGAGAGACCCGCCCGGCTCTCGGCCAGCGCTTCGGCTTCGAGCCGGCTGACAATCTCCGAGAGATGATCGTCAATCGTCTGGATATGCACCCGCGCCCGCGCCATCAGGGAATTGCCGATCACCCGGCGCTCATCCGTATAGGCCTCAACGGCGAGCAGCGCCTCCTTCATCAGAAGATCCAGCTCCTGATTGATCAGCGCGACGCGCTCGGGCTCATAGTCCGCGAGCTCGGCAAGGCTTGACTTGAGCGAGGCGCGGGCCGCTTCGGCATTCCGCTCCGACAGGGTGAGCAGGCTGACCGCGAGGTCTGAGAGCCAGAATTTCAGATCGCCAAAGGATTTGCTCGCCGCATTCGCGGTCGTCATCCGGCTGACAAGCATTGCCTCTGACGCGATTGTCTCCGCATTCTGCGTCAGCCGGTTGTTGAGAAAAAGGTTCGACCCGACAAGCATCACCAGAAGCGCCACGCTCAGGATTGAAAGCCGCGTCAGAATGGAAAAATTGCTCATCTCCCTACCGCGCTTTCATTGAGGTAGCGTCATTTTCGAAACAGCGTCACACTGATAACGCCACCGAGATCGCCAATCTCGCCGCCCTCTTTCGGATAGCCGGTGATATCCAGCTCTCCCTTCGGCCCGCCATGACAGGAGAGGCAGCCCGGCGTGTAATATTCCGGCACCAGAACCCGAAAGGCGGGGCGCCCGTCCTTCTCCGCGAGGGCGGAATACACTGCGCCCGGCTCCCAGTCCGGCGCTGCCAGCGTCTTGCGAATGGCCTCGATTTCCCACTCATCGGGGCGCGCCTTGCGGTTGCGGATCAGCTCCGGCGGGGCGGTGACCTTGACTTCGGCCTCCGCGCCCATCTTGCTCTGGAACTCCTCATTCACCAGGCGGGCGAAAACGGCGGGGACGAAGCCCTTGAAGCCGATATCCGGCTGGTTGATGGTATCCTGATGCTGCTCCACGACGTGGTAGATCGCCTCCACCTGCGCGCGGAGCAGGCGGCTTTTCAGATCATCCGATTCAAGATCCGGCGCCTCGCCGCCCTTTGCCTTGATGAATTCCTCAATCGCCCGCGCCCGAACGACCGCCCCCGTCAGCCCCTTGTCGCCGATCGCCGGGTCGTTGATCAGATCCTGATTTGCCCCGATGACCGCGCGGGCGGATTGCAGCATCGTCGCGAGATCGATCGCGATATCGTAATCAATGTCGGTGTCAGCCGCATATCCGGGGAAAGAAACAAGCAACGTCAGGGCATAGAGCAGAATCGCGAAGCGTCTGGTCCGGTGTATGATAAACATTCCACACCTCCCCGGTTTGCAAATCACTTTAACGGCCGTGCCGTCATGATTTGCAGAAGATGCAGAATATCAATTTACCACCAATCCGTAAAGGATTTCACTCGGGGAATGGAGACACTCCCCGCTCATACACGCGTCACCGCGCGGCAGGGCGGGTGTTCAACTATATGGACAAGCGCGGAAAGTCCGCTAACATGGTCTTCTAATAATAAACAAAAAGATGAGTTTGCCATGACCTTCACCCTGAACGAAGCCGACGTCATTGACCGGATTTTCGCCCATATGGATGCGAAGACCACCGATGCGGGAGAGCGCGTCTGGCGCGAGCCTGTGGAGAATTACCGCTCAATCGAGCGCTTCAACGCGGAGATCGAGCTGCTGCGCCGCCTGCCGGTGCCCTTCTGCCCGTCCGCCGCGCTGCCCGAGGCGGGATCCTTTATTGCCCGCACGGCGGCCCAGACGCCGATCGTCGCGGTGCGCGGGGATGACGGCGTTGTCCGCGCCTTTCGCAACGCCTGCCGTCACCGCGGCATGGCGGTGGCCTCGGGGAGCGGCTGCGCCCGCGCCTTCGTCTGCCCCTATCATGCCTGGACCTATGGCCTCGATGGCAATCTGAAGCATATTCCGGGGCGCGAGGGATTTCCCGATATCGACATGAAAGCCCACGGGCTCGTTCCGGTCACCGCCGAGGAGCGCGGCGGCCTCGTCTTCATCACGCAGGAGACGCCGGTTTCAAACGGCGCGCTTGATGCGATGCCCGAGATCCTGAGCCCCCTTCAGGATATGTTCGCGACCGATGAATATAGCGATGCGGCGAACTGGAAGCTGATCGCTGAGACCTCCATGGAGGGCTATCACATCAAGAGCCTGCATAACCGGAGCTTCTATCCATATGGCCTCGACAACACCAATATCGTCGAGATTTCCGGTCTGAACTCGCGCATTATTTTCCCGTTCCGCCGCATCAACAAGCTGCGCGACATTCCGCGCGAGAAACGCCGCATGAGCGGGATGACGACGGACGTCTTCCAGTTCTTCCCCAACACGCATCTTTCCGTTCTCTCCAACCACACGCAGCTCGTGATACTGGAGCCGATCTCACCGTCGGAGACGCTCTCGATTGTTTATCGGCTCCGCAATCTCGATGCGAACGGCGCGCCGGTCGATCTTGAAGTCGCCCGGCGCGATGCGGGTTTCGTCAAGAACTCCGGCATCGAGGAGGATCGGGAAGCGGCGCGGACCATCCAGGCCGGGCTCGGCTCCAAAGCCAACAGCCATTTCACCTTCGGCCATTATGAAAAGGCAATCGTTCACTTCCACGAGAACCTTGCCGCGCATCTTAGGCGGATGGGCGCGCCTGCGGCCTGACCGCGCGCCTTGTAAAACAAGGGCCGCCCCGCACTCTGCGAGGCGGCCCTTTTCCGTTCAGGCGCTCTGACGCACGACCCGGTGCTGCTGATGGCCGAGACCCTTGATTTCAAGCCGCAGCTCATCGCCGTCGCCGAGAAACACCGGCGGCTTCATGCCAAGCCCGACGCCCGCGGGCGTGCCGGTCGAGATAATGTCGCCGGGCTCCAGCGTCATGAAGGAGCTGACGTAGCTGACAATCTTCGCGATATTGAAGATCATATTCTTCGTCGAGCCGTTCTGGCGCACGTCACCGTTGACGCGCAGAAGGAGATCGAGGGCGCCGGGATCGCCAACCTCATCGGCGGTCACCAGCCAGGGGCCGAGCGGCGCGAAGGTATCGTGGCTCTTGCCTTTCGTCCACTGCCCCTGCCGATCCATCTGCCAGCCGCGCTCCGACAGTTCGTTGACGATGAAATAGCCCGCGACATGATCGAGCGCCTCGGCTTCCGAGACATTCTTCGCGCGTGTGCCGATGGCACAGCCGAGCTCGATTTCCCAATCGAGCTTCGTCGCGCCTTCAGGAAGCTCCACATCGTCATAGGGGCCGTTGATCGCCGAGGTCGCCTTCATGAAAATGATCGGCTCCTCGGGGATCGGAAGATCGGCCTCCCGCGCGTGATCGGAGTAGTTCAGGCCGACGCAGACCATCTTGCCGACATTGCCAAGGCAGGCGCCGATACGCACGTCGCCCGGAACCACCGGCAGCGCCGCGATATCGAGCGCGGCGATCTTCTGGAGCGCCTGCGGCGTGATCGCCTTTCCGTCGAGATCGCTCACAACGCCGCTGAGATCCCGGATGGCGCCGGCGCTGTCGATAATGCCCGGCTTTTCCGCCCCTTTATTGCCATAGCGTAGCAGTTTCATTTTT
This sequence comes from Sneathiella sp., assembly GCF_036844445.1. Classification (GTDB taxonomy): domain Bacteria; phylum Pseudomonadota; class Alphaproteobacteria; order Sneathiellales; family Sneathiellaceae; genus Sneathiella. The sequence continues at coordinate 102,872 of NZ_DAIUFV010000006.1, read as the reverse complement.
ATCCTCTTCTCATTGCTTTCTGTTGATGGATGAGCCGCGATAGCCGTCGACCCCGGCAGTTTTTTGCCGGGCGGCTCAAAGCGGGTTTAAATCTTGCGGCGGGCGGGCGCCCTTCAGCCCCGTCGCGCCTCCCGGTGGGACGGCATTGCCTCGCCATTCTCGCCCATTGCCGCCTCGATCGCGCGCGCCGCATTGTGCAGCGCCTCGATGATCCGCTGCTCCAGCTCCCGCCCGACGTTACTGCTGATGAAGGTCGCCGCGACCATGCGGGTCATGCGCTCGAACGAGAAAACCGGCACCGCCACGACCGTCGCGCCGCGAAAGAAATTCTTATCGATGGAATAGCCCCGCTCGCGCACGATATCGAGCTGGCTCTGCCAGTCCTCGAACGAGATCGGCACTTCCCAGCGCACGCGGTCAAATTCGCGGCGCAATTGGGCTGGCTCAAAGGATGAGTAGGCGGCAACGCATTGTCCTGCGGCGCCCGCAAGGATCGGCACGCGGTTGCCGGGAGAGACATAGATCGCCGGCCCCGACTGCGCCCGTTCGGCCTCCACCACCATCAGATACTGATCGCCATAGGTGCGCTCAATCAGCGAGGAGGTGACCGGAAACTCGGAGGCGAGACTGCGCAGGATCGGACGGCTCGTCAGGCCGATCGAGTTCACGGCGGAGGTGTAGCCCGCGATTTCCGAAATTGTCGGCCCGATCCGGTAGATCCGGCTTGCATCGTCATATGTCACAAACCCGGCAAGCAGAAGTTCGTGCAAAATATGCGTGCATGTGCTTGGAAATATGCCGAGTGCACTCGCGATATGGCTCGCCCGTCCGCCCTGCTCTGACTTGGCGAGAGAGCGGGCAGGCTGATAGATTTAAACTCAGGAAGGACACCCGCATGCCTCTCCCAGCCACTATAATCTTCAATCTGGCTGGCAACCAGCCGGTTAGAGAGAGTACCCGGCACATGTTTGCTGCCCCCATCTGCCAGGCCGGCGTGATGCCCGGCGATGCAAAAGGCGAGAATACGGCCAAGGCCGGGACCATAAAGCTGCATGGCTTCCCGTGCGCCCGCCGTCGAATGATCCGGCCCCCTGAGTCCGCCATTGTGGCGGATATAAGCCTGAAATGCCGCCGACGTTTTGCCGATATCATGCAACCGTCCCGCTGCAACCCCAAGCCCTGATGCATCGAACCGGTCGGCGAAGCGGCCGGCCATTTCCCCAACCAGCGCGAGATGATCAGAAAGCGGCTCCCATTTCTCCTCGGCGACAGAATCCGCCGAATGTGCGAACACAGCGCGACTCACACAACCCCCTCAGTTGTATAATTTGCAAATAATTATACGCTTATATTTTGTATTATTAAATTACTTGCAGCAACTTCCAAGTGTGTCAACAGGTGATTCTTCAGAAGGCATACGCATTTTGAAATTTTCGCCTGGGAGCTCTGCTCATCTTGATTGCTCACACCGAGCCCGCATTACCCTCCGTGGAGCGCGGCAGAACAAATAACTAACACGAAAAAGGGCGCGCCGACCGGCGGGGTCGGGTGCGCCCTTTGAAGGATGCGAGCGACGATGCGCGCCCCGGCGGAGGCGCTTCAATCGGCGCGCGCGGGAGTTGACGGGCCGCGCCGCCGCGGCTTATGCGTCCCTGGCTGCCACGAGATGGCCGCTTTTGCGGGCGATCTCGGCGATGGTCTCAAGCGCCTCGGGATTGACGAGGGAGGAGGTATCGCCGAACGGTTTGCCGAGGCAGACGGCGCGCACCAGCCGGCGCATCACCTTCATGTTGCGCGTCTTCGGCAGGTCCGGAACGATGAGGATAAACTTCGGCTTGTAAGGATAGCCGAGCCCGGCGATGACCGCATCCGAAAGGGCTTTTTCAACCTCCGGCCCCGGCGCGACGCCGTCGTTCAGCACCACGACGCAGGCGACGCCCTCGCCCTTGATGTCGTCGGGAATGCCGATGGCCGCCGCCTCGCGCACCTTGCCGGTGGCGTTGAGAAGCGCCTCGATCTCCGAGGGGCCGGTCCGCTTGCCGGCGATTTTCAGCGTATCGTCGGAGCGGCCGAGCACGAACCAGAAGCCGTCCGCGTCGCGCACCGCCCAGTCGCCCTGCCGCCAGCAGCCCGGAATATCGCGCCAGTAGCTGTCAAGATAGCGCTCGTTATCATTCCACAGCCCGCGGCTGAGCCCGATCGAGGGTTTGCGAAGCACCAGCTCGCCAACCTCGCCGGTCGCGAGCGACTTGCCCTCCATATCGACGATATCCGCGCCCATCCCCGGCACCGGCTCGGAGAAGGCGCACGGTTTCATCGGCCGCAGCACAGAGCCCGCGAGGATGCCGCCGCCGATTTCCGTGCCGCCCGTGTAGTTGATGATCGGCGCATCGGACTTCAGTACATTCTTGAAGGTCCACCACCACGCATCCGGCGTCCAGGGCTCCCCCGTCGAGACGGCGATGCGGAGCGAGGAGATATCATGATCGCCCGTGCCCGCGCCATGCATGAAGCTGCGGATCAGCGTCGGCGCAAGACCGAAGAAGGTGACGCGGTGCTTTTCGATCAGCCGCCAGAGGCGCGTCGTGTCGGGATAGTCGGGCGCGCCGTCGGCAAGGACGAAAGACGCCCCCATCAGCGTCGCGCCAAAGGCGAGGATCGGCCCGACCAGCCAGCCCATATCGGAGAACCAGATAATGCGATCGCTGCTCTTCATATCCATCATCAGCGAGAGATCGAGCGTCAGCTTCGCCGCAAAGCCGCCGTGCGTGTGCACCGTCCCTTTCGGCTGGCCCGACGTGCCGGAGGTGTAGACGAGGAGCGCCGGGGTCTCGGCCGGGAAGGGCTCGTTCGGGAGATCCGCCGGCTGATCCGTGCAAAGCGCATCCCAATCGACATCCTTCGGCCCCATCGTAACCTCAAGCCCCGTGCGGCGAAGGCAGACGACATGGCGGACGTTCGGCGCGCGCTCGACGGCGGCATCGACAAATTTCTTCATCGGCGTCACCTGGCCGCGCCGTGACGTGCCATCGACGGTGAGAACGGCAACCGCGCCGGAGGCCGAGAGACGCGCGAGGATGGCATCGACGCCAAAGCCCGAGAAGAGCGGCATGACAACGCCGCCGATCTTGGCGACCGCGAGCAGCGCCGCGACCGCCTCATTCACATTCGGCATATAGACGGCGACCACCTCGCCCTTCTGGATGCCGAGGGATTTGAGGCCGGCGGCAAGGCGCGAGACTTCGCCATCAAGCTCCTCATAGGTCCAGATGCGCGTCTCGCCGCTCTCCGATTCGCCAAGGATCGCGGGCGCCTTCCAGATCTTTGTGTCGCGATGACGGCCGAGCGTGTTTTCAACGATATTCGTCTCGCCGCCGATGAACCATTCGGTAAATTCGATGCCTTTCGAGCTGTCGAAAATTTTCTTATACGGCGTCATAAAGGTGAGCTGCGAGGCGATGGCGTCCCACCACCATTCCGGCTCCGCCTCGGCGCGGCGCATCAGCGTCTCATAGTCAGCGATATCATGCTTCTTCATGAAGGCGACGAGATTGCTCTCGGCAATCAGCTTCTCACCGGGCTCCCAGACGATGCTTTGACGGGACAGTTCAGTCATTGTTTTTATCTCCAAGCCGATTGGAATTCATTGGATCAGTATGAGAGCGGCGTCAGGCCCGCTCAAAAAACGTTGCGGCCCTTAACTCCCGCGCGCGCCGGCGGCCGTGCCGGGTATTGTAAAGCGCCATTTGCCGGACGCAACGGCGGAATACGGCCCTTGTTCCGCCTGATGGAATATCACGGGCGCGCCCCGCGCACTTCCCGACCCTCTCCCTTTGCGTCCCCATTTCGTGCCGGCGCCGGCGCCGCATTTGTCGCCGTCGCGTCTCTTTTTTGCTTGCGCAATGAAATCAAAGGTTGCAAACCCAACCAAAGGTTGTTATAATATTGCCCATACGCGGTGATATTTGGGAGCAGCCCCCGATAAATATCGCCCCGCGGCCGGGAGGTTGGCTCTCCTCAGGTCCGAAAATATTTATCTTTACATTGAACAAGTCACGATGACGGGCGGCGCGTTGGCCCTCATTTTGTGGCCTTTAAAATCGGCCGGTCGGCCCCGTTTTCGCATTTCAAATCGCGGCATTTTCAGCCGCCCCAACCCCGATGGATCCGCACAGCCCGGCAGGAAGGAGCCTGCCGCCGCGGGAATGGAACAGAGGAGAGAGACAAGGTAAAACGCCCCTCCCCGAAGGGAGAGGCGCATCTTTAAAGGCGATCAGATCGGGCAGTCCTTGCGGAAGTTCGGGCTGCGTTTTTCGCGGTGCGAGGCGACGCCTTCCTTGACGTCTTCGCCCATGAAACCGAGCATTTCAAGCGCCGTGGAGGCATCGAAAATCGGGCCTGCCTGGCGCAGCCAGTTGTTGAGAGAGTATTTCGTCCAGCGAATCGCGCTCTGGGCGCCGTTTGCGAGTTCAACCGCCGTATTCAGGGCGATTTCCTGCAGTTCATCATCCTCGACGCACATGGAGACGAGGCCGATGCGCTCCGCTTCCTCGCCGGAAACGGGCTTGCAGGTGAGGAGATAGTATTTCGCTTTCGCCATGCTGACGAGGAGCGGCCAGACGATTGCCGCCACGTCACCCGCCGCGACGCCGAGACGCGGATGGCCGTCGACGATCTTGGCGCGCTTTCCGGCGATCGAGATATCGGCGAGGATGCCGACAACCAGACCCGCGCCGGCGGCCGGGCCGTTGATCGCCGAGATGATCGGCTTGTTGCAGTTGATGATGTTGTAAACGAGGTCTTTGGCTTCTTTCCAGGTCTTCATGATCGCGTCAAAGTTGCCGACCATATTCTCGATCAGGCCGAAGTCACCACCGGCGGAGAATGCCTTGCCCTCACCCGTGACGATCACGGCGTTGATGTCCGGGTCGCGGTCGATATCGCGCCAGATATCGGTCATCTGGGTATGGGTTTCCTCATCGACGGAGTTGAAGGTCTTCGGATTACTGAAGGTAATCCGCAGGACGCGCTCGGCCGGATAGTCGATTTTCAGTTTGGTATAGGCAGAATAACGATCAGTCATTTTTGCTTCTTTCTCTTTCGAGCCACCATTGCTGATGACGGCGTGGACGGAATTATGATTGGCCAGGGATGAGCCGATGAGCCAACAGGAGGACTGCTATGGGATCATTCTGGCGCGTAGTCATCGAAGGCGAAGCCTTTTCACAAGTTGGATTGATGCCCCGGAAACAAGGGCAGAGGGCAATGCCTGAAAACATTTCCTAACATTTGTTAGATTACTGCGGGCGACTTTCGCTTGTCAATGCACAAGATGCGGACATGGCGGCAAATCTCCGGCGCGATGGCGGGAGGGCCCGGCAAAGTCCGGCGGGCGGGCGCAGCGAGGCGCGAAATAAAGGCACGGAAAAAGCGGCGCGGAAAGAGCGGCGCGGCGCGTGGGCCCCGGTGATCTTGCCGCCGCCCCGGCGGGTGGCTGCGGCGACGCCGGCCGGAGTGTTGGCAGCATCAATAGCGTGAGGTGCCACGCGGCGGGGCGCTGGCGCAAAGGCGCGGCGAGGAGCCGTCTGGCGGAGCCTTGGAACAATAGGCGGGCGGAGGATATCCGCCCGCTCTCAAAAATTATGATCGCCGAGGTTTCGCCGCCCCGCCCGGGGACGGCCGGCAGGCGAGCGGGCGATCGGCCCGCCCTGCCCCGGTTATCCGCCGATCGACATATTCGAGGTGATGCCGCCATCAACGGTGAAGATGACGCCCGAGGTATAGCCCGACCGGTAGGAGGCGAGGAAGGCGAAGAGGTCGGCAATCTCGCGCACCGACGCGGGGCGGCCGAGCGGGTAATTCGCAAGCAGCTCGCCGTAGCGGCTTTCATCGCCGAAACGCTCCTTGGCGCGGATTTTCATGATTTTCACGATGCGGTCCGTCGCGACCGGGCCCGGATTGACGCCGACGACGCGGATATTGTCTTCAAGGCTGCGCCCGCCCATCGCCTTTGTGAAGGCCATCAGCGCCGCGTTGCCGGTGGTGCCGGCGATATAGCGGAAGTCGTAATTCTCGCCGCCGCTGCCGATATTGTTGAGGATAACGCCGTGGCCGCGCTTCTTCATGCTGGCATAGAACAGCCGGGTCATATCGATATAGCCCATGACCTTGACTTCCCAGCCCGGCCGCCAGTCATCGGCGCCGACCTGCCAGAGATCGCCGCCCGGAATGGCGCCCGCGTTATTGACGAGGATGTCGATATCGCCCGCCGCCTCATGCACGCGCTCGATGTCGCCGCGCCTGGTGAAATCAGCGGTAAAATAATCGGCCGTGATGCCGTGCGCCTTTTTCAGCCGCTCGGAAATCTCCTTCAGCCGGTCCTCCTGCCGGGCGACGAGGAAGAGATTGGCGCCTTCTTCGGCGAACACTTCCGCAAGCCCCTCGCCGATCCCTTGCGAGGCGCCGGTGATCAGCACGCGTTTACCTTTAAGTCCCAGATCCATTATCCTACCCTCACTTGAAAGACGAAGAGGGCGGCGGCGATAATCCGCCCGGCCGCCCCTGAGTTTCCCGAAGGACGCTGACGTTAGCGCAGATTCTCCGGCAATTGGCGGAGCGTCAGCGCGACCTTGACCGCGCCCGGCTTCTCGAAGGTGTCGGCATCGACAATGCGGACATCGGCCTTGAAGGCGAGCGAGTTGCGAAGATGCGTCTCGATCGATTTTTTCAGCTCCGCATCATCCGCCGGCGAGCGCGCGGGGCCGCGCTCGACCAGAACTTTCAGCGCGCCCTGCGAGGTATGCCCTTCAAAATCGGCATAGACACGCATCACGCCGTTGGTTTCCGGCACCATCCCGGTGATCACGCTCTGGATCGCCGAGGGGAAGACGTTGGCGCCGCGAATGATCAGCATGTCATCGGTCCGGCCGATGCAGCGGACCTTCGGACCCGTCCGGCCACAGGCGCAGGTCGTGCCCAGCACCTCGACATGATCGCCCGAGCGGAAGCGCACCAGCGGGTTCGCCTGCCGCCCGATCGCGGTATAGACAAGCTCGCCCTCCGCGCCGTCGGTGAAGGGGATGACTTTCTCCGTTTCCGGGTCCAGAAGTTCGGTGATGATATAGTCGGGCGCGACCATATGCATGCCCTGCTGGTGATGGCATTCGCCCCAGTAGGCGACGCCCATGTCGGTGCCGCCCAGCATCTCGCAGCATTTTGCGCCCCAGAGCTTCTCGATCTTCTCCCGGATGGCCGGAATGCCGCCCCCCGGCTCGCCGCCGACGAGGACAACCTCAACGCCGAGGGTTTTGGCTTCGACGCCAAGAATTTCCGGCGCCTTTTCGGCGAGGAACATGGTGAAGTTCGGTGCGCCGGCGAGCACCCGCGGGCGCAGGTCCGCCGCCGCGCGCAGCAGGCGGTCCGCGCCGCCGTCCGCGCCGATCGGAATATCGACAACGCCCATATACTGCATCGACTGCGAAATCGGCAGGCCGCCGACGAAGCCCTTGGCCATGGCGAAAGCATGCAGCGACATGTCGCCCGGGCGAATGCCGGCGGCGAAGAAGCAGCGCGCGTCCATTTCGTGCCACATCTCCGCATCATCCTCCGTCAGCGCAACGTAAGACGGGCTGCCGGTCGTGCCGGATGATGCCTGCATCTGGAAGACATCCTTGCGATCGGCGGCGAGGTGAAGGCCGAACGGCGGCTTGGCATGCAGGCTCTCGCGGATTTCGGTCTTGTAGGTGAAGGGCAGCTTCTGCAGATCCTCAACGGTGCGGATCTCGTCAAAGGTGACGCCGGCGTCGGCAAATTTCTTCTGATAGAATTCGGACCGCCCCTTCAGATAGGCCATCTGTTCGACAAGTTTCTCATCCTGAAGCTTGCGCAGCTCATCGAGCGGCATCATTTCAACCGGATGCCAGCAGGGCGCGTCTTTCTTGGAAAGTGCGTCGGGGCGCCGATACTGCATCTTATATTCCCTGGAGGCCATTCTTCTTCCTTTTTCGCATCGCTGGAGTTGTCTTGTTTCCTGCCCCTCAAGACCCGGGGCCGGTATGGTTCCGGGAGGAAAGCCTAACTTACGTTCGAAAACAAGACAAGACAAATTACGGCCGCGAGAGGGATATTCTGCACACCGGAAAAATTCTCTATGCGATTGTTAATAAAGGGAAAAATTGATTTTGAGGAATGTACATCCGGGCCGCGGAGGACGCGGCTGCGGCCGCGCCCGGGGCACAGCGGGCGGCGGGGAACGCCGCGAAAATCGCCCCGCCCCGGGCCGTGCAATCGCACCCCGGGGCGGGTGACGCGTTGGTGTCAGCCGTGCATCGTGAGGCCGCCGGAGACCGAGATGGTCTGGCCGGTGATAAAGCCCGCATCGTCGGAGGCGAGGAAGCAGACGATCCCGGGATAGTCCGTCGGCTGCGCGAGGCGGCGCATCGGGATGGCCTTTTTCAACGCCTCGGTGATGCGGTCGGCGCCCGCGCCGCCGCCGGCGATCCCGGCAAAGAGCGGCGTGTCGGTCGGGCCTGGGCAAACGTTGTTGAGGGTGATGCCGGAGCGGGCAAGCTCACGCGCGACCGTCTTGCTGAAGGCAATCAGGCCGCCTTTGCAGGCCGAATAGACCGCCTCGCCCGAGGAGCCGACGCGGCCCGCATCGGAGCTGATATTGACCACGCGCCCGCCGCCGTTTTTCACCATTCCCGGTAGAACAGCGTGATGCATATGGAGCGGGCCGTAAAGGTTGATATCGATCACCTTTTTCCACAGCTCGACGTCCGAATCAAGGAAGCTCACCATCCGGTCCCAGCCCGCATTATTGACCAGAACATCGATCGGGCGCACTTTTTCCGCCGCCGCCACCGCACGGTCAACCGCGGCGCGGTCGGTGATATCAACGGTATAGACGGCGCCCTTGCCGCCCTTCTCCTCGATCAGCCGCAATGTCTCCGCCGCCCCGTCGCCGTTCATGTCAAACAGCGCAACCTCAGAGCCTTCCTCGGCAAACCGGCAGGCGATCTCGCGCCCGATGCCGCTGCCGCTACCCGTTACGATGACGTGCTTTCCCGCTAATCCGCGCATTTTATTCACTCCCGGATCTATAATTAATTGAACTTCGCTAGGCTACAGGGTAAAATCAAACAATTGTTCGAATTACCTTGCTTGACATTCTTCTGTCAAGAAGGAATTAAAAGCCATGAACGTAAAACTAGAAATACCCGATCTTTCCAAGACGGCGACGAGCAAGTCGGAAAGAACCCGGCTTACGATTTTATCGGCGGCAGCGAAACAATTCAAAATGCGCGGCTATGGCCCCTCTACGCTTCGCAAGATCGCCGATGCCGCGGGCGTGGAAGCGGGCAGCATCTATTACCACTTCGCCTCGAAGGAGGAGGTTTTCAACGCGGTGCTCGATATCGGGCTGACGCAGCTTTACATCGCGGTGAAGGATGCGCGGGCGGAGTGCGAGGCGGCGGGCGCCGGCTTTCGCGACACCTTCCAGCAGATGGTCGCGGCGCATCTCTCCTATCTTCTGAAAGAGAACGACTTCACCTCCTCCAACATCCGCAATTATTCCATGCTGGCGGAGCCGATGCGCGAGCGGCACCGCCCGCTCCGGCTCGCCTATGTCGATCTCTGGGACACGCTGCTGAAAAAGGCGCAGGCAAAGGGCGACATCCGCTCCGATATCAAGATCATCCCGCTGCGCCAGTTCCTGCTCGGCGCGCTCAACTGGATGGGCGAATGGTTCAACGCCTCGCGCTATCCCGTCAGCATGCTTTCCGAGAGCGCCGCGACGCTGATCCTCGACGGGATGCTGGTGGACGCCTGCAAGCAGCCCTTCGCGATGACCGAGCAGGAGGATTTCACTGCGGCCTGCCTGATCGACGAGCCGGAGACGAAGGTCGCGCGCACGCGGATGCATATCCTCTCCTCGGCGGCCCGGGTGATGCGCGCCGTCGGCTACAGCGCCGCAACGCTCCGCCGCATCGCCGCCGAAGCGGAAATGGAAAGCGGCAGCATCTATTATCATTTCAGCTCGAAGGAAAATCTGCTCGACGAGGTGCTCGATCGCGGCCTTCGCGAGATGGCCGACGGCGTCTCGAAAATCCTCTATGACGAGACGCGATACCCCGATCTCAGCCACCAGCTCGCCGCCGCGATCAATGCGCATATGCGCGTCCTCTTTGCGCGCAGCGAATTCACCTCGGCGAACATCCGCATGTACGGGCAGCTGCCGCAGGAGCTGCGCGAGCGGCACCGCCCGGTGCGCCGCAAATACGCCGCCGCCTGGGATGCCTGCCTGCAAAATGCGCAGGCGAGGAAGGTGATCCGCGGCGATTTCGACGTGATGCCGCTCCGCCTCTTTCTGCTTGGCGCGCTCAACTGGACGGTCGAATGGTTCGACCCCGCCAAGGGCGATCAGGACGGCTTCTACACCCTTCAGGAAATGATTGCCCTGCAGCAGACGCTGCTGCTGAACGGCATTGCCCGGAGCGACACGGCAGACGCGTAAAGCCTGCGCCCCACCCCCGATATCCGCGGTGCCGCGCGCCTCATCTCGCGGCGGATTCGCGCGCGCCCTGCCCCATTCTGCGGCGCGATTGAGGGCTGAAAATTGCTATCGCGCGCATGACGCCCCAAAAAACTAACAAATGTTCAAAATCATTGACGGACATTCATCGATATGCATAGATTATGGCGAATTTTACGCGTCGGCTGATGCGCAACCAGCAACAGATTAAAGGGGAGAACAGGAGGTGTCCAGGTGACTGTAACGTCTTTAGCGCAATGTTTGCAGAACACATCGCGCCTTGTTGGAGACCGGGTTTTCATCAGCTTTGAAGGCGAGAAGCTCACCTTCGCCGAGTTCGATGCGAAAACATCGCAACTTGCCAATGTGTTCAAGGAATATGGCGCCAAACCGGGCGATGCCATCGGCATTTACCTGCCGAGCCGGCCGGAACTTGCGGTCGCCTACTGGGCGTGCCAGAAAATTGGCGCGATCGCGACGCCGATCAGCAGCATGAACCGCGCCCGCGAAGTCCGCAACACGGCCTCGCGCACCGGGATGAAGCTGATTCTCACCGCACGCGACACGCTCCCCTATGCGATTGAGGTGCGCGACGAGATCGGCAAGCCGGCCACGATCTTCATGACCGGCGGCGCGGCCGAAGGCGCGCTCGATGTCGATGCGATGATGGCGAAAGCCGACACCAGCTTCCCCATCCCGGCGAATTTCCAGCCCAATGACGTGGTCGCGCTCTTCTTCACCTCCGGCACCACGGGCGAGCCGAAGGGGGCGATGCAGACCCAGCTCAGCCAGTATACGACACTCCGCGACATGGCGGTGCATGGCGGCTTCCGCTGGGCGAAGGAAGTCTTTCTCTGCGCCCTGCCGCTCTTCAACAATTTCGGCGCCACCTGCATGATGAACGGCGCGGTCTATTCGGGCGCGACGATGATCCAGATGGAACGCTGGGACACCGAGGCGGTGCTCGACGCGATCACCCGGGAAAAGGTCACCTATCTCGCCGGCTCGCCGACGATGTTTCTCTACATGCTGCGCGATTTCGATCCCAAGCGGCATGATCTCAGCTCGCTGAAAACCTGCGTGACCGGCGGATCGCCCGTCTCGCCGAACGTCATGGAGCAGTTCCAGGAACAGATGGGCATCCCGCTGCTGCAGATTTACGGCGCGACCGAGAGCACCGGCTATGTCACGGGCGAACCGCTCTACGGCATCCGCAAGCGCGGCTCCGCCGGCCTGCCGATCGGCGGATCGACCATTCGCATCGTTGATGATGCGGGCAACGAGCTGCCGACGGGCGAGATCGGCGAGATTTGCATTTCCGGCGACGCGGTCGGCGCCGGCTACTGGGGCGATGCCGAGACGACGGCGGCGAGCTTCACGCCGAAGGGCTGGCTGAGCGGCGACCTTGGATATCAGGATGAAGATGGCTATATCTTCATTGTCGATCGCAAGAAGGACGTCATTATTGCGGGCGGCTACAATATCTACCCGCTGGAAGTCGAGGATCTGCTCTACCAGCATCCGGACATCCGCATCTGCGCCGTCATCGGGCTCCCGGACAAGGACAAGAGCGAAATTCCGGTCGCTGTCGCGATCCCGCATCCGGGCCATACGCTCGACGGGGCGGAAATTATCGCCTACTGCCGCAAAAACCTGTCGGCCTATAAATGTCCGCGCCGTGTGTTTACCGTTGAGGACATGCCGCTCGGGCCGTCCAACAAGATCCTGAAGCGCACCCTTCGCGACTGGTATGTCGAAGGCAATGGCAAACTGATAGAGGTAAAATAATAATGACAGAACAGAAATCCGCGACTGAACGCGGCCTGCCGCTCGCGGGCGCTGTCGCCCTGGTCAGCGGCGCCGGCGGCCCGATGGGCGCGGCCATCGCCGCACGGCTGGCCGCCGACGGCGCGGCGCTCGGTCTTATCGATATTTCCGGCCGCCGCCTCACGGCTGTTGCCGATGGCATCAAGGAGCGCCATCCCGGCATCCGGCTGCACGCCGTGCGGGCCAATGCGGTTGATGGCGACGAAACCAATGCCGCCATCAAGGAGATTGTCGAAAATCTCGGCGCGGTGACGACGCTGGTCAATGTCGTCGGCGGTATTCGCGGCGGCGAGCTGATCACCCCTATTCTCGGCATGAGCGAGGAGCGCTTCGACAGCACCTTCGATCTCAACCTGAAGCCGCTGTTCTGGATGGTGCAGGCGACTGCGCCCGGCATGATCAGCGCGGGCAAGGGCGCCATTGTCAATATTTCCTCCGTGACATTCGCCGGCGACGGCGATCAGCCGGAGTACGGCGCAGCCAAGGCGGCCGTCTCATCCCTCTCCCGGTCGCTCGCTATCGAGCTGGCGCCGGCGGTGCGGGTGAACTGCATTGTTCCGGGCCTGATCCAGACCTCGGTCATCGACAATGCCGCCCCGGACATGGTTGCGCTATATAAAAATCGGTCGTTGCTGAAACGCTTGGGCCGCCCCGAGGATATCGCGGGCGCAGTCAGTTTTCTTGTTGGTCCCGATTCAGAATATATTACCGGTGTCTCGCTGCCTGTTTCAGGAGGGATCCCTGCGAATCTCTAGGGATTCGCCAGCGTGAAAGAAGTCATGATAATACACAAGAAAGGGAGTAAGTCATGTCTATGAAGAAACTTATCGGTATCACTGGCGGGGCGCTCATCGCCCTGTTCAGTGCGCAGACGGCGGCGTCCGCCGACGAGATCCTGAAAGTGGGTCTCTCGGCGCCGATGTCCGGCTCTGCGGCCGCCTGGGGCCTCGGCTTCGAATATGCGGCCGAGCAGGCGGTTGAGAAGGTTAATTCCGAAGGCGGCATCAAGGCCGGCGGAAAAACCTACAAGCTCGAACTGCATGTCTATGACAACAAGTACAACGCCGCCGAAGGCGCCAAGACGGCGCAGACCATGCTGAACCGCGAAGGCATCAAGTTCATCGTCGGCAGTATCGGAACGGCACCGGTGCGCGCAACGCAGGCGCTGACCGAGCGTCAGGGCGTTCTGCTGTTCAACACCGGCTGGGGCAAGAGCATCAAGGGTCCGGATTTCCCGCTGACCTTCACGCAGATGAACACCCCGTTCGAAATCCTCGCGCCGTTCTTTGGCTACATCAAGGAACAGCATCCGGATCTCAAGACCGTCGCGATGATCACGCCGAACGACGCAACCGGCCAGGAAATGGAGCCGGTCGCCATTGATACGTGGAAAAGCCTCGACGTCGAGGTGATCTCCACCGACCGCTACGAGCGCGGCACGACGGAATTCCAGTCGATCGCGACGAAAATCGCCAACAGCAAGCCCTACGCCGTTGACTTCGGCGCCTCTCCGCCCGCTGACGTCGGCTCGATCCTGAAGGAACTCGACGTTCTGGGCTGGAACGGCATCAAGATTGTCGCTCCGGGTACCTCCGCGGGCACGCTCTCCAATATGGCCGGCGCGGCTGCGGAAGGCGTCTATCTCGGTGCATCCGCTGACTTCCAGGGCGATTCCGCCAGCGAAGCCCAGCGCAAGCTGAACGAGGGCGCGGTTGCCAAGCTCGGCGAATCCCTCAACAACATCACCATCTCCAGCTATGACGCGGTGATGGCGCTGAAGGCCGGTATCGAAGCCGCCGACAGCATTGATCCGAAGAAGGTTGCCGAGGTTCTGCCGACGATCGTGTTCGAATCCTCCTACGGCCCTGCCGCATTCGGGGGCAAGGATGTCTACGGCTCGCCGCAGCAGATCCTGATCCCGGTCATGATCACGCAGATCAAGGACGGGGCAGCCGTTGAAGTCGGACGCGTTGCGCCCGACGAGCTCAAGGAACGCCTGAAGACCAACTAAGTCACCAAACCGCCGATGCGCCAGCCTGATCCCAGGCTGGCGCATCCTCAATCTGGCCACGTAACGACCGGACCATATCGATGGAACTACAAGTACAGCTACTTATGAATACGCTGCAGATCGGGTCAGTCTATGTGCTCTTCGCACTCGGACTGACACTGATCTTCGGCGTCATGAAAATTGTCAATTTTGCCCACGGCACCTTCTTCACGGCAGCGGCCCTGATTGTCGCCTCTGTCATGATGTGGGGCATCGGCTCGATGGAGATGTCCGTCTGGCTTTCCTATGTCCTTTCCTTTGCGCTTGCGCTTGTGGCAGTCTGTATTATCGGTTTCGTCGTTTATGTCGGCGGTTTCCAGTATGTCCTGAAAGACCTGAACGGCTCGTTCATCCTGTCGATCGGGCTGCTGCTGCTGCTCAACGGCACCTACCTGATTATCTGGGGCGGCGTGCCGCGCTCCATCCCGGCGGTTGTCCCGGGCACGGTGACCATTCTCGGCGCCAGCCTGACGATGCAGCGGCTGGTGCTGATGATCGTCGCGGCGGTCATTACGATCGGTCTTTATATTCTTGTCCACCGGACCAAACTCGGCCTTAGCCTGCGCGCTGTCGCCGAGGATCAGGAAGCGGCAGCCCTGCAGGGCATTCCCTTCCGTCGCGTGGCGCTCTACGGCTTTCTCATTGGCGCGACCCTCGCGGCCTGCGCCGGAGCGCTGATGGCGACCGTCACCCCGGTGACCACGGTTATCGGCGATGACTTCCTCGTCAAAGCCTTCATCATCATCATCATCGGCGGGCTCGGGAGCGTTGTCGGCGCCATCATCGGCGGCCTTCTCATTGCGCTCATTGAAAGCTTTGGCGGCTATTATTTCGACCCGTCCACGGCAACGCTTGTCATGTTTGCGTTGGTCATTGTCCTGCTTATCGTTCGCCCACAGGGGATCCTAGGCCATGCTGAAAAATAATCCGGGGCTCGTCATCAGCATTCTGATCGCGATTGCCGCGGTCTGCTTTGCTCTGTTCGGCAACGATCCGTACTATGTCCAGGTTATCATCTGGGTCTTCTCGCATGCGGTGATCGCGGCCACGCTTCGCTTCGTCCTGTTGATTGGCGAGCTGAATATCGCGACCGCCGCCTTCTTCGGCATCGGCGCCTATACCACAGCCGTCGCGGTGACGATCTTCGACCTGCCTTTCGTGGTCGCGCTGATCGTCGCAACGCTGGTCTCGGCAGCCGTGAGCGCGCTGTTCGGCTGGATCACGCTCCGCACCAAGGGGCCGTACTTCCTGCTGATCTCCTTCGCCTTCACCGAAGTCGTCCGGCTGCTCTACACCAAGACGGAAGTCCTCGGCGGCAACTCCGGCATGATCGGCATCTATCCGCCGCTCGGGCTGGATCCCTATTTCCCGGCCATTGCCGTTGGCGTTCTCGCGCTGATCCTGTTCGTGCTTTATGCGGTGGAGCGCTCCAACCTCGGGCGCGTGTTCAAGGCGATCGAGAATAACGAGGATATCCCCCGCTCGGTCGGCCTCAATGTGATCGCGCTGAAAGTGCTCTGCTTCGTCATCGCCTCGGCCGCGGTCGGGCTGTCGGGCAGCATTCACGCCTTCACCAACAACGTGATCGCGCCGGCGGACTTCACCTATTTCGTCGCGGTCCTCGCCCTCGCCTATGTCAAGATCGGCGGCGAAGGCCATTTCGCCGGCCCCATCATCGGCGCAACGATCCTGACGCTCGCCGCGCAGTGGCTGCTGAGCTTCGGTCCCTATGAGAATATCTTCTACGGCGCGATCATCATCGGCGCCCTGCTTCTCATGCCGGACGGCCTCATCGGCCTCAAGGATCGTTTCAAAAGCCGTTCCAGCAAAAGGAGGGATGCGCAGTGACCGATATGCAAACCACCATGTCTTCGCCCGCCGCACCGGCGGGCGAGCGGAAGGTTCTCCTGAAAGCCGAGAATCTCGAGCGCCGCTTCGGCGGGCTGACCGCAGTCGCGGACTTCAGCTTCGAGCTTTATGACGGCGAGATCCTCGGCCTGATCGGCCCGAACGGCGCCGGCAAGAGCACGACCTTCAACCTGATCAGCGGTTTTATTCCGCCGACCTCGGGCAACCTCGTGTTCCTTGGCGAGAATATCACCCGCAAAAGCGCGACGCATATCAGCCGCATGGGCCTCATCCGGACGTTCCAGCATGACAGCCTGCTGAGCGATATGTCGGTCGCCGACAATATCGTCATCGGCACGACGCGTCGCCTGAAATCACCGGCCGCGCGCGAGCAGAAAATGCGCGAAATGGCGAAGCTGACGGGCCTTGAGGATCATCTCGACGTGATGGCGGGCAGCCTGCCGCACGGGCTGCAGCGCATGCTGAGTATCGCGATCGCGCTTGCCGCCGAGCCGAAAGTCCTCTGCCTTGACGAGCCGCTGACGGGGTTGCAGGGTGTGGAGGTCGCCGCGGCGCTTGATCTCTTCGAGATGATCCGCAGCCAACTTGGCATCACCATCCTGCTTGTCGAGCATAACATGCGGGCCGTGATGCGGATTTGCGACCGCATCCTGGTACTCAATCACGGCCGTCTCCTCGCCTCCGGCACGCCCGAGGCCGTGAGCCGCGATGAACATGTTATCGAAGCCTATCTTGGACATAAAAAATGAACCAGTCGAACGTCATTTTATCCATCACCGACCTGTTCGTCAGCTATGACGGCGTTCCGGCCCTCGACGGGGTGAGCCTGACGGTCAAAAAGGGCCAGATCACGACCATCGTCGGCGCCAACGGCGCCGGGAAAACCACGCTGATGAAAGCGGTCGCGGGCCTGCTCAAGCCCGGCAAGGGCCGCATCGAATTCGAGGGGCAGGATATCACCGGCCTCGCCCCGGCCGAGACCGTCGCGCGCGGGCTGACGCTCGTGCCCGAAGGGCGGCGGCTGTTCCCGACCATGAGCATTCGCGACAACCTGATGTCGGGGGCCTATATCCGCACCGACAGGGACGCCATCGAGAAGGATTTCGCGATGGTGCTCGATTATTTCCCGATCCTCAAAGATCGCCTCGGCATGCCGGCCAACTCACTCAGCGGCGGCCAGCAGCAGATGCTCGCCGTCGGCCGCGCGCTGATGGCCTCGCCAAAGCTGCTGATGCTCGATGAGCCGTCCATCGGCCTTGCCCCGACGATTGTCGAGACGATCGGCAATATCATCCAGACCATCTCCCGCAACGGCGTCGATATCCTGCTTGTCGAGCAGAACGCCCATATGGCGCTTGAGCTCGCGGAGGATGCCTATGTGCTGGAAAACGGCCGCATCTCGCTCACCGGAAAGGGCGCGGAACTGCTCGAAAACGACAAGGTGCGCGAAGCCTACCTCGGCCTCTGACACCCCCGTCCCGCTCCGCGCGGACCGGGCAAACCCGACAAAGGGGAAGCAACCGCTTCCCCTTTTTTGTCGCCGCCATCCGCGCGACTGTCACGGCGGGCTTATAATCCGCATCGACAAAGACGGGCGGGACGGGCTAGTATTCGCCACAAAACAACAAGAAGAACAGACGCGTTGCGCCCCTTCCCCCTGATCCTGATCTCTTTCCACGGAGGCACCCGATGTCGAGCCTGATCACCGAAACCGACGGCAACCTGCTGAAACTCACCCTGAACCGTCCCGACCAGATGAATGCCCTGTCGGCCGATCTTATTCAGGACGTCACCAACACGCTCCATGATGTGACGGCGAAACGCCTGCCGGCGCGCGCCATCCTCATCACCGGGGCCGGCCGCGGTTTCTGCGCCGGGGCGGACCTGCAGGGCGACGGGCTGGCGAAGCGGCGAAAGATGATCGAAGGGCAGATGATGGCGGGGATCAACCGCCTCATCCTCGCGATACGCGAAGCGCCGGTGCCGGTGATTGTGGCGCTGAACGGCCCCGCCGCGGGGGCGGGCGCAGGCCTTGCGCTTGCGGGCGATATCATCATCGCGGCGCGCTCGGCGAAAATGCTGACGGCCTTCTCGCGGATCGGCGCCGTGCTCGATGCGGGCATGTCGTGGTCGCTCGTCCAGAAGCTCGGGCTCTCGCGGGCGACCGCGCTCGCCATGTTCGGCGACTATGCCATCACCATGGAGGAGGCGAAGGAATGGGGTCTTGTCTGGGAGGTGGTCGAGGATGAGGCGCTGATGGCGCGCGCGGGCGAAGTCGCAATGCGGCTTGCCAACGGGCCAACGGTTGCGCTTGGCCTGATCAAACGCGAGCTCGCCTTCGCCGAGGCGAACAGCCTTGCGGATTCGCTGCGTTTCGAGGCCGCGTGCCAGGGCGAGGCGTTCCGCAGCGAGGATTTCCCCGAAGGCGTCAAGGCGTTTCAGGAAAAGCGCCCGGCCAATTTCAGGGGCGAATAACGCGCTCAGGCAAAACTGTCGGAGAGCCGTCGCGCTTCGCCGCGCGGCGTCTTTTCGGCGGTTTTGTTCCATTTTACGCAAAAAAACCGTTAATCAGGCAAATTTCGCCTTCATCAGTCTTTAATTTTTTCCCCGTAAAGCTCTAAAATACAATCCTTGCCTCTGAAGCCTATGAGAGAAAAATCATGATAAACCGGCTGCAAACGCTTCTTACCCTGATTGTCGCCCTGTTTGCCCTGACGGCCTGCGAAAGCAATCCACTCTCTTTCGGCTCGACGCCCGCAGCCTCGACTCAGACGGCAGCGCCCGCCACCGCCAGCGTGCTGGCCGCCAACCCTTCTGCGCCGGGCAGCATTCTTTTTGTTATCAAGCCATCGCAGGTCGGCAATTATTACGGCTGGCAGATGGAGCTGCGCGCGGCGGAACAGAACAAGGGATTCAAGCCGTTCATCACCAATTCACTGAATGAAGGATATGTACTCCGTACCGACCTCTGGCCCGACCGGTACTGGCTGCGGGTGCTGTTGCGCGGTGATGTGGAACTTAACCAGTGGATTGATGTACAGGCCGGGGAAACCCGGGTCGTGGTTGTTGATATCGGCTTTCTGATGAATGATATTACGGTGCTGGCGCGAAATTCACCCGATCTGGCAACGGCGCAGCAAACTCCGCCGCGCGAAGTCCTCTCCGTCGCGCAGACATATGACCCCCTGAACATAGTGCTCAAGGTTGACCTGGTGGCAAAATATAACGGCCCGAGAAAAGGCGACATCCCTTACGGCGAAGGCGAGGTCACGCTTCTTGATAAGACAAGCGAGATCGGGAAAATGCCGCAGGCGGTCGTTCAGAACGGACGGTTGACCGGCGATATTGTCTTCAAGGACGGGCGAACCACGACCGCGAGGCTGGACGAGAGCTATTCCTTCCCCGAGGGCACTCGGACAAGCTGGCCGAACGGGACGCATTTCGAAGGTCGCTACTACGGCGTAAGCCCGACCTATGGCACGATGACCTGGCCGAACGGGGCCCGCTGGACGGGACCGATTGCTGATTACAGGCCCTATGGTCCCGGCCAGGCAACCAGCCCTGATGGCACTCTCTTCGAGAAGGTGCCGGGGATGAATGCCAGTCTCTATAACGGCGCCTATCCGTGCACACGTGCGGGACAGGCCCCCGGCACATGCTATTTCGTCAACGGCGAGCAACTCGCTTCGGAAGCCGACTATCTGGCGCAGCTGGAACGGGTGAAACGCGAAGCGGAAGCGGCCACGGCTGTTGCCGCAGCAAAAGCGGCAGAGAAGCAGGCGAACAGTCAAAGTCAGCCTGCCGCCGCCCCCTCTGCGTCGCAGCCGATTGATGGCTGCACCTATGTCGAGGGGGAATTCGGCGCCGATGCCGGGCTCAGCAAGCTGACGCTCGACGGGCGCGGAAGCGGGCATCTCTGGCAGCAGACATATGGCGGCGCGACAACTTACACCATGGATATCGACTTCACCTATTCCGGCACGCGCAACAGCATGAGCTTCAATTATCAGCCCGCAGAATACCGGGACGCATCCGGCGCTCTGCTCCGCACCATTCCGGTGCCAGGCGGCACGGGGGACTGCGACTATGATGGCCGGAACCTCACGATCAACGGCAAAGTTTATACCCGAAGCTGATCTCGTGCGACGCGGCTCACCCCGCTCATCACCGCAGAAAAGGTATCACAGTCGCGGGGCATTGCCGCTCGCATAACCGGTTTTGAACCAGCGCACGCGCTGCGCCGAGGTGCCATGCGTGAAGGAATCGGGCACCACTGTCCCCGCCCCTCTCTTTCATCGGTCTTTAAGATATTCTCCGTAATGCTACGCCCTATCGGACGCCTCTGCTCAATGGAAAAACATGATAAAATGAAGAGCACCTAAAGCCGCGCGGCGGAAAAGGTATCGCAGTCGCGCACATCGCCGCTTGAGTAGCCTGTCTTGAACCAGCGGACCCGCTGCGCCGAGGTGCCGTGGGTGAAAGAATCGGGGACCACGGTTCCCGTCGCCTGTTTCTGCAGCCGGTCATCGCCGATGGCTGTGGCCGCGCCCAGCGCTTCCTCGATATCGCCGCTTTCCAGAAGCTGGCGCGCGTTATCGGCATGGTTGGCCCAGATGCCGGCGAAGCAGTCGGCCTGCAGTTCGAGGCGGACGGAAAGCCGGTTGCCCTCGGCTTCGCTGACGCGCGAGCGCTGCTCATGCACCTTGCCGGAAATGCCGAGCAGTGTCTGGACGTGATGGCCGACTTCATGCGCGATCACATAGGCCTGCGCAAAATCGCCGGGCGCATTGAAGCGCGATTTCAGCTCCTTGAAGAAGGAGAGATCGAGATAGACCTTGCGATCGCCGGGGCAGTAGAAGGGCCCCATCGCCGACTGCGCAAAGCCGCAGGCCGATTGCACCGCGCCCGAGAACAGAACGAGTTTCGGCTCCTCATAGCTGCGGTTGAGATCAGAAAAAATCTCATGCCAGCTTTCCTCGGTATCGCCAAGCACGACGGCGACGAACTGCGCGGTCTCGTCCGACTCGGGGCCGACGGTCTCATATTGCTCCGGCTGCTGCCCGCCGCCAAGGCCACCCTGCAGCAGGACGCCGGGGTCGATGCCGAGGAAGAGCGAAATGCCGACGACCACGAGGATGCCGACAATGCCGAGCTTGCCGCCGCCCCCGCCCGGCAGCCGGACCGGGATCCGCCCGCCGCCGCCAAAGGGGCCGCCCGCGGACTGGCCGCGCCTGTCTTCGATATTGTCACTCCGTCGCCGGCCCCGCCATCGCATGACGCACCTCCAGATAAAGTCCTCGCGAGGCCTTAAAATTACGGGAGTTTGCGCGCCGATACCACTCAAATATTCGCCGTGCGCGCATTGATGAGGCGGGCTGGCGCTAGCCGGATTTTTTGACGAACTCCGTCAGGATGACAATGCGCTGGCCCTCGACCCGGCCTTCGATCTGGCCGGCATTGTCGGGGACGAGCGAGATGCCGCGCACGGCCGTGCCGCGCTTGGCGGTGAAGCCGCCGCCCTTGACCGGCAGATCCTTGATCAGGATGACGGTATCGCCGTTGCTCAAGGCCGCGCCGTTGCTGTCGAGATGGCGGATGCTCTCCTCCGCGTCGCCGCCGCCGCCCGCGGCTTGCGCAAAGGCCAGCGTTTCCTCATCGAGATAGAGCATATCGAGCAGGTCACGGGCCCAGCTTTCTTCCTGCAAGCGGTTGAGCATCCGCCAGGCCATGACCTGAACCGCCGGCGTCTCGCTCCACATACTGTTGTTCAGGCAGCGCCAGTGCGCAGGGGTCAGCTCTTCCCTCCCCTCGACCTGCGCGCGGCAGACGGCGCAGAGCAGAACGCATGTCTCGGCGCTTTCCTCCTCCGTGGGCGGAACGGCGTACAGCGAAAGATCATCAGCCCGCTGGCAAAGCTCACAAAGCCCGCCGCTCCGGGCATGAAGGTCGGATAGAACTGTCATGGATTAGTCTCGTCTCAAGTTGGGTATCGCCGGAAATCAAGGGCGGCGAGACGCTCCGGTCCCGCCGCCCTGCTGTCACTTTATGTCAGGATCAGGCGCGCTCGAAGATCGCCGCGAGGCCCTGACCGCCGCCGATGCACATGGTCTCGAGACCATAGCGGGCGCCGCGCCGCTCCATTTCACGGAGCATCGTGGCGAGGATACGCCCGCCCGTCGCGCCGACCGGATGGCCGAGCGAGATGCCGGAGCCGTTGACGTTCAGCCGCTCGAAATCGGATTTTTCGAGCTTCCAGTCGCGGGTGCAGGCGAGAACCTGCGCGGCGAACGCCTCGTTCAGCTCCAGAAGGTCGATGTCCTTGAGCGCGAGGCCGGCGCGCTCCAGCGCCTTGGCGGTCGAGGGAACCGGGCCGATGCCCATGATTTCGGGGCCGACGCCGGCAACCGCCCAGCTCACCATCCGCCCGTAGGGCTTGAGGCCGAGTTCATCGGCGATGGCGCGGGTCGTGACGATGCAGGCCGAGGCGCCGTCATTCTGGCCGCTGGCATTACCGGCGGTGACGGTGGCGTCCGGATCCTGACTGCCGAGAATGGCGCGAAGTTTCGCGAGGCTCTCGAGGCTGGCGTCGGGGCGCGGATGCTCGTCCTTGGTGATGACCGTCTCTCCTTTGCGGGTTTTCAGCGTGATCGGGATGATTTCATCGTCGAACTTGCCGCTGTTCTGCGCGGCAACGGCGCGGCGGTGCGATTCAACGGAGAACTCGTCCTGCTCGGCGCGCGGAACGGAATGGCTGCGGCGAAGATTTTCCGCCGTCTCCAGCATGCCGCCCGGAACCGGGAAGTTGATGCCGCCGGCGGTCGAGCGGCCGCGCACCAGCCCGTCGTGGAAGACCATCGACGTGCCCTTGATGCCCCAGCGGTTGTTGGTGGAATAGAAGGGCGCGTTCGACATGGATTCCGCGCCGCCCGCAATCACAACGTCCGAGCCGCCGGTCGCGACCTGCATGACCGCGTTGATGACAGCCTGCAGGCCGGAGCCGCAGCGCCGGTCCAGCTGATAGCCGGTGGTGGTGATCGGCAGGCCGGCATCCAGCGCCACGACGCGCCCGATGGCCGGTGCTTCCATCGTCGCATAGCACTGCGCAAAGATCACGTCGTCGACACGATCCTTCAGCCCTTCACAGCGGTCGATCAGTCCTTTGACGACCATGCGGCCGAGTTCATGCGCCTGGAGATCCTTGAATTGTCCGCCAAACCGGCCGACCGGGGTGCGGACCGGTTCGCAAATCACGACATCTTTGAGCATCTTCGTTTTTCCTTCTTCTTATGATGGGTTTATCCGGGTTTCATTTTATAGTGTGACGGCAAGCGGCCGCCGCCGCTTCCCCCTTGATACTGCTGATATGTCTTCAGAGCCAGCGGAAGGCAACCGGCACCAGTCGATTATCGCCTGCCCGCCGCATTTTCGCCGCGCCTGCTTGAATTTCAGACGGATCCCGCGACAGCTCCGGCCACGTTCTGACATTTTTGGCGCGCCGCTTCAACTCCTTCGCCGTTGTCGCCGGTCTTTTTACCCGCTGGCAGGGCGGGCGCGCAACCCTTCCCTGAATCGCCGGAGCGGGGCGCGCGGGGCAACGGCGGCGCCACCGGCCCTTCGCCCGTGCCTGCCCATAAGCATAAGTGAATGATTATATTGAGATATTTGGCATTAAAATCAGTCATTCATCGGTTTTGACAAACGGAATTCTGCTCGTTATATTGGCGGCGGGGAGGCGGCTATCACAATCCAAAGTTAAGAAGTAAATCACGATAGCCCGCTAAATCATCTCGTTACGGTTGAAGTTACGCAGACTATCTGTCCAGACAGACTGGCTGACTTGTCGAAAAATCAGGCAAGGTCAGCTCCCGCCGAAGGGCGGAGAATCAAGAATAACAAAATGTAACCCTGCCAATGCGAACCAAAAATTGGGAGATAATAATGAAAATAAAAGCCATGCTCACCAGGCGTTTCGTTATGCTTACAGCGCTTGCGTCACTCTCTGCGTTCAGTACCAATGCCTATGCCGACTACAATCTTCGCTTCTCTGAAATCGGTCCGCCGCGCGGCGCCCGCGCCGAAGTCATGCAGTGGTGGGCGGATGAAGTTACCAGGCGCACGGACGGAGAAGTCAAAATCGAGTTCTTCTGGAACCAGGCGCTGACCAAAGGCAAGGATACGCTGCGCGCCGTCGGCACCGGGCTCGCCGATATGGGCACCATCATGGGCATCTACAACCCCGCGGAAGTCCCCGTCTGGAACTATGGCAGCCTGCCGTTCGTTGCCGATGACGTGTGGGTGACGCTCCGCACCTGGCAGGAACTGCAGCACTCCATGCCGGAACTCAAAAGCGAGATGACGGGCCACAATGTTCATATCCTGAAGAATTACACGACCGGCCCGAGTGACATTATCTCCAAGGCCCCTATCCGCACGGCCGAGGATATGCAGGGCAAGAAGATCCGCGCCTCCGGCTCGTTCCTCTCGCTGCTCAACAATATCGGCGCGGTCCCGGTCAATATCGGCTTTGGCGAGGTTTATCAGGCGATGGATCGCGGCACCGTCGACGGGGCGGTCGTTTACACCTACGCGATCAAGGCCTACAAATTCCATGAGGTCGGCGACTATGTAACCGAAGTCAACATGGGCCTCGTGCCGACGATGGGCGCGGGGATCAATCTCGACCTGTGGAACAGCATGCCGGAGAATATCCGCCAGGTCCTCACCGAAGTCAGCGAGGAGTTCCCCGACCGTCTGGCCGAGGCGCTGATCCGCGACATGACTGACGCCCGTGACGAGCTGGAAGGCGGCGTTGACGGCAGGAAGCTCCAATTCTTCACCCTCAACCCCGAAGAGCGGGAAAAATGGAAACAGGCGGCCAATGACTTCATTGTCGACTGGAAGAAGCGGGCCACGGAAAAAGGCCTTGATCCTGAAAAGATCATCGAGCAGGTGAACGCCGTCGAAGCGAAATATGAAAAGGAACTGGCGGAAAAGGGCTATCCCTGGACCCGCAATTGATCTGTATCCGCCAGGAGAACAAGAAAAATAACGATGAAAACAAACTTTCACGATAGCGAAAGATTTCTCGTTCCGGTCGCCGGCATCGCCCCTGTGGCGGTGTCGGCGCGCATGAGAGTTTCCGTTGCTGGCCGCAGGCCATCGGCGGAGATGACGGGGGGCGGCGCAACCCGCCGGACCACCCCTTCACAGTTGAAGTTACGTATAAACTTGCGGCGGTCCGCTTCTATAAGTTGACTGTTGCAAAATTCTATACCAACTTCCAGCGTGTTTCGGAGAATCAAGCAAACGATAGAAAGTAGCCTGCCCGAAGCCAATTAATGATCCTAATGGGAGACAATAATGAAAATTAAAGCCATGCTATCCAAGCGGTTCGCAATGTTTGTGACGCTTGTATCGCTCTGTGCTTTCAGCACCAGCGCATATGCAGAATACAACCTCCGGTTTTCGGAGTTGGGCCCGCCCCGCGGCGCCCGCGCGGAATCCCTTCAGTGGTGGGCGGATGAAATTACGAAGCGCACCGACGGGGAAGTCAAGGTCGAGTTCTTCTGGAGCCAGGCGCTGGCAAAGGGTAAAGACAACCTGCGCGCAGTTGGCACCGGTCTCGCCGACGTTGGCACGATCATGGGCATCTACAACCCGGCTGAAGTCCCGGTCTGGAGCTATGGTAACGTTCCGTTCGTTGCCGGCGACAGCTGGGTAACGCTGCGCACCTGGCAGGAGCTGCATCGCACCATGCCGGAACTGATGGATGAAATGAAGAACAACAACGTTCGCATTCTCATCAACTACACGACCGGTCCGAGCGACCTGCTGACCAAGTTCCCGCTGAACACGGCGGAAGACCTGCAGGGCAAGAAGATCCGCGCAACCGGTTCCTACATGAACCTGCTGAGCACGCTTGGCGCAGTTCCGGTGAACACCGGTTTCGGCGAAGTCTATCAGGCGATGGACCGCGGTACCGTTGATGGCGCCGCCATCTACATGTTCGCCGTTCGCTCCTACAAGCTCTATGAAGTCGGCAGCCATGTCGTTGAAGTCAACATGGGTCAGGTTCCGGGCTACGGCGCGGGCATCAACCTCGACCTCTGGAACAGCATGCCGGAGAACATCCGCCAGATCATCACGGAAGTCAGCGAAGAATTCATCGATCATTACGGCGAAGCGCTGATCAAGGATATCGATGATTCCCGTGCGGAACTCGCAGCCGGCATCGACGGCAAGGCCCTCACGATCACGACTCTGGATCCGGCTGAGCGCGAAAAGTGGAAGGCTGCTGCCGAGCCGCTTCTCGACGAGTGGAAGAAACGTGTCACCGACAAGGGCCTGGATCCTGAAAAGATCATCGAGCAGGTCAACGCTGTTGAAGCAAAATATGAAAAGGAACTTGCTGAAAAGGGCTATCCCTGGACCCGCAACTAACCTTTTCTCATAAAAAAAACGTTGGAAATCTCGATGAATAATAGCTTCCACTATTTCGAAAGATTTCTCGTTCTGATCGCGGGCATCGCCATTATGACGATGCTCGCAATCACCACCGTCTCCGTGATCGGTCGCTATTTTTTCCATGCGCCGGTCCCGGATGACGTGACGATGAACGAGTTTCTGATGGTCTTCGTTATCTTTCTGCCGCTTGCCTATGTCCAGTTGAAACGCGAACACATCATGGTGACGCTGTTCTCGGATATGATGCCCGCAAAGGGCGTCGCGTTCCTGGATGTCCTTGCGCATCTTCTCGGATTGATCTTTTACGGGCTGATGGCGTGGTCCGCCTATTACTACTTCCTGGATTCATGGATCGTCGGAAGTTACATGGATGGCATGCTTGCCCTCCCGGAATGGCCGACGCGGCTTGTCTTCTTCGCGGGCGTCCTGATCATGTCTGTACGTCTCATAGGCGACCTGATCCAAGCCATCCTCGAAATCACAACAAGAAAGTAACGATCCATGGACCTGATTACTCTTGGCTTTACCGGTATCGGGGTTTTGATTTTCCTGATCATGCTCCGGGTGCCGATTGCCGTTGCTCTCGGGCTCGTCGGCTTCGTCGGCATTATGCTCGTACTGGGATGGCCAGCCGGCCGCAACCCCGATTTCGCGCGCGGATTTTCCGCGGCCTTCAACTACCTGTCGTTTGAACCATTCTCGTTCGTCACGTCATTCTCACTGGTGGCCATTCCCCTCTTCCTGATGATGGGATATGTCGCCTTCCACTTCGGCTTTACCCATGACGGATATACCGCGGCGCGCGCCTGGCTTTCCAAACTGCCGGGCGGTCTTGCGATCGCGTCGGTTCTCGGCAGCGCCATGTTTGCCGCCGTCAGCGGCTCCAGTATGGCCACCGCCGCCGCCATGGGCAAACTCGCCGTCCCGGAAATGCTGCGCTATAAGTACGACAAGGGCCTTGCCACCGGCACGATCGCTGCGGCCGGTACGCTCGGCGCCCTGATCCCGCCCAGCATTCTGATGATCATCTACGGCCTGTTTACCGAGCTTTCGATCGGAAAGCTGCTGATCGCCGGGTTGCTGCCCGGCCTCCTGTCCGCGGCCGGTTATGTCATTCTCATCATCATCCGCGCAACGATCAACCCCTCGCTGGCTCCACCTGCCGATCATCACATCACCTGGACGGAGCGGGTCACCTCGCTGAAGGGCGTGTGGCCGATTATCGTCCTGTTCATCCTGGTCATGGGCGGCATTTATGCCGGTATCGTGACCGCGACGGAAGCGGCGGCGATCGGCGCTGCAGGCACCTGGGCCCTTGCGGCGCTCGCCCGCAAGCTGAACGTTGAAGGGGCGAAGCTGTCGATCCTTGAAACGGTAACGCAGTCGGCGGCGATTTTCGCCATTGTTGTCGGCGCCAAGATCTTCGTCGGCTTCATCGCCATGACGGGTGTTGCGGGGTATCTGTCCGATATCGCGCTCGGCCTTGACGTGTCACCGATTGTGATTATTCTGGCGCTGTCGGTGGTCTACATCATTCTGGGCACCTTCATGGATCCGCTCGGCATCATGCTGCTGACGCTCCCGGTGATCATCCCGGTCATCGACAATCTTGGCTATGATCTCATCTGGTTCGGTGTGATCATGGTGAAGCTTCTGGAAATCGGCATGATTACACCGCCGGTCGGGCTGAACGTGTTCGTTCTGAAAGGCGCGATCGGGGATACTGTCCGGCTTGAAACCATCTTCAAGGGCGTAACCTGGTTCCTCTTTGCGGACGTCATCGTTCTCGTCATCCTGATCATGTTCCCCTGGATCAGCCTGGTTCTGCCACGGTCCTTCTAGGGTTTGCAACTCGCGTCAACCATTGCCCCGGCGGTGGTTGACGCACTCGCACTTTTTCTTCTGCATCCGCTTCCTCCCTCCTCCCCCCTTCTACCAGACATGACCCGGCCGCAAAGGCCCGCCTCCGATTGTCTGGGGCGCTCTTTATTATCCTGCCATCCCGCTGGCGCCACGACACAATCTTAACGAAAACGGGCGCAAAATAGTTCGCTAATCTTGCTCGTCGACTTGTATTGAGTGGCTCTTTATACTACGATCTTTGCGGGATTAAATTAGCTCAAGGATCAACGGGTAACGGACCTGACAAGAAGCCTGATCCCAGTTCTGTTGTCTGCTCGGGAGATTTCTCAAAGAAAAAGATGCAGAAAGCAACGACAAAAGAACGGCTGTAAAGTCTAAGAACAGCCCCATTGCAAACGGGAGGAAAATGATGGGAAAAGAAGCGAATATGATTAGTAGACGAGGCGCACTTACTGGCGGCGCGGCCATGTTAGCGGCTCCGGCCGTGATCGGAAAGGCTGCCGCCGCGGAAAAAGTCACGTGGAAGGTGCAGGCGCATTGGCCGAAAGCCTCGTCATCCTTCAGCGAAAGCCTGGAGATCATCGCAGATGAGCTGAAAGCCAACACGGAGGGTCAGTTCGAATTGCAGCTTTTCGGCGCCGGCGAATTTGCCAAAGGCGGCGAAATCTTCAATATCGTCCGGCGGGGCGTCGTTGAAATGGGCACAATCTCACCGGGCTACATTCTGGGCGAAGCCCCGTCCGCCGGGCTTGCGTTCGGCGTTCCGGGTACCTTCCGGGAAGCATGGGAGTTCTCCTATTTCCTGAAAAACATGGGCATGGAAGCCCTGTTCAATGAAGATCTGGAAAAACATGGCGTGGTGAGCCGCGCCGAGAAGGTCTACCCGACGGAACTCGTCATTTCAAAAGAAGTCACCACTATTGAGGATTTTTCGAAGCTGAAACTTCGCTCCTCCGGTACGATCCAGAAGTTCCTTGAAGCGGCTGGCGCCACAACCCAGTCGATCGCCGGACCGGAACTTTATTCCAGCCTGGCAAGTGGCGTTGTCGATGGCGCGCACTGGGGCGCCGCGCAAGGCGCCAAATCCATGAGCCTCTGGGAAGTCGCGAAATATCACATGAAACCCACCCTCGGGATGGCGGTTGACACAATCATCATCAATCTCAACGCGCTAAACAGTCTGTCACCTGATCTCAGGAAAGAACTTCTCCATCTTCTCGACCTGCGTTTCTGGATGCGCACGGCTGAATATCAATACAAGGAAAAGATTACGCTGGCCCAGGGGCAGGCAGAAATGGGCGTTAAGCTTGTGGAATTCCCGCCTGTAATCCAGGAAAAATTCAAGTCCGCCACGATGGGCATCATTGACGAAGAACGGGCCAAGGGCGGCAATGGCGCCAAGGGCGCGGACATGATGGTCGCCTATCTTAAAGAACTCGGCTACCTGTAAGGTCTGATTTTCCAGTCGAAATCCCCGCCGCGCGGAGCGAAATGAAACCGGGGTCTTTTTTCAGAAAAGACCCCGGTAGCGGACAAGCATCCCCTACCCTGTTTCCTCCGACGCTCGCGGGTGGCGATTTCGCCCCCAAGACATCAACAACTGGAGAGTCACATGGCGGCTTTGACAGCATTCGCACGGACAATAACAACCATAAATCTCTGGATTGCGCGCGTTGCATGTTACGCGATCCTGCTCCTGTTCCTTCTTTTATTCGGTGATGTGGTCATGCGCTATGTTACCGAAAGCCCGATTTCCTGGTCAGCTCTGGCTTCCAAATTGATCTTTGGCGTTTATACCATTATCGGCGGCGGATATCTGCTGGCCATACGTGGTCATGTCAATGTTGACCTGTTTTACAGCCACTTTTCAGCGAAGAAAAAAGCTGTCGTCGATATCGCTACCAGCTTTCTGTTCTTCCTGTTCATGGCGGTGCTGCTGATGGAATCCTCCTCCATGGCCTATGACAGTATTTCCCGCCTTGAAGTCAGCTACGAGACAACCTGGAGACCTCCCATCTGGCCATCCAAGACCATGATCGTCGTCGCGGCGGCGCTTCTCACCTTGCAGGGAATCGTGAAGTTGATAGCGGACATCATGATCGTGATGGGCATTGATGTTGACGAAACCGCCTTTGGTCCCCTTTCGGACGATAAAACAGAAGAAAAGGGGCACGCGTGATGTTATCCATCGAGGTTTTAACGCTCCTTTTCTTCGGCCTCCTGTTCCTTTTTATCATGCTGGGGGTGCCGCTCGCTTTCGTTCTCGGTGGCCTGTCGGTTATCTTTCTATATTTTGTACAGGGGCCTATCGCCTTCTATCTCATCGCGTCCAAGATGTGGGACCTGATGGAGACATCATCGCTTATCGCGATCCCCCTCTATGTGTTCATGGCCCTGTTGCTGGAACGAAGCGGCGTCGCCCATGATCTGTATCGCATGATGCATTTATGGTGGGGCGGCGTCAGGGGCGGCCTTGCTATCGGCACTGTCGGGATTTGCACCATTTTCGCGGCTATGTCGGGTATTTCCGGTACCGCCGTGGTCACCATGGGGACCATTGCCCTGCCACAGATGCTGAAACGCGGCTACAATCACCGGCTGGCGCTCGGCGCAATCAACGCGGGCGGCGGTTTTGGCATCCTGATCCCGCCCTCGGTTCTGATGGTTCTTTATTCGCTCCTGACAGAGGTTTCTGTCGGCCGGTTGTTCGCCGCCGGCGTGATGCCGGGCCTGCTGCTGTTCCTGCTGGTTTCATTATATATTGGTATCCGCTGCTGGATTCAGCCCGAAATGGGCCCGGCGCTCCCGCCGGAGGAGAGAGCCAAATGGCCAGAAAAAATGCAGGCGCTGCGGTCCGTTGTCCTGCCGATCCTGATCATTTTACTGGTCCTCGGCGCCATCTTTGGCGGCTATGCAACGGTGACCGAGGCCGCCGCAGTCGGCGTGTTCGGCGCTCTGGTAGCCAGCGCTGTCAATCGTAAACTCAGTTGGACATCGCTCTCGGAAGCGTCGCTCCAGACATTCCGTCTCAGCACAATGATTGCCTGGATCATCTTTGCGGCGCATGCCTATTCCATGGCCTACACGGCCATGGGCGCGGAGGAGTTCATCTCCAACATCACCGCGCATATTCCCGGCGGAAAATGGGGGGCTCTTGCCTTCATGATGGTCGTCCTGCTGATACTCGGCATGGTGCTGGACCCGGTTGGCATTATGTTGGTCACCCTGCCGGTATTCCTGCCGCTTGTGACAATGCATGGATTCGATCCGATATGGTTCGGTATTCTGTTCGTCATCATGATGGAGATCGGCTATATGACGCCGCCGTTCGGCTTCAATCTGTTCTATCTCAAATCAGTTGCGCCGCCAGAGGTGAGCATGAAGGACATATACTGGTCCGTCGGCCCCTATACGATCGTCGAGTTGCTCGGTTTGCTGATCATCATCATCTTTCCGGCCATCGCGTTGTGGCTGCCGGATTACATATTCAATTAGCGCGCCGAGCCGCACGCTCTTGTGCAGAAGAACACGCGGCAGCCTCTGCCGCGTGTTTTTTTGATGGACGCGCAACAGGCGTCCAATTTCCCGAACCGGACGTAACGCCCGAATATTCACGCCTTTGGCACGCCAACAAAACTGGACAGGGCCACGGAAACCTCGTAACAAAATAGCGGTGATGCGCATAACCCGACAGTCAAGAGGTGGGTAACGTATGAGTTCCGCAAAGACCGCAAGCCTCAAACGCACCCTGCAAAACGGGCTGGCCGCCTATCAGGACCATACCTTTCTTTTCCTCGATCGTTTCCTGAACCTCGTAAACCTGCGCTTGCTGGCCTTTGTCGTCATCAGCGGGCTGCTCAGCCTCGGGATTGCGGCCTATCTGACGCAAGGCCCGCTGTCGATGGAAGGCTTCCGGCCCGAGCAGATCGCCTATCTCGGGATGCCCGATACCCGGTTGCAGACGACATTTTACAGCGTCCTTTGCATCCTGCTGTTCGCCGGCGCCCTTCTCACGGGGCTTGTGAGGCCGGGGGTGATTACCCGCAGCGCGCCGCGCGACATCCAGCTCTCCCCCGGCATCCCGGAGGCCGCCCGGCCATATTGCGTGATTGCCTTTTGGATCCTCGTCCTGCTGCTCTATGATCTCAAACTCCGCGACGTGGTGTTTGCGCTTCTTGCGGCCTATCTCATGAAGGAAGTGCTGAACGGGCGGTTCCGGACTTCGCAGATCATTCTGGCTTTTGTGATCGCCTTTTTCGGCCTCTACCTCCTGCCGCTGCTGGTGCCGCCCGCCATTCCCGACCGTGAGCTCTGGATAATGGACATGCACTGGTCGGCGGTGATCGGCGATGGCATCGCGGGCGCGGGCGATCCGCGGCACCTATATGAAGCCTTTTCCGCCTATGGCCTGCTGCTGACGGAGTTCATCGCGCTCGGGCAGAAATTTGCCCCCTTTCGCGACCTCGCCGGGACAGAGGCGTTGCTGATCCTCGTCGATATCCTGTTCTTCGGCCTCATTTTCCTGCTCATCCGTCAGCGCCTCGGGGCGGAGAACGGGCGGCTTATCTGGGCATCGGCGCTTCTCATCATGCTGCTGTTCGCCGGCACCATGTCGGGCGCGCTGCAAAACCTGATGACGCCGAACGCGCTGCCGCTTCGCTTCATCCTGCTGCCGCTGACCGCCCTGCTCGCCTACGCTTTTGGCCATCTCCCGATCCGCCGGGCGGCCTTCCTGTTCGGGCTGATCGCGCCGGCGTTCATCTTTTATAATTTCGAGACCGGCGTCTATTGCATCCTCGCTATGGGCTACGGCTTCCTGGTCCGGGGCGCGAAAGAGGGGAATTTGACGCTCCTCAGCGCCCTGCTGCTGGCCGCCATCGCCTTTGCGCTTTCCGCCCTTCTCCTCATCCTGCTCTTCTTTGACGGCCCGCTTGATATCGTCTTTCAGGAGCTTCTCGCAATCACGCGGGTCAAGATCGAGAGCGGCACCAGCGGTTTCGCGGGCCTCTCCTTTTATTTCTTTCCGCCCTTCGCCCTTGTCATGGGGCATGCGCTGATGCTGTTCGCCGGGCACCTCCTCGACATCCGGGACCGCACGCCGCTCTCACCGCTCGCCTTTCAGGGGGTTGTGATTGTCGGGCTGATCATCGCCATCGGCCCCTATGAGATGAACCGCTATCACATCACCAAGATGTGGCTGCCGCTGATCCTTTATTTTCTTCTGATGCTGCCCCGCCTCGCCCGCGGCGTGCGGGAGGATCGGCTGATCTGGTCCTTCACGCTGATTGTTCTGGTGGCGCCGTTTCTGTTCGGCAATCCGATCCGCTATCTCCTGAAGCCCGATCCCTATATCGCAGCGATCGACCGGCTGCAGGGCGACGTGGCGCCCTGTATCGACGGCCTTCCGGCCTCGCGCGCGCTCTGCGCCTATGCGACGGAGAAGGCGGCGGAGCTTGAGGCGCTGCAGGCGCGGCTGCCGGGAGCGAAATGGATGAGCGGGGTTGCCCTCAGCATGACGCGCCTGACGGGAACGGAGCCGGCTTTGCGCAAAAAGGCCATCTTCTTCTTCGCCCATCGCGATGAGCTTCGCGATGAGATTCTGGCGGATCTGAAAGAAGTGAATGCGCCCTACATCCTCTTCGACAGGGCGACGGATAAAAACATCGCCGGCATTCCCGAAGCGGTCGAGACGTTCCAAAGCAATATGCTCCGCGATGTCGGCTATGAGATCGCAGAGCGCGGGACCTATTGGAATATCGCAAAGAAACTGCCGGAGGAGTGAGCGCCGGGCCGGGCGGCCCGGCGATCACAGCTCGGCGAGAATAGCCTTCGCCGTCGTCGCGATCCGCTCGACATGCTCCTCCACGCCGCAATACATCGGCAGGCGGACGAGCCGCGAGGCCCCCTCTATCGTCTTTTCCATGGACCCCGAAACGCGGCAGAATTTCTGCCCCGCGGGCGAGGTGTGCAGCGGCACGAAATGGCTGAGCGCCTGAATGCCATGCCCGGCCATCCCTTCGATGAAGGCGCGGCGTTTCGCAGCGTCCGGCACCAGGCCGAAATACATATGGCCGTTCGGCTGGTTATCGGGTCCGTATTCCGGCAGCTGGATCAGGTTGCTCGGCCGCAGGATCTGGTCATACATCTTCCAGGCGTTGACGCGCCGCCTCGTAATTTCCTCGCCATGCTCAAGCTGGGCCAGCAGGAAGGCGGCCAGCATGTCGGAGGGCAGGTAGCTCGACCCGATATCCCGCCAGGTGTATTTATCGACCCGCCCCTCAAGGAAGGCTTTACGGTCGGTCCCCTTCTCGCGGATGATCTCGGCGCGCGCGATCATTTCGGGCCGGTTGATATAGAGCGCCCCGCCCTCTCCGGAGATGATGTTCTTCGTCTCGTGAAAGCTGATGCAGCCGAGATGCCCGATGCTGCCGAGCGGGCGCCCCTTGTAGTTGGAGAAGATCGCCTGCGCCGCATCCTCGATCACGATGAGGTTGTATTTTTCGGCAAGCTCCATGATCCGGTCCATCTCGCAGGCCGCGCCCGCATAATGCACCGGTACAATGGCCTTGGTTCGATCGGTGATCGCCGCTTCGATCAGCTCCTCATCGATATTCATGGTATCGAGGCGGATATCGACAAAGACGGGAACGCCGCCGCGCAGCACAAAGGCATTGGCGCTCGAGACGAAGGTATAGGACGGCATGATCACTTCATCGCCCGGCTGGATATCGGCAAGGATCGCCGCCATTTCCAGCGCCGCCGTGCAGGAATGCGTCAGCAGGACCTGAGCCACATCGAACTTCTTTTCGAGATATTCGCTGGCACGATGGGTAAAGCTGCCATCACCGGAAATCATCCCGCCCCGCTGGGAGCCGGCAATCGCCTCGGCGATATATTTTGCCTCGTCCCCGGTCACAAAAACCTTATTCAGAAATACATCCATAGACATACCAACCAGCCCTTCACCCTAATGCCCTGACGCACCTAAAGACCCTGTCGAAACTTCTTAAAACCAGTTGTTCTTTTGATCCCTGTTCCTCAACTCCTCCGCGCGACGGCCATCATGCCGCCGGTCTTACCGTAATTTTCATATAGGCCCCGAACGGCGCCGGCAGTATTTCCAGAAGCCGTCCCGCGCCCATCCGGTTTGCGGCAATGGCCACTTGCGCAAGGGCGCTCTGGCGTTTGCGAAACTCCGCATCCTCTTCCAGCCGATCCAGCATGCGCCGCATAATTGCACGGTCAAAGGTCGCCGCATAGCGTTTTTCTCGGCAGTAGCGAGATAACTCTGACGCCTTGATAAAGTTCAGAGATTTCCAAAGCCCGTGGGCATCGAGCCGCTCCTCAAGCTGGCGGATCCTGGACCCGAAAACGCGCTCGGTGAATGACTTTCCGAACAGTATCGGCAGGGCGAAATGCGACTCGTAAGGAATATTATAGTTCGGGCAAAGGATCACCAGCGCGCCGCCCGGCTTCAGCATGGAGAGGCAGATATCGATCCCCCGCCGCCAGTCGTCGAGATGCTCGAACACATTGACCGAGAAGATCAGATCGAACGTCCCGGGGCTTTGCATATCCTCGATGCGCTGGCGCATAATGGTGACGTTGTCATAGCTGTTCTCAATCGCGGCGAGACTTTCCGCAAACTGCGCGAAACCCGGCCCGATCGGCTCGACACCGGTGAAGGACAGCGTCCTGAACTCCTCCGCAAGCCGCGTCAGCAGCACGCCCGCGCCGCAGCCGACTTCGAGCACGGCGGCGCCCGCATCAAGAGACGCGAGACAGGGCGAGATTTCCCGCGCGCCGAATGCCGCTTCCGCCAGCAGGCGGGCCGCCTGCTGCTCGTCCCTGAAAGGCAACTCTCGCCGGACCGTCTCCACTCTCACCCCCTCCTCGATGCCCGGTAGACCACCTTGTCCAGCAGGATAAAGAGCGGAATAACGAGACACAGAAATGAAATCAGCGCCGCCCATTCGGGCCCGATCTGAAGCCCCTGCACCAGATAGACGACAAGCCCCATATGGCTGACGTAAACCAGCCCGTAAACCGCCACATACAGCGCTGCGGATTTGAAGATCGGGCTTTCATCCTGCCAGGACCAGTATTTATTGACGAGATACCCCCACGCCATCCCGAGGGCGTAACAGATGGTGATCGCGACCGGATAGGGAACGGACAGCTTGAGCAGGAGCAGGTAGAGGCAGTAGCCGATCACATTGGCAAGCACGCCGCTGATGGAGAAGCGCCACGCCTTGCTCCACAGGCTCGAGACAAACTCAAGACTCATTGCACAAGCTCCGCCAGCCCGATGCCGGTTTTGCCGTAGCTGTTACCGTTATAGAGCATATAGACCTGACCCGCGTGCCGGAAGACGAACGGATATTCGATCATCTCGCTGTCCCAGCCGGCGGCGGAGACGTCAATCCCCGGATCGCCGGGCGGCATGGTCCAGCCATCCCCCGTCTTGCGGCTGTGGCCGATGCGATAGGGCGTGCCGTCGCCGGAGCGATAGGAAAACCACATATCTTCCGCGCCGTCCGGCCCGACGAGGACGGTCGGGCGCGAGAAGGCCTGCGCAACGCCAAGGGCAAAAGGAATGGCGTCGCCGGCATCCGCCCATTCATGCCCGTTCGCGGATACCGCGCGGCGAAGGACATGCAGCATTTCGCCGTTGCCCGCATCCCAGTTGTTGTCATAGGTCACGCCGTACCACATCTCATAGCCGCCCGATGTCATGGCCTGCACCCAGGGATAGGAGAGGCTGATCCCGTTGAAATGGTCGGCGGGGATAAAGGCGGTTTCCTCGGCAAGGGAGAGGGTGTAATCGTCATGCACGATCAGCCGTCCGATATCGCCGCGCCAATGGGCATCCGGCGGGTTCTGCCAGCCCATGAACACCAGATAGGTGACATTGCCAACGCGATAGCAATTGCCGATGCTGACGCCGTCCGCATAGAAGCTGCCGGGCGGCCCGGCGCTGAAAAAGGGCGCGTGGTATTCCTCGATCACCTCACGCCGCATGATATCAAAATCAAACGCGCCGACGGCGGAGCGATTGCCCGCATCGCGGCCGTTGAAAAAAATCCGGTAGACATCGCCCGACATGTGAACGGGCAGCGGATTGGCGGCATGGCTCAGGAGCTCCGGATGTCCGCCCGCTGGCGTAAAAATCCGCCCAAGTTTGTTCCATTTGTGCCCGGACATGTCATATGCCTCGCAACTTGCTGCTTGGCAATCGGGCGCGCGCCGTCCGCTCGGAGATATAGACGCCCTCGGGCTCGACATCGCCGAGGATGAGCGCGTTTGCGCCAATCACCGATTTCTCGCCGATGCTGATGCCGTCGCGCAAGGTGCAGTTGACACCGAGAAAGCATTGCTCGCCCACCGTCACGCCGCCCGAGACGACAACATGCGAGGCAATGAAGCAGTGGCTTTCGATCGTCGAATGATGACCGATGTGATTGCCGCTCCAGAGCGTAACGTTATCGCCGATGGTGACGAAGGGCTGGATGGTATTGTCCTCGAGAATAAAGCAGTTCCGGCCGATCCGCCCGTCATTCAGCACCGTCGCCCTCGGACTGACATAGCTCACAAGGTCATAGCCGAGCGCTGTCGCCGCCTCGAACCGTTCGCGGCGGAGAATATTGAGCTTGGTGTAGCTGAGCGCGACGAAAAAGGCGTGGTCCTTGGGCGGATAGAGTTTTTCCACCCCGCCAAACGGCACCAGCGGGCGGCCGCAGAAGCTGTCTTCCTTCTGATACTCGGCGTCCACGCAGAAGGCCGTGACCTCAAAATCGGTATCGCGATCAAAGTAGAATTGCGCCAGCTCGGCAATCTGGCTGTTCCCGAAAATGACCAGTTTCTGTTTCATCATGACCTCACCAGCAGAGTAAACTCATACAGATCGTAATCATGAAGCAACGCCACGTTACGTGAATAGGTCCGTTTGCAGTGATCGAACAGGAAGCACGGATCGGCGTAGTAGAGATGATCCGCCTTGCGATCTTCATCGGAATAGGACGTCAGGCAGTTGAACGCGAAACCCTGCGTTGAATGTTGCGCCATTATATCGAGCGTGCGGAGGATATAGGCAAGCCATTCATCGGGGTCGGTGCCGAGGGAGACGTTGAATATGCCGCTTGCCACGGCGAAATCCGTCGCGACATCGGGCTCGGCGCCCTGGATGAAGCGCGCCCGCGGCTCATCGGCGAACCGTGCGCGCGCCGCTTTCACCATCGCGTCGGAGAGATCCAGACCGAGAAACTCGAACGCGGTTTCCGGGGGGAAGCGCTGCTGCAGGAATTCGAGGAAGGCGCCATACCCGCAGCCGTAATCGGTGATCGAGAACCGGTTCTTTGTCTGCGGCGCATCGAGGATCAGCCGCGACAGCTCTGCGAAACGAAGAAACTGGCCTTCGCGGTCCTTCCAGTCGACCCCTTTCGCGGTCGTGCCGAACTCTTCCAGCTTGCGGCTGTAGTAGGTGGCGACGTCACTGTGAATTCTGGAGTTACGATCTGTCATAGACCTGCCGGTAGATTGCGTTGGGACGTTGTTTTACTTCGGAATACACTTTGCCAAGATAGAGGCCGAGAACGCCCAGCCCGAAAAGATTAAGCCCGCCGAAAAAGCAGATCGCGACAATAGTCGACGGCCAACCCTCTGCGAGATTGCCAAAAAGATGCTGAATTATAATCCATATTGCCAATATACCGGAAAGGATGGCGATAATGAGGCCAAGAATACACATAAGCTTCAGGGGAACAGTACTGAAGCATATGATATGGTGCAGGAAAAGAGACAGCTTTCGGCCAAGATTATAATTCGTCTCGCCCCGTGAAAGCTTGTGGACTTCTATGCTTTTCTGGTTGAAGCCGGTAATCGCCCAGAGCCCGGCGATAAAGAATTCGCGCTCTTCATGCAGCATCAGCGCATCGACATAGCGCCGCCGCATCAGCCGCGCCGTCACCAGGTTCTTCGGGATTTCCGCTTCGGAGAGATAGCTGAAAATCTTGAAAAAGAGCATCCCGCTCACGCGTTCGAACCATTTTCCCTTTCGCCTGTCCTGCACGCCGAAGACGACATCTATCGTCTTCACGCCGCTCTCGCGCGTGATCTCCTCGTGGAACATGGCGAGCCATTCGGGCTGCTCCTCCAGATCGGAATCGAGCAGGAAAATATACTCGCCCGACGCATAGGCGAGGCCGGCCATCATCGCCTTGTGGTGACCGAAATTGCGCGAGAGATCGAGAACCTTGACCCGCGGATCGCTTTCGTGCAGCGCGACGGCGCGCGCGAGGCTGTCATCGGGCGAGCCGTCATTGACCAAAATGATCTCGAAATCATCGCCATAGAGGCTCTCTGCCGCC
The DNA here is from genome assembly GCF_036844445.1 of Sneathiella sp. Lineage (GTDB taxonomy): Bacteria > Pseudomonadota > Alphaproteobacteria > Sneathiellales > Sneathiellaceae > Sneathiella. The sequence goes on along the minus strand of NZ_DAIUFV010000006.1, from coordinate 62,899 downwards.
GTCACGCAGCGGGCATAAAACTCATCGATGAACGAGGAACTTCTGTAGAGCGTCGCAACAATCGATAGTTTCATTTGATAACCTGCTTCATATAGCGTGGCGCCTCCCTGCCCGTGTTCGCGATCAGATCGATAACGCTTACCTTATGCTCGAACTCGCCCCAGAGCTGTTCATATTCGGGATAGCCGGAATAGTCGAACCACTCGACCCCGACCCCCTCCGACTCGAACCATGCTTCATCAAGATACCCTTTTGCAAGCGGCCTGGAAACATACATATCGGCATTCAGCTGCCGGCAGATACCAAGCAGTCGTCCGCTCATCCCCTCATTGAGTTCAAAATCGGACGAGGAATATAGTTTTGTTTCGATGCCCAGAAAATCGCAGATGCGCCGCGTGATATTCTCATTGATATCAGAAAGATACTCGGGCACTTCCGCCTCGAAGAACGGGCCGATCAGATCGGCCAGCACGTTGAAATGCTTCGCCTTGTTATAATTGGCTTCGATGGCGCGCCAGTGTTTTTTCGTCCAGCCCGTGCCGTCGATCACCGTCTCGTTGATCTTCTGATAATATCTGTTCTTTGTCAGCACCGGGACAGTCAGCCATTGCAGCCCTTGCGGCGTTTTTATCCGGTTTCGATTTCGCCAGTCCCGCTTGGTGAACTGGACATCATCATAAAGCACAAAGCAATCAACCGACGCTATGAGGTCGAAATATCCCTTCCATGGGAGATAATTTGACTGAACGATTGCGACGCGCATTTTAATAGGCCTTTCAGAATCCGTTAATCAATACATGGCCCTGAAGCACCTGCCGGGAATGGTGGTGCTACTCATACCGCAAACGAAACAGAACCGTCATCCGTATGGGCATATATATATCCTCGCAATCCAATAGACAGACGGCACCCGCATAAGTATACAATGCAGCATGTCAAAAATATGTTCTGACACAGTTGACCTGCTGCATGCCGGGGTGTTGTATACATACCGGTCTGAAAAATATCGAAAATAATAATAAGAAGACAAAAATGCATTCAACGCAGTCTCTTCGGCCCGTTCTTCCCATTCTGATCGGCGCGGCCGTAATGCTCACCTTGAGCTTTGGCATGCGGCAGAGCTTCGGCCTGTTCATGCCCTCCCTGACCAGCGATATCGCCGTCAGCATTACCGACTTCACGCTGGCCATCGCCATGCAGAACCTCGTCTGGGGCATTTGCCAGCCGTTCGCGGGCATGTTTGCCGATCGCTGGGGCTATCGGCCCGTCATGGTGGCGGGCGCATTCTCCTACGTTATCGGCATGATCCTGATGGCCACCGCAGAGGGGACGATCGCGGTTCTGCTCGGCGCTGGCATCTGCGTCGGGATCGCGATGGCCTGCGCATCCTTTGCGATGGCGATGGCGCTCACGGCGCGGCTTGTACCGCCTGCGATCCGCAGCACGGCGCTCGGCATCATGTCGGCCGTCGGATCGGCCGGGATCATGTTTATCGCGCCGATCGGGCAGTATCTCGAAGCCAGCTTCGACTGGCGGATCGGCTTTCTCGGCTTCGTCGTCGTCGCCCTGCTGATCGTGCCGGCCGCCTGGATCGCCGGCCGCGTCGACAAGGAAGTGCCGCTCGTCCCCGCCGCCGACACCGCTGACTCCCTGTCCGCCGGGGCCGCCGCCCGCGTCGCCTTCCGCCACCCGCCGTTCGTGATGATGGCGCTCGCCTATTTCGTCTGCGGCATGCAGCTCGTCTTTATCACGACGCATCTGCCGTCCTATCTGGTGATCTGCGGGCTCGATCCGATGCTCGGTGCCTCGGCAATCGGCATCATCGGCGGTTTCAACATCCTCGGCAGCCTGTTCTTCGGCTGGGCCGGGCAAAGATGGTCGAAGCAGGGGCTGCTCGGCCTGATTTATATCGCCCGCTCCTTCACTCTCGCGGTTTATTTCATCCTGCCGCCGACCGCGACGACGACGATCATTTTCGCCGCCGTCATGGGCTTCTTCTGGCTCGGTGTGTCGCCGCTGGTAGCGGGATCGGTGGTTGAGATGTTCGGCCTGCGCTGGCAGGCGATGATCCAGGGCTTCGCCTTCTTCAGCCATCAGATAGGCAGCTTCTTCGGCGCCTTCGGCGGCGGCTGGCTGTTCGACAAGCTGGGGTCCTACGACCTTGCGCTGCAGCTCGGCGTCGGGATCGGGATCACGGCCGGGGTGTGCCAGATCCTGTTTGCCTTCTATTACCCGCCGCACCGACCAAAGCTGGCGTGACGGGCGCCGCATCGACCGGCGGCTAGACGCCGCCATGGGACATATCGGGGTTGGCGATCGGCAGGTCGCCAACCTCGCCCAGCGTCTCCTCATCGCGATGGAAAAGGTGCCCGCTTTGCATATAGCGGACCAGCAGATGCGCGAGCGACGTCAGGGAATCGATATGCGTGCGCTCATAGCCATGCGATGAATCGAGCGCGAAGCAGACCAGCGCCGTGCGAATATCGTTGCCCGCCTCCACCGCTGCCGCGGCGTCGCTGCGATAATAGCGAAAGACATCGCGGCTGTGGGTGATGTTGTGCGTCTTGCAAAGATTGATCAGGCTGCGCGTCAGCTGCCGGTCGAACGGCCCGGACGAATCCTGCATCGAGATTGTCACGCCATATTCGGAAGTATATTGCTGCGGCGCGATGGTGCCGTTGTCGATGGAGACAAGCTCCGCCACATCGCCATGCAGGACATGTGATGCCCCGACACCCACCTCTTCGGAAATGGTGAACAGCAGGTGACAGTCGATGGGCAGCACCGCCCCGGTCTCGACAATCGACTTTGCCGCCGCGAGCACGGCCGCCACCCCCGCTTTGTCATCGAGATGGCGTGAGCAGATGAAGCCGGTGTCCGTGAGTTCCGGCATCGGATCGATCGAAATGGTATCGCCGACATTGATCCCGAGCGCCACGCTATCGGCGGCGGAGGAGACTTTTTCATCCAGCCGAAGTTCGAGATTGGTCCAGGCGATCGGCTGCGTGTCCACTTCTTCGTTATAGGTGTGGCCCGAGGCCTTGAGCGGCAAAATCGTGCCGCGGAACCGGCGCTCATCCGCATAGACCGTCACCCGCGCCCCCTCGGCGAAGCGGGCGGACCAGGTGCCGATGGGGACAAGCTGAAGGCGGCCGTTGTCATAGAAGCCTTTCACCATCGCGCCGAGCGTATCGAGATGCGAGACGATCGCGCGGTCGGGCGATGATTTCGCGCCCTTCAGATCGGCGCGCACGGCGCCGCGGCGGGTCAGCTCAAAGGGAATGTCGAGATCCGCCAGATGCTGACAGAGATAGCCGACGATTTCATCGGTCATCCCGGACGGACTCGGAATGTGCAGCAGTTCTTTCAGGGTTGTCATCAGGAAGGCGTGGTCAATTTTCAACTTGTCAGTCATTTTTCTCCGCTTCTCTATTTCTTGCGGTGGCTTTCCGCAGTCTGCGGAAACAGCAGATCGACAAAGCGCTCCGCCGTCGGCTGCGGATGGTGGTTGGCGAGCCCCGGGCGCTCATTCGCCTCGATCACCACATAGTCCGGCGCATCAGGCGCCGTCACGACGAAGTCCATGCCGACAACCGGAATATCAAGCGTCCGGGCCGCACGAATGGCGGCGTCGCGCAATTCGTCATGCAGGATATCGGTGACGTCGTGAATGGTGCCACCGGTATGCAGATTGGCCGTGCGGCGAACCATCAGCATCTCTCCTTCGGCGAGGACATCGGTGAGGCTGTGCCCCGCGGCGCGAACGCAGCGGGATGTCTCCTCATCCATCGGGATGCTGCTCTCGCCGCTGGTGGCGGCCGAGCGGCGGCGGGAGAGTTTTTCGATCAGCTCGCGAATTGTCGTCTCACCGTCGCCTTTGATCGAGGGCGGCCGCCGGATCGCCGCGGCGACGACCTCACCATCGATCACGACGATCCGCAGATCCTGCCCTTCGATAAATTCTTCAAGAATGACGGCATCGCAGATCGCGCCGGCACTCCGGATTGCGGCCTTGACGTCCTCTTCGCTGCGAAGGTCAACGGCAACGCCCTGCCCCTGCTCGCCGCGCGCGGGCTTGACGACAACGCGACCATGGCGCGCGCAGAAGTCGGCACGGACCGCATCGCTCGTGACCGTGACCTGCGCGGGCAGCTTCAGCCCGGCGCGCTCGAGCAGTCGATAGGTCAGGCGCTTGTCATCGCACCGGCTGAGCGCCACCGCCGAGGTGAGATCGCTCAGCGACTCCCGGCAGCAGATCGCGCGCCCGCCATGCGTCAGCCGGAACAGCCCGGCCTCCGCATCCTCAACCTCGACCTGAATGCCGCGCCGTCTCGCCTCGTTGACGATGATCTTTGCATAGACGTTAAGCTCCGCATCTTCGGCCGGGCCGATATAGAGCTTCTCATTGATCGGATTTTTCCGCTTGATTGAATAGACGGGGATCTGTTCGAAGCCGAGCTTGTGATAGAGCGCGATCGCTTCATGATTGTCGTGCATGACGGAGAGATCCATAAAGCTGCGTCCGGCGCTTGCGCGCGAGGCGGCGAGCGCCCGCACCAGTGCCTCCCCCACCTTCGGATAGGGCGCCTGCGGATCGACGGCGAGCGCCCAGAGGCTGGAGCCGTTGTCGGGGTCCTGCATGGCCGTTTTGTGATCCACCGACATGACGACGCCGATGATGTCGTGATTGCCGGTCAGATCCTCCGCAACCAGCACTTCCACGGCATCGTCGATCTGGTCGGGGCTGAAGTAATTCTCCCGCACCGGCACCATGGAGCGGCTGAGATAGAGGCTGTTCACCGCCTTTTCGTCCCCCGCCCTGGCGTTGCGAATGGTGAACGGGTGCGGCGGCGAGAGGTCGGTGTCAAAGCTGCTGAAATCGAGCCGGAAGGTGTGGGACGGATCGAGGAACAGAAGCTGCGGCGCATGCGCGAGGATGACATGTGGCTCGCGCACATAGATCGCGATATCGCGCTCGCTCTCGCTCTCGCACGCAAGCTCCTGCGCCAGCGTCTCCCCGTCATCGAAGGTCTGGCCGAAGAGCAGCCGGCCCCAGCCGCAATCGACGGCCCTGTTGTTCCCGATGGAGTCGGCATTGAAGCTGTCGGGCAGGTCGCCCCAGTTTTTCAAAGACGCCTGCGAATCCCGCATGGAGATATCCGGACCCGTGTCTTTTGTTGTCGGCATCGCCTTATCCTCTTATAAGCCGTTGGTTTGCAGCCAGAGTTCCAGCGTGGCGAGCTGCCAGAGCTTGGAGCCTTGCAACGGGGTGATATGCGCGGTCGGGTCGGCGAGAAGCGTCTCGACATAGTCGCCGCGGAACAGGCCGCGCTCGCGCGCCGTTCGCGATTGCAGCGTGTCGCGGACGAGGGTGAGATAGTCGCCGTCCACATATTTCAGGGCCGGGACCGGGAAATAGCCCTTTGGCCGGTCGATGACCGCTTCGGGAATGATCTCGCGCGCGACGTCCTTCAGGATGCCCTTGCCACCGCCGGCAAGCTTGTGACGGGAAGGGATTTTCGCCGCAAGCTCGACAAGCTCATGATCGAGGAACGGCACCCGCGCTTCGAGCCCCCAGGCCATGGTCATATTATCGACCCGCTTCACCGGATCATCGACCAGCATGACGTTGGTATCGAGATCGAGCGCCTTCTCCACCGGAGAGGTGCTTTTATTCGCTGCGAAATAGGCTTTCACGAACTCGTGGCTGTAATTCTCGCCGATATAGTCGGGCGTGATCGCCTCGGCATAGCCCGCATGGTCGCGATCGAAAAAGACCTCTGCATAGCTCGCGAGGGGATCATTCGTTTTCTCAAGCGGCGGATACCAGTGATAGCCGGCGAATATCTCGTCCGCCCCCTGCCCGCTCTGGACCACGCGAACATGTTTGGAGACCTCTTCGGAGAGGAGATAGAACCCGACATTGTCATAGCTCACCATCGGCTCGGACATCGCCGCAATCGTTTTGGGGAGCGCCGCAAGCAGCCGATCAGCGCCGACCATCGTCTTATAGTGATCGGTGCCGAAATGCCGCGCAATCAGATCGGAATATTGGAACTCATCGCCCCGTTCGCCATGCGCGGGCTCAAACCCGACCGAAAAACTTTTAAGGCCGGTCTGCCCCGCCTCCGCCAGCAGGCCGACGATCAGGCTGGAATCCACGCCGCCGGAAAGCAGCACACCCACCGGCACATCGGCAATCATCCGCCGGTCAACGGCACGGCGGAGCGTCGCCAGAAGCTCGCTGCGCCACTCCTCGACGGGGAGCTCTTCCTCTTCGGGCGTGCGGGCGAAATCAAGCTGCCAGTAGCGCCGGTCGGTTTCGCTGCCGTCGCGCTCCACGACACGGATTGTGGCGGGCGGAAGTTTGCGCACCCCCTTCAGGATCGTGTGGGGCGGCGGCACCACGGCGTGGAAGGTCATGTAATAATGCAGCGCTGCCGGATCGATGGTGGTATCGACCTCCCCCGCCGCAAGAAGCGCGGGCAGGCTCGATGCGAAGCGAAGGCGCTGGTTCTGGGCGCCCCGCGCGAGATAGAGTGGCTTGATGCCGAGCCGGTCGCGGGCGAGGATGAGACGGCCGCTGTCGCGCTCCTGGATCGCGAAGGCGAACATGCCCTGGAAGCGCGTGACGCAGTCGAGACCCCAATGCGCATATGCTTTGAGAACGACTTCGGTATCGCCCTCGGAATGGAACTTGTATCCCTTCCGCTCCAACTCCCGGCGCAGATCGCGAAAATTGTAGATGCAGCCGTTAAAAGCGATGGAAAGGCCGAGCTCGACATCGACCATCGGCTGATGCGATCGCTCGGAAAGATCGATGATCTTGAGCCGGCGATGGCCAAGCGCCGTATGCCCGAAAAGATAGGCACCGGCCGCATCGGGCCCGCGCGGCGACATTGTCTGCATCATCCGGTTGATTGCTGCAAGGGAGACGGGAGTGTCATCAAAAGTGATCTCGCCGCAAATTCCACACATAACCTTGTCCTGTATTGCGGGCGCGCCGAACAGTGGCCGCCCTCGTTACCTCTCACATAAAAAGTGACCGGCGACAGCTCTCATGTTGCCCCGGCCACCTTTAAGTTCAGATCATCGCGTCGATGATTATTCCATCTTGTCGGAGCCGACGGCGTTATCCCAGGCTTCCTTTACCGAGGCCCAGGCATCGGCAATTCCGGCTTTCATTTCATCCCAGGTGCTGTCGCTTCCCTCCTGCATGGCGCCGAAATGTTCACCCAGCGTGTTGCGCTGCGTTCTCAGTTCGCGAAGGTCGGCGGACATCTCCTTGCGCTCGTCTTCCGACATATTCGCCCAGTTATTTCGGGCGTCGGACTCGAGCTGGAAAATCTCCTCATCAAGCTGAGCGAGCGTATCCCTGATGCTGTCAACTGCCTCGTCGCGCTGATCGACGGAATAGTCGGAAATCGCATCAAAGGCTTTTGAGATCTTTTCCTGCACCTGTTCAACGGAAACATCGCGCTCCATCGTTGTCGTACCCGTCGTGGTCTGCGCGGCAACGGTAACGGCAAGCGGCGGCGCAAGTGCGAGCGTTGCTGCAACCGTGCCGACAGTCATTGCTTTTATGATCTTCATCTCTTTCTCCTTCGCTTGAAGCGGATTTCCGGGGGCGGATTACTTGAAATGGGTCGTCGCCCGATCGACAGCATCGCCAAGATCTCTCCAGGCGTTTTCCATGCCGATTTTCATCTCTTCCCAGGCGCTGTCACTGGCGTGGTTGAAATCATCGAGACGACGTTCCGCCCGGCGTTGCTGTTCGCGCAACTGCTCGATTTCTTCGTGATACCTGGCGCGCGTCTCCGCACTGGCGACATCCGCCTTGGCACGCAGCCGATTGATCTGGGCATCCCATTTGTCGAGCTGCATCCGTAAGTTGCCTTCAAACTCTCGCTTGTCCATTTTAATGCTCCTTTCCATAACCGTAGCCATTGGAGCCGAGGGATGGTGGCGGACAACACCCGGGCATCATTGCCCGAAATCGCGCCCCGCCGGACTTCGTCAAAAGCGGCCTTTTATCCGGCAGCCCTGACGCCCTTGCTTCAGTCCATCCCATTGTGCAGAGATGCCGGAGCGCCGCATTAACATGGTTTAATGTCCCGGATGATTTTTTACTTTTCGCCGTAAGCTCTTGTTACGAAATATATAACAGGCGTAACTTATTATATCGCGCGGCGCGCGGCGAGCCGCTCCCCGGGGGAGGGCAGCGATTGATCGAGAAAGGCGCGGTCATATCCGCTGCGCTCGCTGAGCGTCTCCTGATCGATGATTTTCAGATGCCGCGTCTTCGGGTCGAGCTCGATCATCCGGTCGCTCCGCAGTTTGCGAAGCGTGCGATTGACATGCACGATGCTGAGGCCGAGCGTATCGGCAAGCACCTCCTGCGTCAGCGGAAGGACATAGTCGCTGCGCCCCGCCTTGTCGACGAGCTGCAGCCGGTGCAGCAGTTCCAACAGCAGATGGCCGAGACGCTCATACGCGTTGCGGCGGCCGAGGCGGACAATCTGCTCCATCAGGATGGCCTGCTCGCGCGCCCGTGACCAGGTGAGCGCGTGGGAGAGGTTGCTTGACTGCTCGCATATCTCGGCGATCCGATCGGCGGGGGTGCGATGCACCCGGATCGGCGTCAGCGCCTGAACCGAATCATCGGAGAGGTCAAAAAGGCTTTCCTGAAAGCCGAAAATGTCACCGGGAAGAAGAAAGGAAATAATCTGCCGCCCGCCGTTCGGCACGATTTTATAGCGGATCGCCCAGCCCGATTGCAGCAGGTAGGCGCTGGAGTTTTTCTCGGCCTCGTGAATGACATCCTCATTCTCATCGAAGGTCATGCAGTCCCGCGTCAGCGCTTCGAGGGTTTGCATCTCCGCCGCAGACAGCGCCACGTGCGATGAGAATTTCGTAATGAATATGTCGGCATTACTGGTGTGTTTTTCACCCATTGTCGGCATGCGCCCCGGCTGTTTTTTAAATTCAAAAGTTCTGATGAATAATATCGGTGACGGAATTGTCAAAATTGTGATCAGGCATAACCTATGTAAATGCAGCGCGCTAGGATGTTGCGCACCATTCCCCTGCCATGAAGAAGATCGGGATTGTTGCTGTGGGCCATACAGGGGATGCCATCGCCGGGAAAGCCGCCTTGAGCATAGTCGAAAGTCTTGCTCTCGCCCTTCTTGATCGCGCCGTGCTTGATGAAGGCGCCATGCTGGAACTGCTTGAAGATGCATCGGATTCTCACCGCTACGCAGTTGGCGTATCGCCCACAGTCGGGGAAGAGAACGAAACCGCGCGGCGAATCGACCGTTTGCTGCAGTCGATCCTCAGCCTCCATCGCCAGCGCAGCAATCGATCGCGTTCATATCTTAAACTTTCACAATTCCGGTCCGCCGGGGAAGGAGAACACCGCATGACTGATAATGTCTATTCTGTGACCGAACTTGTCGGCAGCTCGACGACTTCCATCGAGGACGCCATCGCGCAGGCCGTCGCCCGCGCCGCCAAAACCATCCGCAACCTGGACTGGTTTGAGACGCGGGAGATACGCGGCCACATCAAAGATGGAAAGATCGTGCACTACCAGGTAGTCCTTAAAATTGGCTTCCGTTACGACGATGCGGAGGCGTCATCGCGCCAGTAAGCGATGTTGTTTAACGCTTTCTCCCCTCGCCCGCGCGCCGCTGCGGTGGCCTGATCCGGCCGCAGGTATGCCCGCGCGGGCGGGCGCGAAGGCCAGGTTTTCCCGGCCGTTCTTCACCGGAATCTGCTCGATTTCCGCACCGGTTCCGCTGGCTGCCGGAACTTGCCCTTGCGCAAAGGAGCCGTTTTCCTTAATAAAGCCTTAATACTGGGAAATAAAAGCGCATGACGATGTATTATACATTCGACAGGGTGCTCGGCCACTGGGCCACACAGTCTCCCGATGCGCCGGCTCTGGCGGCGCCCCGCCAGCGTGATCTCAGCTATCGCGAACTCTATGATATCGTCAGCGAAAGCCGCGGATTTCTCGCCCGCAACGGGCTCGGACGCAACGACCGGATCGCGCTTGTCCATTCGGGCGGAGCGGAGATGGCGGCGGCCGCCCTCTCGATCGGCTCGAGCGCGACAATCGTGCCCTTCAACCCCGCGATGTCGGCAGGCGAATTTTATCTCCATTTCTATGACAAGAAGATCAGCGCCGTCGCACTTGAGCGGGATCTTGAAACGAGCGCGACGGAAGCGGCGGAGCGGCTCAACCTTCCGATCCTCGATATCCTGACCGATGATCCCTTGAGCGCGGGCCGGATACGCCTTGCCGGCGAGACAGGCCGCGCGCCCGTCCCGCCCGAGCCGCCGGACGGGGAAGACCAGTTTGTCGTCTTTATGACCTCCGGCACCACGAGCTACGGCAAGACGGTGCCGCTCTCCCACCGATCGATGCTGCCGCGGATCCGCAACATGGCCCGCATGATGGGCCTTCGCGCGAGTGACCGCGTCCTCAATATCATGCCGTTGTTTCACACCGGCGGGTTTTCCGCCGGGATGGTCACGACGCTTTATAGCGGCGGCGTTTTTTCCGCCGTCAAGGATAATGATGTCGACGCGCTGTTCCGCTCCCTTGCCGCGTTTCAGCCGACGGTGATTGCGGGCGGTTACACGGTCTTTCATTCGATCGAGCGCAAAGCCTCGGCCTACCCGCATGAGATCAATGCCGCAAAGGGGCGCCTTCGCATGCTGCGCACGGGCACCGGCCATCTCGATCAGAAGATTGCCCGCCGTCTTGAGCGGATTTTCGAGACGCCGATGCTTGAAGCCTATGGATCGGCGGAAACGAGTTTCATGGCCTGCACCGGTCTCCCGCCCGAGCCGCGAAAGGAAGGGAGCGTCGGCCGGCCGGACCGGGAGCGCGTCTTTATCATCGACAAAAATGGTGATCCGCTGCCGCCCTTCGAGAAAGGCGAGATCGCCGTCACGAAGGAAACGGCGTTTGACGGCTATGAAAATAATCCCGACGCCAACCGGGCGGCGTTTTCCGATAAATGGTATCACACGGGCGATGAGGGCTATTTCGATGAGGAGGGCTTTCTCTTCATCACCGGGCGAATAAAGGAAATGATCAATCGCGGCGGGATCAAGATCATCCCGACGGAGGTGGATCAGGCGATGCTCCGCCATGTTGCGGTCCGCGAGGCGGTCGCCTTCCCGATGCCGCACCCGACGCTTGGCGAGGACCTCGCCCTCGCCGTCGTGCCGGAGGATCAGCAGACAATCACTGAGCAGGCGCTCAAAACCTATCTGAAGGCGCATCTCACGCCAAACAAGATCCCCTCGCGCATCCTGATCGTGCAGAGGATCCCGAAAAGCGCAACAGGCAAGGCGCAGCGGCGCAAACTCGCCGAGTCGTTCAATCTTCTGGCCCCTGCAGGGGATACCCGCGAGGGGCCAGCGACGCCGGCCGCGCTTCCCGGCAACACGGCGTTGATCCGCAGAATCTGGCAGCAGACGCTTGGTCTCAACGAGATCGGGCTTGACGATAATTTCTTCGCCCTTGGCGGCGACTCGCTACAGGCTGTCGATCTGTTCATGCGCCTTGAGAGGGAGCTTGGCTGCCGATTGCCGCGCGATGTTCTCTTTCAGGCAGGGAGCGTGCGGGAAATGGCGGAACTGATCGGCGCGGGCGGGCGCGCGAGCTGCGTTGTCCCCACCCAGCCGAAAGGCAGCCGGCCGCCGCTCTTTTTCGTGCATCCGATCGGCGGCGAAGTGCTCGGATACCGGAAACTCGCCCGCTATCTGCATCCCGACCAGCCCTTCTACGGAATCCAGCAGTACCGGCAGGAGGATGGAAAGTCGCGCTTCTCATCGCTTGAGGAAATGGCGGAATATTACCTGCAGGAGATCCAGAGGACGCAGCCGGAAGGCCCCTATTATCTCGGCGGCCATTCCTTTGGCGGGCTCGTCGCCTATCGCATCGCCTGCAAACTGGCAAGCCAAGGCGAGCAAACGGCCTTTCTTGCGCTTCTCGACACCTACCTGCCGACGCCGCCGCGCTATGTCTCCCCCGCCCGGTGGCTGGCTGGGCATTATGAGAAATGGAAGGCGCTCCCGAAAGCGGAGAAGCGCGATTATCTCCTTGCGCGCGGCCGGAACATCGCCCGGGGCGGCCTTCGCAAGCTGCGGCTGAAGCTCCTCTCGCGAAGGGGCGGCGAGGCGCGTGGCCCTCGCGAGGATGCCAAGGCGCCGCTTCGCAATCAGGATATCAATGCGCTGAATGTCGGGGGGTTCCGGGCGGAAACCTATCAGGGCGATGCCGTTCTTTTTCGCACGGAACTGCCCGTCTCGTTCAATCCGGCTGTCCATGACGGCTGGCGCGATCTGATCTGCGGGAAGTTCGAGATCTGCGATCTTCCCGGCGGCCATGTGGAGATGATGGATGAGCCGGTCGTGCAGACGCTTGGCTCTCTGCTCTCGAAGCGCCTCGATGACGCGCAGCGCCGCTACGCGGCTCCCACAGATGTGCGCCGGGCAGGCGCCGGATCCTAGCGCCTCACTCATCCGTCCTGCAGACTGTGATTAATTTCGCAAAATGGTGCGCAGGCCATAGCTTTTTCAGGCGAACTTCTCCAGTATAGCGGCCGGGCGCTGGGATCACTTACCATTGGTCATTTAACGATGAACAAACGGAGTTTTAAAAATGAATAACCATTCCCCCTACACGCCTCCGAAAGTCTGGCAATGGGACAAGGAAAGCGGCGGACGTTTCGCCAACATCAACCGTCCGATCGCCGGTCCTACCCATGAAAAGGAACTGCCGGTCGGCAAGCATCCGTTGCAGCTTTACTCCCTCGCCACGCCGAACGGCGTCAAGGTGACGGTGATGCTGGAAGAGCTGCTGGCGAAAGGCATTACGGGCGCGGAATATGATGCATGGTTCATCAACATCGGCGAGGGCGATCAGTTCAGCAGCGGCTTCGTCGCCGTCAATCCGAACTCCAAAATTCCGGCCCTGATGGACCGAAGCGGCAGCACGCCGATCCGTGTTTTCGAGTCCGGCTCGATCCTCGTCTATCTCGCGGAGAAATTCGGCGCCTTCCTGCCGACGGACCCGGCGCAGCGGGCGGAGTGCCTCTCCTGGCTGTTCTGGCAGATGGGCTCGGCCCCTTATCTTGGCGGCGGCTTCGGGCATTTCTACGCCTATGCGCCGGAGAAATTTGAATATCCCATCAATCGCTTCGCGATGGAGGTAAAGCGTCAGCTTGACGTACTCGATCGCCAGCTTGCCGAGCATCGCTTCATCAGCGGCGAGGATTATACCATCGCCGACATGGCGATCTGGCCGTGGTACGGCGCGCTGGTGAAAAACCAGGTCTATGAGGCCGCCGAATTTCTCGACGCCGCCTCTTACAAGCACGTCAATCGCTGGGCCGACGAGATTGCCGCACGCCCCGCCGTCAAACGCGGGCGCATGGTCAACCGGGCGACGGGACCGCTCCATGAGCAGCTTCGCGAGCGCCACGACGCCAGCGATTTCAAAACCAGAACGCAGGATAAAATCGGCGCCGAGCAGGTATAATCAAAAAAGACGCGCCGATCGCTCCGTCCGGCCGAGTGCCGGGCGGAACAGCCGAGGGAGGTTATAATGAGCGAAGAGATGAACATCACGCCGTTTGAACTGATCAAGCTGACGGTGGAGGCGCAAATCCCGCTGGTGCGCGCCATGGAAGAGGAACTCGGGAAAGAGAAGGCGCATGCGATCATCCGCAAGGCGCTGGATACGCGCAACCGCCAGATCTCGGAGGAGCGGGCGAAAGAAACCCCGATGACCATCAGGATGCTGGAGGCCGAGTTTGCGTCTTTCGGCATCGGCGTCGATTTCGAGTTCGATGTGCTGAAACGCGATGAGCGGGAGTTTCATGTCGATGTCCACCGCTGCGCCTATACGCGGATGATGAATGATCTCGGTGCCCGCGACCTCGGCCCGCTGCTCATCTGCAATTGCGACTTCGCGCTCGCCGAAGGCCTTGGCCTTGAGCTCAGGCGGGAGAAAACCTGCATGAAGGGCGACGGGGTCTGCGATTTCCGCTTTCGCAAAATGGATGCGGCGGACGCAGAGGGCTAGCCCGCCGCCTCAACCCCATCCTTATCCTACTTCTGGACCCACTGCCCGTTTTCGCGCAGCAGCCAGGTGCCCTTCGGGGCCTTCTGGATGATCTGCGTCGCATAGACGCGGCCGACCTGATCAACGCTGACGCCCTGCGCCTCGGCCCGCTTGGTGTAGAGCGCGCGGCGCTGCTCGTTCAGCTGGTTGACAAAGGCGTTTGCGGACGGATCGCGCGCCCGCACATAGCCGTCGAACGCCTCGCCAACTGCGCCCGACGCACGCAGCGTATCCAGTTGATCGGCATGCGCGGGCGGCATGTGAAGGAGGGAGAGGCCGGCCCCTGCGGCAAGCACGGCAAGGGCGCTCGTGAGAAAATGCCGGCGGCTCACCTGCCGGATATCCGTTCCATGTGCCATATCAGAATAATCCCGGGTTGTTGTTGATATCGTCTTTCGCCTGTTCCTCGATCTTGAGACGGACTTCGGCGTCGAGTTTGATATTCAGATTGATGGTGATCGGCTCGGGCGGCGCTTCCACCTTGACCGTCGGGGTGCAGGCGGAAATGGACAAGGCCAGCGCCATTACCATTGGAATCACGAGAAAAGCTGGTCTTACCACGGGGTTACCTTCACCTAAATTACCGGTTGCCGACGGTAGCACGGAGCGCCTTTTCGGACAAGAGATAGCCGTTGAGCACTGCATTGAAGATCTTGTCAAGACTGGTCTCCAGATTGATGTTCAGGACAATAGGCCGATTGTTCTCCACATCCGGATTACTGCCCGCTGCATGAAGTTTAACGGTGTCGGCGCCGGATTCCGTCTTTAAAATTGCAATGGAAAGCTCGGAATATTGAAAATTCTCAAGAATATCGAGAACGAGCTGCGCCTGATCGCCGCCGACGCCAAGGGCGCTGCGCGCCGCATCCGATGTCATCTTGAGGACGCCCGGCCCGTCCGCGGAAAGCTCGCCATTCTCGACGAGTAGCCGCTCGCCGCCGAAAATGAGCGGGATCCGTCCGCTCACATGCCCTGTCGCGACAAGCTCGTCGACGCTGGTAAGCTCCATCACCTCCTCAAGGTCAAGCTGGCTCACAAGCACATCGACGCGGTTGATATCGGCGCCGGTGTCGATTTTTGCCCCTTCCACGAGCAGCGTTCCGCCGACCAGACCGACAGTCATGCGGTCGATATAAAGGACGGGATCCCCCGCATCGCTCAGGATGCGAAAGCGCAGGTACGGCGAGGTGATGGGAATGCCCGCCGCCGCCTCGCGGGCCCGCAGCTCCTGCGGCGCCGAAATGGTCAGCGGGAAGAGATCATCAATATGCAGATTGCCCTCAAGCCCCGAGACCTCGCCCCCCGGCAGCTCCACCGTCAGATTTTCAAGCGCGATATCGGCGCTCGCACGGAGATCCTTCGCTGACCATTCAACGCGCGATTTGGGGGCGATTTTCCCCTCAAGCGTCACGGCAAAGGGAAGCTCAACCAGACTTTCCAGCTGCACGCCTTCTTTTGCAAAGAGAAGCGGCACCGCGGTGACATCGGCGCTGCCCTTTCCCGTTGCAAGGGCGTGCCGGCCCCGGGCGCTCATATAGGATGGCCCGAGTATTGCGGAGGAGATATCCGCTTGAAAGCGCACCTCCTCGCCGGCGAGGGTTGCGCTCCCCGTCACATGCTGCGCCTCACGAAATATTGCGCCCGCTCCGGGTGATATATGCAGGTCGCTTAATTGAAGCTGCCCCTCCCCCTCGCGCGAGAGAGCGAAAGTCGCCGCGAGAGATGGAACGGAAAGCGTCTGTCCCCCGACATTGGCGCTTTGGACGAGCCCGCCGAGCGTGCCTTGAAGCCCTGTCTCCGTGCCCTCTTCGGATCCTTCAAGTTTAAGTGTGACGCCGCTCGCGCTGCTCTCCGCCTGTCGCCACGCGCCGTCCCGGAGTTCCGCAAAGATCGATGTGATATGGATGCTGCCATCGGCAAACCGGCCAGCGTCAAGGCGCGCCTCGACAGTTCCCGACATTTCTGCGCCCGGAATGGCGAGATGACGGGAGATGTCGGCAGGCCGGACGCCGCCCTTGCCGATTTTCGTCGCCGGCAGCGAGAGTGACAATTCGCCCTGCCCGTCGGTGATGCTGACATGCGCCGCTGCATCAATCGCAAGCTTTTCCGATGCATCCGTCACGCGCCCCGTAAGCTCAAGCTGGCGCGCCGCGTCGAGATTACCTGTGGCAGAGAAGAGAAGCGGCGCAAAATCCGGCGTCTTGCCGCGATCGGTGAGCGTTCCGTTGAGCCGCTCGATCTCCACCGCCGCGCCGAAATCACGGATCGTCGCGCTGCCGCTCAACGCTTCGATTGCATAGCGAAGATCCTGATAGGCAAGATCGAGATCGCTTGCGGGAAGCGTCACGGTCGCCGCTTGACGGTTCGCCTCGATGTCATAGTCGCCGTCCAGACGGAGGGGGAGTGCGGGCGTGGTAACCATCCCCTCAGGCAGCGTCATCGAGAGTTCCGTCAGTGCGGCATCGGCGTGATAGAGGATCCGCCCCAAGGTGAGCTCCGCGGCCGCGCGCACATTCAGGATGCCGTCAAAGGGCGGGAGACCCTCTGCCCGGCGTGAGAGAGCGGCCGGCTGAAACCCGTCCTTTCGGAAGGCAAGATCGGTGATTGAAAGCGCCGCGCGACCCGTAGCGGCCGCCATCTCATAGCCGGCATCGATGAGAAGCAGATCGCGCCCCTCGGGCGTGGTGAGCGCGAGGCGACCATCGAAATTCCCCTCCTTCAGCTCGCCGCCGCCTTCCAGATGAAAGGGCTGCCACTCCGGCGTCTCGCTGTCGTGGAGAAGCTCGCCGCTCCCGACCGTCACCGCTCCGTTCAGCGTCTCAAGATCGCCGTCCACCGTGACGCCGACATTGCGAAGCAGAATGTCGCCCTCGCCCGTGATAAGCCGGCCATTGATCGTTGCCTCCGCCTGCAGCTTCCGCTCGGGCGTCAGGGCCCCGGCAATGTCGGCCTCAACCACCCGCGCCGCCGTCGCAGCCTTTATCCGGCCCGTTTCGAGATAGATGGCAGGCAGGGAAGATGCCGTTCCGGTCGCGGCTTGCTGCTCGCCCTCACCGCTGGCAAGCGCGCGCAAACGGGCAAGCGCGCCCTCATCCGGGGCCGAGAGATCAAGGTCAAGTTCACGGATATCAACGGCGACGATCCGCCCTTGCAGAAGCTCAAGCGGCGCATAGCGGAGCGTCACGCCGCGAAGGATGATTTCATCGCCGAAGGAAAGTTCGCGGATGCTCGCCTGCCCGCTTGAAACATCCTCTATTTCAAGCGTGACATCACGAAAGCCCGCAAGAGCAAGACCCGCACGGCCCGCCGTATCAAGAAGCGGGACGCGGAAGGTCAGCACCGCAATGGCGAGGACCATCAGCCCCGCCACACTCCAGAGCAACCACCGCACCAAGCCTGCTTTCCTTGCACCCGCCATGGACTTTCCCCGCGTTACCTATCCAATTACATGGGGAGGAGCGAAAGGCAAGCGCCGCCTCGTCGCGGCGGGCTGGCCGCGGGTCACGCGCCGGCGGTCAGGAGGCCGCAGCCGCACTCGGGGCAAATTCACTTGCCGGGTCGCCGGCAATGCGGGAGTGGTACATCACCCGCGGCTCGTTCATATCCCACGGTCGCGCCTGATGGAGCAGACAGCGGTTGTCCCAGATGACGATATCGCCGGGCTCCCACTGGTGATAATAGACGCGCGGCGCGCGGACGGTGAAATCGATGAGATCGGAGAGCAGCGTCTCGGACTCTTCTTCCGTAAGGCCCGGAATACCATATGCGTGCCGGCCGATGGTGAGGCACATGCGCCCCGTTTCGGGATGCTGCTTGACGAGCGGGCGGAGCGGCGGCGCGTCATTGTGCAGCCCGTAGCCGTTATATTCGCTGCCCTCGTCTTTCTGGATAAAGCCCATCTTCTTCTGGCTGTGGTGCAGCGAATGATAGGCTTTGAGGTCCTTGATCTTCTCCTTCGTTGCCGCATCGAGCGCGTCATAGGCGGCCGTAAGATCGGCCCAGCCGGTTTCGCCGCCCTTTGAGGGGACAACATGGGCGCTGAAAACGGCGCCTTTTGCCTGCACCGGCATATAGGTGCTGTCCTGATGCCAGCCCATGTTGCCTTTCAGGATTTTTACCACGTCATTTTCGTCGGATTTGACCACATTCCCGCTTTTGTCGACATTGCTGATCGGCACGATGTCAAATTCCATCTCGCCGAAGCGTTTGGCGAAGGCGACCTGCTCGCGCGTTGTCAGATTCTGCTTTGGGAAAACCAGCAGCGAAAAGTCGAGCCAGGTCTTGTAGAGATCGGCAAAATCGGCCTCATCGAGCGTTCTGAGATCGAGGCGTGTGACATACGCGCCGAATGTCGCATCAATCGGTTTGATATCAAAATTCATACATATTCCTCCTGAATGGAGATGACGAGCTTTCTTGCTTGCTTCTGCTTTATGTCATCACGTCCCGCATATTAGGGATAAAGGATAATTGCAAGGCGGATGCGCGTCCAGCAATTCGCTCGGCAAATTGCGTAAAAATGCTATTTTTTGGAGCTAAAACACGTTAAAAAACAATATAGTCTGCATGATTGAAACATTCTGGTGTGCCAGCTCTCCCATAGGTAAAACAGCACCCGAAAGTATGATCGGAGAAGGGATGATCGAGAAAACGATACGCGCCGGCGTGCTGGATATCGCCTATCTCACGGGCGGCGATGAGGATGGCTGGCCGGTAATTCTGAACCACGGGTTTCCCTATGACGTTCACGCCTATGAGGAGACGGCCGCGCTCCTCATTGCCGAGGGCGCGCGCGTCATCATCCCCAACCTGCGCGGCTTTGGCCCCACCCGCTTTCAATCGCCTGAGACGCCGCGATCGGGAGAGCAGGCCGCGCTCGGCTTCGATCTCCTCAGCCTGATGGACGCGCTCGTGCTCGATAAAGCGGTGCTTGCCGGATATGACTGGGGCGGGAGGGCGGCCTGCGTCGTCGCCGCCCTCTGGCCGGAACGGGTGGTCGCCCTTGTCAGCGGCAATTCCTACAATATCCAGAATACCGCCGCCGCCATGACACCGGCGCCCGCGAGAATCGAGGCCTCCTTCTGGTATCAGTATTATTTTCACCTTGAGCGCGGCCGCCGGGGTCTCGAAGAAAACCGGCGCGATATCACAAGGCTTTTATGGGAAATGTGGTCGCCGCGCTGGCGCTTCACGGAGGAGACGTTCGAGAGAAGTGCGCGTGCCTTCGACAATCCGGATTTTGTCGCGGTGGTGATCCATTCTTATCGGCATCGCTACGGCCTTGTCCCGGGTGATCCCGCATTTGCCTCGATCGAGGAGCGGCTCGCCCGACAGCCGGATATCACCGTCCCCGTGGTCGCCATCGACGGCGGCGCAAGCGGTATCGGCGGCAAGACGGCGGGCCATGCGCGGAAGTTCAAAGGTCCCTATGACTATCGCCTGTTTAAGAATGCCGGCCACAACCTGTCGCAGGAGGAGCCGAAGCTCTGGGCCGAGGCCGTGCTCGATGCGCGCAAGATGGCTTTGATATCTTGATTAAGATTTTCGCCAATACTACCATCGCAGGCAGGCAGGGACGCAAATAAGCCGCATCATTGGGGACAAAAATTCTCCTTGCAAAATAACCGGATCGGCCCTCAACTGCGGGTGAGGTACCGGTTTCAGTCACTGTTTCAAATGGGAGAGCGATAGGGACATGTCTGGGGATACATCATATGATATTGCCGTGATCGGCGCAGGTATTGCGGGCGCGTCAATCGCCGCCGAACTGGCGCCCAAAGCGTCCGTCCTGCTGCTGGAGATGGAGAGCCAGCCCGGCTATCATACGACCGGGCGATCGGCCGCGGCCTTTATCGATACCTACGGCCCCGCCCCCGTTCGTGCGCTGACCCGCGCATCGGAGCCCTTCTATTGTAATCCGCCCACCGGGTTCACCGAGCATCAACTCCTCACCCCGCGCGGCATCCTGATGGTGGCGCGCGAAGATCAGCTCGCCCTGCTGGAGGCGGAGATTATCGAGCTCAGCGACGCGCCGGATCTCCGGCAGGTCAATGCCGCGGAGATTGAAGCCGCCATGCCATTGCTTCGTAAAGGCTATGCGAAGGCCGGGCTGGTCAATAACGACGTCAGCGATATCGATGTCCACGCGCTGCATCAGGGCTATCTCAAGATGCTGCGCGGAAGCGGCGGCGCCATAAAGCTCGGAACCGAAGTGACGGCGCTTGAGCGAAAAAATGGCCTCTGGCACATCGTGACGCGCGATGCCGTCTTTACCGCAAGCCGGATCGTGAATGCCGCGGGCGCCTGGGCCGACGACATCGGCGCGCTGGCCGGCGCATCGCCCATCGGGCTTGTCCCCAAACGGCGCACCGCGATGATGATCGCCGCGCCGGCTGGCATGAACCCCGATCCGTGGCCGATGGTCATCGATATTGCCGAGGAGTTTTACCTCAAACCCGATGCCGGGAGATTGCTGATTTCCCCCGCTGACGAGACCCCTGCCCCGGCCGGCGACGTGCAGCCGGAGGAACTCGATATCGCCATCTGTATCGATCGCATCGAAACCGCGTTCGATCTCTCGGTGCGGCGGATCGAGAATAAATGGGCAGGGCTTCGCAGCTTCGTCGCCGACAAAAGCCCGGTCTGCGGCTTCGATGACAAGGCGCCCGATTTCTTCTGGCTTGCCGGCCAGGGAGGCTACGGCATCCAGAGCGCTCCGGCGCTCGCCAAACTTGCCGCAAGTCTCGTCCTTGGGCGGGACGTGCCATCCTACATTCTGGACGAAGGTCTGAAGCTCTCCGATATCGCCCCC
This sequence comes from Sneathiella sp., assembly GCF_036844445.1. Classification (GTDB taxonomy): domain Bacteria; phylum Pseudomonadota; class Alphaproteobacteria; order Sneathiellales; family Sneathiellaceae; genus Sneathiella. The sequence goes on along the minus strand of NZ_DAIUFV010000006.1, from coordinate 41,942 downwards.
GGCCGCCCGGGGCTCACGCCCGTGAACCAATCTGAAAAATCAGAATTAACCGGTTAATAAAAAATACATAGAAATATCGGCGACGGATATCTTTTCCGGGTGCCCGCCGCTATTCTTCCCGCCAAAGAGGCGCGGCTCGGGTCGTGGCCAACCAGTAAGGAGACCTCTGTGAGCAGACAGTTTGCCGATGCATCCGCGGTCCTTCAGGCCGTCGCGGAATTTGCCGCCCGTCACATCGCCCCGCGCCGGCGGGAATTGATCAGCGCCGGCGTCCCGCCCGCAGATCTCTGGGAGGCGTTCAGCGCAAGCGGTCTTGCCGGCCTCTCGATCCCGGAAGAGTTCGGCGGTCACGGCGCGGGCTATCGCAGCCTGTCGCAGGCCATACAGGTGGTCAATCGCTTCGGCGGCGTGCCGGGCGTTGGCATGATCTTCATGGTGCATTGGCTCGGCGCCAAACTGCATATCGCAGGCGACACCTCGACGGCGCTGAAAGAGCGCCTCCTCCCCCGGCTCGCGCGCGGCGAGGCGACGCTCTCGGTTGCGATCTCCGAGCCCGGGGCCGGGGCGCATCCCAAGCATCTGAAAACCACTGCCCGGGGCGAGGGCGATGAATATGTGATCAACGGGGAGAAAGCGTTTCTTACCAACGGGCCGCTGGCCGGTTACTTCGTGGTGCTCGCCATAACGTCGGAGCGGGAGGGCCGGAAGGAGTTTAGCGCCCTGCTCGTGCCCGCCGATACGCCGGGCCTCACGAAGACAGACGGGGTGAAAATAGACTTTCTGCATCCCTGCCCGCATGGCGGCATCAGGATGGAGAATGTCCGCGTTCCCGCCGCCAATCTGATCGGCGCGGAAGGGGACGCCTTCCAGCGCACCTCGCTTCGGATGCGCGCGATTGAGGATGCGGCGGGCGCGGGCGGGCGCGTCGGATCGATGAGCTGCCTCTTGAGCGATATTGCGGCGGCGGCGCCCGATGAGCTGGATCAGGAGATCGGCGCTGTCGCGACGCAGCTTCAGGCGCTGGCGGTTGTCGCCGCGCATCTTGCCGCCATGGCCGATGCCGCGAAAGAGAATGTGGACCCGCTGCTCGAGCTGCATCTCGGCTTTCACCAGCAGGCCGCGGCGACGGCGAACACCCTCGCGGCGCTACTTGAAAAGACCCCGGCGCGCGCGCAGCCCGAGGTTGCGCTTCTCTGCCGCGATGTCGTGAAATCGCTCTCGATTGCGAAGAACGCGCTTGCCGCGCGGCATGTCAAAACCGGCCGGACGATTATCGCCGCGGCGAAAAGCTGACGGAGTTACCCGTCGGCCCCGGACGTATGCCGGCCCGAATAAGGCGCAAGGGTCGACGGCCGCCAGCCCGCCGGCGGCCCGCTTCGCGGACGCAGGATCTCAACCTTCAGCGGATAGCATTTCGCGGTGTCGCTCGAATGCTCGCTGCTGCAATCGCCGCCCGGGCAGGCGGAAAGCGCCCCCAGCAGATCGGTTTCGGCAAAGAACTCGATATAATCGCCCGGCCGGACGGGGCTGCCCTTCATGAAATACTGATGCGTATCGCGGGTGAAGCCGGTGCACATAAAGACATTCAGCACGTCATGGACGAAAGGCTCCGCCTCCGCATAGGACATCCCTGTCTCGCTCGCCAGCGCGCGGATCAGGTTGGAGTGGCAGCAATGATGATATTCCTCCCCGCCCAGAACGGCGTTGGTGTAGGGATCACAACGCGTGCCGATCACATCATGAATGCCGCCGCCATCGTCATCCCAGCCATACCAGTCGAGCGTATCGAAGGTGATGGTCGCGAGCGGGCGAAGGTAAGGCAGATTGCTCCAGAGCTGATCCCCCGTGCTGACGTGGGTCCCGTGAAGCGCCCGTGTCTTGCCGCTGAAGAAGCGCTCGTTCAGATTATCGGCGCTCCAGAGATTGAGATCCCCCACCTGCGGCCCTTCGATGCTGTGGATACGAAAGAAGTGACCGGCCGGCACGCGAAATGTTGCGGCCTCGCGCGGGGGAACAATGATTTCTTCCAGCCGCTCCAAATCGCCACGCGCCGCGGCATATCCCGCCATGTCCGGCGCAGGCAGCGTCCCGGTCGGATAGACCGTTACCGGCTTCACGGCGCGGCGCCGGGTGCCATCGGCGGGCATCTGGTTCTGCGGCTGTCGTTTCATTTCTCGTTCCTCCTCGACTAGTCTTTCATTCTCCTTTGGCATCATAGCGCCGCGGCGGACGGCTTACCATCCACCACCGCCGCCGCCCCCGCCCCCGCCGCCGGACGACCCACCGCCAGACGATCCACTACTGCTTCCGGGCGCCCTTGATGCGGCGGAGATCGCGCTGGTAAAGCCCTGACCGAAAGCCGTGGAAAAGCCTTCGAGATTTCCCGGATTGAACCGGGTGCCGTGATACCAGGCGGGCCGATAGCCGTTTTTCTTCGCGGCCTCGGCGTCGATATCCGCAAAGACCTTTGAGAACTGCTCCGCCCACTCATTCTCGACATCGAGCGCGATGGCGAAGGGAAGATACGCCTCGAACAGCTCCGGCGTGCGTTCCGGCGGACTGAAGAAGTTCATGCGGTCGGCTTCGGTCACGCTGAGGAAATCAGCGAAGCCCGCGAATCTATCCATCACCTGCCGCCCGAATGACGTTGGCGCTTTCAGAAGATGATAGAAACCGAGATTGATGATCTCGATTATCAGAAAGATGACCGCGCCGGAGAGTGAAATCGCATCGACAAGAATACTGAGGCCAACAATCTCGCCGCCGAGGAACGGGAGGAACATGACCGTTGTCAGGATCGCCCCAATACCGCGCGCAATACTCCGCCCGGCGAGAAAACCCATCCAGGCGCGAAGCCCGAGGCGGAAAATAAAATAGACGCCAATCGTCCAGATGGTGAGCCAGAGCGAGATGAAAAGCGCGAAGACGGGATCAGGCGCAAACAGGATCATCAGCGCGAAAATGACGAGTGATATTGCAACGCCATAGTAGAAATGCTTGCGGTTCGTCCTGAAATGCACGCCTTCATATTCCGTTCGCAGCCAATTGCGAAGCCCATTACGCGCTTTCGCGATTTTACTGTGGTTGGCTTTTTGAAGCGCGATTTCATCCACGCCGCCCGCGAACAGATGGCGCGCGATTGCTTTCTCGCCGAGCGAGAGCGCAGCGCCTTCATCTTTCTTTCGCAATGTATAAGTGCCGGCTGCCTCCTCCTCGATGGTGAGATAGCCTTTCACCGCCATACTGAGAATAGCGGCGGAGAAGGTCTTGTCATCAAACCCCAGTTTCCGGATATAACGCATCGCTGCAGGGGAGTAGCCAGCCGGCGGCGAATAGAGCGGGATAATGGTCCCGGGCGCGGGATCCCGCCCGACGCGCCACCAGATCGGCAGGTAATAGGCGAGAAGCAGCAAAATACCGATTCCGCCGATCAGAAGGATGCGGTTGTCGCTAAGCAGATAGCCGAGCCTCGTTGCTCCCGTTGGGCGGGCGATGAAACCTTCCGGCCACGCGACGGCGACCGTCAGCCCCTCCGTTGGCGCGAGCGGGCGCGTCGTCAGAAAGGCGATGCCGCCCGCGAATTCCTCGGCCCGGTACGCGGTGCCCTGCTCGCCCTGATAGCCGGTGTAGGCGCTATATTGCAGGAGAGAGCCGCCGGGCGGCAGATGAATGCGCGCGATCGCCTCCTCAATGGGAAAGACCCAGCCGTTACCGGTGACGTTCCAGTAAATCTCGTCAAAGCCGTCGAAATGGCCGATCTGGCGCGTGGTGCGATAGGTGATGGCATACTCATGCGCGCCCGGTCGAAGCAGCACGTCCCTGCTTCCGATATAAAGGCGGACGCCATTGCCATACCGCTCCGTATGATAGGGCTCCGGACGCCCGGCGCGCGTAACGCTCTCGACGTCAAACGCGACGCGATAGCGATGCCCCGCCGCGTCGGTGTAGTCGGTCGGGAAATCGCGATAAATGCCGCGGCGGATCTCTCGCCCCTCACTCGTGACCGCAATCTGCTCGCGGATTTTGAGGCTTCCGTCCGCCTCAATCCAGATGTCGCTTGTGAAGCTTCGGATTACCTCGGCGGCACTGAGAGGCGCGGGAAAAAGCGGCAGGAGAAAGAGCGCGATGAGCAGGATCGCGGTAAAGAGGCGGATGCGTCTCACGCTCTGCGCCATTTTCCCGCTTCGCCGATCAGTCAAAGGAGACATTCACCGGCCGGCGCACGGCATCCGCCTCGTCATCGGCAAGCTCAAAAAACTCCACCTTCGTGAAGCTGAACGCACCCGCGACGAGATTGCTTGGGAATTGGTCGATCTTGATATTATTGTCGCGCACCACGCCGTTATAATAGCGCCGCGCCGACTGGATATTATGTTCGACGGTGGAGAGCTGGCTCTGCAAATTCAGGAAATTTTCGTTGGCTTTGAGCTCGGGGTAATTCTCCGCAAGCGCAAAAAGGGATTTCAGCGCCCCGGTCAGCAAATTCTCCGATTTCGCCTGCTCTCCCGGCGAGCCCTGATTATTCATGGCTTCGCTCCGGGCGCGGGTCACGGCCTCGAACGTGCCTGCTTCATGGCGCGCATATCCCTTCACCGTTTCAACCAGATTGGGAATCAGATCATAGCGCAGCTTCATCTGCACTTCGATCCCGCTCCACGCTTCCCGGATCCGCTCGCGCAAGGACACGAAACCGTTGTAGGTGACGATAACGTAAAGCGCGACGACCACGATCAAGGCCAGCAGAATCAAAAGCGACGTCATATGAGGCTCCTCGGGCGATGTTGTGCAACGGGCGATACCGTCTCAACTTTAAGGTTTAATCGCCAAGGCGCAAATAAAGAAATGCGCCGCCCCTCCCGCGACAGGAGGAACGGCGCATCGGGTAGCGGCTTCTTATCTCGTCAGTTGGCGCTGCCGAACTGCTCCGCCAGCGCGATCACGTTGCGCGCCTGCTTCAGATGCGGCATATCGAGCATCTTGCCATCCAGCCCGACGGTGCCAAGACCCGGATTCTGCTCGAAAATATCGATGACCCGGCGAGCATAGGCGATTTCCTCCGCGCTCGGGCTAAACGCCCGGTTGATGATCTCAACCTGCCCCGGATGAATGGCGAGCTTGCCGATAAAGCCCATCCGCCGATCGCGCAAGCATTCGCGCTCCAGCCCCTCGGAATCGCGGAAATCAATGAATACGCAGCCGACCGGCTGGGCATCGATCGCCCGCGCCGTCGCGAGCGTCAGCGTGCGGGCGAGCAGATAGGGCTCGTCATAGTCGCGCGTCGCGGGATGGCGGTTATCGGAGGCGCCAAGCGCCGCCGCAAGATCCTCGCCGCCCCAGGTGAGGCCGACAAGCCGCTTCGTCGCATTCTGAAGGTAGCTGTCGAAGGTGAGCAGCGAGGCCGCGGTTTCGGTGGCGACGCAGACGATCTTCGTCGCACCGTCCGCGATCCCTTCGCGCGCTTCCAGCGCCGAGAGATAATCGCCGAGCCGGTTGACATCCGCCGCCGAGTAGGTCTTCGGCAGGATGATCCCATCGGGCCGCCCGCGCATGACGGCGGCGAGATCGGGCAGCGCAAGCGGGCTGTCGAGCGGGTTGATCCGCACCCAGAGCTGCTGGCGCGAGCGGTCGGGATTGGCGGCAAGGAAATCCGCGACCAGCGCGCGGGCCATGTCCTGCCTCTCATCGGCAACCGCATCCTCAAGATCGAACAGCAGGGCATCGGCATCACCGCCCCGCCCCTTCGTCATTTTTCGTTCGTCGTCACCGGGCACGAACAACCACGAGCGCAGCACCGTCATGGCTTTTTCATCATCAGGGCTGTGCGCGCGCAGTAGGCAACCTCCTGATCGCGCTGGTTATAGGCGGTATGTTCAAAGACGATGAGGCCGGCGGTCGGGCGGGACGCACTTTCGCGCATTTCCTTGACGCGGGTCACGACGCGGAGCGTATCGCCGTGGAAGACCGGGTTCTTGAAGCGGATATCGGTCATGCCGAGATTGCCGAGCGTCGTGCCGAGCGTGGTATCGGCAACGGTGACACCGACCAGCAGGCCGAGCGTGTACAGGCTGTTGACGATCCGCTGGCCATACTCCGTCTGCTTGGAAAATTCTTCGTCAAGATGCAGCGGCTGCGGATTATGCGTCATGGCGCAGAACATGATGTTGTCCATTTCCGTCACCGTGCGCGTCAGGGGATGCTTTATTTCCATCCCGACGCTGAATTCCTCGTAATATAGACCCGCCATTTCTATGATCACCCTTTCTTTTTTCTTCTCATTTATGCCGGCCGCGCGCCGTCGTTTCCCTATGTTCAGGGCGCCGGTTTTCCGGCCCTCTTTCCTTGTATGACTGTTCATACTAAACTTCCAGACTTGCGGCAATCGAACAAGGAAAAAGCGGTCCGATTGTCCAAGACCTCGAAAAGAGCCCTGTCTGAAACCTGAAATTTCGGCTAGCATGAGCACGCCGAACGGGGGGATTTCATGGAAGAAAAAGAGTTGCGTCTCGCGCTGGTTTGTTACGGCGGGGCGTCGCTAGCCATCTATATGCATGGCATCACGAAAGAAATTCTGAAGCTTTTGCGGGCGTCGGCCGCCTACCACGCCATCCCGTCCGTGCGCGCGCGGGCCACGGCGCGCTATGAGGAAACGGCGCCGCCGCGTCCCGATCATCTGGACAGCGAGGAGATCTATTTCGATCTTTTCCGCCTGATCGGCGAGCGCCTGGATTTGCGCGTCATCGTCGATATCGTGGCGGGCGCCTCCGCCGGCGGCATCAACGGCGTCACGCTGTCACGCGCCGTCGCCCATGATCTCGATCTCGAGCCGGTGACGCATGCGTGGCTCGAAGAAGCGGATGTCGAATTTTTCATGACCGACGAGGTGCGCGCCCGCGCCTGGTCCAAGGCCATCCTGCTGCCCTTTATCAATGCGATCTCCCGGCTCAAGCTGGAAGAATATTCAGCCGATGCGGAACTGCGGCGCAAGGTTTCGATGTTTCTGCGCTCCCGATGGTTTCAGCCGCCATTTGACGGCCCAACCGTCTCGGACATGTTCTTTCGCGCCATCGACAATATGGATGAGGCCGCCCCGCCCGCGAGCAGCCTTATTCCGAACGGGCAGCAGCTCCGCCTCTTTGTAACGCTGACGGATTTTTACGGTCACCAGCAGGCCCTGCGGCTGCATGATCCGGCCATCGTCAATGAACGGGAGCATCGGCTGCTTCTGAAATTCAACTATGTCCGGACCGTGACCGGGGCAAAAAGCGATTTTGATAATGAAAGCCTCCCGGGCCTCATTTTCGCGGCGCGCGCAACCTCATCCTATCCCGGCGCGTTCCCGCCGGCGACGATCGCCGAGCTGGAAACGCTGCTGAATGAGAAGGGACATGACTGGGCCGGCAAGAGCGACTTCCTTCGCAAGAATTTCGCCAACTATTTCCAGCAGGGCGCGCATCCGGAAACCGCGCATTTCATTGACGGCGGCGTTCTCGACAACAAGCCCTTTTCCGCCGCGATCGGGGCGATCCGCCAGCAGGTCGCCTATCGCCATGTCGACCGGCGACTGATTTATATTGATCCCAACCCGGAGGAGGAGGCCGAGCCCGTCCGAAAGGACATGCCGCGCTTTCTCAACACCCTCTTCGGCTCCTTGTCAACGCTGCCGCGCAACCAGCCGATCCGGGATGATCTCGCGTTCGTTGCGACCTACAATGACCGCGTACGGCGGGTCAAGCTAATGATCGAGTCCGCCCGCGGCCAGATTGACGCGGCCGTCGATGCAATCGCCGCCGAAGCCGCCGACAGCGGCCCTGATGCTGTCCGCGAAGCGCGAAAACGGGCGCATCGCTCCGTCATGCAGGAGGTCGGGCTTTTCTATGAAGGCTATCTCGACCTCAAGATCGAGGCGACGCTCGACTATGTGTTCGAGCTGATTTGCGTGCCGCTCGAGATCAGCGCCGACACCCGCAAGGCGCATGAGCTGAAAGAGAAATTCCAGCGCTGGGCCCTCGCCCGGGAGATCGCCCATCGCAAGCACCCCGGCCCGGCGCCGGAGGGGAGCTACCCGGCCTGGCTGCGCTTTCTCGATCAGTTTGACTTCGGCTTTCGCGACCGGCGGATCCGCTTCCTGATCCGCAACCTCAATCAGATCTACCCGAAGCTCGAAACCACGTTCAAGGGCGTCACGCCGCTTGACCTCAACAAGGTCAAACGCGGCCTTTACGAAATTCTCGATACGTTAAGCCCGTTTCATGACGGAAGCTTCATCAGCGACGAGCTTACCGGCATTATCCGCGGGCATGGCGCGGCGCTTTTCTCGGGGCCCGAGAAAGACTGCTTCGCCGCCATCGACGATATCGTGACGCGCCTCAACGGCCAGATGAGCCTGGAATACAGCTGTATCGCCATCGAGGATCTGCTCTGCCGCAATGAAGGGGCGACCGCCAATCTCGGCATCCGGCGCGAACTTCTGCTCGCCTATATCGGCTATGCCTTCTGGGATGTGCTCACCTTCTCGATTACCAACTGGCGTAATGTCGGGGAGTTTGACGAGATCCGCGTCGACCGGATCAGTCCGCTGGATGCGACCGGCCTTCGCGAAGGGGGCAAGCACGCCTCCCTGAAGGGGCTTGCCTTTGAAGGATTCGCCGGTTTCTTCAGCCGCAAGATACGCGAGAACGACTATCTTTGGGGCCGCCTGCATGGCGCGGAGCGGATGATCGATATCCTTCGCTCAGCCCTGCCGCCGGACTTCAACGCAGCGAAGAGACGCGAGATCGAGACGCTGAAAACCCGGATATTCAAGGCGATCATCGATGCCGAGCGGACAAGACTTGGCGCAATACCGGAAGAATTCGAACTTCTGGATGCCGAACTTGCAAGGCGTCTCGCCCGCTATCCGGCGAATGGCGCACCCGAGCAGAGGGAGGAGGTCATATGACAAACCACGCCCAGACGACGCATGATGCCGAGGACGATCCGCGCAACCGCGATATCCTGATTTATGTAAACGGCGACCTTGTCCCGCGCGCTGAGGCAAAGGTCTCGGTCTATGATTCCGGCTTCATGCTCGGCGATGGCATGTGGGAGGGGATGCGGCTCTATAACGGCAAATGGGCCTTTTTCGAGGAGCATATGGACCGCCTGTTCGAGAGCTGCAAGGCGGTCTCTCTCGATATCGGCATGAGCCGCGCCGAGATACGGGAGGCGCTTCGACAAACGGCGGCGGCGAATGATATGACCAGCGATGTGCATTGCCGCCTGATGATCACCCGCGGGATCAAGGTGAAGCCGTTCCAGCACCCGAGCCTGTCGCGCTCCGGCCCGACGGTGGTGATTATCATGGAGCATTCGAAACCCGCCTCGCATCTGCAAAGCGCCGGCATTTCGCTCGCGACCGTGCCGCAGGTGCGCGGCCTGCCGATGTCGCAGGATGCGAAATACAATTCCCACTCCAAGCTCAACTGTATCATTGCCTGCCTGCAGGCCGAGCAGGCGGGCGCCGATGAGGCACTGATGCTGGATCCGCACGGCTTCGTCAACACGACAAACGCCTGCAATTTCTTTATCGTCCGCAAGGGCGAGGTCTGGACCTCGACCGGCGATTATTGCATGAACGGCGTGACGCGCCAGAAGGTGATCGATCTCTGCCGCCTGAATGATATCCCGGTCTTTGAGCGGAACTTTTCGCTGGTTCAGGCCTACGGCGCCGATGAAGCGTTTCTGACCGGCACTTTCGGCGCGCAAACCCCTGTTGCCTCGATCGATGGCAAACCGATCGGCACGGCGCGCGGCATGGGCCCGGTCACCCGGCGCATCAATGCGCTCTATCAGGAGCTGATAAAGGAGCATACGCGCTAGCCGCACGGCATCCCGCCCATACCCTCCGCAAATCACAAAAAAACCCGGCGCGGACGCCGGGTTTTCCATGGGTGAATACCGGATCAGTAGCTGACCGGGCCAACCTTCTGCCATTTCTCGCCGACCACCTTATAGAGCGTCGCGCTGTTGTGCGGGTCGGGGCCGAGATGATCCTCAGCGGAGAAGCTGTAGACGGGGCCACCGAAGATCCCGGTGATATCCGTCATGCTTTCCAGCGCCTCGGCGACCTTCACGGCCGTCACGTCCTTGCCGGCTTTCTCGACCGCTTCGAGGAAGATATGCATCAGCTCATAGCCCGCGATCGACTGCAGAACCGGATCGGTGTCAAAGCGCTTGCGATAGGCCTCGATCCACGCCTTCACTTCCGGTGATGCGTCGTCATAGTAGGGGATCGGGGTCTGACCGGTGCCATAAAGACCTTCGGTCGAGCCCTTGGCGAGGGTGATATTTTCCGGAACATACCCGGCGGAGCTGACGACGAAAATCGGATCATAGCCGATTTTGCGCGCGGTCGCGACGCTGCCGATGGTTTCCGCGATAATGGTGCCGAGGCAGACGAGCTCGACGCCCTCAGACTTCAGCTGGGCTACCTGCGAGGAGAAGTCCTTCGCGCCGCGCTTGAAGTTGACTTTCACCACGGGCGGGAGGCCAAGCGCTGCCGCCTGTTCTTCACAGCCGAGCAGAACGTTCTTGCCGAAATCGTCGTCCTGATAGATCACGCCGACTTTCTTCACGCCGTTGTTTTCAACAAAATACTTCACCGCCGCCTGCATCTGGTCGCTATAGGGGGTGAAGAGCGAGAATTTCAGCTTGTGATAGGGCTCATACATTTCATTGGCGGCGGTCACCGGGAAGATATTCATAACCCCCATTTCCAGCGCCTTCGGCATCGTCACCATGTTGCCGGGCGTGCCGAGCGGGCCGATCAGCGCAAAGACCTTATCGCGCTGCAGCAGCTTGTCGCCGGCCTGCGCGGCCTTGTTCTGCTGATAGGCGGTGTCTTCAACGATCAGTTCGATCTGGCGGCCATTGACGCCGCCCTTGGCGTTGACTTCTTCCATCGCCATGCGCATCCCGTTGGTAACCGGCACACCCCAGAGGGCAACCGGACCCGACAGCGGCTGATGCGTGCCGAGTACGATCTTGTCGTCATACACCCCCTGATCAGCGAGGGCGGCAGTTGTCGTTCCGGCATAAGCCGTCGCCAGTGCCGCCGCCGCCACGAGCGATAACTGTAAGAAATTTCTACGTTTCATCCTTATTCTCCCGGTTAAATTCCCTGTTGGTTGAATGATACCTTACTTCAGAGTTTTCTGAAATGCCTCATGCATACATTGAATCAATCAGCTCTTTATACTTCTGATTGACGAATGCCCGCTTCAGTTTCATGGTCGGCGTCAGCTCCTCATCCTCGGCCGTCAGCACGTCCTCGATCAGGCGGAAGTCCTTGATGGTCTCCACCTGCGCGAAGTCCTTGTTCACATTCTCGACCTCGGCGCGGATCAGCTCAAGCACCTCCGGCGCCCGGCAGAGGCTCTGGAAATTGGTGAACGGCACGTTCCGGTCCTGTGCGTATTTCTCGACATTCTCATAGTCGATCATGATCAGCGCGGTGAGATATTTGCGCTTGTCGCCGATGACGACGGCATCGGAAATATAGGGGCTGAATTTCAGCTGGTTCTCGATTTCCGAGGGCGTGATGTTCTTGCCGCCCGCCGTGATGATGATGTCCTTCATCCGGTCGGTAATCTTGACGAAGCCGTTGTTGTCGATATAGCCGACATCGCCGGTATGCAGCCAGCCGTCATTCACCGTCTCCGCCGTTTTCTCCGGCTGGTTGAGATAGCCCATGAAGACATGCGGCCCCTTCAGCAGGATTTCGCCAGCGTCCGAGATCCGCACCTCCGTCTCCGGCACCGGCACGCCGACGGTGCCGAGCTTGAACTGGTCGGGACGGTTGCTGGTGGCAAGGCCGGCATTCTCCGTCTGGCCGTAGACCTCATACATATTGAGGCCGAGCGCGAGATACCATTTGATGAGGCCGGGCGCGATCGGCGCGGCGCCGGAGCCGAGATAATGCGCCCGGTCGAGCCCGAGCAGCCGCTTCACGTTGGTGAGAACGAGCTTGTCGCCAAGCCAGAAGGCGAATTTCTCCCACGCCGAGGGGGTTGTCCCGTTCAGCCGGTGTTCGGCTATCCGGTAGCCCGCCTTGATCGCCTGGTTATAGGCCCATTTCTGGAGCGCCGTTGCTTCCTTCAGCTGCAGCGTGATGGCGGAATAGAACTTCTCCCAGATACGCGGCACGGCGAAGAACACCGTCGGCGAGACTTCGCGGATATTCTCCGGCACGGTGTCCGGCCCTTCGACGAAATTGATCACCGAGCCTGAGAAAAGCGGCAGGAAAACGCTGAAGGAGCGTTCCGCCACATGGCAGAGCGGCAGGAAGGAGAGCTGCTCGTCATTGGGGCCGATATCGATAAAGCCGGTCAGGTTGGAGATCTGGAACATCACGTTGCGATGCGAGATCATCGCCCCCTTGGGCGGCCCCGTCGTGCCAGATGTATAGATCAGGATGGCGAGATCTTCGGGGCGCGAGAGCGCGACCTGCTCCTCCCAGAAATTCGGATGTTCCTGATGATACGCTTCGCCGAGCGCATAAAGCTCGTCGATGCTGATGACCATATCATCATGAAAATCGCGAAGCCCCTCCATGTCGAGCACGATGATCTTCAGAAGATCGGGCAGGCGCTCGCGCACTTCGAGGATCTTGTCGAGTTGCTCCTCATTTTCGGCAACGAAGATGCGCGTGCGCGAATCCTTGCAGAGATATTCGACCTGACGCGGGCTGTCGGTCGTATAGACGCCGTTGCTGACCCCGCCGACGCCCATCGTGCCCATGTCGAGATAGAGCCATTCGGGGTTGTTGTCGCTGAGGATCGAGACGGTTTCGCCCCGCTTCAGCCCGAGCGCGACGAGGCCAAGCCCTGCGGCCCGTGCCCGCTCGCCATATTCGCGCCAGGTGATGCTCTGCCAGATGCCGAGCTTCTTCTCGCGCATGGCAATTTTCTTGTCATGCTGTTTGACCCGCGTCCAGAAGAGCTGGCAGCAGGTTGATGCGCCATCGATAATGGTCGGGGGATAAGTCATTGCGTTCATGTCATTCTCCAGCCTCAGGCATTCCTAACGCCAGGTTTTCCGCTTTTTCCAGCGCCGCTTGCCGCGCACGCCGTGATCCTGGATACCCAGATAAAACTCGCGGATATCCTCCTTCTGCAGGAGATTCTCCGTCGTGTCCTCCATAACAATACGGCCAACTTCAAGGACATAGCCGAAGTCGGCGGTATGCAGGGCGATGTTGGCATTCTGCTCGACCAGCAGCATGGTCATCCCCTGCTCCACATTGAGCCGCTTGATGATGGCGAAAATCTCCTTCACGAGGCGCGGGCTGAGGCCGAGGCTCGGCTCATCCAGCAGCATCAGCTTCGGCCGCGCCATCAGCGCCCGGCTGATGGACAGCATCTGCTGTTCGCCGCCCGAGAGCTGTCCGGCCGGCTGCGTCCCCCGCTCCTTCAGGATCGGGAAATAGCTGTGCACCAGCTCGACATCCCGCGCGATGGCGTCGCGGTCGCTGCGCGTATAGGCGCCCATCATCAGGTTGTCATAGACCGAGAGGAACGGGAACACCTCCCGCCCCTCGGGCACATGGCTGATCCCCTGGCGCATCACCCAGTCGGGATCGCGCTTCTGGATTTCCTGCCCATCAAACTCGACCACCCCTTTTATCGGGTCCATGATGCCGCTGATGGTTTTCAGGATCGTCGTCTTGCCCGCGCCGTTGGCGCCGAGCACGGTGACAATCTGTCCCGGCCGCACATCGAGCGAGATCCCGCGGATCGCCATGATCGGCCCGTAGTAGGTTTCGATATTGCGGACTTTAAGAATTGCCTCGCTCATCTCTACTCTCCCAGATAGGCCTTGATGACTTCAGGATTTGTCTGCACTTCCTGCGGCGATCCATAGGCGAGCATCCGGCCATAGTTGAGCACCAGCACCCGGTCGGAGACTTCCGAGACGAGGCCCATGTCATGCTCGACCATCAGCACGGTGATGCCGAGATCCTTCTTGATGTCATCGATCCAGAAGGACATGTCCTGCGTCTCTTCCACGTTGAGGCCGGACGAGGGTTCATCGAGCAGGATCAGCTTCGGTTCCGTACAGAGCGCGCGGCCAAGCTCGACGACTTTACGCACGCCGTAGGGCAGGTTCGCGATCAGGCTCTCGCGATAATGCTGCAGATCAAGGAAATCGATGATCTCCTCAACCTTCTCGCGGTGCGCGATCTCGGCGCGCCGTACCGACGGAAGGAACAGCAGTTCCGACACCAGCCCCGTGCCGGCATGGCAATGCCGGCCGACCAGCAAATTCTGCAGCACCGTCGCATGCTCGAAGAGCTCGATATTCTGGAAGGTGCGGGCGATCCCGAGCTTTGCGATGGCATGGGGCGGCACGCGGGTGATATCCTGCCCATCGAAGGTCATCGTCCCTTCGCTGCTGTCATAGATCCGGCTGATGAGATTGAAAATCGTCGTCTTGCCGGCGCCGTTCGGCCCGATGATGGTGAAACACTCACCTTTTTTGATTTCGAAATTGACGCCATCGACTGCCTTAACGCCGCCGAAGTTGATCGCCAGATTTTCCGCTTTGAATAAACTCATTTCAACCGTTCCGACTTCATGTAGGCCTTTTGACGTTTGAAGGTCGATTTCTTGTAGATCGGGAACATCTGGAAATAATGCTTCACTTTCAGCCAGCGGCCATAGATGCCATAGGGCTCGAAAATGATCACCAGAACCAGCAGCAGGCCGAAGATAAACGGCTCGATCCCCGGCATCTGTGCAATCTCGGTCGGGACGTAATCCCGGGCGATCGCCAGCGCCTGCGGCAGGGCCAGCACGAACATCGCCCCGTAGACCGCGCCGTGGAGCGACCCGATCCCGCCGACAACGATGAGGACGAGGAATTCGATCGATTGCAGGACAGTGAAGCTCTCTGGCGACAGGAAGCCGAGCTTGTGCGCAAACAGCGCCCCGGCGAGACCGGTGACCCCTGCGCTGAGGCCGAAGGCGATCGTCTTAACCTGCGCGAGATTGACGCCCATGCTTTGCGCGGAGATTTCCGAATCGCGGATCGCAATCATCGCCCGCCCTGTCGGCGAGCGAAGAAGGTTGAGCGAGAACAGGATCACCAGGATGAGCAGCCCGAGGCAGAGGAAGTAGAACGGCACGCCGCTCCCGAAGTTGATGTCGCCGATATAGATCGATGCAACCAGCAGCCCCGTATAGCCGTTGGTCACGCTTTCCCAGCGCGAGAACACCTCTTCGATCACGATGGCGAAGGCGAAGGTGGCGATCGCGAGATAGATGCCGGTCAGCTTGAGAACCGGAATACCGACCACCACGCCGGCAATGCCTGCGAAAATTGCCGCGACCGGCATCGCCACGACGAAGGAGAAGACAATCGGCTCGTCCATGAAAGGAAGATGAATGCCGGCGCCCGTAAGCACCGCCTCCGTATAAGCGCCAATGCCGAAGAATGCGGCGTGACCGAGGCTGACAAGCCCGGTATACCCCGTCAGCAGCATCAGCCCGATGCCGGCGATGGCGAAAATATAGACCTGCGTCATCTGGCCGATGTAATAACCATCGAGCGCATATGGAGCGGCGAGAACCGCGAGCAGAAGAATACCGTACGACCAGTAATAGCCCGAATGCTTGGCGATGCGGATATCCTGATCGTAATCCGTCTTGAACAGAAACCGCATGATTTATACCCTTTTCCCGGTTCTCTCACCGAACAGCCCTTGCGGGCGCACCACCAGCACGATCAGCAGCACGACATAGGCTGCCACATTCTTGAAGCCCGGCGGCAGGTAGAACCCGGCCAGAGTTTCGATCACGCCGATGATCAGCCCGCCGACAACCGCGCCCGGGATGGAGCCGAAGCCCCCGAGAACCGCGGCAGGAAACGCCTTGAGGCCGATGAACCCCATATTGGCGTCAATCAGCGTCGTCGGCGCGAGAAGGATGCCCGCCGCCGCCGCAACGGCCGCGCTGATCCCCCAGATCATGGAAAAGACGGACTTGACCGGAATTCCCATATAGTAGGCGGCAAGCTGGTTCTGCGACGAGGCCTGCATGGCGACGCCGAGACGGGTATGGGTAAAGAACGCGTAGAGCAGCGCGCAGAGCGCGAAAGTGGCGACGATCACCGAAATGTCGGTTTCGGAAATCACCAGCGATCCCATGCTTTCCGGCACGAGCTGAATGCCGTCGCTGGAAAATGGCGTTGAAATCGCATAGGTTTCCGCGCCCCAGCCTGGCACCATTGTCGCCCCGCTTCTGGCCATGTAGCCAAAGCCGATCGTCACCATGATGATCGAGAACTGCGGCTGGCCAAGAACGGGCCGCAGAAACAGCCGGTCAACCAGGTTGCCCACGAAGAACATACAGACAATCGCGGCCGCCGCGCCGATCCAGTAGTTCCACCCGAGGATAAAAATGAAGGTATAGGCGAGAAAGGCGCCGAGCATCATCAATTCGCCTTGCGCAAAATTGACAACCTCTGTCGCCTTGTAGATCAGGACGAATCCCAACGCGACAAGAGCGTAGATACACCCGATGGATACGCCACCGACTACTAACTGCAAAAACTCAAACAGGATAGCCTCCCACTATTGTCCGGTTTTTCTTAGTTATTTTCCGCCGCACTTCGTTTCGGACTAATACAGCGATACCGCAAAGTATAGGCCGCCACCTGAAGTAGCGTCAATAAATCATTTATGTACGGCCAGTAATTTTTGTTCGCAACCGCAATATAAGTCTTATATTAAGTATTCAATACTTATTTTCAAATATGATATTTTTATTACTTTGTAATAGTAAATATTTATGCTTGATTTATACTTGCATATATTATAATAAATTGTATCAATTAGAAAGAGAATAGGAGCTGGAAAGAAGGGAGGCGGGGAGAGGAAAAACGCGCTCCTGTTGCATTGCAGCAAGATAATGCAACAGCCTGTGTGACGCGACGTCATCCCCCATGTGGATAAGCGGTCCGGGCACGTCCCGTTGACGCACCCGCACACAGCCGCTACCGGGGGAAATAAATCAGCGCCGGGCGCAGGTCCCACGCCAGGTGACAGCGTCAGGCGGAGCGCCCGACGAGCACGCAACCACCGACGATCAGCAGTGTTCCGACCACTCGCATCATCGTCACATTCTCGTTCAGCAGCAGCACGCCAAACAGCATGGTGACGACGAAGCCGAGCCCGACGAAAGGATAGGCGACGCTGAGATCGACCTTGGAGAGGACCCAAAGCCAGAGCGCAACACTGAGCGCATAAATGATCAGCCCGAGCCAGATAAAGGGGGAGATCGCCGCAGCAAGCACGCTCTCGACCAGGCCCGACTGCATCGCCGCCTGCATCTTCTCATCGGCGACGCCGAGCTTCAGCACCAGCTGCGCGCAGGCCGAGGCAAAAACGGTGAGCAGAATAAGACCCAGAACCAGAATGGACATTTCGGAATGTCTCCCCGTCAAAGCGTCGGCGCCGCGCGCCATGAAAAATCAGAATTCAAGATACTTCGCCACGAAAAGGACGACAACAAAGGTCACCCCAACGAGCTGGCTCGCCCGATCCTTGATGGCGAAAACCACCGGATCGTCCGGAATCTCCCCGCGGCGCGCGCAGGTCCAGATATGGTTGCCCCAGAACAGCACGATCAGGCAGAGCAGCCAAAGGATCTCGGGCCGCTCATAGGAGATCAGCACGAAGGGGCTGTTGATATAAAGCGAGAGAATGACCACCGCGGCCGTAAAATTGCTGACGCCGAGGATAAACATCGTTTCCTTGTCGCCCGCCGCATACCCGCGGCCGCGCACCTGCCCCGTCGCTTCGGGCAGCGCCGCTACCTCGATATAGCGCTTCATGAAGGCGAGGCTGACGAAAATAAAGACGGAGAAGGCGAGCAGCCAGGAGGAGAGCTCGAGTCCCGACGCCGCACCTCCCGCCACGACGCGGAGCGTATAAAGAATGGCCAGCGTCACGACATCAACCGTCGTCAGCCGCTTGAGATAGAAGGAATAGGCGTTGGTCAGGATAAAATAGAAGAGGAGTACCGCGAAGAAGCTCGGCGGCAGCAGGACCAGCGCCATCCCGAAGGCGAACAGCGGAAAGCCGACCGCTCCCGCGATGCCCAGCGAGAGGGGTAGCGCACCCGAGGCAATCGGTCGATAGCGCTTGCTGCGGTGGCGGCGATCCTCCTGCAGATCAAGGAGATCGTTCAGGAAGTAGACACCGGACGCGCAAAAGCTGAAGCAGATGAACGCAAACAGTGTCGCGATAAAATGCTCCATGTCCTGATATTCATGGGCGGTGATGAGCGGCACGAACACGAGGACATTCTTCGCATACTGATGCGGCCGCATTTCCTTGACGAAGGCTTTCCAGACGGAGGCGCCGGATGTCGCCTTCCAGGCCAGCTTGCCCTCGCGCTCCGCCTCGGCGATATTGGCTGCCGGCGCGTTCACCATGATGTTGACCTTTGCGGCGCGCCAGATGGGAGTATCCGCCGCACTGTCGCCGGCATAGGCAAACTCGACATCGCCGATCTCCTCGCGGATGGCGGCGAGCTTGTTGTCGCCCTTCAGGTTATGGTTATTCTCCGTCGCCATGACGCGATCGAAGATACCGAGATGCTCGGCCACCTGTTCGGCATATTTGCGATGCGTTGCCGTCGCAAGAATGAGCTCCTTGCCTTCGCCTTTCAGCTTTTTGAGATACGCGACAAGCCCTTCTTCATAGGGAAGATATTTCGCATCGATATTGATACGCTCGGCCACCTTCTGCTTGGCATAGGCGCGACTTACCAGCAACCAGCGGATCAGATTGATGATCTTGAAGGGATTGCCTTTCAGATAGCGCAGCAGCGACTCGACGAAGAGATCGCTTCGCACCAGCGTCCCATCGAGATCGACCACGACATGCTTCACAGATTTCAACAATGGATTCCGTTCCCCCTTCCTTGCACACGACAGGCAACATTGTGCAATTCCACAGTGCAGATGTTTTCGGCCACTATAGAAAATCCGCTTTTAACGGGAAATCCTTAATTTTAACTTTCTTTTTCCCATTCATAGTTAAGATTGTTAAAAGTTCAGGCGCGGGCTTGGAGCGCAATGGTATATGTAGATGTCGCAACCGCGACGCGTTGGAGTGGGTAAAAGGTGACAGGCATTGGACATAAATCCCGCAAATCGAGGCATTTTACCCTCCTTTTGCTGCTCGTCAGCATGGCCCTCGTTTTCAGGATTGCGCATCAGGAGACGCTCTCCTACTGGTTGGATGAAGGTTATACGGCGTGGTTCGCCGATCTTTCGCTGCGCGATATCTGGTTCTGGCTGCCGAGTATAGAGGCGCATCCGCCTCTCTATTACTCTCTGGTCAAGCTTTGGGGTCTTGTCGCCGGCGACGCCTCAAACCTCTGGCACCGCTCGCTTTCAATTGTCATCAGCCTGCTGCTTGTCGTCAGCGGCTATTTCACGACACGAAAGGCGGCCCGGCTTCTTGGCCAGAACGGCGAGCGCGCAGCGCTTTTTAACAGCTTTTTGCTCTGCTTTACGCCGGTCATCGTCTGGTATTCGCTGGAAGCACGGCCCTACATCCTGATGTACCTCGCCTACTCGCTCGCGCTTCTCGGCATAATGTATATTTATGCCGACAGCAGCGGCCGGAAGCTGAAGGGATGGGTTCTCTTTTCCATCGGCGCGGCCCTCACCAACTGGTCGCATCATCTGGGCGGTCTGTTCAGCGCGATGCTCTATTGTGCGCTCGCACTCCACTGGATGATCGACCGCCGGTTTGACGCCGGTTTTCTGCTTCGGCTCATCGGCTCCGCGCTCCTCGTTTTTCTCGTCTCGATCCCTCTCGCCTTGCAGATCTACCGTCAGCTTTCGCGTTGGAGTACGTCGAGCTGGGTGGCCGAGCCGAGCCTGATGAATGTCGCCTTCGCTCTCCGCCGGGTGATGGGGTTCGGCTTCTCGGATCGGTACGTCGACCTTGCTTTCGGCAACCTTGCGATTATCCACGCCGTCCGCGTCGGCGTCGGACTTTTCACCGGGCTGCTCTCCATCGCGCTCGCGCTCTATGGCTTTTACCGGATGATGCAGGCGCGGCGCTATTCGTTCGTCGCTTTCTTTCTGCTGGCCTGCTTCGGCATGCCCATACTCACCATCGCGATCTCGATCATCGGCCCAAACATATTTATCGAGCGCATCCTAGTGCCGGGGCTCATCCCCTTCTGCATGCTGCTCGCTTTGGCCCTTGGATACCTCGATAACCGCGCGCTTCGCATTGCAATCAAAGGCTTTTATATTCTCTTCCTCTCGGCCGGCGTTTATGCGACATTCAAGGCAGGAGAGAAAGAGCCGTGGGATAAAATTGTCTCTCACCTTTCCGCCGAGGTCGGGGAGAACGATGTTGTCCTGCTGTTGCCGAACGATCTTTATCTGCCGGCCCGCCTCTATGTGACGGATCCGCATCTCGCGGCGCGCATCAAAAGTGTGCCGGCGCCCTACCCCGCTGTCGGCTACTCCGATTTTTATCCCGATGGCTTTCCCGCCGTCCCCGGCATCCGCCCGGAAGACGCCGAGGCAGTGCGTGCCCTCATCGACGGTAAGGCGCGCGTGTTTCTCGTCACGCGTCTTGAACGGCTTTTCGATCCACTTCATGTCACCCGCACCCTGCTGGAGGCCGACTACATCGAAATCTCCGGGCAGGAGTGGGGCGACATCCAACTCGACGTTTTTGAGAGGCGGCCAGATGCCTAGGTCGCGGCGCGTGTCACGCCTTGCGAGCCAGTCAGAAACCGCTCGCACCTGGCAGCCGTCCTGTCGTCGTAACATACAGGAAACAGACGGCTATGCCGCCATTGCGCGAAATGACGCGAAATTTCTTTAAGGCCCTTTCAATTATTTTCCGATAATATATTGGAAGATCGACAGTTTAAAGTCAGCTTACACATCTGCTGGCTGAAATAGGACAGAGCCGATTGCAAGACGAGGTCATGGCTGGCAGCCCGCCAGCTCAGGCGCTTGTCACGTAGAATTGAGTTTTGAGGGTAGGGTGAGGTAGCTTCTGATGGTGCGAACTTTGAGCATTGGCGCGTGCGCCGTTTTCACATTTCTGGCCCTGTTGCTGATTTTAAGCAGAATTCCACTCCTCAATACGCTCGACCCCTATATTCAGCTTCTGGCTGCTCTTGTCATTTGCCTTTCTGTCATTAGATGGGCAGCAAACATCAGGAACGTTGCCAGCGCTTTGTCGGCTATCCTGGCGTTTGCGCTGGTTATTGTCGCGTGGGCTTACGCGACGAGTTGGCTTTATTCGCCAGGTGATGATGATTATGGCTATCATATATGGGCAGTTTGGGAACTGGCGAACGGCTGGAAGCCATTCGAGACCGCAAACGATAACATTTGGCTGGATTCCTATCCGAGCGGTATTTACGTCCTAGAGAGCTATATTGTCGCGACGACAAAACTGCTGTTGTCCGGACAGTCGCTTACCATCGGCTTGATCGTCGTAGTCGCCCTTCAGTCTTTCGCGTTTTTTGATCAGCATATCGCACCGCATCTGAACCGCTTCAGAACCATCGCAGGCCTGATATTCTCGGCATTGATCGTCGCCAATCCGGTGGTTTTGCTGCAAGTAATGACCCATTATGTAGATGCCCCGCTGTATCTCATGGGCGCGGGGTTAATACTATTTTTACTCGCCGATACATTCCAGCCAAACAAGCTTGATAAACTCGGTGCGATCTGTTGCATCCTCCTCATGGTCAATACAAAGTCTGCAGCACTCTACTTTACACCGCTAATTGTCATTGCCGCCTTCATCTCGTCACTTGTTCTTGACCCTGAAAAACAAGGGTTCATCACGCGCGCCTTCAACTGGGTCACCAGGAAAGGCGCCGGCTACGCACTTGTCTTCTTCTTCGGCGTTCTGGTGATTGGATACAAGCCTTTCGTCACAAACTATCTGGATCACGGGAAGTTTCTCTACCCCGCCGTCGATCAGATCATGAAAGGGAACGTGCCTGAAAATATACTGACGCTGCCGGCGCCGGCGAAATTTATATACGGGATCGGCGCTGTCACTGGCGAAAGCTACTGGCCGACGCCGTTCCATGCACCGATCACGCTCAAAGTTCCCGGCACGTTTAACATCGATGAATTCAAGCATTTGCGTTACGACACACGCCGTGGCGGCTTTGGCCCGCTCTTCAGCCTTGCGCTAATTGCCTCCATTCTGACGTGGGCGGCGGCCATCGTCTCTCGTCCCCGCACATCCGATCCCGCTGGTCGCAAGGCCGGCGTGATCGGGACATTTTCGCTTGCCATTCTTGTCGGATGCGCTTTTTTTCCCGAGTCATGGTGGGCGCGTTACGTGCCCTTCGTATGGATGAGTGCCGTGCTTTTCTCCGCCTCGTCGCTGGTCGTTGCCGGCAAGGGAGCAGCGATTATTTTTTCTCGCGCATGCCTGATCGCATCTGTTGTGGCCTTTTTCCTTTGCACACTGGCGGCCGTCGGCGGCGCTGTTCGGCAAAATTACAAGACCTACTACAAAGTCCTTGCGCTCTCCCATCTCGCAAAATACCCACTCGTCGAGGTCTACCCGGAGAAAGATCTGCGGATCTCAACGGACTTTCAATCCACAACGATTACAAGCGCCGGAGAGGTATGGGGCAGGCTGATTGAAGAACAGGGAGCAACCGTAGAAATAATAAAGAAATACGGGAATGATGTCCCGGGTTATGAGACGCGGTGCAAACCGTTTGGCTGGCTCGATGCGGACGTTCTCTGGTGCGTTCCCTCAACTGAAAACTGAGAGCACGCATAGCTTGGATACTCTTTCTCTCGCTTCATATAGCCGAATCGAGGACCTTTTCTCGGGGCATACGGTACAACATGATTAACGAGAGCAGCAGCATAAGACCGCCAAAATAAATATAGGATTGAACGATATTCCAGGGTGCTAGGCGCAACGTGTATTTTTCAACAATGAAGTAAAAATAGTTTGAAACCAGTAGATAGCTGCCACTTACGAGCGCTACTGCAATAGCGGTTTGCCAGCTCGGCGACGTCCGAAATGCACTGATCGCGATCATCAACGCCACGATAATTACCGGCCACAAAGCACCGTAATGATGCTCCCAGGCAATCGGCGAAGCGATGGTTGAGACCACCAGCATCACAGAAAAATCAAGAACTTCGGAACATTTGCCGCGGCGAGTTTTGTTCTCCCCGCTGTCACGTCGAGAAACATAGATAAAAAAGAGAGCGATAACGATCAGCACCGCAGTTGAAACCAGTGTGCCGATATAGACGATCCCGTTATATGGCGCAAAATCGGCGGTTGAGAAGACCATAGGGTCCGCGCCGCTTAGCAAGCGATTGAGCAGCCCGTTCATGCTCTGGTTCGGCCAGTAGACCTCGCCATGGCGACCGATAAAGGAGATTACGGAGACGTAATCCAGATGCGCCTGCCATCCGAAAACATAGAGCGAGGCGACACCCGCCGGCACGAAAACCGCGATCATGCCGCGCGTAAATCGATGCTGCCGACGCAGCAGCGACCAGACAAGGAACAGAAGGAACTGGGGCTTTATGAGAGCGGCAAACGCGATCAGTACGCCTGCTATCGTTTTCCTATCGACGACCAATGCCCACATGGCGAAGCATACGATCATATTCAGAAACACCTGAACCTGGCCAAGATATATTCCAAAGACGATCGGATAGTAGGTCAATGTTCCGACTAGACTGAGACCGAACGCGAAAACATTCCAGCCTTTGTTTGAAAAGCCCGTCCCATAGAAAAGCGCGGACGCTGCCAGGATGATGCGATAGATGACATAACCGGAGATCAAAACTGCCGCAATCGCAAGATAGCCCATATAGTAAAAGAAGACTTCCTCTTCTACATTGGCGGCAACAAACGGCATGATCGGCAAAAGACTGATGGGCGGATATTGAAACTTGATCGTATCGCCGAAAAAGACAGTCTGATAAAGATCAGAATCGGGTTCGAATAGCCTCACCCATGCCGCGTAGTACATTGGCCCCCATGAATCATTCCACGACCCGTCATTCCCCGCAATTATTCCGAACAGCTTGATTTCATATCCATATGACCGGAAGTAAAAAAGGAGGTCTTTGCATAGGCTTATCAATACAAGCCCCGCGAGAAGCAGGAGAAAGGTCAGGCCAGCTCTCTCCATAGTCGATAGTTTGTTGTATGGGGGCATACTCTTTTTGTCCCGAAGACGAATACGTAGCAATAGACGCTTACCGCGGCGGTGACAGCCGGGTTGCACAGCACAATTCTACGATCAAATTGGTTAATTAAAAACAAACAATTGGGTGCGTCATCATGCGGCCACGACGATAGGGCTGTTCAAACCGCGTGTTGCCTGCTGCCATCCCCTATAAACATCTATCTGTTATAACCGGAAAAATTTTCATGCGCACCCGCCTCCCGGCCGGGCTGCTGCGCCAAACATGTGGAAAGCCAGGGAATGGCTGCAAGCATTATGAAGCCCCCGAACAGGTTATACGATTGCAGGAGATTTACCGGGGGATTGGCGAATTCTTCCGAATCCGCAAAATCGAGATAATTTGCGACGAAGTAATAGCTTACCGCCAGCAGGAGAAGCAGCAATTGGGAACGGCGACCATTCGTCTCGACGGCGTAATTAACCGCAAGAAGAAAGAGCACGAAGTAGGGAAGCAATAGAACGCCATAGTGATGGTACCATGCCACTGGCGACGCGATGGTGCAGATCAAAAGCATAAAGGATACATCCAACACGGAGGCGGTATGCCGAAATTCGGTAGATTCCTGGGTTCCACCCCCCGCCTTGAAGAAAAGACCAAACAAAATAAGCACGACGGTTGAAACTAACGTCCCATAGTGAACGATAATGTTGTAGGGAGCAAACGTCTTCAGCGTCCAGGTCAAGGAAGTTACATCCACGAGCAAACGGTTGAGTAGGCCGTTTATACTCTGATTAATCCAGTAAACCTCTCCATGCTTACCGATATGCGATAACACGCGAAGGTAATCGACATGCTCTTTGAAACCGAAAATACCAAGCGAAATAAGTCCTGCCGGAACGAAGACAAGCATCAAACCGTAGGCAAATTGCTTCTCTTTACGAAGCAACGCCCAGATTAAAAACAGTGCGAATTGAGGCTTGATGAGTGCTGCCAATGCAATCATCGCGCCGGCGGCAAATTTCCATCTTTTAACCCAGCATAGAAAGCCAAAAGCAATGAAAAGATCGATTATTATCTGGATCTGTCCGATATACTGCCCGCCAATGATTGGATAAAATGAATAGACGGCAAGGAGCGAGATAATCAGGATTGCGGCTTTTTCCCGAAACGAAAGCGGTGCAGCCCCGAAAGTCTTTTCGATTACCTCAATGCAGAGATAATAAAGGCAAACAAAAATTCCAATGATCGACAGGAAGCAAGCTAAGTTGGCTACGTGACCGAGCATTACCCCATCCATCCCCAGTTTCGTTCCCACCATGAAAGGGAGAATAGTAATTGGCGGATATTGGAATTTAATGTTCCTGTCGAAAAAAACGGTCTGGAAAATATCAACATGCTGATGACGCGCAACCATTGCTTCGTACATGGGCCACCAGGAGTCGTGATGAACCAGATTCAGTTGCAGGACCGACCATGTAATTTCTGCTACGTAGCGCTCGCCAATCATAAAGTCCAAGACGATTTTCGCGATCCCTAGGGCGACAACACCACCGACGTACAAAACAAACAGTCTTATCAAATGCCCTTTTTTGTCCGCTTGCGCAGTCAAATTCATAATCTATACCAAATCTTTTGTTGCTCCCTCGCCCCGCGGAATCGTTCACTCCAGCATGAGCTGATCAAAAAAAACCATAACACATTGTTGATATATATGCAAAATAACCACCGGCGTCGTTGAATCCGCTGCTTTCCCGAACCGCGACGACAGCGCCTCGGTCTGGTCGCTATGCTTAACCATATTTTATCCCATGACTGCAATGGTGTTTCGGAATTGTTCACGATTGGCCCCGCATGACAAAAAATCTCGATACCGCGATCGCCGCCATATATGTCTTTCTCGCCTTCCTGCTGGCGGCGAGCCGTTTTGCGAGCGAGGCATTTCACCCGCCACTTGTCTTCATCGGCATCGCGCTGATCGCAACGCTCGCCGTTGCGGGCTTGGTCAAGGGGCGGGGCGGAATGATCACCGGGCTTGTCGCGATCCTGCTGTTTGCGGCGCTGCTGCTCGCCGCAAGCGTTGCGACGCGCCCCTTCTATGATCCGGGCTTTGACGGATATGCCTATCACTTGAGCGCGATATGGGATATTGGCGCGGGCTGGAATCCGTTTCGCGCCCCCCATCCGAATATCTGGGTCGATTCCTATCCCAACGGATATTGGGTGCTGCAATCCTACATCGTCAGCCTGACCGGGATCCTGCTCGCGGGTCAGACGCTGACGATCGGTCTTGCCGCCGTTCTTTTCCTGCACTCCTTCCGCTTCTATCAAGCCTGTGGCCCGGACGTCGTACCGCGCTTTCCCGCTCTCCCGGCGCTGCTGTTCGCTGGCGTCCTCGCCGGCAACCCGGTGGTGATCGGGCAGCTCCTCACCCATTATGTCGATGCGCCGCTCTATCTCATCGGCATGTCGATGGCACTCTTTTTACTGCAGGGCGCCCTGTCGGGCCAGACTATTGCGACACTCGGCGCCGCCGCCTGCATCATCCTGACAGTGAATACGAAAACCGCGGCGCTATACTATGTGCCGCTGATCGTTGGCGCTGTGTATCTTGCGGATCTTGTCCGCCGATGGGGCGACGCGGATCGGCTCCGCCGCGCCCTTGCCAACCTGAAACGATACGGCCTTCTATACGGCGCGGCGTTTATCGTCGCGGTGGTTGCTGTCGGCTACAAACCCTATGTCACGAATGTGACCGACCACGGGCAACTCCTCTATCCCTCGGTCGGCAACATCATGAAGGGGAACGAGCCGGCGAATGTTGTGCCGCTCTCCCCTCCGGCGAAGTTTTTCTACGGCGTCTTCGGCCGGACGGCGCATAGCGAATGGCCTATCGATGCGCCGGTCGAGCTGAAAATCCCCGGCACTTTCGAGCTCGACGAGTTCAAGCTGCTGCGCTTCGATACCCGCCGTGGCGGCTTCGGCCCGTTCTTCAGCCTCGCCTTCCTCGCCGCCATCGCTGCCTTTGGTGCGGCGCGTCTGATTGCGGGGCGGGGCGCGGCGCCTCAAGCGGCTTTACGCATGGCCGACAGCCTTGCAATTTTCAGCGCCGGCCTGCTTCTCATATCCATGTTTTTTCCGGAAAGCTGGTGGGCCCGATATGTGCCCTTCGCGTGGGCAATTCCGGTTCTGCTGACCGTGGCGGCACTTTTTCCGGCTGTCTCAGGTGCGCCGCGGCTCGTGGTGCGCGCTCTTGTCCTTGTCACGCTGCTTGCCCTTTGCGGCAATCTCCTCGCCGCGACGGCCGGCGCGTTTCGCGAGGGCCGCCTCCTCTATAATCGCATG
This sequence comes from Sneathiella sp., assembly GCF_036844445.1. Classification (GTDB taxonomy): domain Bacteria; phylum Pseudomonadota; class Alphaproteobacteria; order Sneathiellales; family Sneathiellaceae; genus Sneathiella. Next base: position 14,381 of record NZ_DAIUFV010000006.1, on the reverse strand, counting down.
CAGCAGATTGAAAAGCTGGACGCCTACCCTAGTATCAAGCTGTTGATGTTTTATGATCCTCCGGCCATTCAGGATCAGCATTCATTTACGACCCAGAGCGGCCTTTCGGTCTGGACCCGGTTGCTGGCCGATCGCGGCATCGCGACGGAAATAACCCGCGAACTCACGCAGTTCGACTGTGATATAGCGGATTATCTGAATGGCGGCGTCTACTGGTGCATCGTGATTGACGATATGCAGCCATCGGCGCCTTGAGGCCGTCCGCCTCGACTTCCTCTCGGGGGTGTATCTGGACGAAAGGAAGCGACATGAGTATAGAGATGGATACCTTCGAGAAAGCCAAGCTCAACCCAAGCTCGGTTTTCGATACGCCCGAGGAGGTGACCGCGAGCAGCGATTTCACGCTGGAACAGAAAGTCGAAATTCTTCGCAACTGGGCCTATGACGCGAATGAACTCCTGGTTGCCGAGGAAGAGAATATGGGCGATGGCGAGCCGGCCATGCTGGGGCGCATTCTGAAAGAACTGAACCGGCTCGGCGGCGGCCATGATTCCAGCCACTCCCCCGCCCACAAGCAGGGCGGCATCGCCCGCGAGGATGTCGGCAAAAAGTAAATCCACGAAGCGGGCAGTCCGCTGAGACGCGGACGGCCCCTTTCCCGCTTCCTCTCCGGCGCGAAAAGTGTCATGGTGGATCCGGTCAGTTATTTGACGCCGTTTGGAGAGGGTGTGAGATGGGTGACGATGGCATCAGTTTCGAGAGCGCGAAGCTTAATCCGAGTGCAGCCTTTGGGACCCCGGAGAAAGTCGCAGACTATCCGGCCTTTACCCTTGATCAGAAAATAGAGATCCTGCGCCGCTGGGCGTATGATGCGAATGAACTGTCGGTCGCCGAGGAAGAAGGCATGGGGGCGGGAGAGCCCTCGCTCACCGATCGCGTCTACAAGGAACTCAACCGGCTGACCGGCGGCTTTCGCAGCGATATCTCGCCGCCGACAAAGCACGGCGGCGTGCCCCGCTCGCGCCTGTCATAACGCGCCTAACGCCGCGCCGTCAGGATGGCCCGGTCGTCCACCATCAGAAGCAGCGCACCGGTTTCATCGATGCGAAAGCGGTTTACCGATGACAGCGCCTGCAGGAACGCATGCTCCTGCTTCATCAGCGGCTCGGCGCAGGCCATCATCGTGCCGACCAGCGGACCGATGGTGATTTTCCCCTCCCCGTCGATGGTGAAATTTCCGCCATAGCCATTGCAGCCGGATGTGCCGGCGATATTGCCCTCGCCCGTCACGGAAATGGTGATGTGGCTGTTGTCGACGAGACGCTGCCCGTTGACATCCTCAACTTGCCATTCCGCGTCGGTCAACAGATCCATCGTCTCCCCGCCGCAGCCCCGCAACCGCTCGGTCGCTGTCGTGAGCTCCACTTTCTGCGGATACGGGCGACCGCTCATATCATCCTCACACATACCGTCCTGAACGGTGAGGGTGAGCGCAAAGCGGGGAAATTCATAGCGATAGGCGCCGCTCTCAATCGTCGGTGCCGGCAGCGGCAGATCGAGCGTCTCGGAGCCGTAGTTGAGCGTGAAGGATGCCCGCCCGTCCTTGATGGCAACCAGCCAGCCGGGTTCATTTCCCCGCGCCGTCCAGCCGGCGGTCTCCGCGGCCCTGATGTCGCACTCGACATACTCCCGATCATCGATCTTGACGCGCGCCTTCGTGCCCTTGTTCCAGATCATGACGCGGCCATCGGCGCTCTCAAAGCGCGCACCGGAGGCGGAGATCGTTTGCGGCAGTTCGATAATATTCTCGCCCGTATCAAGCCACGCCATGCCGTCTTCGAACTCAAGGCGGAACGTCCGGTCAATGCAGGTCATGACATGCGCAAAATCCGAAGCGACATAGCCTTTGAGGAGGATGTCGCCGAGATCATAGGGCGCATGACCCGGCGGAATATCGTGGCGCTCGCTCATCCAGCGCCTCTTGCCGTTCATCAGGATCGATACCTGCAGGCTCGCGCGCACATCGGCGGGAAGCGTAAGCCGGAAGGGAAGCGGCACCTGTTCCCCGTTCGTTATATGGCGCTCCGCGGCGAGCGGCGTCTTTTCAAACCCCGTCGCCTCGACCACCAGCTCCGCGCCCGGCGGCAGCGCGATGCGTTCGCGGTAGCTGGCGCTTCCCGTGACGTCGCGCGTCTCCGCTGCACCGGCAGGCACCGTCACAACGACCAGCACCAGCGGCAAGAGATATCGCAATAATGTTGTCCGGATCATTCCCCCATCCTTTCATGGAGACGCACTCTCTCTCGCGCCAAGCAGGCCGCGCGGCGGCGCGCACGACTCATTTTCGCCGCTTCCGCCGCAGGTGACGCCAGCCCTTGAACAGGCTGCGCTTGCTTAGCGGTTCAAATATGGCGTCACTGCCTTCGGGATCAAGTATCTGATTGTCGGCGAGCCATTCCGCAACACCGTTGATGTCGGGTATCTTGAAGGGGACAAGGGTTCGCCCCGTCGTCTCACGGCAGAGGCCTTCAATGGTTCTGATGAGCGAGCCGCTCTCCTCAAGGCGCGCGGCCACCCTCTCCTCATCCGCCGCCAGATGCTCCGCGATCAGGCCGTTGCGAAGCGCCGCGATGCGGCTTTCGATCCCCGCATTTCCAGGCGCATCGGCCGCAACAACGACATCGCATTCGCTATCAAGGCGCAGCGAGCGGTTGTTGAAATTCGACGATCCGACGCGAAGATAATGATCGTCGACAACCATCACCTTGGCATGGACGTAAATCGCCGCGCCGTTCGCGGTGACCGGGCAATAGACCCGGAGCCGGTCATGTTCATCAATGCGCCGCAGCGCCTCGATCAGGCGCGCACGGGCCGAATCCATGGCGAGCGGTTCCAGCCAGCCCTCCGTTGAGACCGGATTGACGATGACAATTTCGGGCCCGTCCGCCTCAACCAGCCGCCGGGCGATCGCATGGGCGATGCGGCGGGAGGCGAAATACTGGCTTTCCGCATAGATCCAGCGCTTCGCCCGGGAGATAAGATCGATATACATCTCCTCGATCTCATAGACCGGCGCAATATCGGCCATTTCCGGGCGGGTTCGCGCGATGGCGAGACAGACATTCTCGAACGCCGGGACAAGATCATCAGGCCAGCAGTCATGCTCGCGCCCGGCTGGCGTCAGCTTTTCGCCCGTCGCGATCGTCCAGCGCTTGCGGGCAAGATCGCCCATCGCCCGCGCCGCCGCGCCGTCGAAGGCGCTGGTCGCATCATGCCAGGGCTCATACGGCTTTCCGTTCGGGTTGCGGCGGCCCGGATCGTCATCGAGATGCTCGCGGCGGTCCCATCGCCCTGCCGTCATGTCGATGCCGCCGCAAAAGGCGATGCAATCGTCGATCACGACGATTTTCTGGTGATGCGACGCGGCAAGCGGATGGGCGCCATCCAGCTTGAGGGTAATGCGCTTGTGCCATTTCCAGCGGAGGATGGTGAAAAGAGTGGTGCCGCGGAACAGCGCCTTGATGGCGCCCGTATCCCAGCGCAGCAATCGGATCTCAAGGTTTGGCGAGCGGTCGGCGAGCCAGAGAATGAAATCGCCGAGTTTCTCCGGCCCCTCGCCTGCGTCATCACCGAAACGGATGCGGGAATCGAAATCCCATCCGATCAGATAGATGCTGTGCCGCGCCTTCAGCATGGCCTTGCGCGCCACGACGAAATAATCAGCCGCATCGACAATGAACGCAAAGCGCTCCGCCGTCTCCGCCCGCCAGTGGTTTACCTTGCGCTCCAAAAGTGCCGATGTCATGAACGGCTCCGCTTCATTTTGCTGTCAATGCAGCAGCTTTCCTGCCGACTGATCCGACGGTGCCAGGACGGGGAACGGGCATCTCCGCCTTATGACGGCCGCCGCCCGCAGCGTGAGGCGATTTTCGCACAGATGCCGGATGCGGGCAAACGCTCTGTGTGGTGCCAAGGCGCCGGGCGCGCCCTCAGGCTCCGTCCGCCTCCGGCTCGACCGTGAGATCGATGCCTCTGTCGCGGAACACCTCCTGCAGTACGGCGGCGGCGTTCAGGGCTTTCGGCATTCCGGCATAAATCATGGTGATATAGACAACCTCGACCAGCTCTTCGGGCTTGACGCCGACATTGAGCGCGCCCGCGAAATGAATTTTAAGCTGCGGCGCGAGCATGCCTTGCGCGGCAAGCGCGGTCACCGTCATGAGCTGGCGCATGCAGGGCGTGATGACGTTCCGCGAGAGTACTTCACCATAGGCAAAATCGACAACGCCGGAGGTCAGCGCCGGGAATTCCTTGAGGCGTCTCAGGATGCCCGTTCCGTCAGAATCTGTGAGGGCACCAAGCGTTTTCAGGCCTTTTTTCCGGCGTTCTTCCATTTTATTTTTCTCCCTTATTCGCAACAGAAACAATCGACATGCCGGTGCGCGGGCGACCAGAAATTCGCCGCAGCGCGAGACGGCTGAAAGCCCCGCTCGCTGGTCCTTTCACGCATAAGAAGGCCTCAGCGATCACCGCCTGTCAACCGGGAATTCGCGCCGGTTTCCGCGACATTCTGGTGCGGAAACTTGCACAAATTTCAACCGGAATTTACTAAAAAATGGCGCAAAAGGTTGACCTTGCGAAAAATGTGGCGATATAATGGCGTAGAACGAACAGGGAATACATCCCTCACCTGACGCAACGTGTCAGGTCATTTTCGCCCGACGCGCTGCGTCGCAAAACAGCCGAGGAGAACACGCTATAATGAAAGTCGTGCCATTTTGGCATGGTTTTTATTTGTTCTATACACGGGATTTATGAAGCCAAAAATACACGGAAAAGATTTATATAAAGTATTTGGGGACGATGTCACAACTGCCCTTGATCTTCTGAAAGCAAGGCAGAGCAAAGATGAAATATTTGCCGCCACCGGACAGACGGTCGGCGTTCGCAACGTCTCCTTCCAGGTTGCCGAAGGTGAGATATTTGTCGTTATGGGGCTTTCGGGCTCCGGCAAGTCCACTCTGGTCCGCATGATCAACGGTCTGATCACCCCAAGCGCCGGGGAAATTCTCATAGATGACATCAATGTCGCCAGCTGCTCGGCCGAAGAGCTTCGCAGCGTCAGGCGTGACAAGGTCGCTATGGTGTTTCAGCATTTCGCCCTGTTCCCCCATAAAACGGTGGCCGAGAATGTTGCGTTCGGACTGAAAATCAAAGGGATGAAACCACCGGAACGGCGCGCGCGCGCCCAGGCCGCCCTTGAGCAGGTCGGACTCGGCGCGCGCGGTGACAGCTACCCGGACGAACTGTCCGGCGGCATGCAGCAACGGGTCGGTCTTGCGCGCGGCCTTGCATCGGAGCCGGAAATTCTGCTGATGGATGAGCCTTTCAGCGCCCTAGACCCGCTGATCCGCAGCGACATGCAGCAGGAACTGCTCGAACTTCAGCGCACCCTCAAGAAGACCATCGTCTTCATCACCCACGACCTCAACGAGGCAATGGCGCTCGGCAACACCATCGCCATCATGCATGACGGCGAAATCGCCCAGATCGGCACGGCCGAGGAAATCGTCGGCTCCCCCGCCGATGATTACGTTGCCGCCTTCACGCGCGATATCGACCGCTCCCAGGTCTTTGCCGCCGCCTCCATCGCCCGCCCGGCCGACCCCGTTGACCTTGCCACCGACGATGTCACCTGCGCCATGACGCGCATGGAGGAAATGGACGTCAACGCCGTCCATGTCGTCGATGACGGAAAACTGACCGGCATCATCAGCTACCAGGCGGCGAACGCCGCCCACCGCGACGGGCTAGAACTGAAAGATGCGCTCGAGGAAGAGTTCCCGGCCGCGACGCCGGAGTGCATGTTGAACGATCTTTATCCGCTTGCCGAAAGCGGCCTTCCCATTGCGCTGATGGACGAGAAGGGCAAGCTCACCGGCATTGTCCGCCCGCAGGACGTCTTTCACCAGCTGACCGCAACAGAGGAGAAGGAATAAGCCATGAGCCCCTCTGATTTTGTCTCACTGCCCTTCGATGACTGGGTCAATATGTTTGTCCGCGATTGGCTGGTGCCGAATTTCCGGACTGTATTCCGCTCCATGCAATGGCCGGTCACGCAGGTCCTGCACGCCCTGACCGCCTTCCTGAACGCAACGCCGATGCTGGTATTCACAGCGGTCCTCTCGCTCATTTCATGGCGGACCGCAGGGCGGGGCGTCGCTATCTTCACGCTGATCGCGCTCTGTTTCATTGACGTGATCGGACTTTGGCCGCAAACCATGACAACGCTTGCCATGGTAGTGACAGCGGTCTTTTTCTGCGTCGTGATCGGGATCCCGCTTGGCGTCCTGACCGCGCGGAGCGATATTTTCCGCGCCGTGATGCGTCCCGTCCTCGACGTCATGCAGACAATTCCGTCATTCGTCTATCTGGTGCCGATCGTGATGCTTTTCGGCGTCGGCGTCGTGCCGGGGATCTTCGCGACCATCATCTTCGCGCTCCCGCCGATCATCCGATTGACCGATCTCGGCATCCGCAATGTCCGCGAAGACCTCACCGAGGCGGCCACCGCATTCGGGGCGACACCCTGGCAGATGCTGATCGAGGTGCAGTTTCCGCTGGCGCTTCGCACGATCATGGCCGGCCTTAACCAGACGCTGATGCTCGCGCTTTCCATGGTGGTTATCGCCGCGATGATTGGCGCCGGCGGCCTTGGGCTTGTCGTATTCACCGGCCTTGGGCGGCTCGACGTCGGCAACGCGACCGCGGGCGGCGTCGGCATCGTTCTGCTGGCCATCATTCTCGACCGCATAAGCCAGTCGCTTGGCGAGGCCCGCGCGGTGCGAAGCCCGTCGCTTCTCGCAACGCTGCGGTCACTGTTCTCGCTGCGGCCATCGAGGCCGGCGGCGAAAGTTGAAAAGGCGGGCTGATCCCGCCGCACCGCGTCCTGCGCGGTTCCCATGTCCCCGTTACAACAAGAAACGGGACGCAAGAAGAAGACAAGGAGACTATCTATGAAGACTTCATCCATTTCGCGCCTTCTGGCTGTTGCGCTATCGGCAAGCGTTTCGCTCGCCGCACCGGCAGCATTCGCCAATGACGCGCCGGGAGACGGTGTCACCGTCAAAATGGCGCAGGCGACCTGGGATACCGGCTGGTTCCCCGCCGCGATCTATAAGGCGATGCTGGAAAAGCTCGGCTATAACGTGGAGGGGCCGACCACGCTCGACAACCCGCCCTTCTATCAGGCGGTCGCGCAGGGTGATCTCGATTTCTGGGTCAACGGCTGGTTCCCGACGCATAATTCCTATGAAAGCACCTATTCGCAGGGAGCCGAGCTGGTTGGTTACGTTGCTAAGGGCGGCGCCCTTGAAGGCTATCTCGTCGACAAGGCATCCGTTGAGAAATTCAATATCAAGTCACTTGAGGACTTCAAGCGCGACGAGGTGAAGGAAGCCTTTGATCGCGACGGCGATGGCAAGGCTGACCTCGTCGCCTGCCCGCCGGGCTGGGGCTGCGAGATCAATATCGCGCATCATCTCGACGTCTATGGCCTGAACGATCATATCAACCCGATCAAGGCGAGCTACACGGCCTCGATGGCTGATGCAGTGGCGGCCTACGGCGAGGGCAAATCGATCCTTTTCTACACCTGGACGCCGAACTGGACGGTAAATGCGCTTAAGCCCGGCAAAGATGTGATGTGGATCGAGGTGCCGGAAGTCAACCTGCCGGAAGTCTCGAAAGATCTTGAGGAATTCGCCGTGCTGGAAGGCGTTGAGGGCTGCGTCAACGACCCCTGCATGCTCGGCTTCCCGGCCAATGACATCCGCCCTGTCGTGAACAGCGCGTTCCTGGAGAAAAATCCGGCGATCCGCAAACTGCTTGAGGTTGCCTCCATTCCGATTGCCGATATTTTTGCCCAGAACGCAAAGATGAATGACGGCGAAGGCGATCCGGAAGACGTCACCCGTCATGCTGCCGAGTGGATCGAGGCCAATGCCGATCTCGTGAACGGCTGGCGGGGTGAGGCGCGCGCGGCGGCCAACTGATCCAACCGGTCAGAATGCATGCGGCGGTGCGGCAACGCGCCGCCGTTTTTGTTGCCCGCCCGATACCCGGATAGAGACGATAACGGCTTGTCGCCGCCCGCTCCCCGCGTTAGCGTTGCGTGAAATAACAAAAGGCATCGAGATCATATGATGAACAAAAGGCCATTGGGGAATACGGGCATCAATGTCTCGCCGCTCATTCTCGGCGGCAATGTTTTCGGCTGGACCGCGGATCGGACACGCTCGTTCGAGCTGCTCGACCGGTTCCTTGACGCGGGCTTTGAAGCTATTGACACTGCCGATATCTATTCGACCTGGGCGCCCGGCAACCGGGGCGGCGAGTCCGAGCGCATTATCGGCGAGTGGATGGCGTCACGGCGCAGTCGCGAGCGGGTCATTGTCATTACGAAGGTTGGCATGGAACTGGCCCCCGATGAGAAAGGGCTATCGGCAGCGTGGATCACGAAGGCCGTGGAGGGGTCCCTGCGCCGCCTTCAAACCGACCGGATCGATGTCTATTTCTCGCACATCTTCGATGATAACGTGCCAGTCGAGGAGACGCTCGGGGCCTATGAACGCCTGATTGCCGCAGGGAAAGTGCACGCGATAGGCGCGTCCAACCACTCGCCTGACCAACTGAAACATGCCCTTGACGTTGCCCGGCGGACAGGCCTCCCTCGCTATAGCGTTCTGCAACCCCTCTACAATCTTTATGACCGGGCCGCATTTGAAGAGGGCTTGCGCGATCTTGCGCGTAGCGAAGGGCTCGGGGTCATTCCCTATTTCGGTATTGCACGGGGATTTCTGAGCGGTAAATACCGAACGGCGGGTGATTTATCCAAGAGCCCGCGCGGCGGCGGCATTGCCACTTACATGAATGCCCGCGGCATGGCCATTCTCAAAGCCCTCGATGAGGTGGCGGCGGCGCACGGCGCAAGACCGGCCGAGGTTGCACTGGCCTGGCTGATGGCGCGCGAAGGCGTCACTGCCCCGATCGCAAGCGCAACCCGTCTCGATCAGCTCGAAAGCCTGATGTCCGCGACCCGCCTTTCACTCTCCGAGGCAGAGATCAACGATCTAGATCAGGCAAGCAGCTATTAGTGAAAGTCGTCGTGAAAGGGACTACAGGAGACAGGAGGGCGGATAGAGAAGACGGCGCCGCCTTCTCTATCCGGGCTGTCGTCAGACATCGTTCGGAAGGACAGTCAACACCCTGGCAACGAAGTCGTGATATTCCTGCATATAGGTGCGGAGGAAATCCCGGGTCGATTCCACCGTGACGTCATCGTCATCGTTGATCATGCCGGGCTTGAACTGGATATAGGCTTCCGGCGCATTCATCTGCGGCGCGTTACAGAAGCTGAGAACGCTGCGGAGATTCTGCTGCGCAACCGCGGTCCCGATGGCGCCGGGCGATGCACCGATCACTGCGGTCGGCTTGCGGGAGAAGGCGTTCGTCCCGTAGGGACGGCTCGCCCAGTCGATAGCATTTTTAAGCCCGCCCGGGATCGAACGGTTATATTCCGGCGTCACAAACAGGATCCCGTCCGAGGATTTGATCGCCTCCTTGAAGTCGCGCGCCACCTGTGGGAAGTCATCATCGTAGTCGTAACTATAGAGCGGCAGATCCTTGAAGGAAATTTCCTTGAACTCCAGCGTGGACGGCGCAAGCTTGATCAGCGCCTGCGCGAGCTTTCGATTGATCGACCCCTTCGCGAGGCTGCCGATCAGATAGCCGATTTTATACGTCCTCATTGTATGCCCTTCCGTTATACATCAAAAGAATAGCGCTCTGCCGGGGCCGCAAGACGCCGGCAGAGCTGTTGATAAGGCAGGTCAGCCCTCGCCCATGCCTTCGGCGGGTTTATCACCCGCGCCTGCGCGAACCTTCTGTTCGATCCGCTTGCCGATTTCGGCGTCGATCGATTTCCAGTAGTCGAACGCCCGCTCGAGGACCGGCGAGCGGACACCGCCAAGCAGACTGCCCGCGACCTGATCAACGAGCGACTGACGCTCGGCATCATTGAAGACCTCGCGGACAAGGATGCCGGGCTGCGTGAAGTCGTCATCCTCGGGGCGCAAGCTGTAGGCGCTCCGCACCATCTCGCCGTCGGCCTCCCAGCCGTCCGCAACCGGCCCGGTTTCATCGGCCCAGGCGCGCCCGCCGCTGTTGGTCGCATAGACCGGCGCGCTGCCGCTATGGTCATAGGTCATCTGGCCGTCGAACATATAGGTGTTGACCGGCACCTTCGGCTTGTTGACGGGCAGCTGATGGAAATTGGTGCCGATCCGGTTACGCTGCGCATCATTATAGGCAAAGGCGCGGCCGAGCAGCATCTTGTCGGGCGAGAGGCCGATGCCGGGCACCGTGTTGCCGGGCGAGAAGGCCGCCTGTTCAATTTCGGCAAAGAAATTTTCCGGATTACGATTGAGGGTCATTGTGCCGACCCGGATCAGCGGATAATCCTTATGCGACCAAGTTTTCGTGAGATCAAAGGGATTGATACGGTAGGTTTTCGCCTCCGCATAAGGCATGATCTGGACCGACATATCCCAGACCGGAAAATCGCCCTTGCTGATCGCCTCAAAGAGATCGCGGCGATGATAATCGGCGTCCGATCCAGCCATTGCCGAAGCTTCCTCATTGGTGAAAAACTGCATGCCCTGCCGGGTGTGGAAATGATATTTCACCCAGAATTTGTCGCCCGTCTTATTGACCCACATATAGGTGTGCGAGCCGTAGCCATTCATATGCCGCCAGGTGCGCGGCAGGCCTCGGACGCCCATCAGATAGGTGACCTGATGCGCGGTTTCAGGGTTGTTGGTCCAGAAATCCCACTGCATGTGATTGTCGCGAAGGCCGGAATCGGGGAGCCGCTTCTGGCTCCGGATGAAGTGCGGAAACTTCATCGGATCGCGCACAAAGAAAATCGGCGTGTTATTGCCGACGAGATCGTAATTCCCCTCATCGGTATAGAATTTGAGCGAGAAGCCGCGCACGTCGCGCCAGGTGTCGGGGCTGCCTGCCTCACCGGCAACGGTCGAGAAGCGCGCCAGCATATCCGTCCTGACCCCCTTCTGAAAGAGCGCGGCCATGGTATAGGCCGAGACATCTTCCGTCGTTTCGAAAACGCCGAATGCGCCGGAGCCCTTGGCGTGCGGCTGACGTTCCGGCACTTTCTCGCGATTGAAATGCGCCATCTGCTCAAGAAAATGAACGTCATGAAGCAAAATCGGGCCGTCCGGGCCGATCGTCAGGGAATTTCGGTCGCTTGGTGCAGGCGCGCCCGTGCTCATTGTTGAGCCCTTCGATTTATTTGGCAAAACCCTCTCCTTATATCAGACTAATTGATTGAGTGACCGCAACAATACGCGAATGCAAGCGTATTACTTAAACATAGCGTAGCCCTTCCCCAAATCAATCGTCTGCCAGGCGTCGGCGGCACGAAAGAGGCGGAAGAACTCCAGCGGCGAGAAGGCCCAAATAGAGTATCGCATGCGCCATCGCCCATTCTTCGCTCGAACGCTGTCGAAGTCAGGAAGCCGCTTGAGATACGCCTGCAAGTAGCGTTCGTTGCATAGGACTCGCGGCGTACTCCTCGGCCATCGAACTTAGAACGAGTCTCTCGTCGCCGAGCGCCCTGTGCAGAGAAAACTCTACAAATTAATAAAAAATTCATCCTAATATCCGACAATACCGGCTTCACTTTGAATAATAAAATCCGGAGTCCGTATCAATGCAGATCAGCCTTCTGCACCGTGTCAACATCCTTCGCGCCGCCGTTATCGCCAGCCTGTTATCGCTTGGCGGATGTTTCACTCCAATTGTGACGAGCAGCGGTTCATTTGGTGACTTCAGCCGCCTTGATCCGCAAAGCCAACGCCAGCAGGTCAAGACCAGCGAAAATCCGGATAAATTGTTCGAAGCGCTGGTTTACGGCCTGGTCTCGGACCGGACCGATCTTGTAGCGGAAGCGCTGAACAGCGGAGCGGATCCGAACCGCGGTTTGAGTTGGGAGTTGATCCGGCAAACCGAATTGATTGAATATGAAAAAGAGACCCGGGCACCGGTTACGGACAAGGTCTGGGAAGATGGGGGGCCGCTGACCGCATATTCCTTTCTGCTCGGCGGATGGTGTAACGAGACCGAAAAGACCACGGGACGTTGCGTCCTGAAAGGGCCCTGGTCAGTCTATGACGTGCCCTCAACGCTGTTTCCGGTGTTCGCCCTCGTCCGCAGCCCCGAAGCCGTTGATCTCATGCTCCGCCATGGGGCGAAGACGGATCAGGAGCTTCTGGATGGCACCTTTCACGCGGCGGCCCGCTTCGGCGAAGTGGCGCTCATGCAGCGGCTTGTGGAAATGGGTGCCCGGCCGGATGCCATGGGCGTTGACGGGATGTTTCCCTTGCACCGCGCCGCGCAATTCGGACATGCGGAAGCAATTGCCTGGCTGCTGGATCAGGGGATAGACCCGAATACCGGCAGCGCCGCAGTTGAGCCCGTTGCCGCCCCGGCAGGCGGTCGCCTGTATCGCGGTCCTGGTATCGGTCAGGCAGGCGTGACGCCGCTGCATATCGTCGCGGCCAACGGGGTACGGGACATGAAATACGACCAAAAAGACCTGCAACCGCTGATCGGTGGTGTGGTACCGGGTGCCCCGGGGGCGCAGGCCGGTCTTCAGGCGGGCGATATGATCCGGGCCATTAACGGCCAGCCCATCAATTCTTTCAAGGATTTTGTCGACATTGTCCGCGCCTCTCCCGGGGTTCCGCTGTCTGTTCGGATCGAGCGGCAGGGGCAGCTCTATGACACCCGTCTCACACCGTCCGGCCCCGTGGGCGGCGCAGGCCGTGGCGCCTCCGGCGCAGTCGGGGCTTCCTCAGGAGCTATCGCCATCGGTCAGCAGACAATTGGCAAGGCATGGGTGACCGGCGAGCTATGGCGTCCGGACTGGCGCACTTATTATACCTACAACGAAGGATACCGGGAATCGCTGGAGCTTCTGATCGCGGCCGGGGCCTATATGGATGCCCGGGCAAACTGGCGCGTGATGCCGAGCTGGTGGAACGCCACCGGCAATCTCGCTGCTTTTGACCAGACGCCCCTGCATGTCGCTTATGATAAGGCTTCTTTCGATATTGTCGAAGGTCTGATTGACAATGGCGCGGATGAAGACGCGCGCCTCGCGACAGGAGAAACGCCAAAACAAACCTCAGGCAAAGAAAACCTGGCGGTTCAGACGGAGGTCTGGCGTTATGAGCAAGAGCAGCGCATGGCCCAGGTCCGGCAACGGCAGCAGGATAATGCATCAGATAACAGTTTCGCCAAGATGATTGCCCTCGGCGGGGCGGCCGCTATAACGGCCTATGGCGCCGGTCAGGGCATGGGCGCCGAATCCCTCACCATGGGTGCCGGCATGGCGGCAGATATTCTAAGTGATGGCAAGGCAGGCGGCATTGATACCGCGCGCGACGCCTTGCAAAATCACGCCGCAACGCAGCGCCAGATGGCATCGCCCTTAACGCCCGTCATGCCGCCCGCGTCATCGCCTGTTTCCTCGGCGTCCCCGCCCGCATCATCCGGGCCCGCCGCGACCGCCACCACGCCCCTTTCCCTGCCCGGGCAGGTGGCAGGAGCCTGTGAAAACACATTATCCATCGGTTCAGTGCAGCATTCCTTCCTGCAGCTTTCCCTGCCAAGCGGCAGCCGGATTGCCGTGCAGGCCTCCGTCCATCCCGCACAAGGCGGGCGGGCCGTGCGGCTTGAAAGTGTGGGGAGCGTCGGCAATGCCAGCCGGGTTGTCGCGCAAATCCTCATTCCAGGCAACGCTTCCGCGCCGGCAAACCTGACTGTCATGGACGACAATACAGTCCCCGGCCTTGAAAATGGCGCCGTTGGGACATTGGATGTGTATCGCGGCCGGGAATATGCCAACTTCCGCAGCAATTTCGATTATGGCCGGAACCGCACCATGGGGTCCGTCCAACTGCTGGAGACGGGCACACAATTGCGCGGCACTTTCAGCTTCGAGGCGGTTGAGGATGGGTATCCCCGGCGCGGCAATCAGTATCGGGCGGATATTGCGGGCAGCTTCTGCGTCTCCTGATGCGGATGATGATCGAGACGGACGATAAGCCCTGCGCCCTCTCGATCCCACCCATCCCGCAGCCTATACGGGCGCTCCACCAAATCCTCCTGACCCGCTGGCACGGGCTTCTGCGGACCAGATTGGCCGGTTGATGAGTTATCCCTATATGCTTCCAGGCCACAGAAAACGGCTTAGCGTTTTATTGCTAAGCCGTTGATATTATTGGTTGCGGGGAGAG
>NZ_DAIUFV010000005.1:0-311942 GCF_036844445.1 Sneathiella sp. | reverse complement strand
CCTTTGTGCCATTTTACGCCAAACAGAGACTATGTCGCATTCGTCTGACAGCACCCTCTTTTTAGCGTTGTCGGGGTCGGCGCGGGAATTGCCTTCGTTGCATGGCGGGTCATTGATACTCGCTCCCGATTGATAGAGCGAAAAATATTCACCGATCCGCAATTCACTTTCGGTTTCGTGGTGAGCTTTGTCGCGGGATTCGTGCTTTCCGGCAGCGCCTTTCTCATTCCGGCCTTCGCGCTCAAGGTTCTTGCGCTGCCCGCAATGGATGCCGGGTTACTGCTCCTTCCATCAAGCGCGGCGGTCGGGGCAGGATTAGTGATCGCCGGTACATTGATTACATGGAAAAAGCTCAATCCTTTGCTATTTACCCCGCTCGGAATTGTTCTTGTCATGACCGCCATGTGGATGTTGTCGGGGTCCACCTCGGAAAGCGGCGCCGAGGATCTATGGCCGAGCCTTTTGGTGCGCGGACTTGGCCTTGGTTTCCTCTTCATCTCGATCACCATTTTTACACTTACGCGCCTTGACGTCGATCATGTTGCGTCGGGTGTCGGCCTTTTCAATTTCGGGCGGCAAATGGGGGGTGTCATCGGCATTTCTTTCCTGAGTACCTACCTCGACCGTCAGACCGCGCTCAACAGGCGGGTGCTGATTGAGAATATGGATCTCGCCAGTCTGCCGTTTCAGCAGTATCAGGAAACATTGTCTACAGCGTTGACAGGTCGCGGGATAGAGCCGGAGAGCGCGATGCAAGGCGCCCTGGCTGTCATTCAGAAAAATATCCTGTTACAGGCGGCGGTGCTGTCGTTCAACGAAGCCTTCTTTTCACTTGTTTTGTTGTTCCTGGTGGCCGCGCCGTTGGTTATGGCCTTCAAGGGCGTGCAGAAACTGATGGGGCGTCATCGGTGACACCGCAAGTAACGCGACCGTAACTCCCTATGTCCAGCATACCATCATCAATGGTGATATCTCGGGTGCTGTCGGTATAGCTGTCCGCTGGCTGGATATCCTCTTTTTCGCGCATCGATCACCGTTTTGGTGTGGCTATTCTATACTTATGCAATAGCCTTTCTCGACTAGAGTGCAATCGTCAGGAGGGGTCAGGAAGCATAGGTTTTGTCTTGTTCGGTAAACATTCGTCACCAAAACAGGACAGAAAGAAATGCCCCTGAATTTGCGAAACAAGAGCGTACTAGTCTCGATATCGTCGGCTATATCTTTCATATCCGAGTTGGTGTCGCAGAGTTGCCGGGCACTACAAACCAGGCCGTCAGGCACCCCCCTCCCACTCCCTGAAGGTCCTCTACTCCCCTGGACCAGTCTGCCGGCCTTTCTTGCACAACAAGGAAGGAAAGATAATGGCTAAACGCATCTTGATCATTGGTGCCGGTTTCGCGGCCACTGATGCTGCTCTCTCCGCCGCGCGTCTTCGCGCCTTGCAGAAAGTCTCAAGCGATGAACTGGAAATCACGGTAATCGCGCCTGATCCGGTTCTAACCGTCCGTCCGAGACTGTATGAGCCAAACCCGGAAAAAATGAAAGTGCCGCTTCTCGATCTCTTCAGCGCTGTCGATGTGAATTTCGTTTCCGGAACAGTCACCGGGATAGATACGGACGATCAATCGATTACGTTTGAGAACCGCGGGAATGAGGCGCAAAAATTGCGTTACGACCGGCTGGTGCTTGCCGCGGGCAGCAGCTTGTTCCGTCCTCCTGTGCCCGGCGTCGATCAGCATACCTTCAGCGTTGACAGCATTCCGGAGGCCGTTTCTCTTGATTTGCATTTGAATGGTCTCACAAAGCGCCCCGATAGTCCAAAAAGGAATACGATAGTCGTCGCAGGCGGCGGATTTACCGGCATCGAAGTTGCGACCGAGATGGCAACTCGCCGTCGGAATATCCTCGGTCCGGGCGGTGATGTCCGGGTGATCATCGTCGACCGGTCATCGAACATTGCGCCGGATATGGGCGATGAGGCGCGGCCGCATATCACTCAGGCACTCCGGCAACTCGGGATCAGGGCGATTACAGCTACAGCGATCACGGGTGTCGATGCTGACGGCGTCACCCTCTCAAATGGTGAGAGGATCGATGCATCCACAGTAATCTGGGCGGCGGGAATGCGCGCGACACCGCTTACCGCATGTATCAACGCAGAACGTGACAATTTTGGTCGTCTTCTGGTCGATGCCTACCTCGCAGTTCCGGGCGTTGCGAATGTCTGGGCGACCGGGGACGCGGCGAAAGCGGCAAGTGATGATCTTGGCAACCATACCCTGATGTCCTGCCAGCACGCCAAACGTATGGGCGCCTATGCGGGCAACAATGCGGCGGCCAGTTTGTTGAACGTCGATCCGGAGCCGTATCAGCAGCGCACCTATGTCACCTGTCTTGATCTCGGCGAACCCGGCGCTCTTTTCACGCGGGGTTGGGATCGAAAGGTAGAGGCGACCGGTGCTGACGCCAAAGCGATAAAGCAGGAGGTCAACACCATCTGGATCTATCCGCCCAAGGCAGATCGGGCGACGGCGCTCGCCTATGCGAAACCGAGTTCGGTCGTGGATCTCTAGTCTCCAGACCGACGACTGTAACGCCTCAGAGGATTGCACAATGGCTCACAACCAATCGACGATTATAAGTCGCCGCAACTTTCTCTCCGCCAGCGCTTGCGCTGCCCTTCTTACCACCTGCGCGAGCGAGGTGCTTTCCTCGACTTTGCCAACTCCAACAGAAAAAGGACAAATGATGACAAATTTCATAACTGTAACGGACGGTGTCCGGCTTTTTTACAAAGACTGGGGACCGCAGAATGCCCAACCCCTCATGTTTCATCATGGCTGGCCGCTCACATCGGACGAATGGGATAACCAGCTCCTCTATTTTCTCGCCAAAGGCTATCGGGTGATCGCCCATGATCGCCGGGGGCATGGCCGCTCTACCCAGACGGATCAGGGAAATGAGATGGATACCTATGCGGCCGATGTGGCCGCATTGGCGGAGGCGCTTGATCTGAAGGGCGCTGTTCATATCGGCCATTCAACCGGCGGCGGCGAAGCCGTTCATTATGTGGCGAGATCCAGGCCCGAACGCGTAGCGGGACTGGTTCTCATCGGCGCCGTTACTCCCATCATGGTAAAAACATCTGCAAATCCCGGTGGATTGCCGATTGAGGTATTTGATGAAATCCGGGCCGGGCTCGCGGCGAACCGATCACAATTCTACATCGATCTGGCGTCGGGGCCATTTTACGGATTTAACCGTACCGGTGCGAAGCCGGTTCAGGGGCTGATCCAGAACTGGTGGCGCCAGGCTATGGCAGGAAGCGCCAAAGCCCAGTATGACTGTGTCAAGGCGTTTTCGGAAACAAACTTCACGGACGACCTGAAAGCCGTTAACGTCCCAACCCTGGTCATGCATGGGGATGATGACCAGATCGTTCCTTATGCCAATTCCGCGCCCCTGGCGGCCAATCTCCTAAAGAACGCCACCCTCAAAACTTACAGCGGGCTCCCGCATGGTATGTGCGGAACGCATCCTGATGTGATTAACCGCGATTTGCACGCCATCATCGCAGCTTGGCAAGTGAAATAGGAGATATCGACTTATGAAATCGTTGAAAGGACAAGTCGCCCTTGTAACGGGCGGTAACAGCGGCATTGGCAAGGAAACGGCCCGGCTGTTTGCGCAAGAGGGCGCGCAAGTGATTATTACAGGCCGGAGAAAGGATGTGCTGGAGAGCGCCGTTGCAGAGATTGGCTGCGGCGCTGTCGGTATCGCGGGCGATATTTCTGACCTTGCTCATCAGGGCAGCCTTGCGAATGAAGTTAAACACAGATTTGGCGGCCTTGATATCTATGTCGCCAACGCGGGTGTCATTCATCTCTCTTCGGCGGCGGAGGTGACCATTGCCGATTATGATCACCAGTTCGATGTGAACACACGCGGCACTTTTTTCGGTGTTCAGACAATGCTTCCCCTGATGCGAGATGCAGGTCGCATTATCCTGGTCAGCTCCCTCGCCGCGAGCAAGGTGCTGGAAAATCACGCGGTCTATGCCGCAACCAAAGCGGCGATTAATTCCTTTGCCCGTTACTGGGCATTGGAATTAAAAGCCCGGCGGATCCGGGTCAATGTCTTGAGCCCCGGGCCAGTCGACACGTCCATTCTGGCCAAGCTCGGTATTTCCGAAGATGAACGACCCGGGTTCGAGGAGATGATGCGGACCCTGATCCCGGCAGGTCGCTTCGGCGAGGCAGAAGAACTGGCGCAGGCTGCGTTGTTTCTTGCGTCCGACTCAAGCAGCTTCATCAATGGGATGAATTTGCACGCGGACGGTGGCATGTCACTGGTGTGACGGCCGCACGCCAGCGCGGGCCGTGATGTTGCTGCACTGCATTTTCAGCAAAATGCAAGGCGATCAGGTTTTCGATCCTCTTTGCGCCGAGGTTTTCGTGATATACCGTTTGACGACGGACACCGTTTTGCCCAGCGGGGAATGAACGCAGGGGCGCGTCCGGGTTGGTCCACTGTTTTCGGGGGGAGACGAATGTTGCGGATCAAATTGGTGTTCTGGATTGGCCTTGCCCTGCTGACGGGGCTGTGGCTTGCGGCCGCACCCGGTGTCTTCGCGGCTGACGGATTATTTCCGCTGCGGACATTCATGCTGCAATACAGCGGACTTCTGGCCTTTTCGATGATGAGCGTCGCAATGATCCTGTCGCTCCGCCCGCGCTGGCCGGAACGCAGGCTTGGCGGGCTGGACAAGCTTTACCGCCTGCATAAATGGCTCGGCATTGGCGGTCTTGTCCTGTCGATCACGCACTGGCTGTGGGTCGAGGGGCCGAAATGGGCCGTTGGCTGGGGCCTTATCGAACGCCCCCCGCGCGGCCCGCGGTCGCCGATTGAGGATCCAATCGCCGCCTTCCTTGCCGGCTATCGCGGCACAGCTGAGGACGTGGGGGAGTGGGCGTTTTACGCTGTTGTTGCGCTGATCGTCGTCGCGCTCGTGAAGCTGGTGCCCTATAGCGTATTCCGCCGGCTGCATCGCATGATGGCGCCGGTTTATCTCGTGCTGGTGTTCCACGCGATCGTCCTGACCGAATTTAGCTACTGGACCCAGCCGGTCGGGATCGTTCTCGCGGTACTGCTGGTGGGGGGCACTTACGCGGCCGTGATCTCGATCCTCGGCCGGATCGGCGCGGGCCGTCGGGTTGCCGGCGAGATCATCGAGCTGACCCGCTTCCCCGGCGTTCACTCCCTGGAAAAGCTGATCAAGCTCGGGCCGGGCTGGCCGGGACACCAGCCGGGGCAATTTGCCTTTGTCACCTCGGATCCGGGCGAAGGGCCGCATCCCTATACGATCGCCTCGGCATGGGATCCGGCCAGCCGACGCATCAAGTTCATCACCAAGGCGCTTGGCGATTACACATCAAAGCTTGGCGATCGGCTGGAGGTCGGCCAGTCTGTGACCGTCGAAGGGCCTTACGGATGCTTCACCTTTGATGACGACTGCCCGGTGCAAATCTGGATCGGCGGCGGCATCGGCGTTACGCCATTCATCGGGGCCATGCAGGCGCGGGCCTGGCAAGGGGCTACGGCGGATAAGGTCATCCATCTGTTTCACACAACGGCCGAGGTCGACGAGATGGCATTCGACCGGCTGCAGGCTGATGCGACGGCGGCCGGAGTACAGCTGCACCTCATGATCGACGCGCGGGATGGGCGACTGACCGGCGAGCGGATCCGCGCGGCCGTGCCGGATTGGCGCGCGGCGAGCATCTGGTTCTGCGGCCCCGAGGGATTTGGTCACGCGATCCGCAAGGATATGGCCGCGCATGGGGTGCCGATAGCAAGCCGCTTCCATCAGGAACTGTTCCAGATGCGGTAGCCCGTAGTTGGTCAGCAGCCCACAACGCCAATGACTATCTGACCGATTTGCGTCTGAAAGGGCCGGGGACAAGCGTGTGTACGGACAGACCGTTGTCCCGGTGCTCGCCGCCCATAATCGCGGCGAACCACGCGGCGCCCGCGCCAAGTGCGGCGCCGGCGCCGATGGCAAACGCCATGATGATCGCGTTGCTTTGAGTAAGGCGAACGAGGATACTGTCTGTCATGACATCCGGCGCGGCAGGGCTCGCCGCTGCGCCAACGGCTGCGAGCGCCGCGAGCAGAGCCATCAGTACCGCCACGATCAGGGTTGAACCTGCCCACACAACAAGGCCATGCGTGCCGTCGCGAAATTCAACCTCGGAGGCCGCAGCGTCGCCGTGCCGCGCTCTCATGCGTCCCGCGATATATCCGCCGGCAGAGCCGCTTGCCGCCGCCACGACGACGGTCCAGAGGCCGGCGACGATGACGTTCCACGACGCGCTGCCATCCTCCAGCAGCGGCTCTCCCAAAGAAAGACCGACCCCGGCTCCGAACTGCAACAGGACAATCGCCAGGGCACAGGAAACCGCAATGCCGCCGGTACTTGCACCCCACTCCAGATAGGACCGGCCCGCGTCGATCGGCGTGACAGGCGGGGCCATTCTATTTTCATGTGCCATGGCCGTCACCGCAGCCCAAGGAATGACAATATGAACATAATGACGACGATAAGTCCGATGAGGTAAATAATTCCGTTCATTGTTCTGCTCCGCTTGTGGTTACGCCACGACAAACGCATCAAAGCGAAATAAGTTCCGCAGGGGGATTCGCATGAACCTGCGGAGAGGCAGCAATCAATGATGGACAGGCTGTGGGAGCGATTGGATGGCCGCGGGACGATGCGCGAGGAGGGTTGCGGGTAGGCCGCGCCGCATCATCCTTCAGGAGTGCAATCAGGGGAAGGCGGGGCGAGTGGCGGTGCCGCCGTATCGGGCGGCATCGCTCTCCTGGATCAACGTCTCAATCAGCGCAGAAAGCGCTTCTCGTTCTCTTTCACTTCATCCATTTTCTGCAGGCGGAAGATTTCCGAGACGGGGACGATGTCCGCGTCGGCATTCTGGATGCCGCCATCCTGAATGATCTGGGCAAATATCTTTTGCATCCCGGTCACCGCGGCGCGGATTGCATGGTTGCCGTAGATAAGAACGCCGACCTTGTTCAGCGCCCGGGCGCGCGCTTCGGTCATTTGCGGATAGGCGGTCGGCACGATCACAATCCGGGCTTTGCCGTCCCAGGCGTTAATGAAACTTTCGATCTCGTCAGGCGTTTTCTGTTTTGAGTGGATCAAAATCATATCGGCGCCGGCCGCCTCATAGGCGCGGGCGCGCTCAAGTGCTTCGCGTTCACCGAGCCCCGCGATCAAAGCTTCCGTGCGGGCGATGATCAGGAAGTTGGGATCCTTGCGCGCGCTCAAAGCGGCTTCGATCTTCCCCTGAAACTCCGCGATGGAGAGGAGATCCTGCCGGCCGCCGTCGATAAGTGACGTGACCTTGGGGAACATTTTGTCTTCGATCACGACGGCGGCGGCGCCCGCCGCTTCGAACTCTCTGACGGTATAAATGACATTGATCGCGTTGCCGTAACCGGTATCGACGTCCGCGATGATCGGCAGTGACGTCCGGTTCGCCATATTGCGCATGTTGTTCAGATGCTCCGTCATGGAGACGAGCGACACGTCAGCCAGCCCCATCGCCGCCGAGATTTCAAATCCGCTGGCCCAGATGCCGTCAAACTCGGCTTCCTCCACCAGCATGGCCGAGAGCGGGTCATGCGCCGCCATCACGCGGGCCATGCCGCCGCTCATAACGATTTCGCGCAAATCTTTGCTAGTTTTTCTCATTGTTCCACTTTCCAATGGCTATTGATCGCGTCTTAAGCGCGCGTCAGTTTGGAGACAGCGTCGCCGATCGCGGCGCAGGCATTTTTCAGGTCGTCTTCCGATGAGGCGTAGGAAATACGAATAAACCCATCCGCCATAAAGCCCGATCCGGGGACGACGGCGACGCCTGCCTCCTCCATGAGGTACATGGCGAAATCCATGTCGGTTGCCAATTTCTGGCCCTTGGGCGTCGTCATTCCCAACAGCGCCTCACATCCGACGAAAACATAGAAGGCGCCGTCAGGCGTATTACATTCGAGACCGGGAATCTCGTTGAGCATTTTCACAACGATGTTTCGGCGCTGCTCGAATGCGCGGCGAAACTTGCCGATAAAGCTCTGGTCGCCGTTCAGCGCTTCCACCGCCGCATATTGCGAGATCGAGCAGGTGTGAGATGTCGATTGTCCCTGCACGGTGTTCATTGCCTTGATGATCTCAAGGGGCCCGCCGGCATAGCCGACACGCCAGCCCGTCATGGCGTAGGATTTTGAAACGCCGTTTACCGTCACCGTGCGGTTTGCAAGATCAGGGGCAACCTCCGCCATGGTGCAGAATTTAACGTCGCCATAGACCAGATGCTCATAGATATCGTCCGCCAGCACCCAGACATCCGGAAACTCGCGCAGCACCGCCGCAAGCTCTTCGAGATTTTTGCGTGAATAGACGGCGCCGGTCGGATTGGACGGCGAATTGAGCATCAGCCATTTGGTTCGCGGCGTAATTGCCGCGCGGAGATCGGCGGGCTGCATGATGAAGCCATCCCTAGCGCGGGTTTCCACCGCAACCGGCGTGCCCCCGGCAAGCTTCACAATCTCCGGATAGGACACCCAGCAGGGGGTCGGAAAGACCACTTCGTCCCCCTCGTCAAGGCTCGCCATCAGCGCGTTGAACAGCAATTGCTTTGCGCCGCAGCCGACGGTGATCTGGTCGGCCGTGAAGGTGAGGTTGTTCTCGCGCTGAAATTTCTTGACGACGGCTTCGCGGAGCGCCGGAATTCCGGCAACGGCCGTGTATTTGGTATGCCCGGCGTGGATCGCCGCAACGGCGGCCCTGGAAATATTTTCGGGTGTTGCGAAGTCCGGCTCGCCCTGGCTGAGAGTGATGATCGACTTGCCCTGTTCCTTCAGGCTTGTCGCGAGCGCGGTCATGGCTTTAGTTTGCGAAGGCTTCACCGCCGACAGTTTGGCAGACAGGATGCCCATGATCTATTCCTTTAACAAATGGAAGGGCGGAGGCCAGCCGTGACTGGCCTCCCAATATTGAGAGATGTTGCGGTAATCAGCCGCGTGCTTTGGCCCAAAGCTCCAACAGCATCTGGCGCTCTTCGGCGGCCTTGTTCTGATCGATGTCAATAACCTTGATATCGTTCATAAGCGGCAAACCGCTCGCCTGGAGCGCTTCGTCGAGATCCGCTCGAGAGGGACGGCGGAAAGTGAGCGCGACCAGTCCCGCCTGCAGCTCTTTTGACAGCAGGATATCATAGACGCGTTTTGCGTCTTCCGGGTTTGGCGCATTCGCAATCAGGGCGAGGCCTTCAGGCGATAGGAACGTGCCGTCGGTCGGGTAGACGAGTTTGATCTCCTTCTGGCCGCCCGCAACATAGCGCTGCGCGGCATATTCCATCGTCATGCCGACAGGAAACTCACCCTGTGCAACGGAGCTGTAGACGCCGCTGGTCGATCCCTGAAGCTCGACGACGTCGGCGAGCCTTTGGACGCCCTCTTCGCCGTAGAGCGTGTAGATGCCGTAAAGCTGCGCGTAGGCGGAGCTGGAGTTGACCGGGTCGGCCATCGTGACCTTACCTTTCCAGCTTGCGTTCATAATATCGTCCCATGACTTGGGGAGATCGTCCTTCAGAACGGATTCATTGACCATCAGCACCATGACGTGGGTGTTTGTTCCGGTCCACGGATCGTCCTTGGCCTGAAGTGCAGGCAGCAGATTGTCGACCTGCGGGCTTTCATATTTCTGCAGGAGATCAGAGTATTCGGCGAGGGTTGAGAAACCGCTGCTCCAGAAGAGGTCCGCAACATTCGACGCTTTTTCCGCTTCAATACGGCGCAGCAGGGTTCCGGAGCTACCGGCAATAATATTTACTTTAATATCCGGCGCCTCTTTCCGGATGACGTCGAGCGCCAGGGCGACGGAGTCTTCGCTGTTCGAGGTGTAAAGATTGACATCGCCCGCCGATGCCCCCGTCACGCTTGAGATTGCGAATAACGCGGCTGCGGTAACGCTTAGGAATGTAGTTTTCATTTATAGCCTCCTGGTTGTTATGATGAGAAGAGCTTTACTTTCGTCAACTTGATCCCGACGAACACAGGGACCATAATAATGATCATATTGATTACGCCGAAAGCTGATGCGCGCGCCATCAGGTCGCTGTTAATCAACCGGAAAATCTGGATGGGCAGCGTTTCCTGTCCGGCGTGATAGATCACCACGCTCGCGCTGAGCTCGGAGACGGTGGTGACCCATGTGAGGATCGCGGCGGCAGCAATTCCCGGCGTCATCAAGGGCAAAATCACATTGAGAAATGTCCGCACCGGTGAGACGCCAAGGCTGACGGACGCTTCTTCCAGCGAATTTGAAATATTATGCAGATTGGAGGATGCATTGCGCACGCCAAAGGGCAGTCGCCGCAGCATCATTGCGAGCACCATGATCGCGGCGGTCCCGGTGAGGACCAGCGGGCCAGTGCTGAACGACTGGGCGAGCGCGATACCGAGCACGGTTCCCGAAATGGTCAGCGGCAGCAGCAGCAGATAGTCGAGCGCGGAGCTCAGCGCCGTCCGCTTCTTCACGAGCAGGTAGGAAACCAGCGTCGCAAACATCACGCCGAGCAGGGTCGCAAGGGAGGCAAATCTGAGCGAGTTGCCAATAATTTCCAGGTTGAAGTCGAAGATACGGGCGTAGTTGTCAAACGTAAACTGCCCCCAATACATCACCGGCCCGCGGGAGAAGGTGAATGACCCGATCAGAACTACCAGAACAGGCAGCAGCGACAGGACGATAATCAGGCCTGCGGACCCCGTCGCAAGCCACGCCTTGGCGCCTTTGGGTTTGAAGCGCGGCGGCGTCCTGCCGGCGACCATCTGATAGTCGCGCTTGCTGATATACCACCGCTGCAGGAACAGAACGGATGCGACCAGCAGGATCGAGACGGTCGCCAGCGTTGACTGCATCGTGGGGTTGCCGCCCATTTCGCTGATGAAGCTGCGATAGGTCAGCACGGACAACAGCGGCACACGTTGACCAAGCGTAATGGCGATCGCGAAATTGCCGACAACGAGCGTGAAGACGATCAGCGCGGCCGACAGCACAGCCGGAATAACCGTCGGGAAAACAACCTTGAAATAGGTGCTGAGGGGTGTCGTACCGAGACTCTGACCGGCTTCTTCCAGACTGACGTCAAACCCGCGCAGCGCGGCAAGCGCGGCGAGGAAGATATGCACATAGTAGGTCAGCGTCATCACGAAGATCAGGCCGAACCATCCGTAAAAGCGCGGGAACGGGATACCGATCGCATCAAAGAGATGGGTGACCAGACCGTTATTGCCGAACACCATGATCCACGACTGGGCCGAGATCAGCTCCGGAACAATCAGGACGGAGAGCGGCAGAAGAAAGACGATATTGGAAAAGGGGATCTCGTATCGCGCCACGATAAAGGCAAGGAAAACGCCGACAATCGTGCAACAGAGCGTCACGGATAGCCCAAGGATAATCGAATTCAGCAACGCCTCGAGATAGCGTCCCTGCGTCAGGAAGATGACAAATCCGTTCAGGGAGAAGGCGCCGCTTTCTCCAATGAAGCTGCGCAGCAATATCCCGGCAATCGGATAGGCGATAAACAGGCCGAGGAACAGAAGGGCCAAAAGGCTCAGTAAACCCCAGGGAAAAAACCTGCTCATCTTGATCCCTTGGGAACAAACAGGCAATTGTCGTTAAACGAGATGATGACCCTGTCGCCGCGATTGAGCGGTGACGCCGCCGCCTCGCCGAAGGTCTCGACATTGACCTCTTGTTCGCTTTCCAGAACTACACGGTAGCTTGTGCGGTATCCCTGGAACTGGGTTGACCTTATGTAACCGGCAAGCTCGCCCTCGCCCCGCCCGTCCGTCTCTTTGCGGATATTCAGATTTTCCGGGCGCGCAACCATCAGGTATTTCCCGTCTTCCGCAACGGCCATCGTCCGGCCGCTCACCCGGGTCCCGCTCACCTCAAAAGTTCCGGGTCCGACACGCTGTTCGCCAAGCGGCGTCGCGTCCATCAAATTTGCAGATCCGACAAAGCTCGCCACATAGGCAGTCAGCGGGTTTCTATAGACTTCATCGGGGGCGCCGCACTGGTCGATGCGGCCATCTTTCATGATGGCGATCTGATCGGACATGGCCAGAGCTTCTTCCTGGTCATGGGTCACGAATATTGTCGTCGTTCTGGTTTCAAGCTGCAGGGATCGGATGACATCCCGCATCTGGACACGCAAGGACGCATCCAGATTTGAGAGCGGCTCATCCATCAAGAGTACCCGGGGCTCAATTACGAGCGCGCGGGCAAGGGCGACGCGCTGACGCTGGCCGCCGCTCAGTGCTGCCGGCAGTCTTTCACTCAGGCCGCCGAGACCCACCCGCTCCAGATACTCCGGTACTTTCCGGGTAATTTCCTCGCGCGGCGTTTTGCGGGCGCGCAGGCCATAGGCGACATTGTCGAATACGGTCTTGTCAGGGAAGAGCGCATAGTCCTGAAACACCATGCCGACGTTACGCCGGTGGGGCGGAATACGCGTTACGTCCTCGGTATCGAAATGCACCGATCCGGCGCTGGGTGATACGAAACCCGCGACGACCCGCAGCAGGGTTGTTTTGCCGCATCCGCTCGGGCCAAGTAGCGTGAAAAAAGTTCCGTCCGCAATGTGATGGTCAATGCCTTTTAAGACCTCGACGTTATTATAGGATTTTTTGATATTGCGTAAGTTGAGTTCTGTCACATCCGAAGCCCTGTTTTACCAGACTCTGCCGTGTCCGGCCCTAATTTCCGTTTAGGGGAACCGGGTTAATAAAGAAAGCGCATCAAACTTACATTACCGTAAGTACACCTAACATCAAACTATTTCTAGCGGCGCCTAGGAGTAAAGTTCCCACTCCACGTCGCTTTCCTCGGGCGGGTTGCCGGGCGTTGTCTGCGTGAGCCAGTCGAGCAGCCCTTCAATGTTTCGAATGCTCCGGTTCTGCTTGTCGAAAAGCGCGAAAAAGCCGGAGCCGACAACCCTGACGTCGGGACAGAGGGCAACGAGACTGCCTTCCTGAAGCTCCTTCTCGACAAACACGCGGGGCGTGAGGCAGATCCCGACGCCATTCTTTGCCGCTGCAATACTCAGGAAAATATGATCGAAAACCTGGCCTTTCAGCGTTTGGCTCGAGTCGATACCGGCATTGCGGAGCCACGTCGGCCAGGCCGATATCCTGCTTCGGATATGAAGGAGATCATATTTAAGGAGGTCCAGGGGGTGGGTGATGACATTCCCCTGCAAAAGTCCGGGAGAGGCGACCGCGATCGTTTCATCTTCGAGGAGGCGCACGCAAATCATTCCCGGTTGCTTCATCGGATAGCGCCGGATGATAAGGTCATTATTTTCCATTTCACTGCGAAGTTCATCGGTCATGGATGTTTCGATGCGCACTTCAATTTTCGGATAGGTGCGCTGGAATTCTGCGATGCGGGGGATCAGCCATTGCGTTGCAAATGTCGGTGTCGCATTCACCCGCACCCGCTTCAGCGCCCCGGATGTTGAAAGATTTTCTGACGCAACGGCGATGAGATCGAGGCTATGTTTGATATCTTTCAGGTAATTTCGCGCCTTCGGCATCAGCTCCAGACCGTTCCCCTTCTTGCGGAACAGCTTCTGGTTAAAATAATGTTCAAGCACCTTGATTTGCTGGCTTACCGCGCTGTGGCTGACATTGAGTTCCACCGCGGCTCTCGTCACGCTTTCATGCCGGGCGGCAGCTTCAAAAGCCAGTAGCGCCTTCAGCGGCGGAAGTCTTCTCATAGCAAGTCCGTCTGTATTTCTTAAATACCGCGATGTTATCGGCTGGGTGGCGATTTCGCAATCGCGCGCAAATGTTCGCACGCAGAATTTCGAAATCGATCGTCTGCGGCCGACCTCTGCAATCGGGCGGACGTGTCAGCGGGCGGTCGTGAAGCCGGGGCGCACTTGCCTAGCTTCGTTTCTCAAGTTGCCCGGTAAGATTCTGATGAAAATGAACGATTGCTTTCTCATAATGGCCAAAGGTGAAATGGCTGTTGGCTTTGGAGCTGATCCCGGCCTGAATGGTCCGCGCCGCTTCCCGGTCTTCCTCGATGCCGAAGTCCTTGACGAAGAGGGCGTCCCGCTTCGCTGCCTCAAGATCGACCGGCTCACCGTGCGCATCGAGATTGCGGACCCGATAGACGATCGAGTGCGTCTCGGATGGCGAGATCGGTTCCATAATGGTGAGCTGCGTGTGGTTTGAGAGCACCGCCACGTTCGCATTGGGAAAGAGCAAATAGACATCTGCCGTCGTCCCGTTCATGCGGCGTTTCTCGCGCGGAATGTCGCGCAGCTTGTTGATGCGGCGGAACGGGAAAATAATGCGCGAGTTCAGACCGGAAATCTCGACGATATTGGTGTTGTCGAGGCCATATGGATAGAAGCTCCGGTTATGCAGGCTCTTGATGTGATAGCCCTCCATGGAGGTCTCAGCGATCAGCTTCCAGTTCGCCGCATCGCTATATTCATCGGTCGCGAACATATCCTGAAGGGGGCTCAGGATCTCGGGCATCGCATCAAGCGCGCCGTTTGAAACCGGCGTCTCCTGCGTGATGAAGACGAGGCCGCCGCGCTCCTCGGCGGTGACCGGAACGAGCCCGTGGGCTTTCATGTCGATATCGGGAAATCCCTCGCGCCCCGGAATATGCTTCAGATTGCCATCGAGGCCATAGGTCCAGGCATGATAGGGGCAGACGAAGGCGCGGGCGCAGCCGCTCCCCGAGGCCACCGCCATGCCGCGGTGACGGCAGGCGTTGCGAAAGGCGCGGACAACGCCGTCATCCCCGCGCACCGCGACGATCGGCGTCTGGGCCGCCGTGCGGGCAATAAAGGATCCCGCCTCGGGCAGCGCGGCGGACGGGCAGAAGGGCACCGGCAGGCGGCGCAGCAGCTCGATCTCCGCGTTGAAGCGCTCGATTGAGCGGTAATTCTCCACAGGCTCGCGCCAGACGCGCTCTCCCGCATCGGTGGTCTTCGCATCCATATGGGCGAAAATCCGGTCAATGACGTCGGCTTCGTTCATGATCATGGTCATGATTATGCCTCCCTGCTTGTTCCTCGTCCTTGAGGGATGCTAGCTGACCGCGCGCGCTATTGTCCACCCGTATGATTTGAGGAAGTGGTGTGTGATGCAACAGGGGGCGTCTCTGCCTCACATTCTCACAACCGCTAAAAAGCATTCGTTTGACAGCGCGCCCTCAGGTTTTATAAAGGCAACGGACCAACAAGGGGCGAGGCGATGACAAACGCAAGCAACAATCCGGAGGCGGCGCGCCTCGAAACCGGTCTCGCCGATATGTCGCCCGCCAATTTCGGGCTGGTGATGGCCACGGGCATTATTTCCCTCGCCGCGTTCATGATGAAATTTGAAACGCTGGCAACGGGGATGTTCTACCTCAATGTCAGTCAGTATGGCCTGCTCTGCGTTCTCTATTTTCTCCGGGCCTGGCGATATCCGGCGCGGTTCTTTGGTGATATGTTCACCCATCTGACCGGGCCCGGTTATTTTACCGCGGTTGCGGGCACCGGCATCCTTGCCAGCCAGTTTATGATTATACGCGGCGACCTTGTCGGCGGCGGAGTGTTATGGGTGTTCGCGCTCGTGCTGTGGCTGCTCCTGACCTATACCATTTTCGTCACCTTCACCATCACGCCGCGCAAGCCGAGCCTCGACAGGGGTATCAACGGAGGATGGCTCCTGGCTGTGGTCGCGACGCAGTCCCTGTCGGTCTCGAGTGCGGTGCTTGCCGCCGGGATTGACCAGCCCTACCGGCTGGAGCTGAATTTCTTCGCGCTGTCGATGTGGCTATGGGGCGGCATGCTGTATATCTGGATGATGGCGCTGATTTTCTATCGCTACATCTTCTTCAATTTTTCGCCCGCCGACCTCGCGCCTCCCTATTGGATCAATATGGGGGCGATGGCCATTTCAACGCTGGCCGGCTCGCTGCTCATCCTCAACGCGCCGCAAGCGTCCTATCTTGCCTCGCTGCTTCCGTTTCTGAAGGGCTTTACCATTTTCTACTGGGCAACCGGGACGTGGTGGATCCCGATGCTGTTGCTGCTGGCGATCTGGCGCTATGTCTACAAGCGCTTTCCGCTGAATTATGACCCGCTTTACTGGGGCGCGGTGTTTCCCCTCGGCATGTATGCCGCCTGCACCTGGCAGCTTGATCAGGCGATGGAGTTCGGCTTCCTGACCCAGCTGACACACGCTTTCTTTTACATTGCGCTCGCGGCATGGACCGCGACCTTTGCCGGCATGTTATACACTCGCGTCTATCGCCGCGGCCGCGCTGTCATAGGAAAATAGTCTAGGTCGCTTGGCCTTCACTATCGGCCGGTGTTACGGCTTTGCTCCGGGTCATGCGATCCCTTATCCCGACGAGAATTCCCGCGATGCCGAGCAGCGATGTAATGACTAGAGACAATGAAAGCAGGTCAGCGACGGGGGAGCCGGGCCGCGTCACGGCGGCGATGATGCCGAAGGCGATTTGCGAAATCACCAGGAGCGCAACGCCGCGGGCAAGCGGGTGCCGCCGCATCCAGCGCGGTCGACGGGGCGCGCTTGGCGCGGCTCCGCCCGATGGCGCCGCATGGTAGGTCGGGCGCGCATTGGCCGCCTCATAGGCAGACTGCCCCGCCGATGCGGCGGCTGAGGTCGCGGGGCCTGCCATCGGCCCAAGGGTGGCGTGCTTGTTATATTCATCGAGAGACATGTCGTTCTACCACGCTGCGATTATTATGACACTTCTCTACTTTATCATCCGCATAGGCTAACCGCCAATAGCTATTCTGCACGTCCTAGCTATTCAAATGCGACTTCAACCGCGCCTGCACGAGGTCGATACAGCATTGCGCCGCCGGGCTCATATTCCGGCCGCGCAGGAATATAAGACCGACTTGCCGCGTAATCGTCGGCTCAATAAGCCGCAGAACGCGATAGTCGCCACGGGTTTTGGGGACGCTCAGTTGGGGCATAATCGTCACCCCGAGTCCAGCCTCGACCATGCTAAAAATTGTTTGCTGGTGAATGACTTCCAGTCGCGGTACCATCTGAAGCCCTTGCGAATAGAATGCGACCTCGATCATTTTTCGAATGATTGTGCCGCTCGGCATGGCGAGATAAGGATAGGAGGCGAGTTCTTTCAGGGTTACTTCCGTCTGATCCCCGATAGGCAGGTTTTTTGGAACGATGGCGACAATCGGGTCCGACAGGATTTCCTCGAATACCATATCCCCCTGATGCTCGGGCTTGGGTCCAATCGCAAAATCGGCCTCCATGCGACGCAATCGCCCGTACATGATGTCCGGAAAATCTTCATTCAGGTAGAAGCTGATCCCGGGGTAGTTATTCTGAAATTCCGAAATTATCGGCGGCATGAAATGCGTCGATACCGACGGAGAGCAGCTTATCGACACAATACCCTTACTTAACTGAACCTCGTCCTGAAGCTCCTTGATCGCCGTGTCGAGCTCCACGAGTGCAATTTTGCAACGGGCGGCAAGACGAAGCCCTTCGGGGGTCAGGCTGACCTGCCGCGTTGTTCGGTTCACAAGCGGGACGCCAACTTCCTCCTCAAGCTGTTTTATATGGCTGCTGACGACGGATTGAGACCTGTTCAGGCGCTCCGCCACCCGTCGAAAGCTGCCGTGTTCCGCCAAGGCAAGAAACGTCTGTATGCGCCGTAGATTTAAATTGATCATATTTTCAGAACTATTGATCGAATAATTCCGATTGTATTGAATAAAATAATTTGCTGCAATGAATAACAGCGCTGGCCAGTCGGCGTACCGCAGTAAACTTTTCGGAAGGTCGCAGGATGACATCCATCAACATTCAATCTCGTCAGTTTAAGCTCCACCGGTCCGAACTGGCTGTTCCCGCAACCTCGCCGCATTTCTTCGCAAAAGCGGCGACGAGTGGCGCGGACGTCATCTTTCTGGACTTGGAGGACGCCGTTATTCCGGCCAGCAAGGATGAGGCGAGACAAAATGTGATTGACGCGCTCAATGACATTGAGTGGGGCGCCAAAACGATGGTCGTCCGCGTCAACGGTCTCGATACGCCATGGGGGTACAGGGATATCGTCGATGTGGCGGAGCGGTGCCTGAGACTTGACCTGATTATGCTTCCGAAGGCCGGTGGTGCGCGCGACATTGAATTCGTCGATACCCTGCTGAGTGGCATCGAATCCGCGAAACAGCGCAAGCGACGCATCGGTGTTTCGGCATTGATCGAAACGGCCCTCGGCATGGTGAATATTCGCGAAATTGCCACTGCATCCGACCGTCTCGAGGCGTTGATTTTCGGCATTGGCGATTTCGTGGCGAGCATGCAAACGCCGGATCTTACGGTTGGATCATTCAGCCCGGAGTATGCAGTTCTGACCAACCCCGACGCGACCGGCGCCCGGCACAGATATTACAATGATAAATGGCACTACGCGATGATGCGGGTTGCCACCGTGTGCCGCGCCTATGGCATCAGACCCATTGACGGGCCGTACGCGGATTTCAAGGATGCGGAAGGATATCGGGCGGCCGCGCAGCGCGCGCGGGCGCTGGGATTCGATGGGAAATGGGCGATCCATCCGTCACAGATCACGATTGCCAACGAAGTTTTCTCCCCTCTTCCGCAACAGGTCGATTGGGCGAAGCGCGCCGTTTCCCTCGTCAATGCCGCAATTGCCGAAGGTGACGGCGCGGTTGGCGTGGACGGAGAGCTGTTCGATCTCGCGCACCTGAAAATTGCCGAAAATATCATGCGGAAAGTCACCGCGATCACACATAAAAGCGCCGATACGAAGACATCGCCAGAGTTGGATAAGGAATAGAGTAAAATGAAAAACGAGACTGAAAATCTGCCGCTTAAAGGGGTCCGTGTTCTGGAGATTGCGACGTTCATCGCCGCGCCCTTCTGCGGTGCTACATTGAGCGAGTTTGGCGCGGACGTCATTAAGATCGAACTCCCCGGAAAAGGCGATCCGCTCCGGCAGTGGGGAACGATCTCGGAGTGCGGCGACTCGTTGCTTTGGCTCAGCGAGGCGCGAAACAAGAAGTCGATCACACTGGATTTGCGAAAAAAAAGAGGGCGCCGAAGTATTCAAGCAGCTTGTCGCCAAATCCGACGTCGTCATTGAAAACTTCCGCCCCGGAACCCTCGAAGCCTGGGGAATAGGCTATGAGGACTTACGCGAAGTCAATCCGAAGCTCGTCATGCTTCGTGTAAGCGCCTATGGGCAGACGGGTCCATACAGGCGCCGCGTCGGCTACGCCCGCATTGCGCATGCCTTCAGCGGGCTGGCCTACCTTGCGCGGGAGCCGGGCGCGAAGCCGGTCATCCCCGGTTCTACGACGCTTGCGGACTACGTCACCGGCCTGTACGGGGTTGTCGGAGTTCTGCTTGCGCTTCGTCAGCGGGACCAGGCAGGGGAGGGGCAGTATATCGATATCGCGCTATATGAATCCATTTTCAGAATGATGGACGAGATGGTTCCGTCATTCGCGGGAAGCGGTTTCGTGCGTGAACCGATGGGTGCCGACATCATCAACATCGTTCCGCATAGCCACTACGAAACGGCGGACGGGCGTTGGGTCGCCATCGCCTGTTCAAGTGACAGCATGTTCGTCCGCCTCGCCAGAGCGATGGAGCAGCCGGAACTCGCGGATGACCCGCGGTATCAGACAATTCGCCAGAGAGACGCGCATCGCGATGAGGTCAATGCGCTGGTCACGGCATGGACAAAAAGCAAGACGGCCGACGAACTGGTGGATATCTGCGAACGGAACGAGATGGCGATCAGCATCCTCTACAATATCAAGGATATCTTCGACGACCCTCAATACAAAGCACGGGAAAACTACACATCCATAAATGACGAACGCGTTGGCGACTTCTATGTGCCTAACGTCATTCCGAAAATGTCTGGAACGCCAGGTCAGTTGCGGACGCTGGGACCGCGTCTTGGGGAGCACAACAAAGAAGTTTATGAAGGCTTTCTGGGCCTCGGCACGGACGAACTCGCTGAACTGCGAAAGCATAAGGTGATCTAGAGAGCAATCGATTGGAGGAGAAATGAACAATTCAGTGGGAGATCAAATCAACGCTTCAGCCAGGGATGGAGGCTCCGCGGCTATTGCGTTCGTGCCGACTTCCTCCGGCTTCGGGGCGGAATGTATCAATGTGAATCTTGCGCATGAGCTCAACTCTGAAAGGCGGCAG
This sequence comes from Sneathiella sp., assembly GCF_036844445.1. Lineage (GTDB taxonomy): Bacteria > Pseudomonadota > Alphaproteobacteria > Sneathiellales > Sneathiellaceae > Sneathiella. The sequence continues at coordinate 291,596 of NZ_DAIUFV010000005.1, read as the reverse complement.
AAAATCTGGCAGGGCGTCCTGAACTACCAGCTTATTTTCTTCCGCAACCAGAAGCTTGAGAAGAAGGACCAGGTGAAATTCGGCGAAAGGTTCGGAGAGTTCGAAATCCCCGTCAACAAAGACTACTGGAGCCCCGATTTTCAGCAGCTTCATGTCGTTTCCAACCGCGACAGCGAAGGTAATCTGGCCTCCGCGAAGGCGATGGAAACGCGGGGTAACTACTTCTGGCATACGGACGCATCCTACATGCAGCGGCCGTCGTCGATAACGATGCTTTATGCACTGGAAGTGCCCGATAGCGGCGGTGATACCAAGTTTGCAAATATGTATGCTGCCTATGACGCGCTTGATGAGGGAATGAAACAGAGGCTCGCTGGACTGCGGGCCGTGCATGACTGGGCACAATCGCGCATCAATTCCGGGAGCCGTCCGGCAACCCAGGAGGAGGAGAAGAAGGCGCCATCAACGTCGCATCCCATTGTGCGCACGCATCCCGAGACGGGGCGCAAGGGCCTCTATATAGGCAATCACACCTCTCATATTGAGGGGATGGATAAGGACGAGGGCAGGAAGCTGCTGGCGGAACTTGTGGAGCACGCGACCCAGCCGCAGTTTGTTTACACGCACAAATGGCGCTCGGGCGACCTTGTGATGTGGGACAATCGTTGCCTCCTGCATAAAGCGTCGGAAGATTACGATATGTCAAAGCAGGCGCGCGTGCTGCATCGGACGGTATTGCAGGGAACTGTACCGGTCTAGATAGATACCGCGCCCGGATCGGGCAGGGTGAAACCTAATAAATACAAAATCAGGGAGAAGAGCATGTTAATTCACTGGAAAGGCCTTTTAAGGACAAAGGCTGGGAGGGCCGCCCTGGCGGGCGCGGGTATGCTGGCGGTGTTCGGTATGGCTGGCAATAGTGTTGCTGCGGAGAAAACGCTGAGATTTGCGGATATCTTTCCGGAGAACCACTATATCACGCAGCATCTCGCGAAGCCGTTCATGGAAAGCGCGGCGCGCCTTTCTGACGAGGCGCTCGGCTTCAGGCACTATCCCGCGGGTCAGTTGGTCAAGTCCAAAGAGGCAATAGACGCCAATCGGAACGGGCTCGCAGATATTACCTCGGTGGTTCCGCTTTACTCTTCCGACCAGCTTCCCTTGTCCGGGGTTATCGGACTTCCGGGCTTTCTGGGCGATGTCGGGAGCTGTACGCGCGCGATCAGCAAAATCACGACTGAACTCCTTGAAGCCGAATACCGAAAAGTCGGTGTCCATCCCTTGTTTGTTGTGTGCACGTCGCCCTATCAGCTTATGACGACAAAAGGTCCCGTCGAAACGCCGGAAGATACCAAGGGATTGAAAATCCGCTCGCCGGGAGGTGTGCAGGAGGTTGTGGTGGACGCCATCGGTTCCGTTCCAGTCAGCATGCCCGCCACCGATATCTACACGGCGCTGCAGCGGGGAACCATCGACGGTGTCTCGGCATCTTTGGATACTCTCAGTCAGTATAGCCTTCAGGATATCGGGAAGTCAGTCACCACCAATGGGCAGTTCGGCTTTGTTTCAATTGCCTACGTTATAAATGAAAAACTTTGGTCCGGACTTGGAGCGGAACAGCAAAAACTGCTGAGCGATGCTGCCTCGGAAGCCGTCAACGGATATCTCGAATGGGCGAAGGACTCGGAAGACAGTCTTGTCGCGGACTGGAAAGCCAAAGGCGTCACTCTCTATGAAATTCCAGAAAATGTTCAGTCCGCATGGGCGCCGAAGTTTGCGGCTACGGGTTCGGACTGGGTCAAGCGCATGGAGGCCAGAAACTTAAACGCACAGGAAGTGCTGGATGCGTGGTCCAAATATGTGGCGGAATAGAAGTTCCGTAGCGGATATGTCTGATGGTTCTGTTCTTGGAACCATCAGTCGCTATTTGACGGGCGTCGAGCGGGTGCTGATCGCCATTTCATCGATGACGCTTTTCATCATGATGTGGCTCATGGTGTGTGACGCGCTGGGACGGTACCTCTTCGCGCATCCCATTCTGGGAACGATCGAAGTAACGGAGATGTATCTCCTCGGCGTCCTCGCATTTTTCCCGCTCGCGAGCTTGTACAATCATGATGAGCATGTCGCCATTGCGTCGTTCCAGGCCAGGTTCTCGCCGGGCGTGAAGCTGGTTTTCGATCTATTCAATTCTGTCATGGCGCTGATCGTGTTTGGCGTGATCTGTTTCAAAAGTACGCAGATGTCACTACAGAATTTTATTGATGATCGGGAAACATCGGGCCTCATCATGCTGCCGATTTGGTGGGGATGGGCGATCGCCGGAATAGGGAGTGGCGCGCTATGCCTGCGGATAATCGTCAAAACGCTGGAGAAGCTGCCCTTTTTCACCCCGCGTGAAGGGAGGAATGTCGCCGCCGAAACGGGAGGTCGGAATTGATGGAGATTGGCATTCCCGCGGTGATGTTGGGGTATTTTCTTATTTCCGGGGCGCCGATCGCGTTTGCATTGGCGATCTGCGGCGGAATCGGACTTCTGATTGCGCTGGGACCGAACGCGGCATTGTCTGTTTTGCAGACAACCCCGTATAATTCGACAACACATTACGTCCTCGCCACTATCCCGATGTTTATCTTGATGGCGGAATTTGTCTCCGAAAGCAAATTCTCGGAAAGCGTATTCAAGCTCCTGTTTGCTGTCGTGGGGCGGGTCAAGGGTAGTCTCGCGGTCGCGACGGTCCTCGCAGGCGCTTTGCTCGGGACAATGTCCGGTTCCAGCCTCGCGGCAACTGCGCTGATGGCGCGCGTCAGCGTTCCGGAAATGAGACGGTTTGGCTACAGTGAAAAACTCGCGCTCGGGTCGGTGTCTATGGCTGGGACCTTGGCCGTGCTTATCCCGCCAAGTATCCCGCTCGTTATCTACGGCGTTATAACCAGCACCTCGATCGGCAAGCTGCTTGTTGCCGGAATTATCCCCGGGGTTCTTACTGCCACGCTGTATTGCATGGTGTGCCTCATATGGGGACGGCGGACGCAGGCGGTGCTGCACACGTCAGGAAGCGAGCGGGTGAATCTGGCGAGCAAGCTAAAGCTGACCTGGGAAGTATCCCCCATGGTGGTGCTGATGGCCATCATCCTCGGCGGTCTCTATTCGGGGGTAGTGACGGCGACGGAGGTGGCGGCATTGGGCTCGGCGGGCGCCTTCATCATCGGCATTCTCCATCGGCGCTTGAACGTCCCGCGGATCCAGGCGGCGCTTCGGCAAACCGCTAAAACAACTGCAATGCTCTTCATCATTGTCGTGGCGGCGATGATATTCGGCGTTTATCTGTCGGCAACGCAGATCACGGATGCTTTGATTGCTCTGGCGAACAATCAGCAGAGCGCTGGGATCTACATTATAATTTTCATTGTAGTTGTATATCTTATCCTGGGCTGCTTTCTCGATCAGCTGGCGATCCTGTTTCTGACCCTTCCGATGTCATTCCCGCTTGTTATATCGCTCGGATACGACCCTATATGGTTCGGCATTATCGTTACGAAGACGGTCGAGATCGGACTTGTGACGCCGCCGCTCGGCATGAATGTCTTTGTGGCGGCGTCGTCGGCCAAAGGGAAGCTCGGTGATGCGTTCGGGGGCGTTCTGCCCTTTCTGGTCATCGAATTTCTTTTGCTGATCCTGTTCTTTGTCTTTCCTGAGATCATTACATGGCTGCCAAGCAAGATGTCGCAGTGAACGGCGCCCGCGCTTTCAGGCGATAACAAGCTCTGGGAGGGAGCGCTCGTCGCTCGGGCGCCCCCTCCCGTGCGCTGCCCTTACCTGAAGTCGCGGGTCTTCACCCGTATAGCGGTGGCGGATGGCGCGAGGGGCGGCAGCGGGGCGGCTTGCCGCTGTTTCCGTTTTTCACTTCGCGAATCCGGCGGCGGCATGCCGTGGCGGAACTCATCGCCCCGGCTGTGGAGACAGGGGAAGACCGCATCCCGCTCCCCGATGCTGGCAAGGTCGCGGGAGAGATCGTCGATGTGGTCGGCGACAAGATGCACCACCTCGCCCTCGCGCTGGATGCGTCCCCGGATGGCGAGCATGCTGGCGGAAAGGATGGTCCGGCGGAACTTTTCGAACGTCCCTGTCCAGATGACGGCATTGGCGATCCCCGTTTCATCCTCGATCGTGATAAAGAGGACGCCTTTCGCCGATCCCGGCCTTTGGCGGACGAGCACGATGCCCGCCGCCGTAAGCTTTTGCCCATCGCGGGCGCGCATGGCCTCAGTGCAAGAGACGATGCGGCGCGCGGCAAGATCGGTGCGCAAAAAGGCGACTGGATGCTCCCGCAGCGTGAGGCCGATACGGCTGTAGTCCTTGACCACCTCGCTTCCCGCCGTCATGGGGCGAAGGACAACGGGCGGTTCGTCATTCTCCGCGACGGTCACGCCGGCTCGCGCCGAGGCGGCCGCAAAGAGCGGCAGTTCCTCATCCCGCAGGGCGCGGATCTCCCAGAGCGCCTCCCGTCGGGCAAGGCCGAAGGCGGGGCGGAAGGCATCCGCTTCGGCAATATGGACAAGGGCGGCGACGGGCACGCCGGCCCGACGCCAGAGATCCTCGATGGAGGTAAAGGGCCGCGCCTCGCGGGCAGCGATGATGGCGGCAGCATGGGCATTGGCAAGCCCCTTCACCATGCGAAGGCCGAGCCGGACGGCAAAGCGCCCTTCCGTTGCCGTCGTCTCCAGCGTGCAATCCCAGCGCGAGGCATTGACGCAGACTGGCCGCACCTCGACCCCGTGATTGCGGGCATCGCGGACGATCTGGGCGGGGGCATAAAAGCCCATCGGCTGGGAATTCAGCAGCGCCGCGCAGAAAACATCGGGGTGCCAGCATTTGAGCCAGGCCGAGGCATAGGCGATCAGCGCAAAGCTTGCGGCGTGGCTCTCCGGGAAGCCGTAGGAGCCGAAGCCTTCCAGCTGGCGGACGGTGCGCTCGGCAAATTCTCTTTCATAGCCGCGCGCCACCATGCCGGAGATCAGCTTGTCGCGGAATTTTGAGACCCCGCCGGTGTGCTTGAAGGTGGCCATGCTTTTCCGCAGCATGTCGGCCTCGCCCGGGGTGAAGCCGGCGCATTCGATGGCAACCCGCATCGCCTGCTCCTGAAAAAGCGGCACGCCCAGCGTCTTGCCAAGCACTCTCCGGAGTTCCGGCGTCGGATAGTCGATTTTCTCCAGCCCTGCCCGGCGGCGGAGATAGGGATGCACCATGTCGCCCTGGATCGGGCCCGGCCGGACGATCGCCACCTGAATGACGAGGTCGTAGAAGGTTCTCGGCTTCAGGCGCGGCAGCATCGACATTTGCGCCCGGCTCTCGATCTGGAAGGTGCCGAGCGTGTCGGCCTTGCAGATCATCGCGTAGGTTGCCGGATCTTCGGCCGGGATACGCGCAAGATCAAGGGATATGCCCTTATGCTCGGCGAGGAGGTCGAAGCCCCGGCGCATGCAGCTCAGCATCCCGAGTCCGAGAATGTCCACCTTCATGAAGCGGAGCGCGTCGATATCGTCCTTGTCCCATTCGATGACCTGCCGGTTTGCCATGGCGGCGGGCTCGATGGGGACGAGATCATCGAGCCGGTCATGGGTGAGGACGAACCCACCCGGATGCTGCGAGAGATGCCGCGGCGCCCCGCGAAGCTCCGCCGCCAGTTCCAGCGTGAGCCGGAGGCGCCGGTCCGCGGGGTTGAGGTTGATCTCGCGAAGCTGCTCGTCGGAGACGCCGGCCGTCCAGCCTGAAAGCTGGCCGGACAGGGTCTCTATCAGATCTTCCGGCAGGCCCATCGCCTTGCCGACATCCCGGAGCGCGCCCTTTGAGCGATAGCGGATGACCGTCGCGGTCAGCGCGGCGTGGTCGCGGCCGTAATGCTCATAGACCCACTGGATCACCTCTTCGCGCCGCTCATGCTCGAAATCGACGTCGATATCGGGCGGCTCCCGCCGCTCCTCGGAAATGAAGCGCTCGAACAGCAGGTCGTTGCGGCCGGGATCGATGGCGGTGATGCCAAGCACGTAGCAGACGGCGGAGTTGGCGGCCGATCCTCGCCCTTGGCAGAGAATCCCTTGCGCGCGGGCGTAGCGGACAATGTTATGGACGGTGAGGAAATAGGGCGCGTAATCGAGCTTCTCGATCAGGGCGAGTTCATGGCGCAAGGTGGTTTTCACCTCATCCGGCACGCCTTCCGGGTAGCGTATCGCGGCGCCCTCCCATGTCAGGCGGGTCAGCGTCTCCTGCGGCGTTAGTGAGGGATCGGTACGCTCTTCCGGATACTGGTAGCGCAGCTCGTCGAGCGAAAACCGGCAGCGATCGGCAATCTCCTGCGTCCGGGCCAGCGCCTCGGGCCAGCGGGCGAACAGCCGGTGCATCTCGGCAGGTGGCTTGAGATAGCGGTCGGCATGGCGCTCGCGCCGGTAGCCGAGGGCCTCGACGGCGGTGTTGTGGCGGATCGCGGTCACCACATCCTGCAGCAGGCGACGGCGGGACTCATGATAGAGCACGTCATTGGTGACTACGGTCGGCACGCGGACCTTCAGCGCAAGCTGTGAGAGTTCCCAAAGCCGCATCTGATCGTTGGGTCGCCGCCGCAGGCTGAGCGCGAGATAGGCGCGGTCCTGAAACGCATCGCGCAGGCGGCGAAGCCGCAGGGCCGTGGTATCATCGGCAAGATCCGGCACCAGCACTGCGATCAGCCCCTCGCCATAAGCCACGAGATCCGCCCATTCGAGATGGCATTTTCCCTTGCCGGCCCGGCCTTTGCCAAGAGTCAGCAGGCGGCAGAGTCGGGACCAGGCGGCGCGATCCGTCGGATAGACCAGCACCGACATGCCGCAGGCAAGATCGAGACGGCAGCCGACGATCAGACGGACGCCGGTCGCCTTCGCGGCCTCATGCGCGCGCACGATCCCGGCAAGCGAGTTGCGATCGGTCACCGCCAGCGCCTCGATCCCGAGGGCGGCGGCGGTGGTGAACAGCTCCTCCGCTGACGACGCGCCGCGGAGAAAGGAGAAATGCGTCGTTACCTGCAGTTCGGCATAGCGCGGGCCGCTCATCCGAAGACCCCGTGCAGAAACCAGCGCTGCGAGCCCGTCGCCGGATCCTCCCCGTCGCCCGCGTGGAAGATCCAGTAACGCTCGCCGGTCTCGTCCTCGATGCGGAAATAGTCGCGTACCGCCACCAGTTCCGCATCGCGCTTCCACCATTCGCCAAAGACGCGCTCCGGCCCGTCGGCCCGGACAACCCGGCGGCGCACCCCGCGCCAGGATATCCAGACCGGCGCATGGTCAGGCAGCAGCGCCATGGTCTCGATCGGCTCGGGCCGGGGCAGCAGGCGCGAGGGGCGCGGCCAGTGATCGGGCCAGCCGGCTCCGGTATCTTCCGACAACGCCGGCACGCGGCAGACCGAACGCTCCGGCACATCGCTCGCAACCGGGGCGAAGCGATAGACCGCCCGAGCGCCGACCCGGTTGACGAGGGTATCAATCAGGCCGGAGAGGTCGGGCTCGGGCGTCTCGACTAGCGCGCTTGCCGTCTGCCGGGCGGGAAGCGGCTCCGTCACGGTTGCGATGAGCGACATCACCTCGATGCCGAAGCCGGGATCGATGCTTTCGATTTTGTCGCGGAGCAGGCGGGTGAGCCGCTTCGCATCGCGCACCGGGCGGGCGAGGCCGATGCGCACCGGCTCAACGTTGTCATCGACCCGCCGGCAAAGGAGATCGAGCCGCCGCGCGCCGACGCCCTGTTCCTCCAGCCTGACGCACAGCGCTTCGACCAGCTTGCCGATGTAGCGGGCAATGGTCTCGGCCGCGGCAATGGGCTCGGCGAAGCTCCGTCGCGTCTCGATCATCTCCGCCGGACGGTAGAGGGTGATGGGCTCCGCGATGGCGCCAAACGCCTGATCGAGGCGGCGGCAGACTTCCGGCCCGAAGCGGCGGGTGAGCGGCGCGCGCGGCGCGCTTGCGATATCGCCGATGGAGACAAGGCCAAGGTCGCGCAAGGCCGCGGCGGTTGTCGCCTGCAGCCGCAGCGCCTCAAGCGGCAGGGGCGAGAGCAGCTCGGCTGTTTTTCCGGCCGGGCCAATCAGCACCGGATCGGCCCGGTAACGCGCGAGCGCATGCGCCGCACCCCAGCTGTCGGCAATGGCGGCGCGGGCGGTTATCCCTGAGAGGGCAAGCCGGCCGATCAGCGCATCCAACATGGCCGCCTCTCCGCCATGGAGATGGTCCGCACCGGTTGAATCGATGACGATACCGTCCGGTGGATCAACGGCGACAATCGGGCTGAAACGCTGCAAAATCCAGAGCGCGAGACGCTCCAGCGCGGCCGCATCGGCCGCGGGATCGGCCGGCATAATAGTGAGCCCCGACACCAGCGCTTCGGCCTGGCTGACCGGCATCCCGACCCGCAGGCCGAGCGCGGATGCCGTCTCATCCACCGCCGTCACAATCCGGCGGTTTCCCTGTCTTGCGGTAAGGATCAGCGGCGCCTCAAGCGGTGGCGCCATGGCGCCAGCTGTCCGGCGCAACCGATCCACCGGCCAGTTCGGCAGGAAGACCGAGATGACCCGTCTCATCGCATGCCTCCAGTTCAATTTCGAAAGATTCGCCGGCCCGGGCGCGGACTAGCTCGACCCGCCAGTGCGCCCGCCCCACCCCCGGCACCGGCAGGGGGCGGGATGGTAAGGCAGTAACGCGCCAGCGCGTCATGGCCGCCGTCGGCTGCCCGAAGTCGCTGGCATCGGCAGGCCGTCGCCAGCGCCGGAGCGCAAGGGCCGTGGTGCCGCTTTCCTTGGCGGCAAGATGCAGCCGGCGCGAGGCCGTCATCGGCAGGCGGGCAATATCGGCAACGACCACACCAAGCCCGCCATGGCGCAGACCCTCCTCCATGCAGGCGAGAATGGATTTTTCATCCCCCGCCTCGACATGGATGACTCGGTCCGGCGACAGCCCGGCCTGCTCAAGCCCGGGGGCGAATAGATCCTGCTGCGTGACGCACCACAAGACCTTGCCGGGGATCCGCGCCGCGATCCCGGCGACGAAGCAGGCTGCCGCCGCGCCATCCACCGTGCCATTGCCGCCGTCCGCCACCTCATGCAGGCAGCCAAGCGCAAGCCCGCCTCCCGGCAGCCTGTGATCGAGCGGCGGAATGCCGAAGGGCAGCATTTTCCGCCCCGGCACAAGATGTCCCTCAAGCCGCGCGATCCGCTCGCGCAGGGCCCTGATGGTCGGATTGCAGTCGTGCTTATTCATACGCCAGTTTTCATCCCGAGGGTTGCCGTTTCATGTGGCTCGCTAGTATGTTCCCTGTTTGTTCCTATTTCAAATCAGAGTCAATCTGATTCCTGAAGGACAAACGGCGGCGGCTTGTAAGCGCTTAAAAATGCGGCTTTCGGTGTGTAAGCAAATTTCTGTGATATAGTCTCCTTCAGGTGACGGTGAGACAGACGGGATTCACGCGAGGGAGGAAAGCGGATATGGCATTGAAGCGCGCGAAAGCGGGAGAGGTGGTGGATTTACGGCCCCTCGGAAGTCAGTTGAAAGCTGCAAAAACCACGGCGATTATCAAGGAAGAGAGCTTCGAGACGGTCAGACTGATCGTTCGGGCCGGCCAGGTAATTCCGCCCCATCAGGTGGCTGGCAATATCACCCTGCACTGCCTTGAAGGGCGGGTTGTGCTGGGGTTGACGGACGCGGAGGTTGAATTATCAGTGGGAGACTGGATCTACCTTGATGGCGGCGAGGCGCATTCCGTGACAGGACTTGAGGATTCGTCGCTTCTGCTCACAATCCTGTTTAAATAGAGCGGCCCCCGAACGGGAACTCGCTCTTAAGAGGAAGCGCACGGGGCTGGAGTAGCCTTGAATCAGGGGTGAGACGACATCGCTTGTCGTGCGGAATGGATCCTGCGGAAGAGCCTCCTGCGTCTGATTATGAGATACCGCGAGCGGAAAAGAGAGGGGCTGTCCTGGAAAAAGTCGGGAAACGGAAAACGGCTGCACTTTTGCCGTCAGAACAGCACGGAAAAGCGCAATTTATCTGACAAAACAGCGACATCCTGATAGGATAGACTCGTTCGAAACCGCAACAGGAAAGAGCATATTTGTGGCTGCATCTTCTAAGTCAAAATCCAAGGCGGCGAAATCGTCTTCCACGTACCAGGGGCCACGCTCCACGCTTCGGACGTTACAGTTAATCGAAAGGATTGCCGCCCAGCCGGAGGCCACCACGCTTGCCCAGCTCAGTCAGGATCTGGAAATGCCGAAGAGCAGCCTGCTCGGCCTGCTGCGCGCGCTCACCCAGAACAAATACCTGCAGCATGAATCCAACAACTATGCGTTGGGGCCTTCGGCGCACCGGCTGGCAATGGCAATCATCCCGAACTTGTCGCTTCCGCAGGTTGCAAGACCCATCATGCGCGATCTTGCGGTCGAGACGGGCGAGACGGTCGTTCTTTCGGTGCTGGATGCTGAACTCCGGCGCGTCGTCTATGTCGACAAGGCGGAAAGCGCAAGCGCCATACGCTACACCGTGCCGATCGGAACAAGCCGACCGCTTTACTGCAGTGCCGCCGGGCGTATCCTGCTGGCTTTCCAGTCGCCGCAATGGATTTTGAATTATCTTTCCACCGCGCCCTTTGCGAAACTGACGGACAATACCGTTACCGATGTCGAGGAGCTCAGATCCATCATCATGCGCGTGAAGAAAGATGGCTACGCGACAACTTTTGGCGAAACATCCGACGATGTTGCCGGTTTCTCCGCCGCGGTATTTGACATTGATCTTGAAATCGCCTTTGCCCTGAATATCGGGGCGCCGATAGAGCGCGGGCGAAAAAATGCGCCCCTCTATATCGATGCCGTCAGAACGGCCGCAGAGAAGCTTTCGCTCCGTCTGGGCTCGATCAATATAAACAAGGATACCTAGAAGATTTCAGCGGGGCCCGTGCGGCGCGCTGTCCCGCCTCATCCCCTAATACATCTGATTTGGCAACCAGAGAGTGAGCGCAGGGATCAGCAGCAGAATCACGATGGCGATAATATGCGTAATGACATGGGGGAATGCGCCCATGAACACGTCCCACAATGGCGTGCCCGAATATTTTGCCACGACAAAGCAATTCAGGCCAAACGGCGGCGTGACCATGCCGATTTCGGCGCAGATGATGATGATAACGCCGAGCCAGACGAGATCGAACCCGAGGGATGCCGCAAGCGGCGCGACGATCGGCACGGTCAGGACGAGGATTGCCATCTGATCCAGAAAGCAGCCAAGCGCGATATAGATACAGACCAGAATAGCGAGGATCATCCACGGATCAAGCGGCAGACCCCCGACCCAGGCGACCAGGCTCTGGGTGGTCTGCGTGAGCGCAAAGAAGACGGAGAAAACATGCGCGCCGAACATGATGATGGCGAGCATGCAGGTGGTTTTTACGGATCGGGAAATGAGCAGAAAGACTTCCTGCGCGCTGCGCTTTCCTCTTGCGAAATAGATGATCCCCGCGAACAGGGCGCCGAGTGCCGAGGCTTCCGTCGGGGTCGCGATGCCGGTATAGATCACTCCCGTCACCGAGAAGAAGAGGAGGAGAACCGGGCCGACGGAGCGAAGCGTCGCCAGCTTGTCCCGGAGCGCGACCTTCTCGCCAAGCGGGGCGCGTTTCGGATCCTGCCAGGCGAGGAAATAGGTCGTCACCATGATCGTCAGCATGATCAGGATGCCTGGGCCGACACCGGCGATCAGCAATTTTGCGATATTGACGTTGGCGAGAAGCCCATAGACGACCATCGCGATGCTTGGCGGGATCACCATGGCGAGCGTGCCGGAAATCGCGACGACGCCGGAGGCCATGCGGGGCTCATAGCCGCGTTTGCTCATGGCCGGCAGAGACGTTGCCGAAAGCGTCGCAGCGGCCGCCGTTGACGATCCGCAGATGGCGCCGAAGCCCGCACCGGCGAGCGCGGTTGCCATGCCGAGGCCGCCGCGCAAACGACCGAACCAGGCGGCCGCGGAGTTGAAGAGATCATCTGCAATGCCTGAGCGCAGCACGAACTCCGCCATCAGGAGAAACATCGGAATCGTGATGAATTCGAACGTCATCGCCGTATCTCGCGGCATGCTGGAGAGGATCGCAACAGCCGCCGAAGAGCCGCCGACCCAGTAGAGACCGATCATGCCGGAAACGATCAGCGCAAAACCGATGGGCGCGCCGAAAACAAGCAAAGCTAACAGGAGAAGCGAAATTACGGTGGCAATCATTCGACTGACCCTTCCTCCAGACAGACATGTTCGTCCCGTCTGAATCTAACTAACATGTACAGATGATGAAGGAGCCGCAGGACCAGTATTCCGGCGCCGATTGCGATGGGCAGATAGGAGAGCCAGCCCGGCCACATGATGTATCCCGGCAGGAATTCGTTGCGATGAAATCCCTCCATGCCACTTGAAAAGGCGCCATAGGCGATGATCAGAAAGGCTATGGCGGCAAGGGCCGTTCCGATGAATTCGGAAATGGCCTTTACCCTTTGGGGGAGGTGAGTGCTGATAAGCGTTATGCGGATGTGATCACCTGAGCGATAGGTCGCGGACAGCGCGAGATAAATCAGCGTGCTCATGATATAGTATGTGGCGAGATCGGCGGCCCACTGAATTGGGGAATTCAGGCTGTATCGGAGTATGGCGTCAAAGCTGATGATAATCATCAGGACTATCATCGCAATGACGGTGATCGCCAAAGCTATATATTCCAGACGCCGGATGATTGCTTCCATGTGTTTTTTCCCCCTGTTACCCGCAAAGAAACGCTAAGCGACTGTGAAGCACATGTCTTTTTGTTTTGTGTTCCTTCGAAATATACGGAACCCGATTTCTGCCACCTTCCGCAGAAGGTGGCAGGGGTGATGAGCCCTTTGACCGGGCTGCGCGTCCTTCCGGCCGAATTGGGCCGGGCCAACGCTCCGGTCTACTGGAGCGGATTTTATTGGGTCGCGTCCGCTTTGCGGAAGGCGTCAAGAACTGCCGTCGCCTTCAATCCGACCGCGTCAAGCTCGCTCGCCCAGCCGTCGGCAACGCTGCTTACCTCTTTGCCCCATTCAGCGACCTGATCGGCGGTGAGTGTCGTCGGTTTCAGTTTGCCTTCCGAAACCAGCTTGTCACGAACGCTCTGGTCATCGTCATCCATCCATTTGCAAAGCTGCTTTCGCGTCATCTCACCGGCGTCCATCATGATTTTTTGTGTCTCGGGCGAAAGCGAATTCCAGTTCTTTTCATTCATGGCGATAATGATGCCGGCGGAGCCAAGCTGCGGCCCCTCGACCATGTAGTTAAACACCTGCTCAAGGCTGTACTGCTCAAGCGCGTTCATGGTGAACAGGGCGCCGTCAACGGTTCCGCGTGACACCGCATCATAAAGCTCGGGCGAGGACGCGCGCACGGGAACGGCGCCAAGGGTGATCATCGTCTTGTTCATGGCGCTGCCATTGGCGCGGATTTTCAGCCCCGACAGATCGTCCATCGTGGCGACTTCTTTCTTCGACGTGAAAATGCGGTAGGGGATAAGTACGGCGGCAAACACAGGATAGAGGCCAAGGGGCTTTAGCTCCTGCTCATAGAGGATCCCGCCAGGCTGGACGATCTCCCAGAATTTGGACGTCCCCTGGCAGGAATTATCATACATCCCCGGAAGTTCAGAGACCGTCGAGAGCGGCAGCTTGTCCGACGAATAGGACGGGATGATGAGGGCGAGATCAGCAAGGCCGGACTGAAGAACCGCCAGATTGTCCTTGCCGAGCTGCGCGGCCGGATAGACTTCGAACGTAATGTCGCCATTGGTATCCGCCGTCACCTTCTCGGTGAAGACGCGCGCGCCTTCCGTCCAGAGATAATGGGATGCCGGAAGCACATAGGCGTATTTCAGGGTCTGTTTCTCCGCCGCCATCGCCGTGCTGGACAAAGCCACGCACGCCACCGACAGGGCGGCCGCCTTGCATGCCTTGGCAATGCTGGAAAACCGAGAATTTTGTATCATTAGATCCTCCCTTGTTATGTCGTTCCTTAAAGTGAACGTTATTCAGAAAAATTTTTCTTGTCAAAGAGTTTCCTGATATTTCCAAAATCCGGAACAATTTTTCAAGGTCAGCGGAGGATAATGCGCGCCATTTTTGTACTTTTTCTGATTCGCCTTTTACGGCGTCATCTATGGAAAATCTATTATAATCTATTGATATGTAATAGTTTATGTAAATTCCGTCTCTTTTGAAAAGAGAATGTGTTCGATGAGTCGTCGCAATATGCGGGGGCTTGAAGGGCTGATTATTCATGCCTCGACGCCCAGAATCGGCGGCACTGTTCCGCGTCACGTCGGCTGTGGCTCAAAGGCCGGCAATCCGGCATTGAAAACCCCATAAAGTAGCTCTAACGCCATGAAATCCGCGGTATATTAGTACATTTTTTGGGAAATGCGCCGTTCTCTGCCATCAGTCGCAGATTTTCGGGGATATGCAAATTTTTGACTATTGACGTTCAAATTTTAGAACTGTATTCATTTTATAGAATAGCGGAGGAAAGAATGGACTTTCAGTTTGAAGAACGGTTTGGCGATATCCAGCGCCAGATGTACGCGCTTTGTCAGCGGTTCGACGACCAGTACTGGCTGGATCGCGATAATGATGGCCGCTTCCCGGAGGAATTTTACCGGGCGGTGGCGGACGCCGGATGGCTCGGCATCGCAATGCCGGAGGCCTATGGCGGTGCCGGCCTTGGGATATCGGAGGCCGCGGCAATTGTTCAGGTGGCGGCGGAGAGGGGCGGGATAAGCGCGACCTCGGCGATCCATATGAACATCTTCGGGCTGCATCCCGTTGTCGTTTTCGGTACCGAGGAGCAGAAATCGCGCATGCTGACGCCGCTGATCAAGGGCGAGACGAAGGCCTGCTTTGCGGTGACGGAGCCGACGACTGGCCTCAATACGACGAAGCTGAAGACCAAGGCCATCCGTCGCGGCGATACCTACTATATCTCGGGCCAGAAAGTGTGGATCTCGACCGCGCAGGTCGCCGATCACATGCTGATCATTGCGCGCACGACGCCGATCGAGGATGTGAAGAAGCCGACCGACGGGCTGTCGCTCTTCTACACGAAGCTCGACCGACGGTACGTCGATGTCCGGGAAATTCCGAAGATGGGCCGCAAGGCGGTCGATTCGAACGAGCTGTTCATAAACGAGCTTCCCGTGCCGGCGGAGGATATGATCGGCGAAGAGGGGAAGGGGTTTGAGTGCATCCTGCACGGCATGAACCCGGAGCGGATCCTCGTCTCGGCCGAAGCCGTCGGTGTCGGCCGCTCGGCCCTTGCAAGGGCCGCGAAATATGCCCGCGAGCGCATCGTCTTTGATCGGCAGATCGGGCAGAATCAGGGTGTCCAGCATCCGCTCGCCAAATCATGGATCGAGCTTGAAGCGGCCAACCTGATGGCGTTTCGCGCGGCGCATCTCTATGACAGCGGCCTCCCGTGCGGCCCCGAAGCGAATGCGGCGAAATATTTCGCTTCTGAATCCGCTTTTCGGGCCTGCGAAAACGCCTTCTTCACCCATGGCGGCTTCGGCTATGCCAAGGAATTTCACATCGAACGGCTGCTGCGCGAGATTATGATTTTCCGCGTCGCGCCCATAAGCCCGCAACTGATCCTTTGCAGCATTGCCGAGAAGAAACTCGGTCTGCCGAAATCTTACTGAAGGTGCCCGACATGCGTCCGATCAGATCAATGCTTTTTATCCCGGCCAACCGCGCGAGCTGGATTGAACGCTCCCCGA
Source organism: Sneathiella sp. (assembly GCF_036844445.1). Lineage (GTDB taxonomy): Bacteria > Pseudomonadota > Alphaproteobacteria > Sneathiellales > Sneathiellaceae > Sneathiella. The sequence continues at coordinate 275,762 of NZ_DAIUFV010000005.1, read as the reverse complement.
CCTTCGGGGCGGATGCGATCATTCTCGATCTCGAAGACAGTGTCCCGGTACATGACAAGGAGGTTGCGCGTAAAAATGCCGCCTCGATGATCGCCTCGCTCGCCAATGCGGGCCAGCGCGTCTACATCCGCATCAACCGCCTGAAGCACATCTATGACTTCGACGACATTCTCGCGGTAACAATCTCCGGAACCGAAGGCATCATGCTGCCGAAAGTCAGCAGCCTGGAAGATATCCAGCTCGCTGATGCGCTTGTTGGTGAAGCCGAGTTCCGGCATGGTCTCGCGCCGGGCTCCGTCGTGCTCGCGCCTGTGCTCGAGACAGCCGGGGGTGTCGTCAAGGCCTATGACATCGCCTCCCACCCGCGCGTCGCATCACTCGTCGCGGCAAGCGCGAAGAATGGCGACGTTGCAAGATCCCTCGGCTTTCAATGGACGCAGGAGGGCCTTGAGACGATTTACATGCGCTCAAGCTCCGTCGCCGCGGCGCGCGCGGCCGGCAAGCTGGCGATTGGCGGCCTGTGGCAGGATGTCCATGACATAGCCGGTCTCGAAACATGGGCAAAAGGGAACCGCCAGCTCGGCTTCCATGGCGAGCTCGCCCTGCATCCCTCGAATGTCGCTGTCATCAATAAAGTCTACACGCCCTCGGACGAAGAGTATGCCTATTACTCGAGAATGATCGCCGCCTTCGAAGAGGCGGAAAAAGAAGGGCGCGGCGCCCTGATCTTCGAGGGGGATCATGTCGATCTGGCCCATGTCGAAACGGCCCGCAGCATCATCGCACTCTACCAGGAAATGAACAAGAAGTGAGGGAGGGGACCATGTCATACACGAACCAGAGGGGCAGATATTTCGAAGAGCTCAACATTGGTGATGTTTATCCGCACGCGATCCATCGAACGGTAACCGAAACCGACAACTTGCTCTTCAGCACGCTGACCCACAATACCCAGCCGCTTCATCTGGATGAGGAATTCGCCAAGGGCGAAATGTTCGGCAGGCGCCTTGTCAACAGCATCTACACGCTCGGCTTCGCGGTCGGCGTCGGCGTGACGGAACTGACGCTCGGCACCACGCTTGGCAATCTCGGCTTCGGGCAGATCGATTTTCCGAAACCGGTCTTCATCGGCGATACCTTGCGCTCCGAGACCACCGTCGTTGACAAGCGGGAATCGAAATCGCGCCCCGATGCCGGCATCGTCGAGTTTGAGACCCGAGGCTACAACCAGCGGGACGAGGTCGTCGTCATTGCGCGCCGCAAGGCCTACATGAAAAAGATGCCGAAGGATGCCGCATGACCTCCGATGTCGTCTGGCGTCCGGACGCTGACATTATCGCGAAGAGTAATCTCGTCGCCTATATGCAGCGTCACGGCATCGGCAGCTACGCGGAGCTGGAAGAGAAGGCAGCGCGAAATCCGGACTGGTTCTGGGAGACAATCCTCGAAAACATCCGTTTCGAGGCGCCCTACGACCGGCTCCGGGATGCTGCGCGAGGGGTCGAGTTTACATCCTGGTGCGTCGGCGGAAAGGTCAATATCGCCCGCAACTGCCTCGACCGGCACAAGGGTACGCCCATCTGGCACGCCAACGCCATCCTCTATGAAAAGGAAGACGGCAGCACGCAGGCATGGACCTACCAGCGCCTCGCCGAGGAAGTGGATGCGCTGGCAAACGGCCTTCGCGCGATAGGCTGCAAGCGGGGCGACGTCATCGGCCTTTATCTTCCCAATATGCCAGAGGCCTTCGCGGCATTTCTCGCGATCGCAAAGATCGGCGCCATTGTGCTGCCGCTCTTCTCCGGTTTCGGCGCGACAGCGCTTGCCGCGCGGCTCGAGGATGCGGGCGCGAGCGCCATCATCACCGTCGATGGTACGAGCCGGCGCGGGCGGCTTGTCGAGATGAAATCCGTCGTCGACAGCGTGGCGCCGGACTTGCCAAAACTCGAGCGCGTGATCGCCATCCGGCGGGCCGGATGTGCGGATGACGCGCGTTTCGACCGTGACCATGACTATGACGCGCTGATCAGTCGAGGGAAGCAGAGTGACAGCCCCGTCGAGATGACGAATGCGGACGATCCGCTGATGCTGATGTATACCTCCGGCACCACGGGAAAGCCGAAGGGGACCGTTCACAGCCACGTCGGACTGCTCGCCAAGCTCAATCTCGATTTCGGCCTGATGCTCGATCTCAAGCCTTCCGACAGGTTGCTCTGGATCAGCGACATGGGCTGGCTGGTCGGACCGATGATTGCCGTCGGCGTCACCTTTATCGGCGCGACGGCGCTTGTCGTCGAAGGCGGGCCGGACTATCCGGATGCCGGGCGCATGTGGCGCCTGATAGATGAGCATCAGATCTCATTTCTCGGCCTCGCGCCGACGATTGCCCGCTCCTTCATGAAAGTCGGCGGCGCCGGCATTGAGGAGCGGAAGCTCTCGTCCCTCCGGCTTCTCGTCTCGACTGGCGAGGCCTGGACTCCGGATGCGTGGAACTGGGTATTCGAGAAGGTCTGCCGCCGCCGCATTCCCATTCTCAACTATTCGGGCGGAACCGAGGTGGGCGGCGGGATCCTCACCGGCACCGTTCTCCATCCGATGAAGCCCTGCTCTTTCACCACGGCGATTCCGGGGATGCAGGCCGATATTGTCGATGAGAGCGGTAAATCCGTCCCCGACGGCGTTGTCGGTGAGCTCGTTCTCCGCGGCGCATCCATCGGTCTCAGCCGGAGCCTCTGGAATGACGATCAGCGCTATCTCGAGAGTTACTGGCGGGATATTCCGGGCGTCTGGCGTCAGGGCGACTGGGCGGTGCGCGATGGCGACGGCTTCTGGTTCATTCTCGGCCGTTCGGACGACACGCTGAAAATCGCCGGCAAACGAACCGGGCCATCGGAAATCGAGGGGCTGCTCGCGGCGACGGGCAAGGTCGCCGAAGCGGCGGTGATCGGCATCCCACACCCCGTGAAGGGGCAGGGCGTCGGCTGCGTCGTGGTTCTCATGCCGGGCTGCCCGTGGAACGATGAGGTTCATCGTACATTGGAGCGTGCGGTTGTCGATGGGCTCGGCACGCCCTATCGTCCGACCTTTATCCTGCCGGTCTCGGATCTGCCGAAGACGCGCAACATGAAGGTCATGCGCCGGATGGTCCGGGCCGCCTGCCTTGGGGAGAGCCCGGGCGATACCTCCTCGCTCATCAATCCGGAAGCGGTGGACGAGATAAGGGATGCGGTCCGGCGCGCCGGGCTGACGCAAGAGATCGGCGGGCAAGGCGGATGATCAGGCAGTTCAGCCCCCTTGCGGGCGTCAGGGTGATCGACGTTTCGAAGGTTCTCGCCGGGCCCGTCTGTATCGACATGAGTGAGGCGGAGATCAGCGCGCTCCTTGCCGAAGAGGTGATCCGCGAAGCGAAACAGGCGTCATAGGTTTGAGGTAACAGTCTAATAAGGGAGCAACCAATGAAAGTAGACTACAGCGCGTACACACAGCTTTCGTTTGACCGGCCGGCCGAGGGCATTTTGCGGATTACCCTCAATCGCCCGGAAAGCCTGAATTCGCTGGATGCCGTGGGGCATGCGGAGATCACGGAAGTCTGGCGGGATGTCGATGCCGACCCCGACGTCAGCGCCGTCATCCTGAGGGGCGCGGGTAAGGCGTTCTCCGCCGGCGGTGATTTCTCGATGATCGAGGAAATCATCGCCGATTTCGATGCGCGCGTTCGTGTCTGGCGGGAAGCCAAGGATCTTGTCTATAACATCATCAACTGCAGCAAGCCCATCGTCTCCGCGATGCATGGCCCGGCGGTTGGCGCGGGTCTCGTGGCGGGGCTCCTCTCTGACATCTCCATCGTCACGCCTACCGCAAAGATCATCGACGGACACACGCGGCTTGGCGTCGCGGCGGGTGATCATGCGGCAATTATCTGGCCTCTGCTCTGCGGGATCGCGCGGGCGAAATATCATCTTCTCCTCTGTGAGCCGATGACCGGCCAGCAGGCCGCCGACATGGGGCTGGTCTCGCTCTGCGTGTCGGAAGAAGAGCTTGAGAAAAAGTCGATCGAAATCGCGACCCGTCTCGTGGGCGGCGCGACCAACGCGATCCGCTGGACGAAATACTCCCTCAACAACTGGCTGCGGATGGCAGGCCCCATCTACGACACCTCAACGGCGCTGGAGATGCTGGCCTTCACCGGTCCCGAAGCGCGCGAAGGCGTCGCCTCGCATCGCGAGAAACGCGCACCCGTCTTCCCGCGGCCGAAGCGCGGCAAATAACCGCCGCACGCAACACCGCTGAAGGCGCCATGCGCCTTCGGCACTCATCACAGGAGCAGGGTATTGAGGGTATACGACATGACTGCTGACAGGGATGAAGGGATCGATCATTCGTCCGATCTGCCACTCGCCGGGCTCAGGATACTCGACTTTACCTGGTTGCTTCCCGGGCCGTTTGCGACATTTCTCCTCGCCGATCTTGGGGCGGACGTCATCAAGATCGAACGGCCCGGGAGTGGTGACTACCTGCGCGACATTCACCCCGAGATGTTCGAGCATATCAACCGGGGAAAGCGCAGCATCGCACTTGACCTGAAAAGGGAAGCCGACCGCGCCAGTCTCCTGAAGCTGGTGGCAACGGCGGATGTCGTGGTTGAGGGGTTTCGCCCCGGCGTCGCCGATCGCATCGGCATCGGCTATGGTGCCCTGTCGGCTGTCCGCCCCGGCCTCATCTATGTCTCGATCTCGGGCTACGGGCAGAGCGGCCCCTTTAAGGATCTCCCTGGCCATGATGTCAACTATCTCGCCATGGCGGGAGCGCTCTCGGTCCCGGCATCGTGGGACGAGAAGCCGCGAAGAAGCGGCCTGCCGGTTGCCGATCTCACCGCGTCCCTTTACGCCGCGCTGAATATCGCGGCGGCCGTTCGCAAGCGCGACCGGAGCGGCAAGGGAAGCCGCATCGATCTTGCGATTGCCGAGGCGGCGCTCCACTGGGCGGAAGTGCGGTTTGCGGGTGTCTCGCCCGATGCGCCGGACTGGCATCATATTCACCCCGCGAATGATGTGTTCGAGACGAAGGGCGAAAGGGAGATATCCGTCGCCCTCGTCGAGGACAAGTTCTTCGGCAATTTCTGCGCGGCGATCGGGCGCGGTGACTTGCGCGCGCGCTTTCCGTCCATCGAGCATATTACGGCGGATCGCGCCGCTGCGGCGGCGCTGAAAGCGGAACTCAAGGAACTTTTTCGGACGCGATCGCTTGAAGAGTGGGAGGCGATCCTCGCCAAAGCTGATGTCCCTTACGCCGCGGTGGATGGGCCCAGGGAGGTCGCGCGAAACCCGCATTTCAGGGCGCGCGGGCTGTTTGACGGTCCGTCCATGCCGCTTCCCGGCGGACTTGGGCGTCGCGAGCGCCCCGCGGTGGCGCCGCAGCTTGGCGAACACGGTACCGATATATTGTCAGAGATAACGTAATCTTTCAGGAGGGCTAATACCATGGATCAGGACGAGGTGAGGCCTCTTAGCGGGATCAAGGTGCTGGATTTCTCGAAATTCATCGCCGGGCCGATCTGCACGCAGTATCTCGGGGCGATGGGCGCCGATATCATCAAGGTTGAGGATCCCGAGGGCGGCGACGGCGCGCGCTCCATCCCGCCCTTTGTCGGCAGCGACGGCGCGACCTTTCTCGCGATGAACGCCAACAAGCGCAGCGTCGCGCTCAACCTGAAATCAAAGGCCGCGCTCGATATCGTTCTGAAGATGGTGCCCGAAATGGATATCGTCGTCGAAAGCCTCGCGCCCGGCGCTGCCGAGCGCCTCGGCATCGGCCCCGAGGCCCTGATGGCGATCAACCCGCGGCTCATCTACTGCTCGATCTCCGGCTTCGGGCGCAACGGGCCGCTTGGCGACCAGCCGGGCTATGAGGTCATGATGCAGGCTTTCGGCGGGTTGATGTCGGTCACGGGCGAGACGGATTCAGCCCCGCTTCGCATTGCCTTCTCGCCGCTCGACCAGACAACGGGCCTGCATGCGCTGACCGGCGTCCTTGCCGCCCTCCGCCAGCGGGATCTGACGGGGCGCGGCACGCTCGTCGAGGTTTCGCTGTTCGAAACGGCGGTCGCGCTGCTCGGGTGGCATGCGCAAGGCTACTGGATAGACGGCGTGCCGCCGAAGCGCTCTGGTTCGGGTCACGCGACGCTTGTTCCCTACGGCAGTTTCCGCGCCAGGGATGGTGACATTCTTCTCGCCGTTGGCAGCGACAATCTCTGGCGGAAATTCTGCATCGCGGCGGAGCTCGGTGCTGCAGGAGAGGATCCGCGTTTTGCTCATAACGCCGGCCGCGTCGCCCTCGTCGGTGAGGTCAACAAGCTGGTGCAGGATCGCATCGCGGAAAAGACGATTGCCGAATGGACGGAAATCTTCACCCAGCACCGCATCCCCTTCGCGCCGGTCAATGACCTGCCAACCGTCCTTGCCCATCCGCAGCTTGCCGCCCGGGAGCTCGTGATCGATTTCGATCATGCCATCGGCGGCCGGATGCGTGCGGTCGGGCATCCTGTCACCTTCAAGGGTGTCTCGCGATCCGCCCTGCGACCGCCGCCCCTGCTTGGCGAACATACAGACGAGGTCTTGCGGGAGTTGGGCTATTCAGGTGAAGATCTTGAGGCCCTTGCCGATCAGGGCGCCATTGAAATCACCAGTAAGACGTGACGCCGCGTCACCGCGCGGCGGGAAAAGGAGCGCATCATGCAAAAAGATGAACTGGCTGGAAAAGTTGCCCTTATCACCGCAGGCACGGCGGGTGTCGGGCTTCGCGTGGCGGAGCAGCTGGCGGCGGCCGGCGCTTTCGTCATCGTGAACGGCCGAACGGAAGCGGGGGGCGAAGCCGCGCTCAAGCAGCTCCTGCCGATTTCGCCGGATGTGCGGTTCATGGCGGGCGATGTTTCCGACTATGGCAGCATCAAGGCCGTGATCGATCAGCTTGACGCGGAATTCGGGCGGATCGATATCCTCGTCAGCGCGGGCGCGCCGGGAACGCCGGGCCCCATGCCATTTGCCGACATGACGCCGGAGCAGCTTCAGCAGGGCGTCATGACGCGCCTCTTTCCGCGGATTTTCCCGATTCATGCGGCGATCCCGACGCTTCGCAAAGCGAACGGCGCATCGGTCGTGATGCTGACGACAGACGCGGCGCGCCATCCGACGCCGGGGGAAGCGATTGTCGGCGCCGTCGGGGCAGGGGTCATCATCATCACCAAGGCGCTCGCCAAGGAACTCTCGAAAAGCAAGATCCGCGTCAATTCCGTTGCCATGACGATCACCTCTGATACGCCGTCCTGGGAGAGGGCCTTCGGCTCCGCGAGCTTTCAGAACAAGCTTTTCTCGAAAGCCGTCGCCCGCTTTCCGAATGGCCGCCCGCCGGCGGCGACGGAAGTTGCGGATGCCGTCATATTCCTCGCCTCATCGCGCGCCGCACAGATTACCGGCCAGACCATCAGCGTGAACGGTGGCCTTTCTTTCGGCGGCTGGTAAGAGACGGGGGACGGCGCGTGCGAAGGGGAGCGACGGAACGGCGTAGTATCCCCACATACGCTGCGAAGCTGACGTGAAAAAATTTTCGTTTGACACAATACCAACTGGTCGGTATATATAAAACCAACTAGTAGGTATGGTGCAAATGAGCGAGACTTTACATCCATCCAAGAAAAAGCTGCTGGACGCCGCGTTGCGGGTCATCCGCGCCAAGGGATATTCGGCGACGCGGATCGAGGATGTCTGTGCGGTGGCCGGCGTGACCAAGGGGAGCTTCTTCCATCATTTCAAGAGCAAGGACGATCTTGCCCTTGCGGCGGCGGACTATTGGTCGGTGACGACGGGTGCGCTGTTTGCGGGCGCGGCCTATCACGCGCATGCCGATCCGCTCGATCGCATTCTCGCCTATGTCGATTTTCGAAAATCGCTCCTGCAAGGCGAGATTGAGGAGTTTACCTGCCTCGTCGGCACCATGGTCCAGGAGGCATTTGCGACCGAGCCGGCGATCCGCGCCGCGTGCGAGGCGAGCATCTCTTCGCATGCCGAAACTCTGGAAGGCGATATCGCGGCGGCGATTGAGCTCTATGGCGTCGAAGCATCCTGGAGCGCGAAAAGCCTCGCGCTTCATACGCAGGCCGTGCTTCAGGGCGCCTTTATCCTCGCCAAGGCAAAAGGCGGGCCCGAAATTGCCGAGGAGAGCGTCGATCATCTGCGCCGCTACATCGAACTTCTGTTTGCGCGGGCACCCGCCGTGCGATCAGCCAGCTGACCTTCCGCCGGAGACGCCCATATGACCCGCGCAATAACTCGACAGCCGACCGGAGAAAATCGTTGCGCACGGGAACTGTTCATCTTCGCTTCGCGGCGCGCTGGAAGCTGTGAGAGGGCCGCAAAATTGTCTTCTTTTTCCGGCATTCTTTTTGCCATCCATTGCCACCCGGCGTTCAGCGCGTACGGGAGACCAAATCTTTCAGGGAGAAAGCGCATATGGAACCGATGATCTACCTGTTCTTCAAAGGCAACTGTCTCGAGGCAATGACCCGCTATGCCGATATCCTTGGCGGGGAAATAGGCGGCGTCTTTCGCAATGGCGATGCGCCCGATCCGGAAAGCCGCATGCCAGGCGGCGATGATATGGTCATGAACATGGCCATGAAGCTTGGCGGCGCCACCTTGATGGCATCGGACAGCAGCACGGAAATGTATGAGAGGCCGCAAGGCTTTCGCATCACTCTGTCGCCGCCCTCGCGCGCCGAGTTCGACCGCATTTATGGTGCGCTCGCGGAGAATGCGCAAGTCGTTGAAATGGCGCCGGAAGAGACCTTTTGGGCCGAGCGTTTCGCCATGTTTACCGACAGATACGGCACCCCCTGGATGCTGAATTTCGAGGGGAATAAAGCGCAAAACTAGCGGAGAGACGATATGGCGGATTTTATCACATGCCTCTGGTTCGATCATGGCGAAGCGCGAAAGGCCGCGGAATTCTATGCGGCGACATTTCCAGACAGCCGCGTCGGGCGGATAAACAAGGCCCCTGGCGATTTCCCCGGCGGGAAGGAAGGCGCCGAGCTGACGGTCGAGTTCACCGTGATGGGGCGCAAGTTTATCGGGCTGAATGGCGGCCCGACCTTTACGCCCAATGAATCGGTCAGCTTCATGATGATTACGGACAGCCAGGCGGAAACCGATCGCTATTGGAACGCAATTCTGGCGAACGGCGGAACGGAGAGCGCGTGCGGCTGGTGCAAGGATCGGTGGGGATATTCATGGCAGATCACGCCGCAACTGCTGCTCGATCTGACGACCAGTCCGGACCGGGAAAAAGCAAAACGCGCCTTCGATGCGATGATGACAATGACGAAAATCGACATTGCCGCGCTCGAAGCCGCAATCAGGGAAAACTGAAGGAGAGAGGAGAGGCGAATGACTTACATGGATGGGTTCGTTATCGCGGTGCCGACCGCGAACAAGGAAAAGTTCCAAAGCCACGCGGAGATGGGCGACAGTGTCTTTATGGATCTGGGCGCGACGCGTGTCGTTGAATGCTGGGGCGACGATGTGCCGAGCGGCAAGGTCACGGATTTTCGCCGCGCCGTGCAGGCCAATGACGATGAGGCCGTCGTTTTCTCCTGGGTCGAATGGCCCGACAGGGAGACGCGGGACAAGGCCATGCAAAAAATGACCGAGTGGATGGAAAACCCGGAGAAAGCCGATCCGCGCATGGACCCTGAAAAAAATCCCATGCCGTTTGATGGAAAGCGGATGATCTATGGTGGCTTCCAGCCACTCGTCGAACTCGGCGGAACGCGCCGGAAAGGCGGGTAACGATGCCGGGCACGGTAAAGCTGCACCGCGTCTTCGCGGCCGCACCGGAAAAGGTCTATCGCGCTTTTCTTGAGCCGGATGCCGTGGCGAGCTGGCTGCCGCCGTTCGGCTTTACCTGCACGGTCCATGAGCTTGACGCACGCGAAGGCGGGCGTCACCGGATGAGCTTTCGCAACTTCACAACCGGCGAGAGCCATTCCTTCGGCGGCACCTATCTGAAGCTCGTCCCGAACAAGGCGCTCGTCTACACCGATGCGTTCGATGATCCGAGCCTGCCCGGCGAAATGACGGTCACCGTTACGCTGGATACTGTCTCGGTCGGCACGGAAGTGACGATTGTTCAGGAAGGGATACCCGACCAGATCCCGCGGGAGGCCTGTTATCTCGGCTGGCAGGAATCTCTTCGCAAGCTTTTGAGGCTGGTCGAGCCGGAAATAACCCATTAACGGAATTGAGCCGGCACGACGCCGGAGAAGAGGGAGACTGACGATGCCAAATCAAAAGATCGCAATCGACGCCACAGTTGCCGCGCCTCTCGCGGATGTCTGGGAGGCCTTTACAACACCGGCCGCGATCACCCAATGGAACTACGCTTCCGACGACTGGTGCTGTCCGCATGCCGAGGCCGATCTCAGGGTGGGCGGTATCTATAATGCGCGGATGGAAGCGAAAGATGGCAGTTTCGGCTTTGACTTTGCCGCCATTTATGAGGAGGTGACGCCCGAGAGCGCGGTTACGCTCGCTTTGGCCGACGGCCGCAAGGCACGCACGACATTCGAGCCGCTGCAAGGCGGCGTCAAGGTGACGACCGTTTTCGATGCGGAAGGCGTCAATCCGGTCGAAATGCAGCGAAATGGCTGGCAGGCGATCCTCGACAACTTCAAAAACTACGTCGAAACACAAAGCTGCCGCGCTTGAGCGCCTACGGGCGGTGAGTGAACTCCACCGCAATCTCAACGGGCCGGAACCCGTTCAAAAATTCTGTAAGGGGCGGGGTCTTGCCGCCCCATTTTCTTTCAATGAACTTCACGAATTTTTCCATCGCAGGCCAGCCGCTGCGAAAGTCCCGGCGCACCCTCCCCCTTTGCGGGTATGTCGAAGGCGCCGGCATCAGCATTCTATAGAATATATAAGGTTGTCCAGCCAGCTTCCGCGCCGGTCCGCACCCTGTCACAAAATTTACTCTGAGCGCGTTGACGGGGCAAATTATATGGCCTATTGTTATGTTATTATAACAATATAACAATGCAGGTACATTCTCTGGAATTTGAGCCTGAAAGGGGAGGAAGAATGAAATCTCTTAAGTTATTGAGCCGTGCCTTTGGTGTTATGCTTTTGGGCCTCGCAGCCATTGCGCCGGCAAAAGCGGCTGAAGATATCGTCGTTACCCATTACGGCAGCCTTATGTACGGGGTTCCGTACACGATCGCGCTTGAAAACGGGTATTTTAAAGAGGTGGGTCTCGACGTTGACGGCATCATGACGTCCAAGGGCGGCGGCACCTCGATCCGCAACATGCTCGCCGGTGATACGCTTTATGCGGAAGTCGCGCTGACCTCGGCTATCGCCGCGATCAACGAGGGCTTTGACATCAAGATCATCAATGGTGGAACGGATGGCCGTTCTTCAGTCTGGGTAACGCGCGTCGGTGAAAAAATCGAAACGCCGGAAGACCTGAAGGGCAAGCGTTTCGTCTACAGCCGTCCGAAGTCAGTGAGTGAGGCGATGATCCTCGCTGTTCTGGAATCGCATGGCTATACGCGCGACGACGTAACGATGATCGCCATCGGTGACTTCGGGGCGGGCCTCACTGCGCTTGAGCATAACGAAGTTGATATCGCAATCATGCCCGAGCCGATCTTCTCGAAGAAAGTCAAGGCCGGCGCCGCCTACCAGATGATCAGCTGGCTCGACAGCAAACTCCCGCTCTACACGGGAACGGTTGGTGTTGCGACGAGCGAGGCAATCGCGGCAAATGAGGACAAGATCCGGGCCGTTATCGCCGCCCGCGCAAAAGCCATTGCGTTCATGGACAGCAATCCGGATGAAACGGCTGAAATTGTCGCCAAGGCGTACAACATGGATGTCGATACCGCCAAGAGCGCAATCGGCAACATCAAGAAAATGACGCCGACCTGGTGGAACCCGGGCCCGCTTCAGTATGACAAGATGGATGCGATGGCCGGCATTATGATTTCGACCGGCACTCTGGCCGAGATGCCTGAATGGAAAGCTTTCATCGACGATCGCTTCCTGGCCGGGAACTGAGTTGGTGACTGGTGTTATGAAAGCCGTTACGAGGGAGGCCGTGCGGCCTGTCCATGCGAGCCTCAAGGATGTCACGCGCGTTTATCCCGGGCGTGGCGAGAGTGGCGAGGTCCATGCGCTGGGGCCGGTTTCCCTCGATTTGCGGGAAGGTGAGTTTTTCAGCATCGTTGGTCCGTCGGGTTGCGGGAAATCCACCTTTCTCGACGTCCTCGCAGGGCTTGCAAAGCCGAGCGCCGGAACGATCGAGTTTGAGGGAAAGCCTGTCGATGGCAAGGTGCCGGACGGAATTGGCGTCGTCTTTCAGGAAGACGCCAGCTTCCCCTGGCTGACTGTCGAGGACAACATCGCCTTCGGTCTCAAGCGGACGGGGGTCGATGGCGCCGAGCAGAAGCGGCGGGTGGAGTTCGCGCTTGGCTTTATGGGTCTTCGGGATTTCCGCCGGGCGTATCCCAGCCAGCTTTCCGGCGGCATGCGCCAGCGCGTCTGCATTGCGCGGACACTGGTAATGCAGCCGCGGCTGATTCTGCTGGATGAGCCCTTCGGGGCGCTCGATCAGCAGACGCGATTGCTGATGGCGGATGAACTCCTGCGGCTTTGGCGGGAGACTTCGGCAACCATCCTGCTGATTACCCATTCGCTTGACGAGGCCAACCTCTTGTCCGACCGCATTGGCGTGATGTCGATGCGTCCCGGCCGGTTTATCGATATCGTCGAGACGGGGTGGCCGCAGGATCGCGATTCCAGCCTTGCGAGTAATCCGGACTTCGGCGCGGTCACGTCGCGGCTCTGGTCTTACCTGCGCGAAGAATCCATGCAGGCGATGGGGCAGGAGGCGTGGGTCAAATGAAACCGGAGGGCTGGGTACGTAGCGCCGTCATCGTCCTCGCCGTCGGCGGGCTGGAGCTGGCCTGCCGGACGGGCGTGATTCCGCCAACGATGGTGGTGGCGCCGTCCAATATGGTCGTTGGCGTTGTGCAGGAGTTCGGGCGGGAAGGGTTCTGGTTTCATCTGAAGCAGTCGCTCGTCGCCGTCGGGATTGCTCTGGTATTGTCGATCACAATCGGTTTTATCATTGGCTTCATCCTGACCCAGGTGCAGTTTCTCCGCCGGGCGACGGCGCCATTTCTGGCTGCCTATTATTCAATTCCGCATATCGCGTTCTATCCGTTGCTGATCGTGATTTTCGGGCTTGGGCGGGCACCGCTCATTTTTCTCGCCACGCTGTTTGCGATGGTCGCGATGATCATGGCAACGATGACCGGGCTTGACCGCATTTCGTCGGTGCTGCAGAAAACGGCGAAAGTCTACCGGATGTCGAAGGTCGACGAGATTTTGAATATCCGGCTGCCGGCGGCCCTGCCGCATATCCTGTCCGGTCTGAAGCTCGCGATCGCCTATTCCTTCATCGGCGTTATTGCCGGAGAGTTCATTATGTCAACCAGCGGCATTGGCCACGAAATTGCCTTCTCCTATGACAATTTCAACAATCAGCGGATGTACTCCCTGATCCTGATCGTCCTTGCTCTCGTCACGTCGGTCAATATGGCAGTGTTCGCGTTCGAGCGTCGTCTGCTCTCCCGGAGGGGCCTATGACCATTTTCCGTCACACGCGTGATCTGCTGCTGTTTACGGTCGGGCTTCTGGCTCTTTGGCAGGTCCTGCATCTCATCGCCGGCGACGTCGCGATCACGGCTCCGCTCCCGACGCTTGAGCATATGGTCAAGATGGTGAGCAACCCGCGGTTCCTGCCGAACCTCTACGAGACATCACTCGCCTTTCTCTTTGCCGTTATGATTGCCTGGGGGCTGGGTCTCCTTATCGGAATTACGCTTGGGGGCTACAAGTTTGCCGGAAGGGTAGCTGAACCGCTTCTGGTCGCCCTCTATTCGATCCCGAAAATCACCCTCTACCCGGTCATCCTCCTGCTGTTTGGTCTGGGGATGGATGCCAAAGTCGCCTTCGGCGCGTTTCATGGCATTATTCCCGTGGCGCTTTTCACCATGAACGCGGTGAAGAACGTCAATCGGACCTATATCCGGACGGGTCAGGTGCTTCGCCTGAACCCGTGGCAGCAGGTGCGCCATATCCTGCTTCCGGCGACATTGCCGGAGATTTTTACGGGCCTTCGCATCGGCTTTTCGCTGACGCTGCTGGGGACCATGCTTGGTGAACTCTTTGCCTCGCAAAGGGGGCTTGGCTTCCTCCTCATGACCGCAATTGAATTGCATGAGGTGAAAACCATTCTGTCCATAGCTGTATTTGTATCCGTGTTTGCTGTACTATCGAGCGGGGCGCTCCTCGCGATTGATCGCTATTTGCGGCGCGGGGCGGCTGTCAGCACGACATAAGGGTCACAAGGCAGATGGGCATCACTAAAATAAGCGTTGATCGCAAAAGCGGGCTGCCGCTCAGTCACCAGATATTTCTGGTGCTGTCGGACGCCATCCGCTCGGGACGATATCGCGATGGTGAGCAGCTCTCGACCGAAGAGGAGCTGACGCATCTCTTCGGCGTGTCGCGGATAACCATACGCCGCGCCATGGAAAGTCTGCGCGATGCCGGGCTCATTGAAAGCGGGGCGGGGCGGAGAAGCGTTGTCCGCCGTCCCGTAATGGAGCCAATTCGCGCCTCGACCGCCTCGATTGTCAACAACATCATGGTGTTCGGGACGAACACGACCGCGAAGGTCATGGAATTCGACTATGTCGAGGCGCAAGGCTTCGTCCGGGAGAAGCTCTGGGACGCGGAGAACGGGCTCGTTCAGCGGGCCGTCAGGGTGAGATACAAGGACGAGTATCCGGTCGCCCACCTGACAAGCTATGTTCCGGAATCCCTTGCGCGGACCTATACCGCCGATGAGCTCAGCAGCTCTCCGCTTCAGGAATTGCTGGCGCGGGCCGGGGCCGAAGTGGTGGGCACGCGCCAGCGCATCTCGGCGGCCCTTGCCGATCCGCTTGTCGCCTCGCGGCTGAATATCAAGATCGGCTCGCCGCTGATTGATCTGCGCTGTCTGATGGTCGACCGGCAGGGACGGGCGGTCGAGTATATCGAGTTTCTCGCCTCGCCCGAGAAGATCGTCCTCCGCTACGATCTCGAACCCGTAAAGAAAAGCAATTCAAAATCATAGAACAACAAGGAATAGGAATAGTGCGATGACGAAGGCCTCAACTTTTCGTTCTCTCCTCAATAGCAATGAGATGATCGTCGCGCCGGGCGCGATTGACGGGATTACCGGTCGCGCAATCGCCGATGCGGGCTTCAAGGTTGCCTATATGACCGGCGCCGGAACCTCGATGACGCATGGATATCCCGACTATGGGCTGATCACCATGACGGAGATGGTCGCCAATGCGGGCCGTATCGCCAATTCCATCGATATTCCGCTGATCAGCGATGCGGACACCGGCTATGGCAACGAGCTCAACGTCTATCGGACGGTTCAGGAGTTCGAGCGCGCCGGCGTTGCGGCCATCCATATCGAAGACCAGGTATTCCCGAAGAAATGCGGGCATCTCGACAACAAGGAAATCCTGAGCCGGGAAGATTATCTTGCCAAGATCCGCGCCGCGGTCGCGGCCCGCAAGTCGCCCGACTTCTGCATCATCGCCCGCACGGATTCGCGCGCCGTCGCCGGATTTGATGAAGCGGTCGCGCGGGGCAATGACGCGCTGAAAGCCGGGGCGGACGTCATCTTCCTCGAAGCGCCGCAGACGATGGAAGAAATCTCCAAGATCCCGACGCTGATCAACGGGCCGTGCCTTCTGAACGTCGTCAATGGCGGCAAATCGCCGCGCATGGAGATCGCCGATGCGGAGCGGCTGGGTTATGCCATCGCCATCGTTCCGGGCATCCTGCTCCGGGGGATCATCGAGTCCTGTGATCGCCTGCTCGCCGATCTGAAAAAGGGAATTCAGCCGGCCACCGCCGGATCGCCCGCCGCGACATTCAACCGCTTTGGCGCGGAGGAATGGGATAAACGCCGGACGGCCTACCGGGATTGAGATCGGGCCCCCGGTAAGTTTCATAAAGCGGTTTGACAGCAGGGTGTGAGGCAGGTGATGCAAAACAAGCAGTCGATGTTCGATAAAATCTGGAAGAAGCATCTCGTCCTTGAGCGCGATGACGGCTTCTCCCTTCTCTATATTGACCGCCATCTCATGCATGACGGCTCCGCTTCCTGCTTTGCCCGTCTGCGGGAGCGGGGGTTGAAACTCCGCCGCCCCGACCGTTCCTTCGGTACGCCCGATCATTTCGTTCCGAGCCTCTGGAACAAATCCGAGGATGTCCAGAATCTCCCCTGGATTAGCGATATGCATAAATATGCCCGCGAGGCAGGGATCACAATCTTTGAACTTGGCGATGAGCGTCAGGGCATCGCGCATGTCGTCGGGCCGGAACAGGGAATTACCCAGCCCGGGCTGACGCTGGTTTGCGGGGATTCGCACACCTCCACCCACGGCGCACTCGGCGCGCTCGCCTTCGGCATCGGCCATTCCGAAGTGATGCATGTCATGGCGACGCAGTGCCTGTGGCAGAAAAAGCCGAAATCCATGCGCGTGACGGTGGATGGCGCTCTCGATCCCTCCGTCACCGCGAAGGATGTGATCCTCGCCATTATCGCAAAAATCGGGGCGGCCGGGGCTGTCGGGCATGTCGTTGAATATGCCGGGAGCGCGATCCGCAGCCTTTCCATTGAAGGACGGCTCACCGTCTGCAACATGTCGATCGAGGCGGGCGCCCGGGCCGGGATGATTGCCCCCGATGAGACAACCTTCGCCTATCTCAAGGGCCGGCCGTTTGCGCCGAAAGACGAGGCGTGGGATCAGGCGGTTGCCGCGTGGCGGCAGCTTGTCAGCGATGACGGCGCGCATTTCGATAAGGAAGTGCATCTTGATGCGAGCGAAATTGTGCCGATGGTGACGTGGGGCAACAGCCCGGAAGACGCGCTTCCCATCACCGGGAGCATCCCCGATCCGGCCGATATCGGGGACGGCATGGTTAAGGAGAAGATCCTGAATATTCTCGACTATATGGGCCTGCGCCCCGGGATGCGGGTAGACGAGATACCCGTCGATCGGGTCTTTATCGGCTCCTGCACCAACAGCCGGATCGAAGATCTGCGCGCCGCGGCGGCCATTGTTCGCGGGCGAAAGGCGGTCGTCCCGTCATGGGTTGTACCGGGTTCCGGTCTCGTCAAAAGCCAGGCGGAGGCGGAAGGGCTCGATGAGATTTTCAAGGCGGCCGGGTTTGAATGGCGCCAGCCCGGATGCTCAATGTGTGTCGGCATGAACGGCGATACCGGCAAGCCGGGCGAGCGGATCGCCTCAACCTCCAACCGCAACTTCAGAGGCCGGCAGGGCCCGGGCGTCCGTACCCATCTAGTCAGTCCCGCGATGGCCGCCGCGGCGGCCGTTTCGGGGCATTTCACGGACGTTCGCACACTCACGGCCTGAGGAGGGAGAAATGGAAGCTTTCACCACATTGCATGCTGTCGCCATGCCGTTTGATCAGGTCAATGTCGATACGGACCAGATCACGCCGGCACGGTTTCTGGCGAAGCCCCGGCCGGTTCAGGCGGAAAATGTCTTTCGGGATCTGCGCTATGATGCGAACGGAAAGCCGGTCCCCGACTTCCCGATGAACATTCCCGCCTATAACGGCGCGCGCATTCTTGTCGGAAATAAGAATTTCGGCTGCGGCTCATCGCGCGAGACAGCGGTTTCGAGCCTTGTCGACAATGGCTTCAGGGCGTTTATCGCGCCGAGCTTCGGTGACATCTTCTTTAATAACTGCTTTCAGAATGGCGCCCTGCCGATCTGCCTCCCCGATGAGCGTGTGGCGGAAATCCGCGCCCAGCTTCATGCCTCGCCCGGCGCCGAACTCTTCATTGATTTGGAAGCGCAGTCCGTGCGGAGCCCCGACGGGCGGGAAGACCGCTTTGACATCGATCCGTTCCGCAAGGAATGCCTGTTGAAGGGCGTCGACGAGATCGGTCTCACACTCGGCTATGACGCCGATATCAAAGCGTTTGAGCAGAAGCAGGCCCGCGAAGAAGCCTGGCTGGATATCTAGTATTTCTCCCCCGGTCAACGCCCTGGTGTTGCCGGGAATCCTCATCCCGCCCGCCGGTTTACGGCCGCCGTTTCGCCTGCGGTCGGGGCATTGACCCTCTCCCCCAGACCCTGCTTTAGACGGGCCGCGGGCGCGGACTGACCTTCACGCGCGGGAATTGCGTGTCTTTCTCACTTCAACAAATACATGATCCTATCCGTTTAATTGCTCGTTTTTGGCTGGTAATTTCCAAAGATGGTTGTAGAGTTTTATCGAGTAATGATGCTCGATCCTATTATCGGGCATGACAGGGTATAATTGTAAATCTCTAATAGGGGGAGAAATCAGATGGATAGACGTTCGTTTATTACCAAGGCGGGTGTTGTTGGCGTTGGTGCCGCCGCCGCGGGATTTGCCGCGCCGGCAATTGCCCAGGGAAATATCACATGGCGTATGGTCACAACCTGGCCTAAGAATTTTCCGGGTCTCGGTGTCGGCGCGCAACGTCTTGCCGACCGGATTACCGCAGCGTCGGGCGGACGCCTGACCATTCAGGTATATTCGGCGGGTGAGCTTGTTCCGCCGCTGCAGTCGTTGGACGCGGTGATCGACGGCACGGCCGAGATGAGCCATGGCGCCGCCTACTACTGGCAGAATAAATCGCCCGCACTTTCCTTCTTCACTGGCGTTCCCTACGGCATGACCTCGCGTGAGCTGGCGGCATGGGTCCGCTATATGGGCGGTCAGGAAATCTGGGACGAGATCTATGACCAGTTCGGTGTGCAGGGCTTCCTCTCCGGCGATACGGGAACGCAGGCGGGCGGCTGGTTCAAGAATGAACTGACCGGCCTTGACTCGG
Source organism: Sneathiella sp. (assembly GCF_036844445.1). Classification (GTDB taxonomy): domain Bacteria; phylum Pseudomonadota; class Alphaproteobacteria; order Sneathiellales; family Sneathiellaceae; genus Sneathiella. The sequence goes on along the minus strand of NZ_DAIUFV010000005.1, from coordinate 256,742 downwards.
TGAAGGGACTCCGCTTCCGCACCCCCGGTCTCGGCGGGCGCGTGTGGGAGAAGCTCGGCGTTACCGTCACCAACCTTGCGGCCGGCGAGATTTTCCAGGCGCTGCAGTCGGGCACGCTCGATGCCGCCGAATTTGTCGGCCCCTACAACGATCTCGCGCTCGGCTTCTATCAGGTGGCCAAGAACTACTATCTGCCGAGCTTCGTCGAGCCCGGCCTCGCGACCGAGCTCGTGGTTGACAAGAAGAAGTATCAGGCGCTTCCCGCCGATCTGCAGGCTTTGATCCGCGATGCCTCCCAGGCCGAATACGACCAGGTCGCCTCGGACTTCTACGCCAATGACCCGCGCGCGCTGCAAACACTGGTCAATGATCACGGCGTGAAGGTGCATCAGTTCCCGGACGACATTCTGAAAGCCGGGGCAGAGGCTGCCAAGGAAGTGATGAGCGAGCTGCATCAGTCAAGCGATCCGCTCGTCAAGAAGACCGCGGACAGCTTCATTGAAGCGCTCAACATTCTCCGCACCCGCACCGAAGGAACCGACGGCTCCTTCATTCAGGCGCGGAAGAACTTTTTCTCTATCTGATAGATTAGAGGGAGAAAGCGAAAGGCCCGGTCATTGACCGGGCCTTTTCTGTTTGTCTCACGCGGCAGTGCGTTGCGCCGATCAGCCGCCCAGCACCGTCGGAAGCCAGGTGACGATTTCGGGAAAGATAAAAAGAGTGGAGATCGCCGCAACCTGCAACCCGACAAACGGAATAATGCCGCGATAGATTGCCGAGGTCGGCAGATCCGGCGGCGCCACCCCGCGAAGATAAAAGAGCGAGAAGCCGAACGGCGGCGTCAGGAACGAGGTTTGCAGGTTGACGCCCACGATCACGCCGAGCCAGATCGGGTCAATGTCGAGCGCCAAAAGGATCGGCGCGGTGATCGGGATGACAATAAAAATGATCTCGAATGTATCAAGGATAAAGCCAAGAACGAACATGATCGCCATGACGACGGCGACTGCCGCAAGCGGCCCGCCGGGCAGATTGCCGAGGAATTCATGAACGAGATTGTCCCCGCCCATCAACCGGAAAACGATCGAAAACACGGATGCGCCCAGCAGGATGATAAAGACCATGCTGGTAATCGTCGCGGTCGCGATAGCCGTCTCGCGCAAGACGGTCAGGGACAGACGCCATCTCAGCGCGGCAAGGATCGTCGCTCCCACTGCCCCCACCGATGCCGCTTCGGTCGGGGTGGCGACGCCGCCGAGAATCGAGCCGAGAACAAGCAGAATCAGGATGAGAGGCGGCAACAGCGCCACGCAGACCTCGCGCAGAAGGCTGCCTTTCTCGTCAGCCGGGACCTCCACCGCCGGGCACGAAGAAGGATCAGTGACCGCCTTGAAAATCATGAAGGAGAGATAAAGGCCGACCAGCAGCAGTCCAGGCAGAAGCGCGCCGGCGAACAGATCGCCGACGGAAACGGGGACCGGCGCGAAGTTGCCCTTGGTCATCTGCACCTGAGCATTGATCCCCGACAGCATGTCGCCAAGAAAGATCAGGACCGTCGATGGCGGAACGATCTGACCGAGCGTGCCGCTCGCGCAGATGACGCCGGTTGCCACTTTGGGATTGTAGCCCGCCCGCAACATTGCAGGTAGCGAGATTAGTCCCATAGTAACGACCGTCGCGCCGACAACCCCGGTCGAGGCAGCGAGCAGGGCGCCGACGACAATGACGGAAATACCAAGACCGCCGCGCAGGGTGCCAAACAGCTTGCCCATGGTCATCAGCAGCTGTTCGGCGATATTCGATCGCTCCAGCATCACGCCCATGAATATGAAGAGTGGCACCGCGACCAGAACCTCGTTGGTCATGAAGCCGATATAGCGGTTCGGCAGCGCGCCGAAGTTGGAGATGTCGAAAACGCCGAGACTCAGCCCGACGAGCCCGAACGCGAGGGAGACACCGGCCAGCGTGAACGCGACCGGAAATCCCAGGAGCAGAAAGCCGATGATGCCAAAGAACATCAGGCCGGCGAGAATCTCCCCGATCAGTATCGTCTCCATCAGCTCACTGCTCCGGTGGGAGCTCCGGGCTGTATGGGATATCGCATTCGTATGGGAACCAACTCCGGTCTTCCCGCGAGCACCAGCACGGATCGCAATGCCATTGCTATGCCCTGAATTGCGAGAAGTGTAACAAAGCCGATGATAAAGGATTTAAGGATGAAAAGCCCGGGCATGCCGCCGACATTCGCCGAAGCCTCGTGGTAGGTCCATGCACGCTGCACGAACGGCATCGAATAGGCGTAGACCACCGCGGTAAAAGGTAATAGAAAAAAGATAACGCCGAACAGATCGACCAGCGCCTTGCGACGCAACGTGGCCGGACGATAGTAGATATCGACACGCACATGGTCATCGCGCAGCAGCGCAAAGCCCGCCACCGCCGTAAACATCGCCCCGTTCAGCCAGATATAGAGATCCTGCATCCAGACGTAGCTGGTCGCAAAAAGATAACGTTGCACCACCACGGTGAAACAAACCACGACGATTGCCAGCGAAAGCCACGAAAAAATACGCCCGACCCACAGATTGATCAGACTGATAATATCAACAATGATTGCGATCAATCGCATCAGTTCCCTCCCCCAGACTATTCAGAGGACTTTCTAACAGAACGCGCTATAATGCAACCCAATTGCAACAGTATATCAATGCATGGGTTGCGTTCCGCTCCGCCGTTCCGGGGATGATGCAAGATGCCAATACTTGCGCGCCATTCGTCCTTCACTCCTTTTAGCGATACTTGTCGAGGCCGCCCGAATGCATGACGCGGCCCATCAGCGGCGCGCCGATAATCGCCTCGGCATGGCGCGCGGCGGCTATCAGCTTGTCAAGGTCAACGCCGGTTTCGATGCCGAGCTCGTGGCAGAGAAAGACCGCATCCTCGGTGCAGACATTGCCGGCTGCGCGGCTGCTGCCATGGGCGGCGAAGGGGCAGCCGCCAAGCCCCGCGACGGAGCTGTCGAAAAGATCCACCCCCATGGAAAGCGCGGCGTGGAGATTGGCGATGCCAAGGCCGCGGGTGTCATGAATATGCATGCCGATGCGCGCCTCCGGCGCCAGATCGCGGAGCGCGCCGACGAGCCGCTTCACGCTTTCGGGGTTGCCCCAGCCCATGGTGTCGGCGAGCATCAGGTCGGGGACGGGAATCTCCTCCTCCTTCGCAAGGTCGAGAATGAAGCGGAAGTCATCGAGAACGCGTTCCGTCGGGATATTGCCCTCGAAATTGCAGCCGAACGCCGCCATGACATAGGCGCGCTCGATTGGCAGGCCCTCCTGCTTGTAGAGCCGCGCCCACTCGCGCTGCTTCTCGCGCATCTCAAGCGCGGAGAGGTTGTTGTTTTTGCGGCTGAAGCTGTCGGAGGCATAGAAAAGAAGCTGCGCCTTCATATCAACCTTATGGGCGCTCTGGGCTTTGCGAAAGCCCTGCTCATTCAGCCAGAGCGCGGTGTATTTGACGCCATCTTTGCGCTTGATGCGCTTGAACAGCTCCCCCGTGTCCTGCATCTGGGGCACATAGCGCGGGCTGACGAAGGAGCCGACCTGGATATATTTAAGGCCGGTTTCGCTGAGCAAGTCGATCAGTTCGATGCGCTGCTCGATGGGGTAGATGGTCTTTTCGATCTGAAAGCCTTCGCGCGGGCCTTCCTCGTGGAATTCGACGAATTTCGGATAGTCGCTCATACCCTGGCCTCTTCTTTTTCTGCAATTTCAACGATCGCCGCCCCGCGGTCGATCATGGCGCCTTCGGTCACGGAGATGTTCCGGGCAACGCCCGTTGTCGCCGCCTTGATGGGAATTTCAAGCTTCATGGATTCAAGAATGGCGACCGTATCGCCAATCTGGACCTCGTCCCCCTCGGAGACAAGCAGTTTGACAATAAGACCAGTGAGCGGCGAGGTGAGAACCCGCTCGGCCACGGCGTCCCCGCTCGCAAAAGCGAGGGGAGAGACCGCCTCGAAAAGATGGGTGGCATCCGCCGTCCTGATCTCGATCAGCGTGTCAATGATATGGCTTTCCACGATCAGGCTCTCCCCGGCATGGGTAACGCGCGCGCGTCCGTCTGCGATCTTCTCGATAGCGAGCGAGAGCGGCTGCTCCTCCGCATCGAAAACAATGAACCTGCCGTCCGGGCGAATGGGCGTCACGCGGAACTCACGCTCGGCGTCTCCCGGCTGTTTAAGGCTGACGCGCTGGCAAGCATCGAGGAGATCATCGCCAAGCCCAAGCCGCCAGCCGGTGAAAACATCACGGTTTTGCCAGACGGCACCACTTTCGTCCTCGCGGCCCTGCATCACATAAAAGACCGCCGCCATCGCGGCATAGAGCGCGGCGTTGGGATCCATGGCGGGGCGGGTGAGGTGATCGAGATTGGCATCGATCCAGCGGGTATGAACCGCCATTGCAGCAAAATCCGCATGGGTGACGAGCGCTGCGAGAAAGGCGCGGTTCGTCTCGACGCCCGTCACGCTCGATCGGCGAAGCGCGCGGGAGAGGTCGGATAGCGCGCTTTCCCGGTCCGGGGCATGGATGATCAGCTTGGCGATCATCGGATCATAAAAGGGGCTGATCTCGTCACCCGCCGCAACGCCGCTGTCGATGCGAATATCATCGGGAAGCGAGAGGTGGCTGACCCGCCCCGTTGACGGCGCGAAATTCTCCGCCGGGTCCTCGGCATAGAGCCGCGCCTCGATCGCATGGCCGGTGCAGGTGATATCCCCTTGCGTGAGGGGGAGGCCGCCGCCGGCGACAATCTCGAGATGCAGCGCGACGAGATCAAGGCCGGTCACCGCCTCGGTCACCGGATGTTCGACCTGCAGGCGGGGATTGACTTCAAGGAAAAAATACTCATCCCCCGCGACGAGGAATTCGACCGTCCCGAGCCCGCGGTAACTAAGGCTCTCCCCAAGCCGCACCGCATCGGCGGCCATTTTTTCGACCAAGGTTCGCGGCAGGCTGGGGGCCGGTGCTTCCTCGATGACTTTCTGGTGGCGGCGCTGCAGCGTGCAGTCCCGCTCGAAAAGATGCAGGACCTTGCCCGCGCCATCGCCGATGATCTGGATCTCGACATGGCGGGCGTTATTCAGGAACCGCTCCAGAATCACGCCTTCCGATCCGAAGGTCGAGCGCGCTTCGCGGAGCGCCGCCTCGATATCGGCGGCAAGCGTCGCCTCGCTCGTCACGAGCCGTTGACCCCGCCCGCCGCCGCCGCCAACGGCCTTCAACAGCACGGGAAGGCCCATCTTCAGCACTTCCGTGCGGATAGCCCTGGGGTCGGACAGCGCGCCGTCGCTCCCTTTTATAACGGGGATGTTTGCCGCCACCGCCGCCGCTTTCGCGCGCGCCTTGTCGCCAAACCGCTCCAGCGTCTCGGCGGTCGGCCCGACGAAAATCATGCCCGCCGCCTCGACCGCGCGGGCGAAGTCGGGATTTTCCGAGAGAAACCCGTAGCCCGGATGAATGGCATCGGCGCCGCAGCGCTTCGCGGCATTCAAGACCGCGTTGATATTGAGATAGCTCTCGCTTGCCGGCCCGTCACCGATCAGCAGGGAGCGTCCGATCTCGCGGACATGGCGGGCCGCCGCATCGGCCGCCGAGTGAACGCCGACCGGTGTGATGCCCAAGTTCCGCGCCGTTCGCGCGATCCGGCAGGCGATTTCACCGCGGTTGGCAATGAGCAGGGTTTTGATGTTCATTTTTCTTCCCCTCAGAAACGGAAGACGCCGAAATTGGTGTCCGCCTTTGGTCGGCGGGCGGCGACATCGAGCATCAGGGCCAGAACGTCGCGGGTCTCCCGCGGGTCGATCACGGAATCGGCCCAGAGGTTGGCGGCGAAGTTATACGGGTCCTGAAAGGTTTCATATTCTTTCCGGATCGGCGCTTTAAAGGCCTCCTCCTCCTCCGGTGTCCAGCTTTTGCCTTCGCGCTCGTTGATCTGGGCGCGCACCTGGGCCAGGACGCTCGCGGCCTGTTCCGGGCCCATGATCGCCGCCCGGCCGCTTGGCCAGATGAACATGGCGTCCGGCTGAAAGGGCCGGCCGAGCATGGCGAGATAGCCCGCCCCGTAGGAGCCGCCGGTAATCACGGTGAATTTCGGCACCCGCGCGGAGGACATGGCGGTGATCATCTTCGCGCCCGCCTTGGCGATGCCGGCCTGTTCCGCCTCGCGCCCTACCATGAAGCCATTGACGTCGGCGAGGAAGAGGAGCGGGATATCGCGCTGGACGCAGAGATTGATGAAATGCGCCGCCTTCAGCGCCGATTCAACGAAAAGAACGCCGTTATTTGCGAGCACGCCGACCTCATGGCCGTGAATATAGCCCCAGCCGGTCATCAGCGTGTCGCCGTAAAGCGGCTTGAACTCGTGAAACTCGCTGCCATCGAGCAGCCGCGCCAGAACCTCGCGGTTGTCGGTCGGCACTTTCGCATCGCGGCTGACGATGCCGTAAATTTCCTCGACCGGGTAGGCGGGTGGCCTGGGCTTCGCCGGCGTCTTGCGAGGGGCCGGCGGCTCGCCAAGATGCTTGACGATCTCCCGCGTAATCGCGAGGGCATGGGCGTCATTTTCCGCGAGATGATCGGTTACGCCCGAGATGGAGGAATGCATTTTCCCGCCGCCAAGGGTTTCCGCATCGACAACCTCGCCGGTTGCAGCGAAGGTCAGCTCCGGCCCGCCGAGATACATGAAGCCCTGCCCCCGCACGATAACCACCTCATCGCAAAGGGCGGGGATATAGGCGCCGCCCGCCGTGCAGGGCCCCATGACGACGGCGATTTGCGGGATGCCATCGCCCGACATGCCGACCTGATTGTGAAAGATCGAGCCGAACTGCCCCTCATCGGGGAAGATATTCGCCTGATCGGGCAGGAACGCGCCGCCGCTGTCGACCAGCGTGATGACGGGCAGGCGATTGTTCCAGGCGATGCGCTGCGCCCGGACATGCTTTTTCGTCGTCATGCCGAAATAGGTGCCGCCCTTGATGGTCGCGTCATTGGCGATGATCATGACATGGCGGCCGGAGACGACGCCGATGCCGGTGATGATCCCGGCGCCGGGCGGCACATCCTTATATTTGCCAAGGCCGGCCAGCTCGCCAAGTTCAAGAAAGGGAGTGCCGGGATCGATCAGCTGCTCGACCCGCTCGCGCGGCAGCATCTTGCCCTTCTCGGTATGACGGGCGCGGACCTTCTCCGGCCCGCCGATGCGCTGCGTGCGACGGAGCGCGTGAAGCTCCGCTATTCTCTGGCGATAATGGGCGTCATTTTCAGTGAACTCTTCCGCCGCGGTATTGAGGGTCGTTTTTAAAATCGTCATGATACGTTTTACGTCTCGTGATTGAGGGCAGCGCCTCTTCCGAAGGCGCCGACACCTTTGAAAAATCGGGTTTTCGTCTAGTAGGAGCGCGGCAGGCCCATCACCTTCTCGCCGATGAAGCTGAGGCAGAGTTCGCGGTTGACGGGCGCGGTTCTGAGCAGCCGGACCAGCGGATACATCTCGTAAATGCCCGTATCCTCCGTAAAGCCGGAGCCGCCGTGGGCCTGCAGGGCGGCATCCACGGCTTCGACGCCCGCTTCCGCCGCGGCATATTTCGCCATGTTGGAGGAGCCGCCGGCGGGCAGGCCATTGTCAAACTCCCACGCCGCCCGGCGCGCCATCAGGCTCGCCATCTCAACATTCGCATAGGCCTTTGCGAGCGGGTGCTGGACGCCCTGATGGCCGCCGATCGGCTGGCCGAACACGTTCCGCTCCGACGCATAGCCGACGGCCTTTTGAAGCGCGAAGCGGCCGATGCCGCAGCAGATGGCGGCGACAAGAACGCGCTCGGGGTTGAGGCTGTCAAAGAGGATGGAAAAGCCGTCGTCAACCTCGCCGACCACATCCTCAGGCCCGAGATCAACCTCATCAAAGAACAGCGTCCACTGCTCTTCCGGCAGCGGAATAGAGATACGGACGCGCTGCATATCGACGCCCTTCTTCTTGAGATCGACGGCGAAAAGTGTGAAACCGTCGGTCTTTTTCGCGACCTGGTCATGCGGCGTGGTGCGGGCGACGACAAGGCAATAGTCGGACACATCGGCGCTGGTGATGAATGTCTTCTCGCCAGAGAGGGAGAAGCGATTGCCCTTGCGCTTGGCAAGTGTCGTCATTTTCATTGAGTTGGAGCCAGCGCCCGCTTCCGTGATCGCGAAGCAGAATTTGATATCACCGCGGCAGGCGGCGGGCAGGAGCTCGCGCCGCTGGAATTCCGTGCCGTATTTGGCAAGATGCGAAAGCGACATGCAGGGCCCGACGACGACGCTGAGAAGCGGAATACCGTGATCGGAGGTTCCCTCCATAAAGAGCGCCATTTCCGTGAGCCCAAGACCCGCGCCGCCATATTCCTCAGGCACCATCAGCCCGAGAAAGCCGTCTTCGGCGATCTTTTCGAACATCTCCTTCGGGAACGCCTTGCGGCGGGCGTGCTCCAGCCAATAATTGTTATCGAACTGCTGGGCAAGCTGTCCGCCATAGTCATAGATCTGCCGCTGCTCGTCATTCAGTCTAAAATCCATTTTTCTTGTCCTTCTGCGAACTGATGTCGCGGTATTTTATGAGGTGAAATCGGGGGTGCGGCGGCTCTCAAAGGCGTCCAGCCCTTCCGCCACATCGGCGCTTTGAAAGTGCTCAAGGATGGCCGCGCGCTCAAGATCCATCGCGGCCTCGAGGGGCATTTCAATGCCGGTGCGTGCGAGCCGCTTCATCTCGGCAAGCCCGGCGCGCGAACGCGTCCCGAGCTTCGCGGCATACTCAAGCGCGTGCGCCTGCAACGCCTCATCGGCGACAACGTAATTGACGAGACCCATCGCTTGCGCCTCGTCGGCGGTTATCCAGCGCGCCGAGAACATCAGATCGAGCGCCCGGCGCGCGCCCAAGAGCCGCGTCAGCCGCTGACTGCCGCCCCAGCCGGGAATGAGGCCGAACTGCGCATGCTGATCGCCGAACTTCGCCCCTTCGCCTGCGAAGCAGACATCGGCAGCGAGCACCAGCTCCAGCCCGCCGGCGAGGCAGAGGCCCTGCACCGCGACGATGACGGGCAGCGGGCTCGCCTCGAGCCGCATCAGAACGTCCATCCCGAATCTCACGAAATGATCGAGCTTCGCCTCTTCCGCGCGGCAGGTTTTCACTTCGCCAAGATCGGCGCCGGTGCAGAAATGCTTGCCGCGCGAGCGGATGAGAAGGGCGCGGATCGCGGGGTTTTTCTCAAAGTCCTCCCGTGCCCTGTCGATCAGCTCATGCACTTCGAGCGACAGGCAGTTGAGCTTTTCCGGGCGGCTGAGCTCGATGATGCCGACGGCTCCCTCGGTCGAGATGGTGACCGGGGCCATCATTTGGCGCCGCCTTTGCCGCGCTTGTCATATTGCAGGGCAATGCGGCCGACCTTCTCGCGGGCGATGACCAGCTTCTGGATCTGCGCCGTGCCATCGCCGATCTGCAGGCCGAGAACATCGTTGTAGCGCTGATGAAACGGCAGGTCCGTGGTGTAACCATAATGGCCATGCAGGATCAGGCACTGATGGATGATCTCGCAGGCGGTTTTCGGCACATACCATTTGCACATGGCCGCCTCGGCGGTGTGCGGCCTGCCTTTGTCGCGAAGGCTGAGCGTGTAGTAGCAAAGCTGGCGCATCATGGTAAGCTGGGTTTCGGCCTCCGCCAGCGGAAAGGTGACGCCCTGATACTGGGCGAGAGGCGCGCCAAAGGCATCGCGTTCCTGAATATAGGCCCAGGTTTCATCCACCGAGGCCTGCGCCGGGGCGATGCATTCCAGCCCGATCATCGCCCGGCTGAAATCGAATCCCGCCATGATCGTCCCGAACGCGCGACCTTCCGTCGCCATCAGGCATTCGGACGGAATGACGACATCATCGAAGAACACCGAGCCGCGCCCGACCGGCTTGGTGCCGATATCGTCGAAATGGGTGCGGCTCACGCCTTTTTCATTGAGGTCGACAAAAAACGCGCTGACGCCGTTGGAACCCGTCGTGCCCTCCCCGGTGCGGGCGAAGATGACGGCGGCATCCGCCTGATCGGCGGCGCTCATCGAGGTTTTCTCGCCATTCAGCCGCCAGCCGTGGCTCGTTTTCTCGGCTTTCAGCTGCAGCCCTGCCGCATCGGAGCCGCCGCGCGGCTCGGTAAGGCCAAGGCCGATGATCCTTTCGCCCGCGATCACATGCGGCAGCCATTCCATCGCGATATCCCGCGCCGCATGCTCGGCGACCATCCCGCCCATCAGGGACGCGAGAAGCTGGATATAGCTCATGTTGAAGTCGCCATAGGCGATTTCCTCGGTCACCAGACCGGCCGTCGTATGCTCGAGGCCCATGCCGCCAAACTCTTCGGGCAGATCAGGCCCGATCAGGCCGAGCGCGCCCATTTCGCGTACCAGTTGCCTGTCGAGGCGATGGACCCTGGCGCGCTCGAGATAGGTCGGCGCAAGTCGCTCGCGGGCAAAGCGCGCGGCCGCATCACGGAATGCGAGCTGGTCATCGGTCGGTAAAAAGTTCATCTATGGCCTCCCTGCCGCAGACGGTGAATCCGTCTTTTGTAAATCTTACAGGCGTTAGAAAATATGACAAGTGGGTATTATCGTCTTTTCCTAATTATGTGATTTATGCCGCAGCGGGACGGGCGCGTATGGCGGCCGGAAACGCTGCCTCATCGCGACCATGCCGGCCCGCGCAACGGCCCGCACAACAAGGGCTGCGAGGATAGGTCCCGCCACGTTTAAGCAGCAGTTGCGATGGCAGTGAAGTTGATCATAACAAGATTGCCTGCCACGATTCTATTGACAGTTGCCACGGAAAAGGATCAGTTAGTTGTCATATGAAGCTTCAGTGATTGGGAGGAATCATGAAAAGCTCGGTGCGCTCAGGGAGGAAAACGTTGCGCCATCAAGGCTGTCAGGGATTGTATCTAAATTTATTAGAATAACAACATATATGGCTTGAAGACGAATCTAACATGTGTTAGTTTTTTACCAAAGGCGGGATAACATCGTCTGAAGGGAGAACTATGGGAGAGTCATCGACCCGCGCGTTCGGATTTTCGGAAGCGCGGCTTAAAGAAATTCCGACAGTTTACAAATCGGATCTGTTCGCGGGCAAAACGGTTATCGTGTCCGGTGCAGGCAGCGGTCTCGGCCGCGCCATCGCGACGTTGTTCGCACGCCTTGGCGCCAATCTCGCCATCTGCGGGCGAAATCCGGAGAAGCTTGAGGCTGCCGCGACATTTTTCGCGGACTTCGGCGGCGAGGTCATGACCCGGCAGCTCAGCATCCGCGACACCGATCAGGTAAATGCCTTTATCGACGGCGTGCATGAGCGTTTCGGGCGGCTTGATGTGCTGGTCAATAACGCCGGCGGCCAGTTTCCGCAGGCGGCTCTCGATTTCACCCCGAAGGGGTGGAACGCTGTGATCGATACCAACCTCAACGGAACCTGGTGGATGATGCAGGCGGCGGCCCGCAAGTGGGTTGAGAAGAAAAATCCCGGCGTCATCGTCAACATCACCGCTGATATCTGGCGCGGCATGCCGGGAATTGCCCATACCACGGCGGCGCGCGCCGGGGTGATTTATCTTTCCAAAACGGTCGCGGTGGAATGGGCGCCCTACGAGATCCGGGTGAATTGCGTTGCGCCGGGCTGCTGCGAGAGCAGCGGTTTCGCCAACTATCCGCCGGAGGGATCGGCGACATTCCATGAATCAAACCCGATGCGACGCGCGGGCGACGAATGGGATATCGCAGAAGCGGTTGTTTATATGTCGGCGCCGTCCGGCAAATTTATTACCGGTGAAGTTCTGACCGTCGATGGCGGTCAGCAATTATGGGGGGACCCCTGGCCGACAGGCCGTCCGACGTATTTTGATCTCGCAAATCCACGAGACGCAAAGCCGGAGGAATAGTCGGTTCGAGGGGAGGAGCGAATATGACTTTTGACAGGGAAAATGAGTAATATGAGTTCTGACAGGGAGAGGGAGCCGTTACTTGAGTGCCGCGCGATCGAACGCCGTTTCGGCGGGCTGGTTGCGGTGACAGGTGTGGATCTGGAAATACGGCGGGGGGAAATCTTTGGCCTGGTCGGGCCAAACGGCAGCGGCAAGACGACGCTGACCAACGCAATCACCGGCTTTTACCCGCCGAACACCGGCAGCATCAAGCTGAACGGCAAGGATATCACGGGAACCTCGCCGCATAAAGTCGCCCGCCTTGGCATCGCGCGGACGTTCCAGAATCTTGCGCTTTTCAACGGCATGAGTGTTCTCGATAACATTCTGCTCGGCCGCCACATCCATATGCACTCCGGCGTTTTCCGCACGGTTATGTACTGGTGGCTGGCGCGGCCCGAGGAGATGGCCAATCGCGAGATCGTCGAGGAAATCATCGAATTTCTGCAGCTTGAAAGCATCCGTCACGAGCTTGTCGACGGCATTCCGATCGGCTTGAAGAAGCGGGTGGAGCTGGCGCGCGCGCTCGTGGCGCAGCCCGATCTGCTCATTCTCGATGAGCCGATGGCGGGCATGAATCAGGAAGAGAAGGAATATATGGCGCGCTTCATTCTCGATGCGCGCGCCGAACGGGGAGTGAGCGTTTTGCTGATCGAGCATCATATGGATGTGATCGTCGGGATATGCGACCGGATGCTGGCACTCAACTACGGGGAGATGATCGCAAGCGGCATTCCGAAAGAGGTCATCAAGGACCCGCGGGTGATCCGCGCTTATATTGGAGACGGCCATGGGGAATAAAAGCATGACCTCTCCCGCTTTGTCGTTCGATCAGACGCCGCTTGCGGGCAAGACCCTGCCGCAACTGCTGATGCGCAACGCGACCGAATTCGGATCGAAAGTCGCCATGCGCGAAAAGGATCGCGGCATCTGGCAGGAAATGAGCTGGGCGGAATATGCCGATGAGGTGATCAAATGTGCCGCCGGGCTGCATGCTCTCGGGGTCGGGCCTGGCAAAGCAATGCTGATCCTCGGCGACAATCGGATCCGCCTTTATGCAGGCATGCTCAGCATGTCGATGCTGCGCGGATATGCGATGCCGACCTATTCCGGCGCGACGCTCGATGAGCTCAAGCATTTCGCCAATGAAACGACGATGGCCGCGGCGCTCGCCGAGGATCAGGAGCATGTCGACAAGGTGCTCGACCTGCGGGCGGCGGGCAGCGACATCCCGTATATCATCTATGATGATGAGCGCGGGCTGAACGACTATCAGGTGCCCGGCCTGATGTCGTGGGAAGAACTTCGCCAACGAGGCGAAGAAAATCTCGCGGCGAACCCCGGCCTGCGGGATCAGCTGATCAACCAGTCGACGCCCGAGGATCCGGCAGTTTTCATGCATTCTTCCGGCACGACAGGCAAGCCGAAAGGCATTGTGCTGAACCAGCGAAACGTTATCGCGGCCGCGCGGAGTGCACATGACGGCGGCGCCTTTGCCGAGGAGGAGGAGGTGCTCGCCTATCTGCCGCTTGCCTGGGTCGGCGACTATGCGCTGACGGTCGCGGCGGCCGTTACCTATCGCTTCCGCGTCAATATCCCGGAGCGGCAGGAAACAGTTCTTCGCGACATGCGGGAGATTGCCCCGACATTCTATCTCGCCGCGCCGCGTAGCTGGGACAATATGCTGACGACGATCCAGGTCGGGATCGAAAACTCCACCTGGCTGAAAAAACGCCTCTACCACATGTTCATGGACCGCGCGATCGCGTCGGAGCGCAACAAGCTCGAAGGCAAGGGCGAGGGCGGCAGCTTTGAATGGCTGTGGCGCCGGCTCGGCGAATGGATCATCTTCGGGCCGATCAAGGACCAGTTCGGCCTGACCCGCGTTGCCCATGCCTTTACCGGCGGCGAGGCGATGGGGGAGGATACCTTCATCTTCTACCGTGCGCTCGGGATCAAACTGCGCCAGCTTTACGGCCAGACCGAGAACAGCGCCTTCAATGCGATCCAGGCGGCGGACGAAGTGCGCCTGCACACCGTCGGACGCCCGTTGCCGGGGATAGAGGTGAAGATCCAGGAAGATGGCGAAATCCTGATCCGGGCCGCCAGCGTCTTCGATGGCTATTTCAACAACCCCGAGGCGACAGCCGAGACGATCCGCGATGGCTGGCTGCATTCGGGCGATGCGGGCTATATTGAGGATAACGGTCATCTGGTTGTGCTCGGCCGCGTCTCCGAAGTCGTCCGCACCGCGGCGGGCGAGCGCTTCGTTCCCAACTATATCGAAAACCGGCTGAAATTCAGCCCCTACATCCGGGATGCGGCGGTGGTCGGCGCGGGCCGCGATCAGCTGACCGCGATGGTCTGTATCGATTTCGAGGCGGTTGGTCACTGGGCGGAGGTCAACGGCGTTCCCTACGTTTCTTACGCGGATCTCTCGCAGCGCAATGAAGTTGCTGCGCTTTTGAAAGACGCGTTTGTGCGTGTCAATACGGCGCTTCCGGAAACTTTGAGACTGCATCGCTTTGTCAGCCTGCACAAGGAGTTCGACCCCGATGACGGGGAAATTACCCGCACCCGAAAGCTGCGGCGCTCGGTGGTTGAGGAACGCTATGCGCCGGTCATCACCGCGCTCTATGACGGATCGCGGGAAGTGCATATGACAGCGATTGTGACTTACGAAACAGGCGAGACAAGCAAAGTGGAACGCACCTTGCTGGTATGGGAGGTTTGAATGGACTGGATTTTCCTGGCTGAACTTGCAGTCAACGGCGCGCTGACGGGGCTATTATACTCCCTGTTCGCGATCGGGCTTGTGCTTGTCTACAAGTCCTCCTCGGTGCCGAATCTGGCGCAAGGGGCGCTGACGATGCTTGGCGCCTATATCGTGCTCGCTTTCTCGCTGAACCTTGGCCTGCCGCTCTGGGTCGCCATCCCGCTCTCAATCGTCATCATGTTCTTCGTCGGTCTCGGGATCGAAAAGGTGGCGCTGCGCCGCCTCGCCGGGCGGCCGATCGTGATGATCCTGATGATGACGCTCGGGCTCGACATTTTTATCCGCGGGACGACGATGGCCGTCTGGGGCGGCACCTCGCGGCCCGTGGAACTTGGCGTCAGCTACGATCCCTTCTTCCTCGGGCCGTTGCTGCTCAGCCGGGTTCATATGATCGGCGCGGCGGTTTCGATTGCGCTTTTCGTCCTCATCGTTCTCTTCTTCCGCAGCCGTCTCGGCATTCGCCTGCGCGCGATTTCCGATGATTACATGGCCTCCTGGTCCGTCGGCATCTCGGTCGAGCGCGGCGTCGGCCTGTCCTGGGCCCTCGCCTCCGTCGTTGCCGTCATCACCGGCGTTATCTGGGGCGAGATCCAGAGTGTCGATCAGTCGCTCGCGCTGCTGCTGCTGAAGGGGCTGGCGGTCGCTGTTCTGGGGGGGCTTGACAGCCTGTTCGGCGCCGTTCTCGCCGGCATCCTTCTCGGTATTCTCGAGAATGTCGGCGCGGCCTATCTCGATCCGCTGGTTGGCGGCGGCAGCCGCGAGCTGGTGGTGGCGATTGTTCTGGTTCTCACCGTGATGGTGCGGCCGCACGGCCTGTTCGGCCGTCACGATATCGAGAGGGTATAAGGCTATGTTCTATCGTCAGGCCGGTATTCATCATCGCAGTTATGTTTCTGACAGCAAGCTTTTCCCCATTCCGACAGACAGGAACCTCGTCTGGTTTCTGTTCTTCCTCGGTGTCATCGCCCCGTTTATCGTCAGCAGCCTGTATCTGAACAGCTACATCCTGCCATGGCTGATCTGGACGGCGGCGGCGCTCGGGCTCAACCTTGTGACCGGGTGGGCGGGGCAGCTCCATCTCGGCTATGCCGCCATCATGGCGGTCGGCGCCTACTCCGCCGTTCATGCCGCGCGCTTTGGCATCCCGTGGGAAATCGCCCTTCTGATCGCGGGGCTGGCCGCGACGGCAATCGGCACGGTCTTCTCCTTTGCCGCGATGCGGGTGAAAGGGCTTTATCTTGCGCTCACCACGCTCGCCATGCAGTTCGTCATGGACTGGGTGCTCTCGCACGTGCCGGCGGTGACGGGCGGCTCCCACGCCTCCTTGCAGTCACCGACCTTCAAGCTGCTTGGCCAGCCGATCACGTCCGACGCCGGGCTTTACTATGTCGCTTTCGGCTGGTGCGTGATCGTGACGGTTTTCATCCTCAACATGCGCCGCACCGGGCTCGGGCGGGCGCTGGTGGCGGTGCGCGAGAAAGACTACGCCGCGGCGATCCTCGGGGTGAACAGCTTCTATTACAAGATTGTCGCCTTCGCGGCCTCGTCCTTTATCGCCGGTATCAGCGGCGCGCTGCTGGTCGCCACCTTCTTCTTCCTGGCGACACCGGAGCAGTTCTCCGTCAACGTCTCCATCCAGGTTCTCGCGATGGTTATCGTCGGCGGGCTTGCCAGTGTTATCGGCAGCTATCTGGGCGTCGCGCTCATCCTGCTGATGCCGGGCATCACCAACAGCCTGTTTGCGATGTTTGCGGACTTCCTCGGGCTGAAGCTCAATCCGGAAACGCTTGCCCATATCCCGACCGCGGTTTACGGCGCGCTGATCATCCTGTTCCTGCTGGTGGAACCGCTGGGCCTCGGCAAGATTTACAACAATATCCGTGATTATTTCCTGGTCTGGCCGTTTGACCAGATGAAAAAATAGGGTCTGCCATGAACAGCACAAACGAAAGAGAGACAGCCGCGGATCCGATCCTGACCCTCAACAATATTGAGGTTCTCTATGACTCGGTCCTGCTGGCGATCAAGGGGGTGTCGCTGGAAGTCCCGCGCGGCGGCATGGTTGCGCTTCTGGGCTCCAACGGCGCCGGGAAAAGCACGACGCTGAAAGCGATCAGCGGCCTTTTGAAATCGGAACGCGGCAAGGTCAGCCGCGGCGAGATCAGGTTCGACGGCAAGGTAATCGGCGACAGCCCACCGCAGGACCGCGTTGCACTCGGTATCTGTCACGTCATCGAGGGCCGGCGGGTGTTCGAGCATCTGACGCCCGATGAAAATCTTGAAGCGGCGGCGCCAATGTCGATGTCGCGGCAGAAAGTCAAATCGGAGAAGGAGCGGATCTATGAATATTTCCCGCGCCTTGCCGAACGAAAATCATCGGAGGCGGGGTATCTTTCGGGCGGCGAGCAGCAGATGCTCGCGATCGGCCGGGCGCTGATGACGCAGCCGCGCTTGCTTATGCTGGACGAGCCAAGCCTTGGTCTTGCGCCCTTCCTGGTGGTCGAGATCTTCGACATCATTCAGAAAATCAACCGCGAGCAGGGCCTCTCGGTTCTGCTGGTCGAGCAGAATGCGGTTGCGGCGCTAAAAATCGTCAGCCACGGCTACCTGATCGAGAACGGTCGGGTGGTGATGCATGACACAGCGGCCGCGCTCACGGCCAATTCAGATATTCAGGAGTTTTACCTGGGAGGAGGTGAAGCAAAGAATTTCCACGACATCAAGCATTACAGAAGGCGCAAACGCTGGTTGACGTGATCACTCGCGCCTAGCAGTTAAATCAATGGAGGAGATAATGGTTTCGATAACAAAATATGCAAAGGGATTGGCGGCGGGGGCTGTACTGGCGGTTGCAACGCTGTCCACCGGTACGGCGCAGGCCGCCGACCCGATTAAATTCGGCGTTTGCTACGACCTTAGTAAAGCGTACACATTCGTCACCCCGCAGGTCGTTCAGGGGGCCCGCGATCTCGCGACCCTGATGAACATGAAGGGCGGCATTGACGGCCATCCGATCGAGCTGATCGTTCAGGATCATGGCAACGAGCCGCAGCGCGGGATCGAATGCTATGAGAAGCTGAAGCGCGAAGGCGTCTTCATCTTTGATATGCTCTCGACACCGGTATCGCTTGCCGTGCTGCCGCGCGTCATGAATGACAAGAATATTCTTCTGCAGTCTCTCGTCGGTCGCGGCGATGCGATTGACGGCGATGTCTTCACGCAGATTTTCCCGATCGGGCCGACCTACTGGGGGCAGGCTGTCAACGATATCGAATATATCCGTCAGCAGAACAACGGCTCGCTGAAGGGTGTGAAGGTGGCGTTCGTTTATGTCGATTATCCGTTCGGGCAGGAACCGATTGAAATTCTGCAATCGCTGGCCGAGAAGGAAGGCTTTGAGCTTGGCCTCTTCCCCTATCCGCTGCCGGGTAGCGATCAGTCGTCCGCCTGGACACAGCTGCGTCGCTTCCAGCCCGATGCGATCATCAGCTGGTCGCTCTCCAAGATGCATGTGGTGGCGTCCCGTGAAATGAAGCGCAACGGCATTCCGATGGAAAAATATATTGCCGTCAACTGGCTGAACGAAACCGATATCGCGAATATCGGCCCGGCGGAGGCCAAGGGCCTGAAGCGCGGCACGAACGTCGCCGGCGGTCAGGAAGTTCCGATCATCAAGGAAATCATTGCTGAGCTGTATGACAAGGGCAAGGGCAATGGTGATCGGGCGACCCTGAACGACGTGTATTACAACACCGGCGTTGCGATATACTCCGTCGCGTTTGAAGGAGCGCGTCTTGCGATTGAAAAGAACGGCTGGCCTCTGACGGCGGCATCAATGAAAGAAGGTCTCGAAAGCATCAAGGATTATGATGCCAACGGCCTCTTCGCGCCGGTGACCGTGACCGCGCAGGATCATGGCGGCGGCGGCAAGACCCGTATCGAAATGTGGGACGGCGAGAAATGGGTTCCGCAGACAGACTGGATCAGCGCCTATAACGACCGCGTCTGGGAAGTCGTGAGGGAAAGCTCCAAGTCCTTCAAGTCAGAGTAATCCTGTGATTATCCCGGGAGGAATGCAGCCTCCCGGGAGGGGCAGGCGATACGTGCAGGAGGGACCGGCGAAGCCTGCCCTCCTGCCGCATTTATGTGACGCCGGCTATCGCTGCCACAGCCGGCAGATATGAGGATGGAAAGATGACCTTTTATGATGAGCTGGAAGTTCGCAGTTCCGATGAGCGCGCCGCGGCTCAATCCCGCGCGCTGGTTGACATTCTGGCCCAGCTTCGGGTGCAAGGAACGGAGCTGCCGGGCGCGGACGAGGTGCGCAGCATCGACGATCTTCCGAAGCTGCCGGTCTTTCGCAAATCGAGCCTCACCGGTCTTCAGGCCAAGGCGCCGCCGTTTGGCGGGATGCTGGTCTCGAACCCGACGCATGTCTTTCAATCGCCCGGGCCGATCTACGAGCCGGGAAGCGCGGGCCGCGACTGGGGGCGGGTCGGCCGCTTTCTGCATGCCGCAGGCGTTCGCAAGGGCGATATCGTGCAGAACTGCTTCTCCTACCATCTGACGCCGGCCGGCATCATGTTCGACAGCGCCGCACGGGCGCTCGGTGCGATGGTCGTTCCGGCGGGCACCGGGCAGACGGACCTGCAGGTTCGCGCCGCCGCCGATGTAAAATGCTCCGTCTATGCGGGAACGCCGGATTATCTGAAGATTATCCTGGACCGCGCCGATGAGCTGGGCGCCAGGCTCCACTTCAAGCGCGCGGTCGTCGGCGCGGGCGCGCTCTTTGCCTCGCTCCGCCAGGAATACAGCGACCGCGGTATTCTCTGCCTGCAAAACTATGCCACGGCAGATCTCGGCAATGTCGCCTTTGAGACCGAAGCGCTGGATGGCATGGTCGTCGATGAAGGCGTGGTCGTGGAAATCGTGACGCCCGGCACCGGAAATCCGGTCGACATCGGCGAGGTCGGCGAGATTGTCGTGACCTGCCTCAACCCCGACTATCCGCTGATCCGCTTCGCGACTGGGGATCTCTCGGCAATCCTCCCCGGGCAGAGCCCGTGCGGGCGGACAAATATTCGCATCAAGGGCTGGATGGGCCGCGCCGATCAGGCAACGAAGATCAAGGGCATGTTCGTCCGGCCCGAGCAGGTGGCGGATCTCGTCAAGCGACACCCGGAGGTGACAAAGGCTCGCGTCGTCGTGACGCGCGCGGGCGAAAAGGATGACGTATCCGTGCTGCTGGAAGCGCCCGGCGACAATATCTCCGCTTATCGGGAGAGCGTTTCGGCCGTCCTCAAACTCAATGCGACAGTGAGCGTCACCCCGCCGGGCTCCCTGCCGAACGATGGCAAGGTGATCGACGATCAGCGTGTCTACGACACGTAAAGGGGCATCTTCCTGACGATCCGGCCCGGCCCCGACGCGTGGCGTTCGGGGCCGATTTTTTTGCGCTCCCCTCAATTCGCAAAGGGCAGGCCATGCGTGATATATCGGAAAATTCTTGATTAGCGGCGGGCGTGGACTAGCTTCCATGAGGTGAACGAGGCGCTTTGGCGCATCCGGCCCGCTTCGCGGGCGGGGATGCGGCGTCTTCGCAAGCCGGGCCGATCGGCCGTTCACACGCAACATGCCGCCCTTCTTCAGGCGCCACGGCGCCAGCCAAAGGGCCGCAAAGGAGAGAACCCATGGCGCCGCGCGCATACTGGAAGGGTCATATCCGACTGTCGCTGGTTTCGTTCCCCGTTCGGCTCTACGCGGCCGTGACGCAGAGCGAGACGATTTCGCTGCATCAGTATGACAAGGAAACGGGCGATCGCATCCACTATCAGAAGGTCAATGACGAAGGCGACGAGGTGCCTGATGAGGACATCGTCAAGGGCTATGAATATGAAAAGGGCAGCTATGTCCCGATCGATGATGAGGATATGGAAAAGCTGCGCCTTGAGAGCAAGCACACCATCGACCTCGTGCAGTTCGTCGATATCGATGACGTCGATCCGATCTATTTCGATAAATCCTATTACATCGCGCCGGAGGGTGCGATCGCCGAAGAGGCGTTTCTCACCATTCGCGAGGCCCTGAAAAGCACAAAAAAGGCCGCCATCGGGCAGGTGATTTTAAGCCGCAAGGAGCGCATCGTCTCCATTCGCCCCTGCGGCAACGGGCTCGTGATGGATACGCTCCGCTATTCCTATGAAGTGCGCGAAGCCGAACAATATTTCGAAGACATTCCCGCCAAGGCCGACATCAACAAGGATCAGCTTGAGCTTGCAAAGCAGCTGATTGAGCAGAAGAGCAAGGCGTTTGATCCGAAAGCGTTCAAGGATCATTATCAGGAAGGACTTCTCGAAATTATCGAGGCGAAGCTCAAGGGTAAGAAGATCAAGGGGACGGGGAAGCGGGCGCGGCCGGAAAATGTCATCAACATTGTCGATGCGCTCAAAAAAAGCCTCGAGCAGAGTGGCGGCAAACGGTCCCCGAAGAAGACATCGAAACGGCAGGAAAAGAAGGCCGGCTAGCCGTGGGCCGGAGGAGTTATGCCCCGTACGACGCTTGAAAAATATAACGAAAAACGCGACTTCAAGGCGACCTCGGAGCCGCGCGGCAAGGCGGCGCGCCGCCGCAAGAAGAATTTGCTCTTCACCGTCCAGAAGCATGACGCAACCCGGCTGCATTATGATTTCCGCCTTGAATGGGACGGCGTCCTCTGGAGCTGGGCCGTGCCGAAGGGGCCGAGCTATTTGCCTGAGGACAAGCGTCTTGCCGTTCGCACGGAGGACCATCCGATTTCCTACCATGACTATGAAGGCATCATCCCGGCGAACCAGTATGGCGCGGGGCCTGTCATGCTGTGGGATACGGGAACATGGATGCCGCTTGGCCCGGATCCCGCGAAAGCCCTGGAGGATGGCAAGCTGACCTTTTGCCTTGAGGGCGAGAAGCTGCGCGGCGAATGGGCGCTTGTCCGCATGAGAACGAAGGAAAAGGGGCGCGAGAACTGGCTGCTCGTCAAAAGCGCCGATGCTGCGGCGGCGGACGCGCCCGGGAAGAATTTTCTCGAAAAGACCGACTACAGCGTCAAGACGGGCCGCCGCTTCGAGGAAATCGCAAAGGCGGGGACGGGGCGGGGCGCAAAATCGACGAAAAATGACGTTTCCATTGACAACCTTCGCAAAAAATACAAATCGCCGCAGCTCGCGACGCTTGTCGAGGCGCCGCCGGGCGGCGCTGATTGGGTTCACGAGGTGAAATATGACGGCTATCGTATCCTCGCCTATGTCTCGGGCGGCGAGGTGCGTGTCCAGACGCGCGGCGGCCATGACTGGAGCGACAAATTCCCCACCCTCCGGGATGCGCTGCGGCACGCCGGCGCCGGCGCGTTCGTCATCGACGGAGAGGCCGTCGCGATCGATGAGAAGGGGCTTAGCAGCTTCAAGGCGTTGCAGAATATGCTGTCGGAGCGCGCGGGCGACATGCAGGCCTATTTTTTCGATCTGCTTTACTGGGACGGGCGCGACTATGCGAAAAAGCCCTTCTCGGAGAGGCGGCAGGCGCTTGAGAAGCTGTTCGATGCTTTTCCGGACGGCCCGCTGTACGTGAGCGAGACGCTGGACGGGGAGGCAGGCCTCATTATTGAGAAGGCTTGCGATTTTGGCCTTGAAGGGATCATCTCCAAGAAGAAAAGCGCGGCCTATACCCAGAGGCGCAGCAAAAGCTGGCTGAAAAGCAAATGCGTCAAGCGCCAGGAGTTCATTATCTGCGGCCTCGTCCCGGCGAGCGATATGGCGAACGCCGTCGGCGCGCTGCATCTTGGCATCTACAAGGGAAAGAAACTCACTTACGCCGGCAAGGTCGGCACAGGGTTTGACCAGAAGACGGCACGGGATCTTTATAAAAAGCTGACGCCGCTTGCGAGAAAGAGCGCGCCCTTTGCAGAGCAGCCGGAGGGGCGTTTCGACAGGACGATTTGGGTCGCGCCGAAACTACTTTGCGAAGTGAAATTCGCCATGTGGACGGAGACCGGCAAGGTGCGCCACGCCTCCTATCAGGGGCTGCGTGAAGACAAGCCGCCGGAGGCGATCGGAAAGGAAACGCCGATGAGGACACCGAGGCGCGCCGCGCGAACGCGCCGGGATGAGGAGATGCGGGTTGCGGGCGTTAAAATCAGCAATGCAGAGCGGCGCATCTTTCCCGAAGCCGACATCAGCAAGGGCGAGCTTGCGGCCTTTTATGCGGAGATGGCGGAGGAGATCATGCCGCTGCTCGATAAGCGGCCGGTCA
This sequence comes from Sneathiella sp., assembly GCF_036844445.1. Taxonomy (GTDB): domain Bacteria; phylum Pseudomonadota; class Alphaproteobacteria; order Sneathiellales; family Sneathiellaceae; genus Sneathiella. The sequence continues at coordinate 233,638 of NZ_DAIUFV010000005.1, read as the reverse complement.
GCGTTGTCCGCTGCCCCGCCGGCATTGACAGCCAGTGCTTTTTCCAGCGCTCGAAAGGCAAGAGCCTGCCCGGTCACATCCACGGCATCGATATCAGCCATGGCGGCAAGACGCATGATTATTTCTATGTAAAAAATCTCGCCGGCCTGATCGAGCTGGTGCAGATGGGCGGCATCGAGCTGCACCCGTGGGGAGTGCGGATCGATCAGACGGAAAAGCCGGACCGGATCATTTTCGATCTGGATCCGGATGAGGATATTCCCTTTGAGGCCGTCAAGCTCGCGGCGATGGATGTTCGCAGGCGGATGGAGGATCTCGGCCTTGCGTCGTTTCTCAAATGCACCGGCGGCAAGGGGCTGCATGTGACAATTCCGCTTCGGCGTGATCATGAATGGGACAATATTAAGACATTCACGCGGAGTTTCGCCAAGGCCATGGTCGACGATGTGCCGGACGCCTACACGATCAACATGTCGAAAAAGAAGCGGCAGGGGAAGATTTTCATCGATTACCTGCGCAATGATTTCGCTTCAACCGCCGTCATGGATTATTGCGTCCGCGCCCGCCCCGGCGCTCCGGTTGCGGTGCCGCTCGCGTGGGAGGAGCTGGACGGCCTTCAATCGGCGCGTCAGTTTTCCATCAAGGACGTTCTCGCCCGCAAGCTGAAAAAGAAGCTCTATCACCCCCCGGCGCTTCAGCAGCGGCTCACCCGGGAGATCATGGCGAAGTTCAGCTAGCCCTTCATATCAGTAATCGCCGCCTCGCCAAGCACGACGCGCATCCAGAGTGTCGAAAGGAGGCGGGCGACATCCTCGGGCGATCCGGATTGTTCGGTCAGGACCGGATCTTTTCTGACATAGAGATTGGCGAGATATTCATCCACCATCCCGCCCGCGGCATAGACCGTGAGGATCGCCTCCGGGTCGTCCGCCGGGCGTTTGCCAAGCCGGAGCGCAATCGCCTGCGCAGTCCGCTTGTTCCAGGAGCTGTTCAGCGAGTGATACAGCTTCTCGAACTCGGCGGATTCTTCCGTCATCTGCATCAGGCAGCGGAGCAGCCCTCTGTTCAGGTAAAACTGTTTGACATAGGCAAGGGTTGTCGCATGGATCGCGTCGGCGAGATTTTTCTGATCGGTTCCCGCGTCTTTCAATGACTGGAATATATGGTGCACAAATTGCGACAGCGTGGTCGTCGTGACACTCATCTTGTCGTCGAAATAGAGATAGAAGGTGCCCTGCGATACACCGGAATGCTTGCAGATATCGACGATGCGAAGGTCATGAAAAAAGGTATCCTGCAGCAGTTTGGCGGTGGCCACCATAAGCCGATAGCGCGTGCGATCCCCTTTTTTGAGGGTGGGATCGTTCTTTGCCTGCTGTTCCAGAACCTTGTTGAACGGAATATCTTTTTTCATGCTCTCGTCGTCTCGATACCTCTCGACAAGTAGTCTATGTCGCAGATTCTGAAAATGAAAAGCCGTTGTAACAGGACTTGCGTCCCAAGCCGTGGCTGTATTATAACTGAATGTGACGTCATGTTTTATAAATGTCAATGCGCAGGGGGAAGATGCCGTTAGTCGAGGATGCGGAGTATCGAAACGAGCATGAGGTCGCGGCTCTCCAGCAGGAAGGATGGGAGCGGCAGCGCCTTCACGTCGCGAAAAATTCCCCATTTTTCAAGGCATTGTGGGGTGCGAGAGAGGTGCCGGAACGGTTGGAGGATCTTGCCGAACTGCCGCTCTGCGACAAGAGCATGCTGCGCGAGAGCCAGGCCGCCAACCCGCCGTTTGGAAATTATCTCGCGACCGAAGATACAGCGGTAAGCCGGCTGCACCGGACGTCCGGCACGACCGGACAGGCCATGAATCTCGCCCTGTCACAGCGGGACAGCCACATTACGGCGGTCGTTGGCGGGCGCAGTCAGCGCGCTGCGGGGCTTGGTCCCGGCCACCGCGTGATCCATTGCCTCAACTACCAGATGTGGATGGGCGGCCTCAGCGATCACATGACGCTTGAAGCGACAGGGGCGCTCGTCATTCCGTTTGGCGTTGGCAGCACGAAACTTCTCATCAAGACGATCATGGATCTCAACGTGACGGCAATCTCCTGCACGCCGTCCTATCCCGCGGTTCTGGAGGGCGTCATTGCCGAGCATTTCCCGGGGGTACGTCCTGCCGATCTTGGCCTGAAGCTCGGCTTGTTCGGCGGTGAGGCGGGACTCGACAGCCCGGATCTCAGGCGGCGGCTGAAATCTGTCTGGGGGCTGGAGCCCCGGAATTCGAACTATGGCGTCTCGGATGTTTTCTGCAATTTCGCGGGCCAGTGCGTTCACAACACCGACCTTCATTTCATGGCGAATGATGTTCTCTATCCGGAACTGATCGATCCCGATACGGCGGAGCCTCTTCCCATATCGTCGGACGTCACGGGCGAGCTTGTGCTGACCCACCTCGACAAGCTGTGCCAGCCGCTGGTGAGGTTTCGCACGGGCGACGTCATTCGCATTACGGGGACCGGGCCTTGTGTCTGCGGCCGAACCGGGTTTCGCTTTCAGGTCGTCGGACGCAGTGACGATATGGTGGTGGTGCGCGGCATTAATGTCTTTCCGACGATGGTTGCCGCTCTCATCAACGGCAACGACCAGCTCGGCGGCGAGTATCGGATCCGGCTGCGGGGAGAGGGGCCCTATGCGTCTTTGCCAATCGAGGTTGAGCCGGTGCCGGGCATACCGCTCTCGGACCATTTGGCGGCGGAGGTGGCGAAATCCATCAAGGAAGCGCTGGGCGTGACGGCGGAGGTCACTCTCGTGGCCCCGGGTAGTTTGCCGCGGACGTCGGGGAAATCCAGGCGCGTTATTAAGGAGAAGTAAAATTAGCGACGCAGTGAAAATGACCGTCTCGGACGGAATCGCCGAGATCCGTCTGAACAGGCCCGAGCGACTGAACGCGATAAATCCGGATCTCCTTTCCGGCTTTGCGGCGGCGCTTGAAAGGGCGGAAAAAGATCCCGGCGTTGAGGTTATTCTCATCTGCGGGGAAGGGCGCGCCTTCTGCGCCGGGGATGATCTCAAGGAATTCCATCAGCAATCGTCGGGAAAAGCGGAAACCCGGCGATTTATCGAAGACATCCAGCGAATTACCGAGCTTATCGTGAACGGTGAGAAAATTGTTGTCGGCGCCATTCACGGCTGGGCGGTTGGCGGCGGGTTCGAATGGGTTCTGAATTGTGATCTCGCGATCATGGCCGAGGGCTGCCGCTGCTTTCTTCCGGAAATCAACCTTGGCCTTTTTGTTACCGGTGGCATAAGCGCCCTCCTCCCCAATGCGGTCGGCCTTCAAAAGGCGAAAGCGATGATCCTGTTCGGCGAGCAGATTACGGCCAAAGAGGCGCTTGACATGGGGCTGGTCTATCGGGTGGCGCCTGACGACAGGGTCTATGAGGAAGCGGTTGCAACGGCAGCGAGGATTGCCGGGCTGCCGAAACTGGCGCGGCGGAATGTCAAGAAAGTGCTGAACCGCAGCTTTCAGTTATCACTCGCGGACGCGATGAAGCTGGAAACCGATGCCACGGTCGACTGCTTTCTCGACCCCGAAACGGCCGTCCGTATTGGGAACACTGAGATAAGCTAGCAGGCGTCTTCCCGCTTCGGGCGCGGTATATGCTTTTCCGGCGCGGCGCCATATGGTAATAACGGTTGATGATAGTGAGCTCCCGGAAAGACGGAAATTCCATGCCCGACGAGGGCGACAGTCCTGACGATGATCGATACCAACGCGGGCTGGCATCTGTCTTTCGGTGTCAGCGAAGCCCCCTCCCGATAACGAGTGCGCATCTTGATGGCCTCGGGCTTTCCGCCCGGGGTCTTTTGCGTTCCGCCGCCCTGCTGAATTTATAGGAATCGTCATGGAATTTCTTGCGGATCCGAATATCTGGGTCGGTCTTGGGACCCTTATCGTCCTTGAGGTCGTTCTCGGCATCGACAACCTCGTCTTTATTGCGATCCTCGCGGACAAGCTGCCACCGCATGAGCGCAACAAGGCGCGCGTGGTCGGTCTTTCGCTCGCGCTGGTGATGCGGATCGGGCTGCTTTTCTCGATCTCGTGGGTTGTCTCGCTCACCCAGCCGTTGTTCAGCATCAGTGAGTTCGCCTTCTCGGGCCGTGATCTGATCCTGGTTGGCGGCGGTATCTTCCTGCTCGCCAAGGGCACGATGGAGCTGCATGAGCGGCTGGAAGGCGCGGACAAGCCCAAGGGGCGCAAGATCGTGCATGCGGTGTTCTGGCAGGTGATTGTCCAGATCCTCGTGCTGGATGCCGTTTTCTCTCTCGACAGTGTTATCACCGCCGTTGGCATGGTGAATGAACTCTGGGTGATGATCGCTGCGGTGTGTGTCGCCATGGCGATCATGCTTGCGGCGTCAAAGCCCCTGATGACCTTTGTCTCCAAGCATCCGACCGTGGTTATCCTCTGCCTCGGCTTCCTCCTGATGATCGGTTTCAGCCTGATCGTTGAGGGATTTGGCTTCCATGTTCCCAAAGGCTATCTCTATGCCGCGATCGGCTTTTCCATCCTTATCGAGGCGGCCAACCAGCTCGGCCGCCACAACCGGGAGAAGCGCATCACCACGGGCGATCTGCGCGAGCGGACATCAAATGCGGTGCTGCGCCTCCTCGGCGGCAAGGTTGGCGAGGAGCCGCTTGGCGAAGCGGCGGACGTGATCGCCGAGCATGCGGCGCAGACCGATCTCTTCAAGTCGGAGGAGAAAGAGATGATCCGCGGCGTGCTCGATCTTGGCGAGCGGCGGGTCAGTTCGATCATGTCGCCGCGCAACGAGGTGGAGTGGCTGGACCTTAACGACCCGCCCGAAAAGCTCCGCGATGCGCTTCGCAAGCTGACGCATACGCGCGTCATTCTGGCGCGCGATCGGATTGATGATTTCGTCGGCGTTGCCGTCACCAAAGAGCTCCTCAACCTGATCATCGAGGGTAAGCCGATCGACTGGCCGCGCGTGACGCGCCAGCCCGTCGTAGTGCATGAGAATACCGATGTGCTCAGCATCATCGAAAGGCTGCGCAAGTCGCCGGTCCAGATGGCGATGATCGTCGATGAATATGGCGCGCTCGAAGGGATCGCGACGCCGACCGACGTGCTGGAGGCGATCGCCGGCGAATTTCCGGACATGAATGAGGAGGCGGCAAAGCTCGAACGGCAGGAGGACGGCTCGTGGCTCGTGGACGGCTTTATCGACATCTGGCAGCTGAGCGGCGCGATCGGGCGCAATCTTGTCGATGATACGAACCGCTACTCGACGCTCGGCGGATATATCCTGACCTATCTCGGCCATCTCCCGTCGGTGGGCGAGAGCATGACTGTCGATGGGCTCACCTGCAAGGTTCTGTCCCTTGAAAAGCGCAGCATCGGCAAGGTCCGTCTCGCCTTTGTCGCGGAGGATGAGATCGCATAATTATGCGGGTTCGATAAGCTCCTGCAACTGCTCGCGCGCCCGCGACAGGCGGGAGCGGACGGTGCCGACGGCAATCTCCAGGCAGTCGGCGACTTCCTGGTAACTCATGCCGAAAACACAGGTCATTATCAGCACCTCCTGATGGGAGAAGGACAGCTTCCGCATCGCCTCGTTGACGGCGCTGAGTTCAAGCTGGCTTTCCTGCGAGGCGTCGATGGCGCCTTCTTCCAGATAGCTGTCGGGATCGAATTTCGTCTCGAACCGTATTTTTCGGCGATGGTCGGAGGCGAAGCGGTTATACATGATCTTCGCCGTCCATTTGAAAAGATCCGTATTTTCCTTGAACAGATGCTTCTTTTCAATCGCGCGGAGCAGCGTGTATTGCAGAAGATCGTCCGCCTCGTGGTAATTTCTCGTCAGCCGTCGCGCAAAACTCCTCAAGCCGGGCATTTCAGTTGTCAGTTCCTGATTATTGAACATTTCTGTCTCCCTTGTTGCTGTTGCGTAACTGAACTTGCGACGTGCGGGCCGGGGTGCCGGCAGCGGATTGGAAATAAGCGACGCGGCCATGAAAATCGGCATGGCGAGACAGTTCTATTAGCCGCCGGTCTTGTTGCGGGCCGGCTCGGGTTATATGCCGGATCCCATCGCCGCCGGTGATTGGCATCGGCGCGAAAGGTGCGATCCGGATACGTCAGATGCCTTGCAAGGGCGCGGATAGATGATCTGACTGAACTGTCGTTACGGAAGATATTAAAGGCGCGCATCATGGCGTTCTTAAGGCGAGAACAAGAAAAGAAACCGTCACGCGTCTTCTTTACAAATAATCTTGGAACTCTTTTTGGCTTTGTTTGTTGGTGTATGCGGACGACCAACACGGAGTTTTATAAAATGAGCAAATTTTCTGAATCCTACCCCGAAATTAATGAGCTGAAGGAAGACCTCGCGTCTTTGAAAACTCATGTCTCGGAACTTGCGGCCATGCTCAAACGCGACAGCATCGACGAGGCGGACCGGTTGAGCGCGAAGGCGCGCGAGAAGCTGGACGAGCTGAAAGGCCGCGGTCAGGAAGGGCTTTACCACATCGAGGATCACATCCGCCAGAAGCCGGGTCAGAGCGTCGCGATTGCGTTCGCCGCCGGGTTCCTTGCGAGTTTGCTGCTTCGCAACCACAGAGGCTAAGCGGTGAATTCCATCCTGCAGATTTTGCAACAGGTCGTCTCCGATAACCTGCTGCCACGAACAACCGAGATCGTGCGGCGGAGTGCAATTTGCATGGCCCTCGCAGCAGTGATCGGCGTGCTGTCATTTATCGCGCTGTTTTTCCTGGCGCTCGCCTTCTACAGCTGGATGGCGCTTCACCTCCTGCCGCCGCTCGCGGCGCTCGCGACCGCGGGCGCGAGCCTGCTGATCGCTCTTGTTGCCGCCCTCATCGCCTATCTGGTCATGAAGCCGAAACCGAAGCCGGTGCCGGGACCGGTACACCAGCCGGGCGATCCATCGACCCTTGTCGCCTCGGCCGCGGCGGCGACGGCGGACGAACTTTGCAGGTCTGTAGACAATAATCCGAAAACGACCCTGTTACTTGCCGGAATTGCCGGATTTGCTGCTGCAACATTTTTGAAGAAGTAGGGGGACGTCTGCGTGAGGGGGAACAAAGTCCAACTCATTGAAAGGATATGTAAAATGCTTTTAATTAATAAAAATTTGCGAATTTTCATTCTCGCCCTGTTTGCCGTGTGCACGCTCTCCCTCGCGGCCTGCAATACGATGGAAGGAGCGGGCGAGGATATTGAGGACGCCGGCGAAGCGATCCAGAAGGGCGCAAAGTAAAGTCGCCTTTGGTGGCCTCGCAAAACGGTGAGGCCGCATAAACAGGGATGCCGGGGCGCGACCTCGGCAGGGCGGATATGATCCATGCAGCGGGCGCTGCGTTATTCTATCCGGCCCCTCCTGTTTACTCTTCGCATATACAGCACCGCTCAACTTCCCCCTCGCTCCCGGGTGGGAGGTTGACCGGCTCTGCTCGTCTTTTCCGCCACATCACCCTGCTTGAGTTCTGTTCGCCCTTCCATCTCGGCAGGCGCGTCCCTTTGTGGCATACTGGAAAGGCTTTCGTCTCCTTTCGCGCATCTGGTTGCGGCGCGCCGTAATTTCCGCGCCCGTCATGCTTTTATTCGCAAACCGGGAACCTTTCCGGTTGCGCGCCGTCTAATGGGTAAAAGGATGAACAAGATGCCCGAAAAACTCGCAAATTTCGAACTGAATGATCTCGACCTTGTCCGCCGGGCGGCACGGCGGGATGCGGATGCCATCCGCACGATCACGACACGGAACAATCAGCGCCTTTTTCGCACCGCATGGAGCGTGCTGCGCAATCATGCGGATGCCGAGGACGCGGTTCAGGAGGGGTATTTGAAAGCATTCAACTCGCTCGAAAATTTTGCCGGTAAATCCAGCCTCTCAACCTGGCTGACGCGGATCGTCTATAACACCGCCCTCGACAAGCGCCGCGCGATCAGGCGCCGGCAGGCGGAGTTGCAGCAGCAGGATATTGCCATTTTCGATGCGTATCCCGTCCGATCAATGCCCGAGCATATGTCAGCGTCGCCGGAATCGGAACTGATCCGCAAGCAGCTTTCCGAGCTTCTGATGCAGGCCGTGGCGCGGCTGCCCGATGATTTTCGCTCCGTTTTCGTGCTGCGCGAGATTGAAGGGCTTTCGGTTGCCGAAACCGCTCTCTCCTTGCAGATCAAGGAGGCGACGGTCAAGTCGCGGCTGTTCCGGGCCCGGCGCGATCTGCGCAAGGAGCTGGAAGTGAAATTTGAAACCATTTTCACGGACATGATCAGCTTTGCGGGCGCTGATTGTGATGCCATGACCAACCGCGTCCTTACCGCTCTCAATATCCAAACCTGACAGAAAAGGAGTGCTATCCATGTCACTTTATACCCGGAGTCTGCCTACGCGCCGTGATCTGCTGCGCTATACGGGCACAACGCTCTCCGTTGCCGCGATCGGCCTGGTGACCGGACACGGCATCAAGGCGGCCCATGCCGCCGACGCCTCGCAGGACGTTGCGATCCTGAATGCCGCCATCGCGCTTGAGCATGAAGGCATTGCCGCCTACCAGATTGCGGCCACAAGCGGCCTGTTGCAGCCGGCCATCGTTGATATCGGCGTCACCTTCCAGGGGCATCACAAGGGCCATCGCGATGTTCTCGTCAAGGCCGTTGAGACGCTCGGCGGCAAGCCGGCGGAAGAGAAGTCGCTGGAGGCCTATGCCGCAGATCTCAAGGCCGCAACACTCAAAAACCAGGAAGATGTTCTCCGCCTCGCGCTGGGGCTGGAGCAGGGGGCGGCGAACGCCTATCTCGGCCTGATTCCCTCCCTCGGGGCGGATTATCATCAGGTCGCCGCGCAGATGGCGGGGGATGAAGCGTTCCATGCTGCAATCCTCGGCCAGGCGCTCGGGGAGCCAATTCCGAAATCGGCGCTGATCTTCGGATAGCTTCGGCGGAGAAAACAATGAATTATCGGCTGACTATTCTGTTGTGTGTCGGTGCCCTTCTGGCATCGGGGAGTACCGGCGCGGATCGCGCGCTCTCCGTCACGGCAACATTGCCCGAACAGCCGGTAGCAGCCGGAGACAGCATCGCCCCCGTGGCTGTCTCCGGCAACCGGACAGAGGAAGGCGCGGCGCTCTACAAGCGCCGTTGCGGCGCCTGTCACTCGCTCGACAGCAACCGCATCGGGCCGCGCCACCGCGGCCTTTACGGGCGAAAGGCGGGCTCGGTCCCCGATTTCCACTACAGCAAGGCACTCAAAAATCTCGACGTAATCTGGACGGATGAGACGCTCGATAAATGGCTCGCCAACCCGACGGCTGTCGCCAAGGGAACCTCCATGGGCTATCGGCTCCGCGATGCCGATGAACGCTCCGCCATCATTCAGTATCTCAAGTCTCTCTCCGGCGCCGATTGATAAGCGATCCGGATTTCAGTTATTTGCAGGAGGAATATCCGTGTCGACCATCAATGTCGCCGAAGCCGAGGTTCAAGAACTACATCACTCCCTCGCCCCTGACCGGGCGGTCAGCAGGGCGGAGGCCGAGGCGGCGGTTCGCACGCTGATCCTCTGGCTTGGCGATGACCCGCGGCGGGAGGGCTTGCGGGAGACGCCTGCCCGCGTCGCCCGGGCATTCGAGGAATGGTTTTCCGGCTATCGTCTCACGCCCGAGGAGATCCTTGTCACCACCTTCGAGGAGGTGGAGGGATACGCCGGGCCCGTTACATTGCGGGGGATCCCGTTCGAGAGTTACTGCGAGCATCATATGGCGCCGATCGTCGGTGTTGTGCATATTTCCTATATTCCGGACGGGCGCGTCGTCGGCCTTTCGAAGCTCGCCCGCATCGTCGATCTCTATGCCCGGCGCATGCAGGTGCAGGAGAAAATGACCGCACAGATCGCAAACGCGGTCCAGGAGGTGCTGGGTCCGAAAGGGGTCGCCGTCATGATCGCGGCGGAGCATCAATGCATGTCGAGCCGCGGCATCGCCAAGCACGGCGTCGATACGATCACAACCCAATTCACGGGTGAGTTTATTTCGGATATGCTGCGTCAGCGCCGGTTTATCGAGATGGTGAGCGGCGGCACATCAGCCTAGCGGCGGCCATTGGAGCGCCCGGGCAGGAGCAAAGGAGGAATGCGTCGTTGAAAATTGCATATGGAAGCGATCTTCATCTTGAACTGGAAATCCCGAGGCCGGATCTTGCGCCGGTGCGGGACGCCGATGTCCTGATCCTCGCCGGCGATATCTTCAAGGGACGCTGCAAGGAGACAGGATTGCCGCAGCTGATGAAATATTCAAAAGCCTGCCAGCGGAAGCTCGATATTCCCGTTATCGTGGTGTGCGGCAATCATGAGCTCTATGACGAAGAGGTCGGGCAGTATCTGGACGAATGCCGCGCCATTGCGGACGCGACGGAGGGTCTTTATTTCCTCGAAAATGACGCGCTCGATATCGGCGGCGTCCGCTTTCTCGGATGCACCCTGTGGTCCGATTTCGCGATGGCCGAGGATGCGCAGGTTGCGAAGGAGGCGGCGCAGAAAATTATTTATGACTACCGGCGCATCAAGCTCGCGAACGGAAGCGACGAGGCGCGCGCCATAAGCCCCGATGATACAATCCGCTGGAATGCCGCGAGCCGGGAGTTTCTGAGCCGCTCGATCGCGGCCGAAAGCGCGCCGACCGTTGTCGTGACGCACTTCCCGCCCGTTCCGATGAGCGATCCGAAATTCGCCGACAGCCCGCTCACCCCCTATTTCAATAATGACTGGGCGGCGGATATCGAGGCGGGCGTACTGGCGCCGGATATCTGGGTCGCGGGCCATACCCATTACATGGAGGAGCAGACGATCGGGCGGACCCGCATTTGCTCGCGTCAGGGCGGCTATCCCGGGGAACTCGGCCCCTTCAGCTGGGGCCTCGTCACCCTGTAAGTGAAGCCGGTGAGGTCGGCGGACCCGCACGGTTGAAGAGGCGGTGCTTGACCTCGGTGCAGCGGAGGCGGCGGCCTTGCGCGCCGGGCTTGAAGCGCTCGCCCGCGCCGCGCTTCGCCGGCGGGGGTATAAAAGCTTCGGCGTCTGCGAGACCTGCATGCATCATGTTCGGCAGGCGGGCGGCGCCTATTGCGCGCTTCTCAACCTTCCCATCGCGCCGGATGACACCACCCGGATCTGCCACGAACATACCATCAGCGCCTGAACCGGCCGGCAGTCTAGAAATCCCAGAAGAGCGGAATGACGATCATGGCGACGAGCCACATGACAAGGTTCATCGGGATCCCGATTTTGAGGAAATCCCTGAAGCGGTAGCCGCCGGCCGCATAGACGAAGGTGTTGGTCTGATAGCCGATCGGGGTTGCAAAGCTCGCCGAGGCGGCGAACATCACCGCGACGATGAAGGGGCGCGGATCGAGCCCGAGGGAGGCGGCAAGACCGATCACGATCGGTGTCATGACGGCGGCGACGGCGTTGTTGGTCACGAACTCCGTCAGGATAGATGTCAGGAGATAGACGAGCGCGAGGATGACGAACGGCCCGAACGGCTGGACCAGCCGCACCGCCTGCTCGACGATGAGCGCCATGGCGCCGCTGTTTTTAAGGGCGATACCGATGCCAAGCATGCCGAAAATCAGCAAGAGGATATGCCAGTCGATAGCGCGGTAGGCCTGCTCCGGCCGGACGCAGCCGGTGATGATCACGATCAGCGCGCCGATGAAGGAAAGGCCCGCGATCGGCATGAGATCGAGCGCACTCGCCGCCATCACCGCGACGAGGGTGAGGACGGCAAGGGGCGCGCGCCGCCTGTCGAGCGCCTTCTGGCGGAGCTGCGAGGCGCTCAGGACCCGCTCATTCTCGAAGAGCTTGGTAAGCTCGTCTTCCGGTCCCTCAAGAAACAGCGTATCGCCAGGGCGAAGCCGCGCCGCGGCGAGATTGCCGCCGATATTGCGCTCCTGCCGGTGCAGGCCGAGGATCGCGCAGCCATAGCGGCGGCGCAGCCGCAACTCGCGCACCGTCCGGCCGACGAAATCGGAATCGGGGGCGATGACGCCTTCAACGCGAATCACCTCGCGAACCGGCAGCGGTTCTGCGACGGGGCGCTGCTCGTCGCCGAAGCTGACGCCGATATGGCGGCTGAGCTCGATCAGTTCGTCGCGTTCGGCACGGAACAGCAGCCGGTCCCCGGGGGCAAGCGGAAGATCCCAAAGCGGCGAGGCCGGTCCGTCGCCGGGCTGCCTTGTTGTCGCCTCCGCGGCAATGCCGAAGCCGCTCATATCTCCCTGCCGCACCAGATCCATAATCTCGTAATCGGCGCTGTCGGTGAGCTGCAACTCCTTCAGCGTCCGGCCGATCAGCGGCGAGCCGGCGGGGATGGTCGCCTCGGCAGTGAAGCGCTTGGCCTCGGCGGGGGCGTCATCGGGTTTGGGAAGCGCTCTTTCCGGCAGTAGAAAACGGCCGGCAAGAGCAAGATAGGCCAGCCCCGCCGCGGCGAAGCAAAGCCCGGCCGGCGTAATCTCGAAAATGCCGAAGGCGGGCTCGCCATACTGACGGGCGATGCCATCGACGAGAATATTCGTCGACGTGCCGATCAGCGTGCAGGTGCCTCCCATGATCGCCGCATAGGAGAGGGGAATGAGATATTTCGACGGGAAATGCTTCAGCTTGCGCGCGAGCGCAATCACGATCGGCGTCATAATGACGACGATGGGCGTATTGTTCATGAATGCCGAGAGCAGCACGACAAGAAAAATGACCGCTGCAATCCCGCCGATGTCGCTTTTGCCTGAAAGCTGGAGAAGATAGCGCCCCGCCATGTCGATAACGCCGGTCCGATCGAGCGCCGCGCTGATGACGAACATGCAGGCGATGGTGACCGGCGCGCTGTTGGAAAAAACTGACAATAGATCGTCCGTTGTGATAATGCCGAGAAGAAGCAGAACACCCATCCCCGCCATTGCGGTCAGATACGGGCTGACCCTTTCCTGGATAAAGGCGATGAAAACGACAATCACGACCAGAAAGGTTGCCAGTATTTCAAGGTTTTCCGACATTTTCTACGGTATCCGTTTCGCGGGCGCGTTTAATTCACCTAAAATAACTGTGAATATGATAATAATACACTCAGAAACGCTTGACAGCAAAAACCTGATTTCCTATAAATATAGTAGGAATTGAGAAATGATATCGAATAAGGCCAAGTATGCCTTGAAAGCGATGACGATACTGGCGCGACATCATAGCCGGCAGATGCAGGCGCATGCGATTGCGGAGGAGGGGAATATCCCTCTGAAGTTCCTGGAGACGATCCTTTCGGATCTGAAAAACCGCGGACTGGTCAACAGCAAGCGCGGCGCAAATGGCGGTTATGTGCTGGGCAGCGACCCCGATGACATCACGGTGGGTGACATCATGCGGGTGATTGACGGGCCGATTGCCCCGATACGCTGCGCGAGCATCAGCGGTTATCAGCTTTGCGAGGATTGTGAAGACGAAGCGCGCTGCGCCATTCGCAATGTGATGATGGATGCGCGCATTGCGCTCTCGTCCGTGCTTGATCAGCGCTCGCTGAAAGACATGGCCGAGATCGGGAAACGCCGCAGGGAAAGTATTTTTGATGACGAGTGAACCCGCCAAAGCCGACCGCAGCACAGCCGTCTCCGGCAGCGTGAACCGCGTCTATACGCTAAACGAGGCGGAAACCGCCGTCCTGCAGGCGATCCGGGAAATGAGGTTCGGATCGCTTGAAGTAACGATGCACGATGGACGGATCGTGCAGATCGAGAAGAAGGAAAAAATGCGTTTTAACGGCGACGCCCGTATCGGGTAACAGTCGCCGTCACACCCGGCCGACCGGACCACCGGAGGCTCTTTCGTAAGTCAACTGGTAAAGAGTCAATGGAGGATATGATGAATATTTTATCGGTCGGAGTCCGTCAAATCAGTGACATCCCTTGCCAATGGACTCCTGAAATTTCAACCCGTTATCTGATGAATGGCCGCTGTAGCGGGCTGATCGCGGCGTCTATGACGCTGTAGATCAGCGACCCATTCCCTCGCCTTTTTGGGCGAAACGGGGGAAGTCCGCCCTATATCTCACAGTCTGAGTAGCTGAACGACAAGTCGTGTAACAGTACTGGGCCACGGTCGGGCCATGCCTCCGGATACACACGTAAAAATAGAATTATATGAATGCTATAATACGGAGTTCCGTTATGAAACGCCAACTGACAATGCTTTTTGCTGCTGCGGCCCTTCTTGTCTCGACCGGGGCGGGAGCGGCGACCCTTGAGGATATTCGCGCCGAACTGGCCGCCAAATCCGGCACGGAGAATGCGGATAAGAAGGTCACGATCCTGAATGTGTCCTACGATCCGACCCGCGAGCTCTATGTGGCTTACAACAAGCTGTTCCAGAGCTACTGGAAGGAAAAGACCGGGCAGGACGTCCAGATCCAGCAGTCGCACGGCGGCGCCGGCAAGCAGGCGCGGGCGGTGATCGACGGCCTGAATGCGAGTGTGGTGACGCTTGCGCTCGCCTATGATATTGACGCCATCGCCGAGCGGACGGGAAAGCTCCCGGCCGACTGGCAGGCGCGGCTGCCGCACAACAGCTCGCCCTACACCTCGACCATCGTGTTTCTTGTCCGCAAGGGCAATCCCAAAGACATTCGCGACTGGGATGACCTTGTCAAAGATGGGATAGAGGTGATTACGCCGAACCCGAAAACGTCGGGCGGGGCACGCTGGAACTTCCTCGCCGCCTGGGCCTTCGCCGATCACAAATTCGGTGGCGATGAAACCAAGGTGCGGGAGTTCGTGACACAGCTCTTCCGCAATGTGCCGGTTCTCGATTCAGGCGCGCGCGGATCAACCACCACATTCGTCCAGCGCGGGATCGGCGACGTGCTTCTCGCATGGGAGAATGAAGCGTTCCTCGCCATCAACGAGCTTGGCCCGGATAAATTCGAGATTATCGTGCCGTCTCTCAGCATTCTTGCCGAGCCGCCGGTAACGGTTGTCGATGAAAATGCGAACAAGAACGGCACGGCCGATGTCGCAGAGTTCTACCTGAAATATCTCTATTCGAAGGAAGCGCAGGCAATCGCGGCGGAGAATTACTACCGTCCGGTCGATGCCGAGGTGCGGGCCGAGCTTGGCGAGCGGTTCCCGGACGTCGAGCTGGTCACCATTGAGCATTTCGGCGGCTGGCAGAAGGCGCAGCCCGCCTTCTTCGGGGACGGCGGCATCTTCGATGAAATCTACAAGCCCGCGAAGTGATCGTGACTGCGCATGAGTAACCGGCCTATCACTTTCAGGCAGCACAGCGTCATCCCGGGGTTCGGGATGACGCTTGGCTTCACGCTCCTTTACATGGGGCTGATCGTGCTGATCCCGCTTGCCGCCATGGTCCTCTTCACGACGCAGATGACCTGGGCGGAGTTTGTCGGCACGATCCTCGACCCGCGGGTGATCTCGGCCTTCAGGATCAGCTTCGGGGTTTCCTTCATCGCGGCGCTGATCAATGCCGTATTCGGGCTGATTGTCGCCTGGATTCTGGTCCGCTACCGCTTTCCCGGGCGCAAGATTGTCGATGCCATGGTCGATCTGCCCTTCGCCCTGCCGACGGCGATTGCGGGCATTGCGCTCACCACGCTCTATGCGGAGAACGGCTGGATCGGCGCGCTGCTTGCCGAATTCGGGATCCGCATCGCCTTCACCCCGCTCGGCATAGGCATTGCGCTTGTCTTTATCGGGCTGCCCTTCGTGATCCGCACCGTCGAGCCGGTGCTGCGCGATTTCGACAGCGAGATGGAAGAAGCGGCCGCCTGCCTCGGCGCATCGCGGGTGCAGACCTTCTGGCTGGTGATACTGCCGCAGATCCTGCCGGCGCTCGTCACAGGCTTTGCGATGGCGTTCGCGCGGGCGCTCGGCGAATATGGCTCGGTCATCTTCATCGCCGGGAACATGCCCTACAAGTCGGAGATCGTGCCGCTGCTGATCGTCATCAAGCTTGAGCAGTTCGATTATACCGGCGCGACGGCGATTGCCGTGGTGATGCTCGCCGCCTCGTTCCTCCTGCTTCTCATCATCAACCTGCTGCAAAAATGGAACCGCAGCCGCCGCGGGCTATAGGAGACGATATGCAACAGACTGTCTCACTCGATGTGACCCGCCCGCAGCAACCGCTGACGGAATCCCTCCCGATCCGGGTCCTGCTGATTGTCGTCGGGCTTGGCTTTATTGCCCTGATGATCGGGCTGCCGCTGGTCATTGTATTTGTCGAAGCGCTGCGTCAGGGCGCGGGTGCCTACCTGGAGGCGATTGTCGAGCCCGATGCGCTTGCGGCAATCCGGCTCACGCTGATCACGGCGGCCATCGCCGTCCCGCTCAACCTTCTTTTCGGCATCGCCGCAAGCTGGGCGATCGCGAAGAATGAATTTCGCGGCAAGCATTTCCTGATCACTCTGATCGACCTGCCCTTCTCGGTCTCGCCCGTTATCTCGGGGCTTATCTATGTCCTGTTGTTCGGCTCGCAAGCCGCGCTCGGGCCGTGGCTGGAGAGTCACGGGATCCAGGTGCTCTTCGCCGTGCCCGGTATCGTGCTCGCCACGATCTTCGTTACCTTCCCCTTCGTTGCGCGCGAGCTGATCCCGCTGATGCAGGAGCAGGGCAATGACGAGGAGGAGGCCGCAATTCTTCTTGGCGCAAGCGGGTGGCAGACCTTCCGCTATGTCACGCTCCCCAACATCAAATGGGCGCTGCTTTACGGCGTGCTTCTTTGTAACGCCCGCGCGATGGGGGAATTCGGCGCGGTTTCCGTGGTCTCGGGGCATATTCGCGGGCTGACCAACACCGTCCCGCTGCATGTCGAGATTCTCTACAACGAATATAACTTTTCCGCGGCCTTTGCGGTCGCGTCGCTTTTGACAATTCTTGCCCTCGTCACGCTGCTGCTCAAGGAATGGCTGGAGCGGCGGCATCTCGGGCGCAGCAAGGCCGGCAACGGCGAAGAAGGATAAGACGATGGGTATCAAGGTTGAAAATATCCGAAAAGAGTTCATCGGCGGCGAAAAGAATTTCGTCGCGCTCGATAATGTCAGCCTGGAAGTGGCGACGGGTGAACTGATCGCCCTGCTCGGCCCCTCGGGCTCGGGCAAGACGACGCTGCTCAGAATCATCGCCGGGCTCGAATATGCGGATCAGGGAGAGATTTTCCTCGATTCGGAGGAGACCAGCCGAACGCCGGTGCAGAATCGCCGCGTTGGCTTCGTTTTCCAGCATTACGCGCTGTTCCGTCATATGAGCGTATTCGACAATATCGCCTTCGGCCTCAAGATACGCGACCGGCAGGCCCGTCCCGATGCGCAGGCGATCCGCGAGCGGGTGATGCGGCTCATTGAGCTCGTTCATCTCTCCGGGCTGCATAACCGCTATCCGTCGCAGCTCTCTGGCGGCCAGCGCCAGCGCGTCGCGCTGGCCCGGGCGCTCGCCGTTGACCCGAAGGTGCTGCTGCTCGACGAGCCGTTCGGCGCGCTCGATGCAAAGGTGCGCAAGGAACTCCGGCGCTGGCTGCGCAACCTGCATGACGAGCTCAATATTACGACGGTCTTCGTCACCCACGATCAGGAGGAGGCGATGGAGCTTGCCGATCGCGTGGTGGTAATGAATGCGGGGCGAATCGAGCAGGCGGGCACGCCCGAGGTTGTTTACCATGATCCGGCCAACGCCTTCGTCTACGACTTTCTCGGCAACTACAATGTTTTCGACGGATGGCGCGATGATGCGGGGGAGTATCATATCATCATCAACGGCGCGGCAGCGCCCGCCGGGACCGAGCGCGTCAAGCTGTTTGCGCGGCCACATGACATGGATGTATCGGCTGAGCCGCAGGACCCGGAAGCGATTCCCGCCCGCATTACCCATATCAACCCGGCCGGGCCACTCATCTCCATCGAGATGCTCGGCGATAACGCCGGTTTTCTGCAGGCCGCACTTACGCGTCAGCGGTTCGAGGAGATCGGGCGCAAGCGACGGGAAACCGTCTTCCTGAAGCCGCGCGAGCTTCGCGTCTTCGAATAGCAGGCAGCCGAGGGTCAACAGGTCACGTTCGGCCAATTCTCCGTCTTGACCCTGTTCAGCGCCCGGCGCAATTCCTGCGCCGGGTGAGCCTGCCCGTGCCGCCCTGGCGCGCCGGCGTCGCGCGCGCTTCGGGTGAACGCTCTTTGCGCTATTGCCCGTAAAATTTATATCCGGCCCGTTAAGCGGGAAATATTTATTTACATTCTCAAGCAACACATTAGAGTGAGGTAAATTAATAATCTAAAAAATGCATCAAATTTAATAGTCGGCAGACAGGGATTTGCGGAGGGTGTAATTTGCATGAGTATTGCATTGGAAGCGCGCGGCCTTACAAAGGAGTTCAAGGGCTTTGTTGCAGTCAAGGATGTCGACCTGACGGTCGAAAAAGGGACCATCCACGCGCTCATCGGACCAAACGGGGCGGGCAAGACGACCTGCTTTAATCTTCTCACGAAATTCCTCCATCCGACGCGCGGCACAATCCATTATGAGGGCCGCGATATCACCCATTTATCGCCCGCGGAAATCGCCGGGCTTGGTATGGTCCGCTCGTTTCAGATATCGGCTGTTTTTCCCGATCTTACGGTGCTGCAGAATGTGCGCGTCGCCCTGCAGCGCAAGCGTGGCGAAAGCTTTGATTTCTGGCGCTCGGAAAAGACGCTGATGCGTTATGACGATGCGGCGCGACAATATATTGATGAAGTCGGACTGACCGATTTTATCCATCACCGGGCGGCGGAACTGCCCTATGGGCGCAAGCGCGCGCTGGAGATTGCGGCGACGCTGGCGGTGGAGCCGGACATGCTGCTGCTCGATGAGCCGATGGCCGGCATGGCGCGCGAGGATATCGATCGAATTTCCGACCTGATCAAGCGTGTCGCCAAGGATCGCACGATCCTGATGGTCGAGCATAATCTTTCGGTTGTCGCCGACCTCTCGGACCGCATCACGGTGCTCTCGCGCGGCGAAATTCTCGCCGAGGGCGACTATGACACCATCGCCCAATCACCTGAAGTAATCGAAGCCTATATCGGAGCGGACTATGACTGATACCGGAGTCAGCGACGCCCTTTTGCGCGTCCGTGATCTGCATGGCTGGTACGGGGAAAGCCACGTCCTGCATGGCATTGATTTTGACGTGAAGGCCGGCGAAGTGGTCACGCTTGTCGGGCGCAACGGGGCGGGCAAGACATCGACGCTGCTCGCCATCATGGGCATGTTGCCGCGGCGTGAAGGCTCGATCCGCTTTGACGGCACCGAGACGATCCATATGTCGTCGCGCCACATCGCGAGGCTGGGGATCGCCATCTGTCCGGAGGAGCGCGGCATTTTCGCCTCGCTCAATGTCGATGAAAATCTGATGCTCCCGCCGCGCATTGCCGAGGGCGGGTTGAGCGTGGAACGCATTTTCGAGCTGTTCCCGAACGTCAGGGAGCGCCGGCGCAGCCAGGGGACGAAACTTTCCGGCGGCGAGCAGCAGATGCTGGCAATCGGCCGGATCCTGCGCACCGGCGCCAAGCTCCTCCTGCTCGATGAACCGACCGAAGGCCTCGCGCCCGTCATCATCAAGCATATCGGGCGCACCATCACGGAGCTGAAAAAGGAAGGCTTCACCATTGTCCTTGTGGAACAGAATTTTCGCTTTGCCGCCTCGGTTGCCGATCGCTTTTACGTGGTCGAGCAGGGTCGCGTGGTCGACATGATCCCGAATGCGGGGCTGAGTGAGAATACGGCCAAGATACAGGCCTATCTTGGCGTCTGAGCAGAACGTAATCGCGCAACATGCGCTATATTGAGGAGGAAAGATGTCATGTTGAAGAAACTGGTTTTGCTAACGGCGGCCGGCACGCTTGCTGCCGGTACGGCCTATGCACAGATAGATGTCAAGCTCGGCGTGCTCAACGACCGTTCCGGCATTTATGCTGACCTCGCGGGAGAGGGGTCGGTGGAAGCTGTCCGGATGGCGATCGAGGATTTCAAGGCGGCCGAGAAAGGCCTCAATGTTACGGTCATTTCGGCCGACCATCAGAACAAGCCGGACGTCGGCTCCAACATCGCCCGCCAGTGGCTCGATGTTGACGGCGTGAACGCGATTATCGACGTCCCCACCTCGTCCGTGGCGCTCGCGGTGACCGATATCGTCGCCGAGAAAAATGGCGTTCTTCTCAATTCCGGTGCCGCGACAACCGCGCTCACCAACGAGCAGTGCCACCCGACCACCGTCCACTGGACTTATGATACGGCCGCGCTCGCCAACGGCACCGGCAAGTCGATGACGCTCGCCGGCGGCAAGAAATGGTACTTCCTGACGGCGGACTACGCATTTGGTCATTCGCTTGAGCAGAACACGACAAAGGTTATCGAAGCGAACGGCGGTGAAGTGGTCGGCCGGGTGGACGTTCCGTTCCCGGCAACAGATTTCTCCTCCTTCCTGTTGCAGGCGCAAGGGAGCGGGGCTGACGTGATCGGCCTTGCCAATGCCGGCGGCGATACCATCAACTCGATCAAGCAGGCGGCCGAGTTCGGCATCACGCAGGCCGGTCAGAAGCTTGCGGCACTGCTGATCTTCATCACCGACGTCTATGCCCTCGGCATCGATACGGCGCAGGGCCTTGTGCTGACGGAAGCCTTCTACTGGGATCAGAACGACAACACCCGCGCCTGGTCCAAGCGGTTTATGGAACGGCACGGCACCCAGCCGACGATGATCCATGCCGGCGTCTATTCCAGCACGCTTGCCTATCTTGCCGCGGTTGAGGCACTCGGCAGCGCGAAAGACGGCAAGGCTGTCGTCACCAAGATGAAAGAGGCCGAAATTGACGATGCGCTGTTCGGCAAGGTCAAGATCCGCGCCGACGGCCGCGGTGTCCATGACGTCTATCTCTATGAAGTGAAGACGCCCGCAGAATCGACCGGCCCGTGGGATCTTTACAATTATATCGCGACGATGAGCGGTGAAGAGGCCTTCCTGCCGATGCGCGATGAGTGCAATTTCCTGAAGTAGGTAAACGCAAGCACCGCTCCCCGGCGCGTCCGGGGGGCGGCACTGTATGACAGGCGATAATTTATCAGGGCTTGGCTATGTTTGAATTTTTGGGAATTGCGCCACAGGTTTTGATGGGACAGCTCCTGCTTGGACTCATCAATGGTTCTTTTTACGCGGTGTTGTCTCTCGGGCTCGCCGTTATTTTCGGTCTTCTCAACATCATCAATTTCGCGCATGGCGCACTTTACATGATGGGCGCCTTTGTCGCCTGGATGCTGCTGCAGTATCTCGGGGTCGGCTACTGGTGGTCGCTGATCCTCTCGCCGCTGATCGTCGGTGCCTTCGGGATCGTGCTGGAGCGGGTGTTTCTCGCCCGCCTCTATCATCTCGATCACCTCTACGGCCTGTTGCTGACCTTCGGCCTGGCGCTGATCATTCAGGGGCTGTTCCGCAATTATTACGGCATCTCCGGCCTGCCCTATCAGATTCCGAAGGAGCTGGCGGGCGGCCAGAATCTCGGCTTCATGTTCCTTCCCAATTACCGCGGCTGGGTTGTTCTTGCGTCCGTCATCGCGTGTTTCGGGACGTGGTTCATGATTGAGAAAACGCGCCTTGGCGCCTACCTCCGCGCGGCGACGGAGAACCCGGGGCTGGTTGGCGCCTTCGGTGTCAATGTGCCGCTCCTGATCATGCTGACCTACGGCTTTGGTGTCGCGCTTGCCGGGTTTGCGGGCGTGCTCGCGGCGCCGATCTACTCGGTCAACCCCAATATGGGCGCCGACCTTATCATCATCGTGTTCGCGGTGGTGGTCATCGGCGGCATGGGGTCGATCATGGGCGCGATCGTCACGGGCTATATGCTCGGCGTCATCGAAGGTTTGACAAAGGTATTTTATCCGGAAGGCTCGGCGGTCGTCATTTTCGTCATCATGGCCATCGTGCTGCTGATCAAGCCTGAAGGACTGTTTGGGAGGACCACCTAATGGCCGTGTTTGAAAGGGGCAGCGAGACCGGGGCAGTGACACGCCTTCCCGAAGCCGCGGGAATGCCGCTGTTGCACAAGGCGATTTTCGCGGCGCTGCTTATCCTGATGGTTTTCCTGCCGTTCGTCATCTATCCCATTTTCCTGATGAAGGTGATGTGCTTCGTCCTGTTCGCCGCAGCGTTCAATCTGCTGCTCGGATTTGGCGGGCTGCTGTCGTTCGGCCATGCCGCCTATTTTGGCGGCGCGAGTTACGTCGCGGCCCATGCGGCCAAGGTCTGGGGGCTGACGCCGGAGGTTTCGATGCTGGCCGGCACGGCGGCGGCGGCCTTTCTCGGCGTTGTGATCGGTTCACTCTCGATCCGGCGGCAGGGCATCTATTTTGCCATGGTGACGCTCGCCTTCGCGCAGATGATATTTTTCATCGCGCTGCAGGCGACGTTCACCGGCGGTGAGGATGGGATCCAGTCGGTGCCGCGCGGACATCTGTTCGGCCTGATCTCGCTTGAAAACAATGTCGCGCTTTATTTCTTCGTGCTCGCCGTCACCTTCGGCGGGGTGCTGTTCATCTACCGCATCGTGCATTCGCCGTTCGGTCAGGTTCTGAAGGCAATCCGCGAGAATGAGCCGCGCGCCATCTCGCTTGGCTACAATGTGAACCGCTACAAGCTCCTGGTGTTCGTGCTGTCGGCGACCTTCTCGGGTCTCGCCGGGGCGATGAAAAGCCAGGTGTTCCAGCTCGCGTCGCTGACCGACGTGCACTGGATGATGTCCGGCGAGGTCGTGCTAATGACGCTGCTCGGCGGCATGGGAACGGTGTTCGGGCCGATCGTCGGCGCCGCGCTGATCGTCACGATGCAGAACTATCTCGCGACATTCGGCGCATGGGTCACGATCATCCAGGGTGTCATCTTCGTGATCGGCGTGCTTCTCTTCCGCGAAGGCATCATCGGCGTGCTCTCGCGCTGGCTGAAACGCCCGCTCTGAGACCAAGCGGCGCGCCCCGCGCAAAGCCGGGCGCGCCGCTTGTCAGACGGACAGCACCAACCGCTGACGCCCAAACCTCAGCCCCGTCCCGTCCCGCAACAGCAAAAGCGCAAGTTTCGCGTGACAGGGCGCGGCCGGATGGGGCACTCTTGCGCCATCTGCAGGGCATCCACATTGGAGGACGAGAGAATGTCGGAGGTCACGACGATTGAGGCGCTGATCCGCATCGGTAAGGACGACGCGCCCGCGCTTGGCGCGCCGGACCGTGCGCCGCTCACCTATGCGGGCCTCCGGGCGCATGTGGCGGAGACCATCGCTCGGCTGAATGCGCTCGGCATCGGGCGCGGCGACCGGGTGGCGATCGTGCTGCCGAATGGACCGGAAATGGCGAGCGCTTTCATCTCGGTCGCGGCGGCGGCCACCACCGCGCCGCTCAATCCCGCCTACAAGGCGGAGGAGTTCGAATTTTATCTTGAGGATCTGAATGCCAAAGCGCTTCTTGTCGAGGCGGGGAGCGAGAGCGCGGCGATCGCGGTCGCCAAACGCATGGGCGTCGCGGTGATCGAGATGCATGTCGGCGCATCGAACCCCGCCGGCGCCTTCACGCTGGAAGGCGCGCGCCTCGGGGCGGCAGCGCATCCGGGGCCCGCCGGGCCTGATGATATCGCGCTCATCCTGCACACCTCCGGTACCACCTCGCGGCCGAAGATTGTGCCGCTCAGCCAGCGGAATGTCACCGCATCGGCGCGCAATATCACCCGCACCTTGCAGCTTGAGCCTGCCGATAAATGCCTCAACATCATGCCGCTCTTTCATATTCACGGGCTGATCGCGGCGGTTCTCTCCTCGCTCCGCGCCGGGGCGAGCGTCGTCTGCACGCCGGGCTTCAATGCGCTTAAATTCTTCACCTGGATCGAGGAGACGCGCCCGACATGGTATAGCGCGGTGCCGACCATGCATCAGGCCATTCTCGCGCGCGGGGAGCGGAACGGGGAAATCGTCCGAGCCGCGAAACTCCGCTTTATCCGATCCTCCTCCTCGTCCCTGCCGCCGCAGGTGATGGCGGCGCTCGAAGAGATGTGGGGCTGCCCGGTGATCGAGGCTTACGGCATGACCGAGGCGGCGCATCAGATGGCATCGAACCCGCTGCCGCCGTCGCGGCGCGTTGCGGGCAGCGTCGGGATCGCGGCGGGGCCGGAGGTGGCGATCATGTCGGCGGACGGCGCCCTGCTCGGCCCCTTTGAGACGGGCGAGATCGTCATCCGTGGCGACAATGTGACGCTTGGGTATGAGAATAACCCGGCCGCCAATGCGGAGGCGTTTACCAATGGCTGGTTCCGCACCGGCGATCAGGGGATGATGACGGCGGATGGCTATCTCACCATCACCGGGAGGCTCAAGGAAATCATCAATCGCGGCGGCGAGAAAATCTCCCCGCGTGAGGTGGATGAGATCCTGCTCAATCACCCGGCGGTGGCGCAGGTCGTGACCTTCGCGCTGCCCCACGACAAGCTCGGTGAGGAGGTGGCGGCGGCGATTGTCCTCAAAGAAGGCAGCGTCGCAACCGAGGCGGAGCTTCGCGACTTCGCGGCAAAAAGCCTTGCCGCCTTCAAGGTGCCGCGCAGCATCACGCTGCTCGATGAAATCCCGAAAGGCGCGACCGGCAAGCTGCAGCGCATCGGGCTTGCGGAAAAGCTGGGGCTCGTCTGATGAAAATCTGCATCTATGGCGCGGGCGCGATCGGCGGGCTGATCGGCGGGCTGCTGGCGCGGAAGGGCGAGGCGGAAATCGCCCTGATTGCGCGCGGGCCGCATCTTGCCGCGATCCGCGAAAACGGCCTCACCGTTGAAAGTGAGGGGGAGGCTTTCACCGTAAAAAATATCACGGCAACGGATGATCCCGCCGCGCTCGGCCATCAGGATTACGTCATCATCGCCCTCAAAGCACATTCCGTCAGCGGCATCGTCGCGGCGATGCAGCCCCTGCTCGGACCCGAGACGGTGGTGGTGACGGCGCAGAACGGCGTGCCGTGGTGGTATTTCTATGGCGTCCCCGGGCCGCGGGAAGGCTTGCGGATAAAGGCCGTCGATCCGGACGGCTCGATCTGGGACGGCATCGGGCCGGAGCGGGTCCTTGGCGCCGTGGTCTACCAGGCCGCCGAGATCACCGCGCCCGGCGTCATTACTCACATGTCGGGGGATCGTTTTCCCATCGGCGAGCCGACGGGGGAGCGGAGCGAGCGGGCGCGCCGCCTGTCCCGCCTGCTGATCGATGCCGGGATGAAATCGCCCGTGCGCACGGATATCCGCTCTGATATCTGGGTGAAGCTCTGGGGGAACCTCAGCTTCAACCCGATTTCCGCGCTCACCGGCGCGACACTCGATGTGATCACCGCGGATGCGGAGACGCGCGCCGTCGCCCGCCAGATGATGCTGGAGATGCAGGTCATCGGCGAGGAACTCGGCATTCGCTATCCGATCGACGTGGATGCGCGTATTCGCGGGGCGGGCGCTGTCGGGCCGCATAAAACCTCGATGCTGGTCGATCTTGAAAGCGGCCGCCCGATGGAGATTGACGCGCTCGTGACTGCGGTGCAGGAGCTTGGCGAGATCACTGGCCATGCAACGCCCACGATCGATACCGTCGCCGCGCTTCTTTGCCAGCGCGCGCGCCTGCTCGGCTGCTATTAGGGTGCGGGCGAGGGGCGGGTTTCCCTCGGACATTTTCTTCCCGAACGTGGATTGACATCGCTTCCGGCGCGCATTACGTTCCGCCGCATGACGAAGACACTTTGCACTGCCGCACTTTATTACGCGCTGCTTTCATAGCGGCGGGTGTTTTCTATTGTTCAACCGCTGCCTGGCCAGCGGTTGAGTTTAGCAAGGACGCCTCTGGCTTTGCAGCCTGCAAGAGGTGAGTTTATGCCAGATCTGAGCGATCCCCCATCAGAGTCCGTCGGCCTTATCGGCTTCGGCGCCTTCGGCCAGCTTATTGCCCGCCATATCGGCCCGTATTTCCGGCTCTCCGCATATGATCCCGCGCTCGGGCTGGAGGCCGTTGCGGCGCGCCACGGCGTTCGGCTCACCAGCCTTCACAAGGCGGCAAGCTGCGATACCGTCGTGCTCGCAACGCCCGTCAGATGTCTTGCCGAGACGATCGAGGCGATTGCGCCCCATATCCGGCCGGGAGCGCTCGTTCTGGATGTCGGATCGGTGAAGCTCGGCCCGGCGGAGCTGATGACGCGCGGCCTTCCCGCGCATGCGGAAATTGCGGCGACGCATCCGCTGTTCGGCCCCCAGAGTGCGCGCCACGGGATCGAGGGGCTCAAGATTGCGCTCTGCCCGATCCGCGGCCAGCGCTGCCATCGGCTCGCCGCCTTTCTCCGCCACCAGCTAAAGCTCAATGTCATCCTGACCACGCCCGAAGAACATGACCGCGATGCGGCCACCGTTCAGGGATTGACGCATCTGATTGCCAAAGTGCTGATCCAGATGGAGCCGCTGCCAAGAGAGATGACGACGAAAAGCTTCGATCTGCTGATGGAGGCGGTCGGTATGGTTCGCAACGACGCGCCGGAGGTTTTTGAAGCGATCGAGCGGGCCAACCCGTACACGCCGGGCGTGCGGCGGCGGTTTTTTGAACTTGCCGCCGCGCTCAATGCCGATCTTGTGGAGGGACCCTCGCAGGGCCATCTGCCGCCGCTCTGAGGGCGATAAGCGAAAAGAGACGCGCCGCTACTTATTGCAGCGGCGTGGTTTCATCGATGATTTCGTTCAGCAGCTCTTTCAGCTCCTGCAACTTCTTGGGGCCGATATTGGAATGAAAGCGCTGATTGAACTTCACGGCATGTTCGTTCAGCTTCTGATGCACTTCCAGCCCGACGTTGGTAATGAAAACGATGACCTTTCGCTGGTCACGCGGGTCCAGCGAGCGGTGGACAAGACCGCGCGCGACCATTTTATCCAGCATCTTCGTCAGCGCCGGATGGTTCATCAGAACAATCTCCGCGAGTTCCCCCATGGAGCGGCCTTTTTCGTCGCTGAGGACGTCGAGGATACGCCAGTTCTCGACCTGCATTCCTTCCAGCCGAAGCTGCTTTTCAAGCATCTGGTGAACGTTGCGATGCGCCTGAGCAAGGATATAAGCAAGGTTGTCCGTGATCTTTTCCTTACGATAACTCATCTCAAAAAGCCCTTTATGCGACCATTTGTGAATGATTTACATGAATAATGATAGTCTGTATACTTGAAATGGAAAGTTACTTTTTCGATAACTTTCTCATCTTGTGGGAGGCAGGGCGAGAATGCATGGCGAAACAGACCTGAGCCGCCGGGCCATGGCGGGACGAACCTCATTCAACCCCGACATTACGCCCTATCACAAGTTCGGTCTGCTTGACTGCGACGAGAATTACCGCATCGGCCTCCTGGTTCCGATGTGCGGCTCGGCGGGTCTCTGGGGTCCGTCCTGCATCGCCAGCGCCGAGGTCGCGCAGGCGGAACTGAACAGCGGCGATGGCATTCTCGGCAAGCAGGTGGAATTCATTCTGGTCGATGCCGCGATCGAGTCGGAAGATACGCTCTATCGCACCGTTCATGAAATGATCGAGCAGAATGAGATCGACGCCATCGTCGGCATGCATATCAGCGCCGTCCGCCAGCAGCTCGCCAAGGTCGTCCGTGGCCGCGTCCCCTATGTCTATACGCCGCTTTACGAGGGCGGCGAGAAGAGCCCCGGCGTCTTTGCCATCGGCGAGACACCGACCGACCAGCTTCTGCCGGCGCTCCGCACAGTGAGCGATCGCCATCGGGTAAAAAACTGGGCGCTGATCGGGAATGATTATGTCTGGCCGCGCGCCTCCAACTCCCTCGCCCGGCAAAGCATCCGCGCGATGGGCGGGAATGTCACCTTCGAGCAATATACCCCGTTCGGCGAGGACCGGACCGAGCAGCTGCTCGGCGAACTGGCCGCGCGCGATGTTGACGGGGTGCTGATTTCCTTTGTCGGTCAGGACGCGGTGGATTTCAACCGCGCTTTTGGCGCCATGTCGCTCGATCGCAAGATGGTGCGCCTCTCCTGCGCGATCGAGGAAAATGGCCTGCTTGCCATCGGCGAGGAAAATTCCAAACGGCTCTATGCCTCGGCGTCCTACTTTTCCGTGTTGGACACGCCCGCCAACAACAGCTTCAAGGAACGCTATCACAATCAGCATGGCGAGCGGGCGCCGACCCTCAATGCGCTCGGCCAGTCCCTGTATGAGGGCGTGCATTTTCTCGCCGAACTGACCGGCAGGACGGAGCCCGATCAGGAATTTGTCCCCGGCCGCACGGTGCTGAAATATCGCTCCGCGCGGGAGGCCCGCTATATCAGCAACACCGTCAAGACAATGCCGATATATCTCGCCCGGGCCGATGGCTATAAATTCTCCATCGTCGAAAAGCTTTAATTTTCCCCTTTTCCGGCGCCAGTGATCGCGGTTTCGCGGGCAGCGTCCGCGGGGCGCCCGGCGTGTGCGCGTAAAAATTGCTTGAAAGGGAAAATAATTATTTGAATTGGAAAATAAAATAAGTTAGGACTCTCTCAATAGCTGGCATATCGGGAAATTGCACAGCCAAGGGAGATCTGGATGATTTGGTTTGCAGTCGCTATTTGCGCGCTTGTTCTTTTGCTCATCGCAATCCTGTTCCTTCGCGCATTTTACCTCAAGGCAACCCGGGAAACGTCGCTCGTCCGCACCGGCTTCGGCGGGCGGAAAGTTGTCATCGACGGCGGCTGCCTCGCCCTTCCCATCCTGCATCAGGCGCAAAAGGTCATGATGTCGGCGATCCCGGTCCGCATTTCGCGGCAGGGCGCGCAGTCCTTCATCAGCAGGGATCATCTCCGGCTGGACATCGAGATGAGCTTCGAGGTTCGCGTCCTGCCGACGCCGGAGGGGGTGGCAACGGCGGCGCAGGCGCTCGGCCCCCGGATTGCCCGAAGTGGCGATGCGCTCCATGAAGTGCTGGAGGCCAAGATCATTGACACCATCCAGGCGGCTGCGGCGGCGCTCACGCTCGAGGAAATCCACGGCAATCGCAAAGCCTTCACCGACCGCATCGCCGCGTCCGTCGCCGAATTTATCGAGGGACTGGGCCTTCGCCTAGAATCCACCTCTCTTCTCCATCTCGATCAGGCCGCCTTTGGTGCGCTGGATGAGAACAACGTCTTTAACGCCATCGGCATGCGCAAAGTGACGGAGCTCGTCTCGGAAAACCGGAAAGCGCGGATCCGCATCGAGACGGAGGCGGATATTTCGGTGCGCGAGAGCCGCCTTGCGCAGGCCGAGCGCCGCTTCGATCTTGAGCGGGCGGAGCGGGAGGCGGCGATTGCGCAGGCCGCCTATCTGACGCGGCTTGAGGCGGAGACGGAAGCGGAGTCGGTGCGTGCAAAAGTCGCCGCATCGCGGACGGCGGAGGAGATTACGCTCGCCAAGGAGCGCGATATCAAGGCCGCCAGGATCGAGCATGACGAAGCCCTGCGGCGAAAAGAGATGGAGGCGATCCGCGAGCTGGAGGGCGTGAAGATCGACCACGCCATCTTCCTCGCCGCGAAGCGGGCGGAGGAAGCAAAAGCCAAGGCCGCCGAGGAGACCTCGCGCGCCGAAGTTATCCTCGCCGCGGAAGCCGTGCAGACCGAGAAGGAGCAGGCGGTGGCGACACGCGAAGAGAAAATCTCGCTCCTTCGTCTTCGCAAGGATCTGACGCTCGAGCAAGAAAGCGTCAAAAGCCGGGCCGAGGCGGAGAAAGTGCGGGCCGAGGCCGAAGCGAAAACCATCGAGATCCGCGCCCTCGCCGAGAAAGCGCGGCTGGAGGCGGAGGCGGAAGGGCTTGCCGCGCGCATCGCCGCCGAGAACGGTCTCAGCGACAGCGTCATCGCGATGCGGCTGGAGGAGCGGAAACTCGACCGTATGCCGGAAATCCTCGGCCAGATGATGAAACCCGTCGAGAAGATCGACAGCATCCGCATCAACCAGATCAGCGGCATGGGCAGCGGCAACGGCAACGGCGGCGGGGGCGGCGTCGACGGCGCGTTCGGCGCGGCGATGGACCAGATTCTCGGCATGGCGGTGCGCCTGCCGGCGATGAAGCAGATGGGCGAGGAGATCGGCGTCGACTTCGATGCGAATATCGCGGGCCGGACGGCGGATTACGCCAACCGGATCAAGACGGGCGACAAGGCGAAAAAAGACTAACCTGGAGGAATTATCATGATCGACCGGAGACAATTTTTAACGGCAACAGCGGCGGTGGCGGGGATGAGCCTGCTGCCCCTCAAATCCATGGCGGCGGGCGGCATCAAGTTCGGCTCTGTCCTCGATACATCCGGCGCGTTCGATGCCTATGGCAAGCCGATGGATATGGCGATGCGCCTTGCCATTGCCGAGATCAATGCGAACGGCGGGCTGAACGGGGAGCAGATCGAGATCGTCTCCTACGACACCCAGTCGGACATGGCGCTCTACACCCAGTATGCGCAGCAGCTGACGCGGCAGGACAAGGTGGATGTGGTGCATGGCGGCATTCTCTCCGCCTCGCGCGAGGCGATCCGCCAGATCATGAAGAAATCCAACACGCTCTACTTTTACAACGTTCTCTATGAGGGCGGGGTGTGCGATCGCAACACCTTTGTCAATGGCGTCACGCCCGCCCAGCAGGTCGAGGTGCTGATCCCTTACGCGATGAAGAAGGCGGGGAAGAAGGTCTATGTCCTCGCGGCCGACTATAACTACGGCCAGATCACCGCGAAATGGATCGAGAAATATGTCGCAGATAACGGCGGCGAGACCGTGGCCGTCGATTTCTTCCCGCTCGATGTCTCCGATTTCGGTTCGACCATCGCGAAGATCCAGACGGCGGCGCCCGATCTTGTCGTTGCGCCGCTTGTCGGCGGGGCGCATCTCTCCTTCTTCCGCCAGTGGGCGGCGACGGGGATGAACAAGAAAATCCCGCTTGCCTCGCCGACCCTCGGCGCCGGCAACGAGCACAAGATCCTGACCGCCGAGGAAGGCGACGGGATCATGGTCGCCTACAGCTACTCGCAGGAGCTGGAGACGCCGGAGAATATCGCCTTCAAGGAAAAATGGGCGAAGGCCTATGGTGATCCCGGCACCATCAACGAGTTTGCCGTCAATAACTATCAGGGCATCATGATCTGGGCCGAAGGCGTGCGAAAGGCGGGTTCCACCAAGCATGACGATGTGGTCGCCGCGCTGGAGACCGGCATCTCGATCACCGGCCCCGCCGGTGTCGTCACAGTCGATCCGAAAACCCATCACACTATCCTCGATGTGCATGTGATGGAGCTTGAGGGGCAGAAGATGAAGGTGATCGAAACCTTCAACCAGCGCCCGCCGATCGATACGCAGGCCGTCTGCGATCTTGCGGCGAACCCTGATGACAACACGCAGTATGAAATCAAATTCTGACGGCGCTGGCGGGCGGGGCGGCCTCCGGGCTGCCCCCTCGCAGGGACGGCGCGCCCGCCCCCGTTGAAGGGAGACATCATGGATCTCGCGGCAGTCATTATTGTTGAGACCGTCTATATCATCGCAAGCCTCATCCTGATCAGCGCCGGCCTTGCCATCGTGTTCGGCATGATGAAGGTCATCAACCTCGCGCATGGCGAATTTATGATGATGGGCGGCTATGCGGCGATCACGGCCGTCAATCTCGGCGTCAATATTTATGTCGCTATCCTGATCATCGCGCCGCTCGTGGTCGGGCTTATCGGGCTCATCGTCGAGCGGCTGGTGATCCGCCATCTCTATGGCCGGCTGATCGATACCATGCTCGCGACCTGGGGGCTCAGCCTCTTCTTCATCGGGCTGGTGACGATGATCTTCGGCAATACGACGACGGGGATCTCGACGCCGATTGCCGGCTTCCCCGTCGGCGACTACCAGATCAACGGCTATAACTTTTTCATCATTGTCGTCACTGCGGTCCTGATGCTGGCGATTTATCTGGTGCTTATGGGCTCGCGGGCGGGCCTGATCGCCCGCGGCACGATGCTGCGCGCCTATATGGCCGAGGGCATCGGCCATATCGGCGCGCTGCATCTATATGACGACCTTCTTTATCGGCTCGGCCATCTCCGGCCTGGCCGGGGCCGTACTTGCGCCGCTGGTCGGGCTCGGGCCCTCCTCGGGCGGCGTCTATATCGCGAAAGCCTTCATCACCGTGATCGCGGGCGGCCCCTCCGTCATCACCGGGCTGATCAGCAGCGGCACGGTCTTCGGCGCGGTCAACCAGCTGTTCACCTTCGCCCTCTCGCCCGTGGTCGGCGAGGTGGCGCTGCTCGTCTCCGCCGTCATCCTGCTCCGCCTGCTGCCGCAGGGGATCACGGCGCGCTTCTTCCGGGGAAAAATGTAATGCGTGAGGTTACGGTGCAGCGTTTCTTCATCTCGCTTGGCGTCGCGGCGGCGCTGATGCTCCTCTTGCCGCAGCTTTTCGACAGCTTCGTGCTGACCGCCCTTCTCATCTACGGCATGCTGGCGATGAGCCTCGGCCTCGTCTGGGGCTTTGGCGGCATTCTCTGTTTTGGGCAGGCTGCCTTCTTCGGCCTTGGCGCCTATGCTTACGCCATCTCCGCGATCAATATCGGCGAGAGCACGGTCCCGATGCTGATCGCCATCCTGGTCCCGGCGCTCTTTGCCGCGGTGCTGGGGGCGATGATGTTCTACGGCCGGCTTGGCGACGTCTATCTCGGCGTTATCACGCTCGTCGTCACCCTCATTCTCTTCAAATTCATGAACTCGACCGCCGGGCCCGACTATGTGATCGGCAAGGCGCGGCTTGGCGGCTTTAACGGCATTCCGGGGTTCCAGACGCTGAACGTGCCGGGCTTCCCAAGTCAGTATATCTATGGCGACAGCCTCTATTATGTCACTTTCATTCTGCTGGTCGTGGTCTACTGGCTGGTCAACTGGCTGCTGCAAAGCCCGTTCGGGCGCGTCGCCATCGCGATCCGCGAGAATGAGCAGCGCGCCTCCCTCATGGGTTATGACGTGCGGGCGCGGAAAACTGTCCTTTTCGCCATCGGCGGCGCCATCGCGGGCCTCGCCGGCGCGCTTTTCGCAAGCTGGGCGGAGATTGTGACGCCCGGGCTTTTCAGCCTCGGCCAGTCGGCGGAGATTATCATCTGGTGCATCGTCGGCGGGCTCGGCACGCGGCTTGGGCCGATCCTCGGCGCGGCGGGGCTTGCCTATCTCAAATTCCTGCTCGGCCAGCAGACGCTGATCGACAACAGCATTATCATGGGGCTGATTCTCGTCCTCTTCGTGCTGTTCCTGCCGAAAGGGCTCGTCCCCGCTATTCGGGATCTCTGGGAGGCGAGCGTTGGCAAGCGCCGCCGCCGCCCGCGGCAAAGGCGGGGAGGGGCAATCGCCAATGGTTGAGACGGTTCTTGAGACGGCGGCGCTGACCATGCGCTTTGGCGGCGTGACGGCGTGCGAGGCTGTGAATTTCAAGCTGAAAGCGCGCGAGCTTCGCTGCCTGATTGGCCCGAACGGCGCGGGCAAAAGCACCTTCTTCAAATGCCTGACCGGGCTGCTCCGCCCAACCAGCGGTCATGTGGTGATGCGGGGCGAGGAGACGACGAACTGGCAGAGCCATGATATCGCCTCGCTCGGCGTCGGCATCAAGACGCAGGTGCCAAGCGTACTCGATGGCGTCTCGGTGGAGGAGAATATCTGGCTCGCCGCGCGGCGGTTTTTCCCATCCCCGGTCGCCAGCAGCAAGACCCGCCAGATGATCGAGAGGCTGTCGCTCGGCGATATCGCGAAAAGCGATGTCGGGCGCCTTGCCCATGGCGAGCGCCAGCGGGTCGAGCTTGGCATCGTCGCCGTTGGCGATCCCTGGCTCGTGCTGCTCGATGAACCCGCTGCCGGCATGACGTCCGAGGAGGTCGGGCGGATGACGGACATCATCCGCGACATGCTGCAAACCGCCGCCGTCATCATTGTCGAGCATGACATGCAGTTCATCCGCTCCATCGCCACCGATGTCACGGTCTTTCATCAGGGCCGCATCCTGCTGGAGGGGCATGTCGACAAGGTGATGAATGATGAGACGGTGCGCAACGTCTATCTTGGGAAGAAGGCTTGAACCATGGCGGAAGAAGACCGGTTGTTTCAACTGACGGGCGTCGCGAGCGGTTATGGCAAGGTGCCGGTGCTGCATGGCGTCGACCTTGAGGTGCAGGCGGGCGAAATTGTCGGCATCCTCGGCCATAACGGCATGGGGAAATCGACGCTGCTGAAAACCTCGATGGGCTTTCTTCCCGTCGATGCGGGCAGTATCCGCTATCGCGGCACCGATATCACCCGCTTCTCGCCGCATGAGCGGGCCCGGCTCGGCATCGCCTATGTGCCGCAAGGGCGCGGCATTTTCCCGCAGCTTTCGGTGCGCGAAAATCTCCGCTTCGCCTATATGGATAACGGGCAGGGGGATGAGGCGGAGAGCATGGCGCGCATCCTGACCGAATTCCCGAGACTCGAGCGGCTGCTGGACCGCGACGGCGGCGCGCTCTCGGGCGGGGAGCAGCAGCTTCTTGCGCTCGCCCGCAGCCTGATGTCGGATCCGGAGTTTCTGCTGCTCGATGAGCCGACCGAGGGGATCCAGCCCTCGATCATCGAGGAGATTGCCGAGACCCTTCTGCAGCTTCGCCGCGCGCGCGGTCTTTCCATTCTGCTGGTCGAGCAGAATTTCGACTTTATTGCCGACCTGTCGGACCGGGTGCTGGTGCTTGAGCGCGGGCGGATCAGCGGCGAGCTCACGCGTGCCGATCTTCTCGACAAGGCGAAGGTCGACAGTTTCCTCGGCTTTGGCGCGGCGCGATCGACGCGCGCCGCCATCCCCACCCGGACGACTGCCGCAAGCCAGAAGCCCGTCCGTCCGGCGGCATCCGGCAAGATGCCACCCGCCCCGGCGGCGGCGCCCCCCCTCCCTTCATTTTCGGTGATCACGATGACAGTCAAGCGACCCACTCTCTCCCAGATGCGCAATATGGCGGATCGGTTCGGCATGTCCCTAAGCGATGAGGATCTTCGCGAATATTCAGAGATCATGGAACCTTATATCCAGTGCTACGACCGGCTGGATGCGCTGCCCGACTATCTGCCGGAAGTGCGGTATCCGAGGAGCCCTGGCTATCGCCCTTCACCTGCCGAGAACCCGCTCAATGCCTGGTATTACAAGACCAACATCAAGGGCGCGATGGATGGCCCGCTGCGCGACAAGAAAATCGTCCTCAAAGATACCGTCTGCCTCGCCGGGGTGCCGATGATGAACGGCTCCTCCATTATGGAGGGCTATACGCCCGAGATCGACGCGACGATCGTCACCCGCATCCTCGATGCAGGCGCGATTATCGTCGGCAAGTCGCACTGCGAAAATCTCTGCCTCTCGGGCGGCAGCCATACCAACGCGACGGGGCCGGTCCATAACCCGTGGAAGCATGGCTATATGGCAGGCGGCTCGTCGAGCGGCTCGGCCGCCCTCGTTGCGACGGGCGAGGTGGATATGGCGATTGCCGGCGATCAGGGCGGCTCGATCCGCATTCCCTCCTCCAACTGCGGCGTTTACGGGATGAAGCCGACGCATGGCCTCGTGCCCTATTCCGGAGTCATGCCGGTCGAGCAGACCATCGATCATGTCGGGCCGATCACCAATAACGTCGCCGACAACGCCCTCTTCCTCGAAGTGCTGGCGGGCGAGGATGGCCTGGATCCGCGCCAGTATGCGCCGAAGGTTTACCGCTATACCGAAGCCATCGGCAAGGGCTGTCGCGGCCTTCGCATCGGCGTGCTGAAGGAAGGCTTCGGCCGGCCGGAAAGCGAGCCGGATGTCGACGCGAAAGTGCGCGCGGCGGCGGAGCGGTTTGTAAGCCTCGGCGCCATGGTGAGCGAGGTATCGGTGCCCGAGCATTATCTTGCCGGCGATGCCTGGGTCGCCATCACGGTCGAAGGCCTGCAGGATCTGATGATGCATGGCAACACGGCGGGCACGAATTATGCCGGGCTTTACCACCCCTCCATGATCGATCATTTCGCCAACTGGCGGAGCCGCGCCGACGAGCTGTCGCATTCGCTGAAAACCTGCATGTTCATCGGCGAGCATTTCCAGACGCAGTATCGCGGCCGCTATTATGGCAAGGCGCAGAATCTGATGCGCATGGTGCGGCGGAAATATAAGGAGGCGCTGAAGCAGTATGATCTCCTCCTCATGCCGACGCTGCCGATGAAGGCGCAGAAGATCCCGGGGCCGGATGCCACGTTGCAGGAATATGTGACCCGCGCCTTCGAGATGGTCGGCAACACCTCGGCCTTCAACTCGGGGCATTTTCCGGCGATGTCGATCCCCTGCGGCTTGAGCGAGGGGCTGCCCATCGGCATGATGCTTGTCGCCGATGACTATTGCGAGATGACCATCTATCAGGCGGCCCACGCTTTCGAGCAAAGCGGGGACTGGCGGAGCTTTTAAAGGGGAGCGGCGATGTCGATTCTGACGGAAAGCCTTGCGGACCGGATTGCGAAACCCGGAGATGAAACGGCGGAGAAGGGAGCAACCGGCCGTGTCGCGCCGACGGGTAACCGCTCCTACGTCGCGGGGGAGACGCAGCCGCCGCTCAAATATATCACCATCCCGGAAATGTTTCGCGAAACCGTCGCCCGCTTCGGGCCGCGCGATGCGCTGATCTTCCCGGCCGAGGATTTGCGGCTCAGCTATTATGATCTCGACCGCGAGGTGGACGCGCTGGCGTCTGGCCTGCTCGCGCTTGGTCTTGCGAAGGGTGACCGTCTCGGCATCTGGTCGCCGAACCGGCCGGAATGGATCTTCACGCAATATGCGACGGCGCGCATCGGCGTCATTCTCGTCAATATCAACCCCGCCTACCGCCTGTCGGAGCTTGATTATGCGCTCAATAAAGCCGGCTGCAAGGCGCTTATCCTGGCGGAAAAATTCAAATCCTCCGACTATTTCAAGATGATCCGCAGCCTCGCGCCGGAGCTTGAAAATTGCGAGCCCGGACGGCTCAGCGCGGCGAAGCTGCCGTTGCTGAAAATCGTTGTCGGCCTTGGTAAGGATCCGGGACCGGGAATGTTCTCCTTCGATGAAATCCGCCGCCTTGGCGGCCCGGCGCAGCAGCTCCGCCTCGATGGCCTGAGCGCCGACCTCTCGCCCGACGATCCGATCAATATCCAGTTCACCTCCGGCACTACGGGTGCGCCAAAGGGCGCGACGCTCACCCATTACAATATCGTCAACAACGCGGCCAATGTCGTCGACCGGATGAATTTCACGGAGGCCGACCGCCTCTGCATCCCGGTGCCGCTCTATCACTGCTTCGGCATGGTGATGGGCTCGCTCGGCTGCGTCGCGCGCGGCGCCAGCATGGTTTTCCCGGGCGAGGCGTTCGAGGCCGAGGCGACGCTTGC
Source organism: Sneathiella sp. (assembly GCF_036844445.1). Taxonomy (GTDB): domain Bacteria; phylum Pseudomonadota; class Alphaproteobacteria; order Sneathiellales; family Sneathiellaceae; genus Sneathiella. The sequence continues at coordinate 196,101 of NZ_DAIUFV010000005.1, read as the reverse complement.
GGCCATCGCAAAGACGCGATGCACCGCGCTTTACGGCGTCCCGACCATGTTCGTCGCCATGGTCGATCATCCGCGGCTGAAAGACTTCGATCTTTCCTGCCTGCGCACCGGCGTGATGGCGGGCGCGCCCTGCCCGATCGAGGTGATGCGGCGGGTCATCGGCGAGATGCATATGCCGGAGGTGACCATCTGCTACGGCATGACGGAAACCTCGCCGGTCTCCTTCCAAAGCCATGTCAATGACCCGATCGAGAAGCGCGTCGCGACCGTCGGCCGGGTGCATCCGCATGTGGAGGTTCGCATCGTCGATGAGGCGGGCCGTGATGTCCCCGTCGGCGAAACGGGCGAGCTTTGGACACGCGGCTATTCGGTGATGCGCGGCTATTGGGAGGATGCGGAGAAAACGGCCGAGGCGGTCGTCTCCGGCGGCTGGATGCGCACAGGAGATCTCGCAATTCTCGACAAAGAGGGGTATTGTCAGATTGTCGGGCGGCTGAAGGATATGATCATTCGCGGCGGGGAGAATATTTATCCGCGGGAGATCGAGGAATTTCTCTTCACCCATCCCGACGTGCAGGAGGTGCAGGTTTTCGGCATCCCCGATGAGCGTTTCGGGGAAGAGGTCGTCGCCTGGATCGTCCAGCGGGAGGGAGGGGCACTGACGGAAGAGGCCGTCAAGGCCTATTGTCAGAACCAGATCGCGCATTACAAGATCCCGAAATATGTCCGGATCGTGCCCGAACTCCCGATGACGGTGACAGGCAAGCCCCAGAAATTCATCATGCGCGATGAAATGATGAAGATGCTGGGACGGGAGAAATAATCGTCGCCGGACCCGCTCCGGCCGGGGGAGGGAGAAGGGAATGGATCTAGCAACAGAGAACCGCGATTACCATGTCGCGAAGACGGGCTATCGGCTGCAGGTTCCGGGGGATTTCAACTTTGCCGTCGATGTGATCGATCGGCGCGCGGCGGAGGCGGACGGCACCGCCGTAATCGCCGTCTCGCGCGATGGCGAAAATATCCGCGAGCTTCCCTATTCCCACTTTTCGGAGCAATCAAGCCGCCTTGCCAATGCGCTGCTAAGCCTCGGCGTCGGCAAGGGGGATTTCGGCGCCCTCGTCATCGGGCGCATCCCGGAATGGTATACCGTGCTTTTCGCCTGCATGAAGATCGGCGCTATTTCCATGCCGGGCACCAATTTGCTGACCGCGAAGGACATCGCCTATCGCGTGCAGGCCTCAAAAGCGCGCTTCATCGTCGTCACGCCCGAGCATTGCGCGAAGTTTGAAGAGGTGCGCCGCCTCTGCCCGACGGTAGAGCATTGCATCGTCGTCGGCGGTAGCTATCCCGGCTGGCTTTCATTCGATGATCTGGTGAGAAACGCACCGCCTGATTTTGCCAACGCTAACGCCCCTGCCACAAAGGCCGATGATATGATGATGGCCTATTTCACCTCCGGCACCACATCGCTCCCCAAGATGGTGCCGCGCGATTTCGCCTATGCGCTCGCCCATGCGGCAACGGCGCTCTTCTGGATGGACCTTCGCGCGGGCGAGGTGCACTGGACGCTGACCGACACCGGCTGGGCGAAGGCGGCCTGGGGGCTCCTCTTCCCGCCGCTTCTTGCCGGGGCGAAGGTCGTTCTCTATGACGGGGAGGGGGCGTTCGATCCCGTCTTCCATCTCCGGCTTCTTGAAAAGCTCCGGGTCTCCACTTTCTGCGCGCCGCCAACCGTTTACCGCCTTTTCGCGCAGCAGGATCTCTCTAGCTATGATTTTTCCGCGCTCCGCCGCTCGCTTGGCGCCGGTGAGCCGCTCAATCCTGAGGTTATCCGCTACTGGCAGAAGCATACCGGCAATGTCATCGCCGATGGCTACGGCCAGACGGAGACCATCAATATCGTTGGCAATTATCCCGGCGTCGAGGTGCGCTATGGCTCCATGGGCCTGCCGGTGCCGGGGTTCGATATCGATATCGTCGATGAGGACGGCAACCGCCTGCCGGCCGGCGAGGTCGGGCATATCGCCGTTGCGACGAACGGCGCGGACTGGCCGCCCGGCCTCTTCAGGGGTTATTTCACGAGCGGAGGCACGCTCGATACCGCGGCGTTCCGGAACGGCTGGTACTACACCGGCGATACCGCGCGGCGTGATGCGGACGGCTATTTCTGGTTTGAAGGGCGTGCCGATGACCTGATCAGCTCGGGCGCCTATCGCATCAGCCCGTTCGAGGTCGAAAGCGCGCTCCTTGAGCATCCCGAGGTGGTGGAGAGCGCGGTGATCGGCATTCCCGATGAGATGCGCGGGCAGATTGTGAAAGCCTTCATAATCCTGAAAGATCCGGCGAGGGCGAGCGATGCGCTCGCGACCGAGATCCAGGAATTCTGCAAGCAGCTGACGGCCCCTTACAAATATCCGCGGCGGATCGAGTTTGTGACGAGCCTGCCGAAAACCATCTCCGGGAAAATCCGCCGGGTGGAGCTTCGCGAGAGGAGCTGAGCGGACGGGTAGGGGGTGGCAGGCGGCGCGCTCAGGCGTCCGTCTCGCTCTCACGGGCGGTGCTGCTATCCGGCGGTGCGGGCGGGATGCGGTAGCTGATGTCAGTGTCCCATGATGGGCCGCTCGTGCGCCGCCATGTCCCTGTTATCTGATGGTCAAAGAACTCGATATGGCCGTGACGCGCGAAGAATTCCATACAGAGCTGCCGTTGCTTTTCCTTGTGTCGGGTCAATGCTCCCAGCCCCAATCTATGATTGTATGAGTTTGTGCAATATATCAGGATATGCTGAAGTACTAGCAACTATGGCGTATATTTCAATAAAGAAATACTAAAATTCGTGTCAGTTTGCGCGCCGCAAGATGTGCGCATCAACGCTTTCCTCACGGGAGAAGATATGAGATAGTGAGCGCATGGCCGAAACATTGAGCATTCCCGCAGGATCGTCGAAGGACGAGATGTACCGCGCGCTGCTTCCGCAGATCGCCGCGGTGATCGAGGGTGTCGCGGATCCGATTGCCAATATGGCGAATATCGCCGCCATCCTGAAAGAGGCGTTTGATTTTTACTGGGTCGGCTTTTATCGCACCACCGCGCCCGAAAATCTCGTTCTCGGTCCGTTTCAGGGGCCGCTTGCCTGCGTTGCCATCCCCTTCTCAAAAGGCGTCTGCGGCGCGGCGGCGCGCAAGCAGCAAACCATCATCGTGCCCGATGTCGACAAATTCCCGGGCCATATCGCCTGCAGCAGCCTGTCGCGCTCGGAAATCGTCGTGCCGCTCGTTGCGGGGGGTGCGACGCAGCTTGTCCTCGATGTCGACAGCGACCGGCTCGATGCATTTGACGAGACCGACAAACTCTATCTTGAGGAGATCGTCGGGCTTCTCCGCCGCGAGAATTTCGAAGCCGCCTGACGCGCATCGCCCCGCGCGGCTTCCGTGCCCTTTTCTCGCCGTCTTTCCGCTTCTTTCCCCATCGCCCATTGAGCGCGGTGCCGCCGTCACGCCTTCTGCGCGATTTTGAGGGCTGCATGCGCGGCGCGCCGCGCGCATTTCGCGCCAACATCTCCGGGAGGATAAAAACGCCGCACGGCAAATTGTATACAATACTGATATTCTGTACGCGATAAGGGGCGGGCGACGGGCGGGGAGGGCGGAAGGATGCCCCGCACGCGCCCCCTGTCGCGGCGCTAATCTGCGCCCGAAGGGCGGGCTTTGGGCGGGAAATGCTGATTCGGCCCCGGAAGTTGCCCGGCTTGGCGATGGATTGGCGGCGGGACGGGAGAGGGGCCGGGCGCATTGCCGGTGAAAATGGCCAGAAAGGCTGGAAAATGCGGCTTTGGCGTTCGGCGTCAGGCCCGGGGCGGAGCGGGTTTCTGTAAGTCGGCTGCGGAGCATGCCCCTCCCTGCGCGGGGCGCCGGCGAGGCACGGGCGCTGACCGCGCGCGCCGCTCCGTGCCGCCCTGCGCTCCAGCCGCAGAAAACAGCGGTTTGCGACACCGCCGGCCGCTTTCTCCGAGGCGAAAATTTTTTTGTATACAAAAAGATATAAATCTGCTTAATCTGTATACAATATTAAAAAACACAATGGGAAGGGTTGCTATGAGTGATAAGCGTAAGCTCGATATTACCGATTATTATCATATAAATTCCAGCGAAATTGAGCCCGAAGTCATTTCCGCCGTCGAAGGCGTGGAAGAGCAGGGGCATGTCACCGTCAAGAAGATGATGGTGGGCGAAGAAATTCTCCTTCTTGAAGTGCGGCGCAAGAAGGGTCTGATCGATCCGGTCCACAAGCATATGGATCATGAATCCATGGGCTACCTGATCAGCGGCAAGCTGCGCCTGATCATCGGCGGCAAGGACTTCATCGCGACGCCCGGCTCGTCCTGGGTGCATCCGGTCGGGGTCGATCACTACAGCGAAGCGCTCGAGGACTGCCTGCAGATCGAGATCAAGTCACCGCCGAAGAAAACCTGGGTCTGAGCCCGCTCCGACCTGCGCGAACGCGTCACTGCCGAGGGTGTTCATTTGAAGAAGTTTACTGCCACAGTATCGACAGTTTTTGCCTGGGCCGGCGGGGCGCTAATTCTGCTGTGCTCAATCCTTGTCTCACTCGACGTCCTGACCCGGAAATTGCTCGGCTGGACGTATTTTGAAAGTTTTGAGCTCAGCACCTATGCCTTCGCGATTGCCGTCTCGCTCGGCTGCGCCTACGCGCTGATCAGCAAATCGCATATCCGCATCGAAGTTCTCTATCGCCTGCTGCCCGACATTGTGCAGCGGGTGCTGGATCTGGTGTCCATCCTCGGCCTGCTGGTCGGGGCCACCGTCCTTGTCTGGTATGCCTGGTCGGCCTTCGACAGCAGCCTTATTCTCGGCGCCCGCTCCAACACGCCGCTTTCGGTGCCGCTCGTCATTCCGCAGGGGCTCTGGCTGATCGGGCTGGTCTGGTTCGCCCTCTCGGCGGCGTTCCTCTTCCTCCGGGCGCTCATCCATTTCTTCACCGGCCGGCATGACGAGATTATCGAGGATATCGGCATCGCCAGCATGGAAGAGGAAATCGAGGCCAGTACCGACCTTCAGACCGACGTACGCGTCAAAAGCAAGAATGCGGAGATCGGGTAAATGTATATCGTATCAGTCACACTTCTTCTCCTCCTTGTCGGCAGCGCGATGTATGTCGCGGCGGCGCTCGGTATTCTGGGCTTCACCCTGTCGGAGATGTATTCCTCCTATCCGCTGCTGCGCGGCATCGGCGAGCTGACCTGGGGCGCGAGCACGGATTTTGTCCTTCTCGCGGTGCCGATGTTCGTGATGATGGGCGAGCTGCTGCTCCGCTCCGGCGTCACCGAGGCGATGTACAGAGCCTTCGATAAATGGCTCGGGCATATTCCGGGCGGCCTGATGCACGCCAATATCGCCGCCTGCGCGATGTTCTCGGCGACGTCGGGATCGAGCGTTGCGACGGCGGCCACCATCGGCACGGTCTCCATTCCGAATATGCGGACGTTCAACTACAGCCCGCCGCTCTTTCTTGGCAGTATCGCCGCCGGCGGCACGCTCGGGATCCTGATTCCGCCGAGCATCAATATGATCCTGTACGGCGTGCTCTCCGATACGTCGGTTGCCGACCTCTATCTTGCGGCCTTTATTCCGGGCGCCCTGCTCGCCGGCCTGTTCTTCCTCACGATCTGGGCAATCTGCTGGTTCCAGCCGAGCCTGAGTGGCGGCATCGAAAAAGCGCCGCTTGAGGAGAGGATTTCCACCCTCATCCACCTCGTGCCGCCGATGCTGCTTTTCATGATCGTCGTCGGTTCCATCTATCTCGGCTGGGCAACCCCGACCGAGGCCGCGGCGCTGGGTGTTGTCGCCTCGCTCCTCTATGCCCTTGCCGGACGGAAGCTCACCTTCCAGGGGCTGCTTCGCGCGTTTGAGGGCACGGTGCGCACCACCTCGATGGTCATGCTGATCGTCATCGCGGCGCTCTTCGTCAACTTCGTCTTCTCGACCATCGGCTTCACCTCCGCGCTGGTCGGGGTGGTGAATGCGCTCGACTGGTCGCCGGTCTATGTGATGCTGGCGATTGTCGCGATTTACCTGCTGCTCGGCTGTTTCGTGGAAACGCTGACGCTGATGATCGCAACGACGCCGATCGTTGTCCCGATCATCATCAATCTGGGATACGACCCTGTCTGGTTCGGAGTTGTCTTCGTCATGCTGATCGAAGCGGCGCTGATTACCCCGCCGATCGGAATGAACCTCTTTGTGGTCCAGTCGGTGCGCGGATCCGGACCATTCCGCGACGTGATCGTCGGGTCGCTGCCGTTCCTTATCATGATCATGCTCGCGATTCTCCTGCTGATCGGCTTCCCCGACCTCGCGTTGTGGCTGCCGAGCGTTTTCGCGGGAGTGAAATAGTCATGATGTCTGTAACCGAAGAAAATCTGTAATCCACCGCAATAAGTAACAAGGGAGAGAGAAAATGTATGTGAGACTACTTTCTGCGACCGTCGGAGCGCTGGCACTTTGCAGCGTCGCCGTCGCCGCACAGGCTGAAGACTATCCGAAGACAACGGTCAACGTCGTCGGCAACCTCGGCATCACGACCCAGTATAACGAGCTGGAAAAGCCGTTCTGGACCGAAGTTCTGCCGGCCGCCACAAACGGCGCTGTCAGCGGCGAGATCAAGCCGTGGAACGAAATGGGCATGAAGGGTCCGGAGGTTATCCGCCTCCTGAAGCAGGGCCTCTTTGATGTCGGCACGACGCAGCTCGGCTTCATGGCGGGCGATGCACCGATCAACGACGCGACCGACCTTGCCGGTCTCTCGCCGACGATCGAGCAGTTCCATGACGTCACAAATGCCTTCCGCCCGGTGCTCGCGAAATATTATGAGGACACCCTCGGCGTGCATATGCTCGGCCTCTGGTCGTTCCAGGCACAGGTTCTCTACTGCCGCGACGAGCTGAAGGGTCTCGCCGATCTGAAGGGGCGCAAGATCCGCGCGTCCGGCCTTTCCCAGTCCGACTTCCTCGAATATTTCGGCGCCTCCGGTATCTCGATGGCATTCGGTGAAGTGCAGCAGTCGCTGCAGAACGGCGTCATCGACTGTGCGATCACCGGCACGCTCGGCGGCTACAAGGCGAAATGGAACGAGTCGGCCAAATATCTCTATCCGCTGCCGATCAACTGGGGCAGCGCTGTCCAGGCCGCCAACATGACCTTCTGGAAGAAGCTCGATCCGAAAGTCCAGAAAGTGATCGAAGACGGCGTCGCCAAGCTCCAGGAAGATATCTTTGAGCAGAACCGCCGCGAAAACGAGATGGGCATCGCCTGCAACACCGGCATTGGTGAGTGCCCGGAAGGTCCGCCCTCCAACATGATCCTGGTTGAAGTCACCGACGAGGATCTGGCGCTGCGTGAAAAGGCGCTGAAGGAAATGGTTCTGCCGCGCTGGGCGGAACGCTGCGGGGCGGAGTGCGTGACGCAGTGGAACGCGACCGTCGGCCCGATTGCCGGCCTGGAAGCTCCGATCAAGAAGTAATCTGTCAGCAGTTTACCCAAACCTTACAACAACGGGAGATTCCGAATGACGACCTCCAAATGGCAAGTAAAAGAAGAGCTGGAGTTGAGTAAAGACAGCCTTCTGGCCCTACTGAACAACGAAATTCCGGCCATTCGCATCAAGAATTTTGCGACCCGGGAGGAATGTGCTTCTTTCGCGGCCGCCGTGGAAAAGGCCGGGCTGAAATATTACAGCGTGGCGCGGCGGATCGGCTATATCGGCATGGCGCAGTATGAGTATCGCTGGGGCCGTCCGAAAGAGGACTATTTCGCCGACGTTCGGGAGGCCAACAAGCGCCAGCGGGCCGTCTTTTCGGAATCTTTCGATGTTGTGCAGCGGGTCATCGACGTGGTCGGCCCGCACACCGAAAACGGCATCTGCGTCGCCCATGAAGGCGGCCATGAATATTACGCCGGGATCATCCGGCAGGCGTCGGAGGGGGTCGATCTGCATGCCGATTTCGCGCCCTTCAACTCGCCGACCTACGCGATCCGCCATATCACCTCGCAGCTCGGCTGGAACTTCTATGCCGAACAGCTCGTCGAAGGCGGGCTGACCACCGTGCATAACGCGCCGTGGGACCCGGTGATGGAAGGCGACGTGCCGCCGCAGAGCTACGACCTCCCGCGCGAGGTGGTGGCCGGGGCGGAAACCTATACCTTCTCGCCGGACATGGGCGATGTGGTGATTTTCAACACCCGCAATCCGCATGAGATCAGCGGCGGCGTGGCGGCGGAGGGACGCAACCGCATCTCCATCGGCGCCTTCATCGGCCGCATGCCGAACAAAGAACTGTTCATGTGGTCATGAGGAGGCGGGCATGACGGATTCCCTAGGTTGGCGCAAAAAATTCGCTGTTCTCATTCCCTCCACCAACACCTCGGTGCAGCCGGAGTTCGACGCGATGCGCCCGCCCGGCATCACCAACCATATCAGCCGGATCCAGATCCCGAACATCCCGCTGAATAACGACGCCGATTTCAACCGCCTGATCGAACTGATCCAGGAGGCGCAGATGGCGGCGGTCGACAGCGTGATGTCGTCCGAGCCCGACCGGCTGGTTCTCGGTATCTCGGCCGAGACCTTCTGGGATGGCCTCGCCGCGAGCCGGGAGCTGAAGGCGAGCCTTGAGAAACATACCGGGCTCGACGTCTCCATGGGATCGGACGCCTGCATCGCCGCGCTCAACCTGTTCGGCGCGAAAAAGCTTGGCGTCGTGACGCCCTACCAGCCGGTCGGCGACAAGAACGTCGTGCGCTTCTTCGAGCAGGCGGGCTTCGAGGTGGTCAATCTGAAGGGCCTCAAATGCGAAAGCCCCGTGCATATCGCGCATGTCTCGGAGATGGAACTCTGCCGCGCGATCCGCGAAGTTGACGGCCCCGATGTCGATGCGGTTGTCCAGGTCGGCACCAACCTTGCGATGGCGCGGCTCGCCGGTTTTGCGGAGATCTGGCTGGAGAAGCCGGTCATCGCGATCAACACGGCAATTTACTGGCATGCCCTGCGCGCCAGCGGTATTGAGGATCGGGTGGACGGCTGGGGAAGCCTGTTGCTTCATCACTGAGCGTCCGAATTTGAGGAGATTGATGCATGAGCAGTACAGGTGAAAGAGCCTATGCCGCTATTCGCGAGGGGATCATCAAGGGCGTTCACGCGCCCGCGGCGAGACTTCGCGAAGAGCATCTGGCCGAGACGCTGGGGGTCAGCCGCACGCCCATTCGCGACGCGCTGAAACGCCTCGCGCTCGAGGGGCTGGTTGTGCTTGAGCCCAATCAGGGCGCCTTCGTCGCCTCCTGGTCGGCCGAGGATCTCGACGATATCTTCAAGATCCGCTCGCTGATCGAATGCGAAGCGGCGGGGCTGGCGACGCTGCGCCTCACCAATGATGAAATCGACGAGCTGCGCGCGCTCGCCGACCAGATGCTGGCCTGCGCCAACAAGCGGAGCGCCGGCTTCCTCGATGAGATCACGCAGCTCAACCAGAAGTTCCACAGCAAGATCATTCGCGCGGCCGGCAACGACCGGATCACCCAGATTCTCGGCAAGGCGATCGAACTGCCCGTCGTGCACCGCACCTTCCGCCGCTACCGGGAGGATGAGCTGTTTCGCAGCCTCGGCCACCACCGCGAGCTGGTCGCAGCCTTCGCCGCCCGCGACAAGCGCTGGGCAGAGGCGGTGATGCTCTGCCACATCCTGGCGGCGCGCAATTCGCTGCTCTCCAGCGTGAGCGCAAATGGCACCGTCAGCGAAGATGCGGTGCAGGGAACAAAAATCGCAAGCTGAGCCGCCGCCTTCACTGAAGGCAGACGCAGGGCAGCAGAGAACGGGCAAGGGAAAGAACCGTGATTGTCGAAGAACGCATTTATACAATTCATCCCGGCAAGATGGGGCCGTTTCTTGAGCTTTATGGAAGCGAAGGGGTCGCGATCATCCAGCCCATTCTTGGCAACCTGATCGGCTATTTCACGAGCGAGATCGGCGAGCTCAATCAGGCGGTCCATCTCTGGGGCTATGAGTCGTTCGCCGCGCGCGAAAGGCGACGGGCGGAGCTGAACGGGAACAAGGAATGGCTCGCGTTCGTTCCCAAAGTGCTGCCTTTTATCGCGCGCATGGAGAACCGTATCCTGGTGCCGACGGCTTTCTCTCCCCTTCGGTAAGATATCTGAGGGGCGCATTTTGCACTGTTGAGGACACAAATGACACAGAATCTGGTTGAAAATTACATCGGGGCGGGGTTTCGGCAGAAACTCGGATATGGCCGGAAATCCGCATTGCTGTTCGTTGACTTTGTTGCGGCCTATTTCGAGCCCTCATCGCCGCTTTATGCGCCGCCCGCGGTGGATGCCCTCGCCTCCGGCGTCCGTCTGCTGGAGGCCGGCCGCGCCGCCGGGGTGCCGGTTTTCTTCACCCGCGTCGTCTATCACAAGGGCGGCCATGACGGCGGCGTGTTCTATCGCAAGATCAAGGCGCTGTCGGTATTCGATGAAGGCTCTCCCCTCGGTGCCTTTGCCCCCGGCATGGACCCCAAGGAGGGTGAGGTTGTCGTCACCAAACAATATGCGAGCGCCTTTTTCGGCACCTCGCTTGTCGCCTCTCTCACCTCCCGCGGGGTGGATACCGTCATCATCGCGGGTCTGACGACAAGCGGCTGCATCCGCGCCTCCGCCGTTGATGCGCTGCAATACGGCTTCATTCCTGTCGTTGTCCGTGATGCGGTGGCCGATCGCGATGCGGCGCCGCATGAAGCCAATCTCTTCGATCTGGAAGGGAAGTATGCGGATACGGTTTCCGAAGAGAATGCATTGACATATCTGCGGGGGCTCGCCCCCGCCGCTGCCAATCAAACCGTCTGAACACAACAATCAAATAATATCGGGTATTGATAATGTCCAACTCCACAACACCGCTCCACAGCCGCATCCGCAATGGCGAACTGATCGTCGCGCCCGGCGTGTTTGATATGATTTCGGCAAAGCTGGCCAATGACCTCGGCTTCAAGGCGCTTTATATGACCGGATACGGGACGGTTGCCTCCTATCTCGGGCTGCCGGACGCCGGCCTTGCCACCTATTCCGATATGGTCAATCGCGTCGGCCAGTTCGTCGCCTGCACCAGCACGCCGCTGATCGCCGATGGCGATACGGGCTATGGCGGGCTGCTCAACGTGCGTCATACCGTGCAGGGCTATGAGAAGGCGGGCGCCGCCGTGATCCAGCTCGAAGATCAGGAATTTCCGAAGAAATGCGGCCATACGCCGGGCCGCAGCGTCATTCCGATCGAAGATATGGTGCGCAAGATCAAGGTCGCCTCGGAAAGCCGCGCCTCGAAAGATTTCCTGATTATCGCCCGCACCGATGCGCGCAGCAGCCTCGGCCTCGATGAAGCGCTCCGCCGCGGCGAAGCCTATCAGAAGGCGGGGGCCGATATTCTCTTCATCGAATCGCCGGAAAGCGTTGAGGAGATGGAGAAAATCGGCCGCACCTTCGATGCGCCGCTGGTCGCCAACATGGTGGAGGGGGGCCGGACGCCGATTTTGAGCGCCGATCATCTCCATCAGCTCGGCTTCCAGATCGTGATTTTCCCGGCGACCGGCTTCCTTGCCATGGGCGCGGCGCTTCGCAAGGCTTATGCACAGCTCAAATCGACCGATGTGCCGAGCGAGGGAAATATCGAGTTGTATGATTTCGGAGAATTTTCGAAACTGATGGGATTCGAGGATGTCTGGGCGTTCGATCGGAAATACGCCGAGTAGCCCGCCGGCGCGCAGCTGCGCCATCCGCATCCTGTCTGGAATTTAACAAGGGGAAGAAGATCATGGATAATACCAGCAATTCGGCAACGATCAGCGTCGATCCACTGGGACGGGGACCGGCGAATTATGTCTCGCTCAGTCCGCTGAGTTTCCTCCCCCGCGCCGCGGATGTGTATCCCGACCGCCTCTCCGTCGTGCACGGGGCGCGGCGCTATACCTGGCGGGAAAGCTATGAGCGCTGCCGCCGCCTCGCCAGTGCGCTGAGGCGGGCCGGCGTTGGCAAGGGCGATACCGTCGCGCTGATGGCGCCGAATATTCCGGAAGCCTTTGAGTGTCACTTCGGCGTGCCGATGGCCGGCGCGATCCTGAATGCGCTCAACACCCGCCTCGATGCCGCGACGATTGCCTTCATTCTCGAGCATGGCGCCTCGAAAGTGCTGATTACCGACAAGGAATTCTCGCCCGTCATCAAGGACGCGCTCAGCCAGATGAAGGTGAAGCCGCGCGTCATCGATATCGACGATGCGCTGGCGACAGGCGGCGAGCTGCTCGGCGAGAGCGATTATGAAGCCTTCCTTGAGGGCGGCGATCCGGCCTTTGACTGGGAGCTGCCGGGCGATGAATGGGACGCCATCTCCCTCAACTACACCTCCGGCACCACCGGCAATCCGAAGGGCGTGCTTTACCACCACCGCGGCGCCTATCTCAACGCGATGGGCAATGCGCTCGCCTGGAATATGGGATCGCACCCGGTCTATCTCTGGACGCTGCCGATGTTCCACTGCAACGGCTGGTGCTTCCCCTGGACCATCACCATGATGGCGGGGACGCATGTCTGCCTGCGCGCCGTCGAGCCCGGGGCGATTTTCACCGCCATCCGCGATCACGGCGTCACGCATATGTGCGGCGCGCCGATCGTCATGGTGATGATGCTGAACGCGGGCGCCGATGTCCATGCGAAGAAAGATCCGAACCACCCTGTCAAGATGATGACGGCCGGCGCTGCCCCGCCCGCCAAGGTCATCGAGGCGATGGAGCAGCTCGGTTTCGATATCACCCATGTCTATGGCCTGACCGAGGTTTACGGCCCCGTCACCCTCTGCGCCTGGCATGAGGAATGGGACGCGCTTCCGGCGTCCGAGCGCGCCGCGATCAAGGCGCGCCAGGGCGTCCGCTCCCCGGTGCTTGAGGATCTCGCGGTCGTGAAACAGGGCACGCTCGATCCCGTCACCCCCGACGGCGAGATGATGGGCGAAATCCTGATGCGCGGCAACGTCGTGATGAAGGGCTACCTCAAAAACGAGCCGGCGACCAATGAGGCCTTCGAGGGCGGCTGGTTCCACACCGGCGATCTCGGCGTCATGCACCCCGATGGCTATATCGAGGTGAAGGACCGCTCGAAGGACATCATCATCTCGGGCGGTGAGAATATCTCGACGATCGAGGTCGAAGGCGTGCTCTATCAGCATCCCGCCGTTCTGGAGGCCGCCGTGGTTGCGCGGCCCGATGAGAAATGGGGCGAGACGCCGTGCGCCTTCATCACGCTGAAGCCCGGCGCGAGCGCGACGGAGGAGGAGATCATCGCCTTCTGCCGCGAGCGCATGGCCCGCTACAAGGCGCCGAAAACGGTGATTTTCGACGCGCTGCCGAAAACCTCGACCGGCAAGATCCAGAAGTTCGAGCTGCGCAGCCGCGCCCAATCCCTCGGCTGAACGGGACGAGATACGCCCGGCCGTGCCGCCCACCCGGCGGCGCGGCGACGCGGCGCGTCCCGCGACAGGGGCGCCCGTGATATATATATGAATGGAGAAGTCTGGGGCGGCGGATCCTTTCGATTAGCGGAAAGACAGCACAAAGGGGCCCTTTCATAACCCGCAAGTCAAATTGTGTGGAGAAGCCGCTATTATCGCATATTATGTATTCCTAATCAAGCAAAATCGCTCATTCCGCGGGCGCGGAAGGGGGCAGGCGGAGGTCCTCTCCGCCGCCGCTTAAATCAGCCCTGCGCGCCGGGGCGGCGATCCGCAGAGGTCGCGGCCCCGTCCGCTGGCTCCCCGCTCAGTGCAGCGGGCAGGCGCTGCAGTCGTCGTGGAAGTGCGGGCAGAGGGACGCGGTGTCGGTATCGCAGAAATGGCAGAGCGCGTAGCAGTCGCGCATGCGGATCATGTCATCGTCGATATTGATGCCGAGCGCCTTGATCTGTTTCAGCGCGCGCGAGAAGGTCTCGGGCGTCATACCGAGATAATTGGCGATCACCTGCTTGCGAAACGGCAGGCGGAACTCGAGATCGTCGTGTCCGCTCTCAAGATGCTTCTCAAGGAAATAATAGCCGACGCGCTGCAACGGCGATTTGATGTTGATGGCGTCGATCTGGTAAATGGCGTTTTTATAGTGGCGCGTCACAATCCGAAGGATATTGACCGCAAACTGCGCATCCGAGAGGACATGCGCCTTGACGATCCGCTCGGGGATCATCAGCAGGGTGCAGTCGCTCAATGTCTGGACCGAAATGGGCGAGCGGCCACCCATGAACAGCACCGCCTCCATACAGGTATCGCCCGGCTCAAGCAGCCGGATGGTCGCTTCCTGCCCATCTTCGCCGAGGCGCAGCGTCTTGACCGATCCCTTGACGACGAGATAGAGCCCGAGCGGCCGGTCGCCCTGCTGCACCAGCAGCTTCGCCGTCTCATGCTCCTGCAACACTGAATAGGCGAGGATTTCCTGCAAACACGCTTCGCTCAGGCCGTCGAACAGTTGAGGCCTTTTGGTCTCCATGAAGCTATGTGGCAGGGCAGTCATAACATCCGGGGCCCCTCGGTTTATGGTCGGTAGGCGCTTGATTCTGATCAAGTCCGCGTCGCGGTACGTCTGCCATAGTAGCGAAAAGAAGCGAGATTAGAAAGCCTTTCCTGTGTCGTCCTTGTTGATTGACCAAACTGACGGAACCCGATCATGATCTCCCGCACAAGTCAGAAGAGCGCTCTTTCCTTCACCACGATCGCCTTTACCGCCTGTTTCGCCGTCTGGACGATCTTCGCGATCATCGGGGTGCAGATCAAACAGGACCTCGGCCTCAGTGAGACAGAATTCAGCCTGCTGATCGCAACGCCGATCCTCGCGGGCTCGCTCGTCCGGCTGATCCTCGGCATCTGGGCCGATCAGTATGGCGGCCGCCCGGTATTCCTCGCCGTGATGCTGTCCTCGGCGTTTTTTACCTGGTGCCTGACATTCGCCGACAGCTACGGGATGATGCTCCTGACCGCGCTCGGGATCGGGCTTGCCGGCGGCAGTTTCGTCGTCGGCGTCTCCTATATCTCGAAGCTCTATGAGAAGGAGCGGCAGGGCACGGCGCTCGGCCTTTACGGCATGGGCAATATCGGCGCGGCGGTGACAAAACTGCTCGCGCCCTTCGTGATGGTTTCTTACGGCTGGCATATGGTGGCGCAGGTCTGGGCCGTCGCGCTCGTCGTGATCGCCGTTCTGTTCTGGATTTTTACCAAGGATGAGCCGCAGATAAAGGCGCGCAAAGAGGCCCATGCCGTGCCCAAATCCATGGCCGAATCACTGAAACCGCTCGGCAAGCTGCAGGTCTGGCGCTTCTCGCTTTACTACTTCTTCGTCTTTGGCGGCTTTGTCGCGCTCGCGCTCTGGCTGCCGCGCTATTATGTCGGCGTTTATGATCTCGATATCGAGACGGCGGGCGTCCTCGCGGCGTTTTTCTCGATCGCCGGATCGGTGTTCCGCGCTTACGGCGGGCATCTCTCCGACAAATATGGCGCCCGCTCGGTGATGTACTGGACCTTCGCGGTGTGCGCGGTCTGCTGCTTCCTCCTGTCCTATCCCGAAACCGACTATGTGGTGCATGGCATCGACGGCGATTTTGCCTTCAGCTTCGGCTGGGGCGTCTTCTCTTTCACCGTGATCCTTTTTGTCCTCGGCTTCTTCATGTCGCTCGGCAAGGCCGCGGTGTTCAAGCATATCCCGGTTTACTATCCCGATAATGTCGGCTCGGTCGCCGGTATTGTCGGGCTGATCGGCGGGCTTGGCGGCTTCGTGCTGCCGATCTGTTTCGGGCTGATGACCGATTATGTGAATATCCCCTCCAGCGCCTTCATGCTGATGTTCCTGCTGGTCGCGGTCGCCTTCCTCTGGATGCATGTCTCGATCCGCCTGATGGAGCGGCGGAAATTCCCCGAGATCGTGAAGCCCCACTTCTTTACGGAACTCGAGCAGCCGGGGCCGGTTCTTAAAGTCTGGAAACCCGAGGATGAGGCCTTCTGGAAGCGCGAGGGCTACAAGATCGCAAGGCGCAATCTCTGGCTCTCGGTGCCGGCGCTCTTCCTCGCTTTCGCGCTCTGGATGGTGTGGAGCGTGGTGGTGGTCAACCTGCCCGCCATCGGTTTCGCCTTCACGACGGAGCAGCTTTTCTGGCTGACCGCGCTGCCCGGACTTTCCGGAGCGACGCTCCGCATCTTCTATTCCTTCATGGTGCCGATTTTCGGCGGGCGGCGCTGGACGGCGATCAGCACGGCGCTGCTTCTGCTGCCAACCATCGGCATCGGCATCGCGGTGCAGGATCCGACGACGCCCTATCCGGTGTTCCTGATCCTCGCGCTGCTCTGCGGGCTGGGCGGCGGTAATTTCGCCTCCAGCATGTCGAACATCGCCTTCTTCTTTCCCAAGCGCGAGAAGGGTAACGCGCTCGCGCTGAACGCCGGGCTTGGCAATCTTGGCGTCAGCGCCGTGCAGTTCCTCGTCCCCATCGTGGTGGTCTACAACATCTTCGGCGGCCTTGCCGGCGCGCCGCAGCAGGTCGGCGACACGGAACTCTGGGTGCAGAACGCGGCGTTCCTCTGGGTGCCCTTCATCATTCTTTCGGCGGTGCTCGCCTGGTATTTCATGAATGATATTGCCGATGTGCGCGCCTCCGTCGCCTCGCAGATGGCGATTTTCGAGCGCAAGCACAACTGGATCATGTGCGTCCTCTACATCGGCACTTTCGGCTCCTTCATCGGCTTTTCGGCGGCCTTTCCGCTGCTCGCGAAATCGCAGTTCCCCGATGTCAACTCGCTGCAGCTTGCCTTTATCGGGCCGCTCGTCGGGGCGCTGACGCGGGCGGGGAGCGGCTGGGCGGCGGATAAATATGGCGGCGGGCGGGTGACGCTCGGCGTGTTCGTCGCGATGATCCTTGGCACCGTCGGGGTTCTCTATTTCCTCGGCATCAAGGATCAGCCTTACGCCTTCTACGGCTTCTTCGCGATGTTCCTGCTTCTCTTCGCGGCGACCGGGGTCGGCAACGCCTCGACCTTCCAGATGATCCCGGTGATTTTCTGGCAGGACCGCAAGCGCGCGCTTGCCGGCGAGCCGGAGGAGGAGATCCGCAAGGCGGCCGAGCGGGAATCGGCGGCCGTGATCGGCTTCAGCTCGGCCATCGGGGCGTTCGGCGCCTTCTTCATCCCGCAAAGCTACGGCATGTCGATTGCCTCCTTCGGCACGGCGGATGTGGCGCTTTACATCTTTATCGCCTTCTACGCCCTCTGCCTTTTCATGACGTGGTATTTCTACACCCGCAAAGGAGCGGACGTGAAATGTTGAAGCGACGCTTGATTTAGATCAAGGCCGGTGCCGGCGGTGAGGCCCTGAATAGGGCGATTGGAAAAGGAGCGTGCAGTCATGAGCTATTTTATCGACCGGATCAGCTATTTCTCGCAGAAGCGCGAACGTTTTTCAAACGGACACGGCATCGCGACGGAGGAAAACCGCGGCTGGGAGAAGGGCTATCGCGACCGCTGGGCGCATGACAAGGTGGTGCGCTCGACCCACGGCGTGAACTGCACCGGCTCCTGCTCCTGGAAAATCTATGTGAAGAACGGGCTGATCACCTGGGAGACGCAGCAGACGGATTATCCGCGCACCCGCCCCGACCTGCCCAATCACGAGCCGCGCGGCTGCTCGCGCGGGGCGAGCTACAGCTGGTATATCTATTCGGCGAATCGCCTGAAATATCCGATGATCCGCGGCCGGCTCCTGAAGCTCTGGCGGCGGACGAAGGAGCAGGTTGGCGGCGATCCCGTCGATGCCTGGGCGACGATCCAGGCTGATCCGGTCCTCCGCGCCTCCTACCAGCAGCTTCGCGGCCGCGGCGGCTTTGTCCGCGCCGGCTGGGAGGAGGCGAACGAGATTGTCACGGCGGCCAATATCCACACGATCAAGGCGCATGGCCCGGACCGCATCATCGGCTTCTCGCCCATCCCGGCGATGTCGATGATCTCCTATTCCGCCGGGGCGCGCTATCTGTCGCTGCTCGGCGGTGTCTGCATGAGCTTTTACGACTGGTACTGCGACCTGCCGCCGGCGAGTCCGCAGACCTGGGGCGAGCAGACGGACGTGCCGGAAAGCGCCGACTGGTATAACGCCGGCTTCATCATCATGTGGGGATCGAACGTGCCGCAGACGCGCACGCCCGACGCCCATTTCATGACCGAGGCGCGCTATAAGGGCACCGAGATCGTCACCATCACGCCGGACTATTCGGAAGCCTCGAAATTCGGCGATATCTGGCTTCACCCGCGGCAGGGGACGGACGCCGCGCTCGGCATGGCAATGGGGCATGTCATCCTCAAAGAATATCATCTCGAGAACAGCTCGGACTATTTCGACGACTACAGCCGCATCTATACGGATATGCCGTTCCTCGTCCGGCTGGAGAAGCGGGACGGGCGCTTCGTTCCCGGCCGGATGGTGCGCGCCGCCGACTTCGACGGGCATCTGGACGAGCAAAATAACCCGGAATGGAAAACCGTCTGCTTCGATGAGGAGACGGGTGATCTTACCGTGCCGACCGGCTCCATCGGTTTTCGCTGGGGCGAGGAGGGGAAGTGGAACATCGTTCCGGCGGATGCGAAAAGCGGCCGCACCATCCGCCCAAGGAAAACGCTGCTGGGCGTTCATGATGACATTGTTACCGTCGGTTTTCCCTATTTCGGCGGCCAGCTGCATGAGCATGACTATTTCAAAAGCAATGCGCAAAGCGACGTGCTGGATCGGAATATCCCGGTCAAGATACTCGATCTCAACGGCGAGAAAACGCCGGTCGCCTGCGTGTTTGACCTTCTCTGCGCGCAATATGGCATCCACCGCGAGGGGCTCGGCGGCGATCATGTCACCGCGAACTATGACGACAACGTCCCCTATACCCCGAAATGGCAGGAGCAGATCACCGGCGTGCCGGCGGCGGACGCCATCCGGGTCGCGCGCGCCTTTGCCGACAACGCCCATATGACGCGGGGCAAGTCGATGATCATCATCGGCGCCGGCATGAACCACTGGTATCACATGGACATGAGCTACCGCGCCTGCATCAACATGCTGGTCTTCTGCGGCTGCGTCGGCCAGTCGGGCGGCGGCTGGTCGCATTATGTGGGGCAGGAGAAGCTACGCCCGCAGACGGGCTGGCTGCCGCTTACCTTCGCGCTCGACTGGTACCGCCCGCCGCGCCAGCAGAATTCCACCTCCTTCTTCTACGCCCATACCGATCAGTGGCGCTATGAGACGCTGGAGATTGACGATGTGCTCTCGCCGCTTGCCGACAAGAGTCGTCATGACGGATCGCTGATCGATTGCAACATCCGCGCCGAGCGGATGGGCTGGCTTCCTTCCGCACCGCAGCTAAATGAGAATCCGATCGATCTCGTTGCGAAGGCGAAAGGCGCGGGGCAGGATCCTGTGGATTATGTCGTGGATCGCCTGAGCCGCGGCGATCTTCGCATGGCCTGCGAGGATCCGGACAATCCCGTCAACTGGCCGCGCAATATGTTCGTCTGGCGCTCCAACATCCTGGGATCGAGCGGCAAGGGGCATGAATATTTCCTGAAGCATTTCCTCGGCACGCAGCATGGCGTGCAGGGCAAGGATCTCGGCGAGGAAGGCGGCCGCCGCTCCAGCGAGGTGGTCTGGCATGACACGGCGCCGGAGGGCAAGCTCGATCTTCTGGTAACGCTCGATTTTCGCATGTCGACGACCTGCGTCTATTCCGACATCGTGCTGCCGACGGCAAGTTGGTATGAGAAGAACGATCTCAACACCTCCGACATGCATCCCTTTATCCATCCGCTCTCGAAGGCGATCGATCCGGTCTGGCAAAGCAAGTCGGACTGGGAGATTTATAAAGGATTTGCGCGCAAATTCTCGGAGCTTTGCAAAGGCCATCTCGGGGTGGAGGAGGAGATTGTCCTCACCCCCATCCAGCATGACACGCCGGGCGAGCTGTCGCAGTTCGATGTGAAGGACTGGCGGAAGGGGGAATGCGAGCTTGTTCCCGGCCGGACCGGCCCGTCGATGAAAGTGATCGCCCGCGACTATCCGGCAACCTTTGAGCGCTTCACGAGCCTTGGGCCGCTCATGAATACGCTCGGCAACGGCGGCAAGGGCATTTCGTGGAATACGGAAGACGAGGTTGAGTTCCTGAAAAAACTGAACGGCGAGACGGCGGCAGGGGCGAAGATCGACACCGATATCGACGCCTGCGAGACCGTTCTCTCGCTCGCCCCGGAAACCAACGGCGAGGTGGCCGTCAAGGCCTGGGCGGCGCTCAGCAAGATCACCGGCCTCGATCATACCCATCTCGCCCGCCCGAAGGAGGAGGAGAAGATCCGCTTTCGCGATATTCAGGCGCAGCCGCGGAAAATCATCTCATCGCCCACCTGGTCCGGCCTTGAATCGGAGCATGTCTGCTACAATGCGGGCTATACCAATGTGCATGAGTTCATCCCCTGGCGCACCCTCACCGGGCGGCAGCAGCTCTATCAGGATCACCCCTGGATGATCGATTACGGGGAGGCGCTGGTCAGTTACCGGCCGCCCATCAACACCCGCACGGTCCGCTATATGCTCGACAAGCATGGCGCCGAGCAGCCGACGATCCTGCTCAATTTCATCACGCCGCATCAGAAATGGGGCATCCACTCCACCTATACGGACAACCTGCATATGCTGACGCTGTCGCGCGGCGGGCCGATCGTCTGGGTGAGCGAGGTGGATGCGCGCAAAATCGACGTGAAGGACAACGACTGGCTCGAAGTTTTCAACAGCAACGGCGCGATCATGGCCCGCGCTGTCGTCTCGCAGCGGGTCAATGAAGGGATGATGCTGATGTATCATGCGCAGGAGAAGCTGATCCACACACCCGGCAGCAAGATCACCGGCGCGCGCGGCGGTATTCACAATTCCGTCACCCGAACCACGGTCAAGCCGACGCATATGATCGGCGGTTACGCGCAGCTCTCATACGGCTTCAACTATTACGGCACGGTTGGCTCCAACCGCGATGAATTTGTGATCGTCCGCCGCGTCGACAAGGTCGACTGGATGGAAGAGGCGGCAACAACGGAGGCGGCGGAATGAAAATACGTGCACAAGTCGCGATGGTGCTGAACCTCGATAAATGTATCGGCTGCCATACCTGCTCGGTCACCTGCAAGAATGTCTGGACCTCGCGCGAGGGCGTTGAATACACCTGGTTCAACAATGTCGAAACCAAGCCCGGTGTCGGCTACCCGAAGGAGTGGGAGAACCAGAAGAAATGGAAGGGCGGCTGGAAGCGCTCGGCGGGCGGCAAGATCGCGCCTGCGCAGGGCGGCCGCTGGCGGATTCTCGCCAATATCTTCGGCAATCCGAACCTGCCGGAAATTGACGACTATTACGAGCCCTTCACATTCGACTACGACCATCTCCAGAAAGCGCCGGAGATGAAAACCATGCCGACCGCGCGGCCGCGCTCGCTGGTCTCGGGCGAGCGCATGGAAAAGGTGCAGTGGGGCCCGAACTGGGAGGAAATCCTCGGCACGGAGTTCGAGCATCGCCGCAAGGATTACAATTTCAAGGATATCGAGGAGGAAATCTACGGGGAGTTCCAGAATACCTTCATGATGTATCTGCCGCGCCTTTGCGAGCATTGCATCAACCCGACCTGCGTCGCCTCCTGCCCGTCCGGCTCCATCTACAAGCGCGAGGAGGATGGCATCGTGCTGGTGGATCAGGACAAATGCCGCGGCTGGCGGATGTGCATCTCGGGCTGCCCTTACAAGAAAATCTACTACAACTGGAAGAGCGGCAAGGCGGAGAAATGCACCTTCTGCTATCCGCGGATCGAGAATGGCGATCCGACCGTCTGCTCGGAGACCTGCGTCGGGCGGATCCGCTATCTCGGCGTGATCCTCTATGACGCCGACCGGATCGAGGAGGCGGCGAGCGTCGAGAAGGAGGAGGATCTCTATGAGGCGCAGCTCGACATCTTCCTCAACCCGCATGACCCGGAGGTGATCGCGCAGGCGCGAAGGGACGGCATTCCCGACAACTGGATCGAAGGCGCGCAGAAGTCGCCCATCTACAAGATGGCGATCGACTGGAAGGTGGCCTTCCCGCTCCATCCCGAATATCGCACCCTGCCGATGGTCTGGTATATCCCGCCGCTCTCGCCGGTGCAGAATGCCGCCGCGAAAGGCAAGATCCCGACCCGCGCCGACGGCATCATGCCCGATCTCGACGATATGCGGATCCCGGTGAAATATCTCGCCAACATGTTCACCGGCGGCAAGGAAGCGCCGGTCCGCCTCGGCCTCAAAAGGATGATGGCGATGCGCCACTATATGCGGAGCAAGATGATTGCAGGCAAGCCCGACGTCAGCCTGCTCGAAGAGACGGGCCTTACCGAGAAGCTGGTCGAAGACATGTACAAGATCATGGCCATCGCCAATTACGAGGATCGCTATGTCATCCCGACCGGGCACCGCGAGGAGACGCTCGATGCCTATGGCGAGAGCGGCGGCTGCGGCTTCTCGTTCGGCAACGGCTGCGCCTCGCAAAGCGGCGCCTATGATCTTTTCGAGAGCCCGCGCCAGTCGCGCGGGCAGGCGGGAAGCACGAAGAACAACCGCGTCAACACGATCTTCGAGCGCGATCACTATGAAAATCTCGCCCCCGGCAAGACGGGCTGCGGCTCGGGCGGCTGCGGCAGTTGCGGCTGAGGGGAGGCGCGCGGATGACGAATTGGAAGGCAGCATAGATGAGAACGCTTAAAATCCTGGGTTACCTCATGACTTACCCCGAGGCGCCGTATCTTGAGGTGATCGACCAGTGCGCGGAGATATTGAAATCCGAGAAATGGCTCTCGAAGGCGACGCTCCATAATCTGCTCGGTGCGCTAGAAGAGGTGCGGGAAAGAGACCTTCTCGATCTTCAGGAGGATTATGTCGATCTTTTCGATCGCACGCCGTCGCTCTCCTTGCATCTTTTCGAGCATGTGCATGGCGACTCGCGCGATCGGGGACAGGCGCTCGTTGATCTTCTCGGCGTTTATGAGGAGGCGGGCCTTGCCATCAACAGCGAGGAGATGCCGGACTATCTGCCGCTCTTTGCCGAATATGCAGCCACCTTGCCGCCGAAAGAGGCGTCCGAGAATATGGGCAGCATCGTCAATATTCTCTCGGCGCTCGAAGGGCGGCTGAAAGGGCGGAGCCCCTTTCACGCAAGCATCCTCGGCGCGATGATCGAGACGGCAAGCCGCGCGCCCGATCCAAAGGCGGTGGCGGCGTCGCTGCAAAGATCATCGGGCGATGCTTTGAGTTTCGAGGAGATGGACAAGGCGTGGGAAGAGCAGTTCGCCTTCCAAAATACGCCAGCGACGACGGGCGGCGCGGTATGCGGGGCGGCGGATGGCAGCCTCAATCGCCTTGCCGGCGGCACAGAACAGGGGAGGACATGACATGAGCGGCTATCTCGGGTTTTTCCTGTTTCAGATATTCCCCTATATCGCGATCTTCGTTTTCCTGCTCGGCTGCCTCCTGCGCTATGACCGCGATCCCTATTCGTGGCGCACCAAATCGAGCCAGCTGCTCAGGCGCAGGCAGCTGATTGTCGGCAGCATCCTTTTCCATGTCGGGATATTGCTGATCCTCGCCGGTCATGCGGTCGGGCTGCTGACGCCGATCTGGATCTTCGATGCCCTTGGCGTCTCGCACGGGGCGAAGCAGATCCTCGCTATCGTGCTCGGCGGCGTTGCGGGCATATTCTGCCTGATCGGGATCAGCATGCTGCTGCACCGGCGGCTTTTCGATGCCCGCATCCGCAATAACAGCTCCTTCGCCGATATTGCCGTGCTGGTCCTGCTGCTCGCGCAGCTACTGCTCGGGCTGTTCAGCATTCCGGTCTCGATGCAGCATCTTGACGGTTATGAGATGGTGAAATTCATGAACTGGGCGCAGCATATCGTCACCTTCCGGGGCGGCGCGCATGAGTTCGTCGCGGATACCGCGCTCGTTTTCAGGGCGCATATCACGCTCGGGCTGTTCCTGCTGCTGATCTTCCCCTTCACCCGTCTCGTGCATGCCCTGACCGTGCCGGTCGGCTATGTCTTCCGGCCCTATCAGGTCGTCCGCAAGCGCGCGAGATAAGATGATGAAAACACCGTCTCTCGGCATCGACGTCAACGGCATCCTGATTTCCAACGAGGAGATCAACGCCGAGATCCAGTATCACCCCGCCGAGAGCCTGTTCACGGCGCGCTATGAGGCGACAAAGGCGCTGGTGATCCGGGAGATGCTGATCCAGCGGGCGACCGAACTCGGCCTTTGCGACCGGGACGAGGCGGTGAAAAACCCTGACGAGATCATCGATGCGCTGCTCGAGCAGGAAATTCAGGTGCCGGAGGCGGATATCGAAAGCTGTCGGCGCTATTACGAGAACAACCGCGAGAAATTCTTCACGTCGCCGCTGTTCGAGGTCGCGCATATCCTCTACATGGCGCCGCCGGAAGATGACGCGGCGCGGGCCGAGGCGTTCGAGCGGGCAAGCAATGCGCTGGAGCGGCTGAAAGCCTCCCCTGAGCTTTTTGCCGAAATCGCGAAAACGGACTCGGCCTGTTCTTCCGCGAAGGATGGCGGCCGGCTCGGCCAGATCAGCCGCGGCCAGACCATGCCGGCTTTCGAGGCCGCGCTTTTCCAGATGCAGGAAGGCGAGATCAGCGCGGCGCCTGTCGCGAGCGAGGTCGGCTACCATATCATCAAAGTGTTCCGCCGCGTCGACGGACGGCAGCTTCCCTTCGAAAATGTCACCGACTGGATTGCGCAGGAACTGCAGGAGAAAAGCTGGAACCGGGCCTTCAGCCAGTATATCCAGCTCCTCGCGGGTCGCGCGCGGATCACCGGCTTTCGCCTCGACGGCGCGCAGAACCCGCTCGTCCAGTAGCAAAGCGCCTTTGGCGCAGGCATCGCAGGCGCGCGCCTGCCGCCGTCCAGCAGCTCTTTCGCTTTCCAATGCGGCAGAATCATTCCCCTCATGATAGGACCGCGGGACGGCTCCCTCCCGGTCACATTCCGGAATATGGGATAGCTCCGCTGCCGTGACTTTCCCGAAATGTAGGACGCGCGCGGATACTCCCGGCGCTTTTCATCTGATCTTCGCTGATCGCCGCTCCGCCATACTGCCGAAGCAGCCGGAGGGTGGATCAAGTTTTCGTGAGATTTCAACGCATTAGCAAGATGGATAATCGGCCTTTCCGGCCGGGTGCGTCGCGGCCGCCGGCGTTGGCGTTTCCGTAGCGGGGAACAGGCGAATTTTCTTAATTAAGAATTCTGTTGACACCCGGGGCGCTCATCTTATTATTCAGGATCACATCCTGTAAAATGGGACGCAGGATGAAGGCAGGGTAGTTCTAGTTGTTTCCGGCTTTTGATCGCTAAAGCGTGTCCGGCAGTGCGCCGCGACGCGAACGTGTTTATTTGGCTGCGGGTGTTGAGATGCAGGAGAGATCGACGATTTCACCGTTATCGGCGGCGGTTGTTGCGGATCTGGCTAAGGCCAACGGCCGCGGCGCTGACTGACCCACGAGCCGGGCAACCAGGGGATAGGCAGGATGGACATACCGACACCGTTGGCGCGGTATAATCATATACTTGAAGTAGTCTCGACGGCCTCCGAGGGCCTCAGCCTCACGCAGCTTGTCGAGCAGAGCGGCCTGCCGAAAAGCACGGCGCACCGCCTCGCAAGCTCGCTCAGCGTCGCCGGCTATCTCGCGATGCAGGCAGACGGCCGCTATATCCTCGGCCCCGCGCTGATGGAACTCCTGAAGCGGAGCTTCGCCGCGAGCGCAAAAGATTTTCTCCCCCGCACAGTACTCTCGGCCATTGCCTCCGAGCTTGGCGAGACGGCCTTCTTCGCCCGCCGCATCGACAAGCAGATCGAAATGCTGGATGTGACGCCGCCGGAAGCCTCCGGCCAGTCCTATGTCTATCCGGCAATGGGGCAGCAGCCGATCGATGCCTGTTCGTCCAGCAAGGCAATCCTCGCCTATGTCGCGCGTGAAGTGGCGCAGGAGATTTACGAATCCTATAAAGGCGGGATCGGCGCCTGCGCCTGTGGCTGGAGCAGTTTCAGCCGGACCCTCGATGAGGTGCGCGCGCAGGGCTTCGCTATTTGCGACGGCGAAATCGATGAAGGCGTTTTTAGTATTGCCTGTCCCGTTCCCGTCGGCAATATGTCGGGTCTTTTCTGCATGGGTGTCGTCGGCCCGACAGCGCGGATGAAGGAAAAGACGATTGAACGCCTGCAGCGCGTCCTGCAGGCCGGGGCCGAAAAAGTCTCCCACGCCATGGCGGAACGGATGTTTCTGCATGAGAGCGGCAACGATAACGGTAGGTAAAGAGGAAAGCATGATCACAACAACGCCAGCGCAACAATGCGTATTCGCGAACCTGCTTGAGAAATGGGCGATGGAGAAACCCGACGCCCCGTTCGCGAAATTCCCGGACGGCAAGGTCTGGAGCTATAAAGAGACGTTCCGCGACGCGCGCATTGTCGCGCACAGCCTGCGCGCGCTTGGCGTGAAGCAGGGCGATAATGTCCTCTGCTGGCTGCCGAACGGGCCGGAAATGCTGCGCACCTGGCTTGGCATCAACCTGCTGGGCGCCGTGTTCGTTCCCTTCAACGTCTCCTACCGGGGTGACACGCTGCAGAATGTGCTCCGCCTTTCGGAGGCGACGCTGCTGATCGGCCACGAGATGCTGGTGCCCCGCCTTGCCGATGTGCCGAAAGAAAATCTCACCGATGTTGTCGTCATTGGCGGCGCGGTCGGGGAAATTCCGGGCCTGCGGCTCCATGACGAAGGCGTTCTGGCGACGGGCTCCGATGCGCCCGTCGAGCTTGAGCGCGAGATTTATCCGCATGATACGCAGTCGATCATCTTCACCTCCGGCACCACAGGCCCCTCGAAGGCCGTGCTTTCCTCCTATGCGCATCTTTACGCGCAGGGCGCCGAGGCGTTTGATTTCATCAATGGCGATGACACCTTCATGATCAACCTGCCGATGTTCCATTGCGGCGGCACCATTCCGGTCGGGATTGCGATGGCGAACGGCGGCGCCGTCTCGGTGTTCGACAAGTTCAAGCTCGACGAGTTCTGGGATCTCATCCGAAAGACCAACACGACCGTTGCCTATGTCGTGATCGGCCTGCCGGGGCTGCTCCTGAAATATCCGCCCCTGCCGACGGACAAGGACAACCCGCTCCGGGTCGCGATCATTTCCGAAGATACCGGCCCCGCCTTCCGGGAGCGTTTCGATGTCGATATTTATTCGATCTTCAATATGAGCGAGGTCTGCACGCCGATCCGCTCCAACAGGAATGAATTTGTCGGCAAGAGCTGCGGCAAGGTGCGCGACGGGATCGAAGCGCGCCTCGTCGATGAATTTGACAATGAAGTGCCGGTCGGCGAGCCCGGCGAGCTGATCATGAGAACGCGCCGCCCGTGGATGTTCAGCCACGGTTATGCGAACAACCCCGAAGCGACCGCGAAAACCTGGCGCAACGGCTGGTTCCACACGGGGGACCTGCTGAAGAAGGATGCGGACGGCAACTTCTTTTTCCTCGATCGGCTGAAGGATTCGATCCGTCGCAAGGGCGAGAATATCTCGTCCCGCGAAGTCGAGGTCGCCGTCAGCAAATTCCCGGCGGTGGAGGACGCGGCGGCGCTGCCGGCCAAGAGCCCGGACGGTGAAGAGGAGGTCCTGATCCTGGTCACGGAGCGCCCCGGCGCCACCATCGACCCCAAGGCGCTGACCGAATTCCTGATCGAGCAGCTGCCCTACTTCATGGTGCCGCGCTTCGTACGCGTCGAGAAGGCGCTGCCCAAAACGGAAACCGGAAAGGTGCAGAAGAGCGTATTGCGCCAGACAGTCACCGCAGACGGCGCCTGGGACCGCGAAAAGGCAGGAATAATTCTCAAAAAAGAAAGGTTCAGCTGAGCAGCAACGCGAAGAAATTCGCCGCCAGTCTGCGCCCTGCACACCCCATGAACGATGTTTATCTCGACATATAAATAAGGAGCGAAAGCAGCCATGAGGACCCCGCATCACATCGCCCTCTTTGCAACGACCCGGCCTGGCCGGGTCGCGGCAAAGCCGTGTGGCGCGGGGTCCCCGGGCACTGATTTGAAGGCGCGAGTGCACGATAAAAACAATTCTTTCGCCGATAAAGGTGCGTCATGTCCGGCAAATCACTCTTCACAGGGATATGAAAAGGGAGAATGAATATGCTTGATCGTAGAGCTTTTATTGCCGGTGCGGCCGGACTGTCGACATTACCGTTTATCGGCCACTTCGCCTATGCCGCGGGCGACGATGCGCGAAAAAATGCGAAAAGGGGAGGGACCCTGAGCGTGGTGGTCACGCCGGAGCCGAACCTGCTTGTTTCCGCCTTCAACAGCGCGGGATCGACGGCCATCGTCTCCACGAAGGTGATGGAAGGGCTGATCGCCTATGACCAGCAGCTTAATATGCATCCCTACCTCGCGAAGGCGTGGGAATGGAGTGATGACGGCCTCTCTCTCACCTTCCACCTTCAGGAAAATGTCAAATGGCATGACGGCGTCCCCTTTACCTCGAAAGACGTCGCTTTCACGCTGATGCAGGTCTGGCGTGAACTGCACTCCTACGGCCGGACGGCATTCGCCAATGTCACAGCCGTCGATACGCCCGATGATCATACGGCGATCCTCCGCCTCTCGGCGCCCGCAAAATATATCATGGGCATGTTCTCGGCGATCCACTGCCAGCTCCTGCCGGCGCATCTTTATGAGGGGACAGACGTTCGCACCAACCCCCATAACAACACCCCCATCGGCACCGGCCCCTTCAAATTCAAGGAATGGGTGAAGGGCAGTCACGTCAGCCTTGTTCGCAACGACGATTACTGGCGCGAGGACGAGCCCTATCTCGACGGGATCATCTGCCGCTTCATTCCGGACGCCGGGGCCCGGCTGGTCGCGTTCAAGAGCGGCGAGGTCCATATCGGCTATAACAATGCGGTCCCGATCAATGAGTTGAAGAGCATGGACGAGTCGGCCGATTATGTCGTGACGACGGACGGAGGCGAATATACCGCGCCGATATTTATGCATGAGCTCAATCTGCGCCGTGCGCCGTTCGACAATGTCAAGGTGCGTCGGGCCATCCTGCATGCCATTAACCGCGAAGCGCTGGTCAGGATTGTCTGGGGCGGGCATGGCGATGTCGCGACCGGACCGATCCCGAAGACGACGCCGCAATATTACAAAGCCGACACGGTGCAATATCCCTATGATCCGAAACGGGCGGAGGAGCTGCTCGATGAGGCGGGGTATCCACGCGGCAAGGACGGGATCCGTTTCACGATGACCCATGATTTCCTGCCCTTCGGAAGCGATCTGCAACGGTCTGCCGAATTCACCAAGCAGGAGCTGTCCAAGGTCGGGATCAAGGTGGAAGTCCGGGCGCAGGATTATGCCTCCTACATGCGGCGGGTTTATACCGATTACGATTTCGATATGACCAACACATATATGAGCACCATGCCGGATCCGGTTCTTGGCGTGCAGCGCGTATACTGGTCCAAGAGCATCGTCCCGGGCGTGCCCTACAGCAACGCGAGCGGCTATAACAATCCGGAGATGGATGCGCTCTGGGAGATAGCACAAACGGAAGTGGACGACGGCAAACGGCGCGACGCCTTCTTCGAGATCCAGGACATTGCGCAGCGCGATCTGCCTGTGCTCGACCTGTTTGAAAAGAAAACGGTGACGGTCGCGAGCGCCAAAGTGAAGAATTTTTCAACGACTGCCTATTCCCCATACACCTCTATGGGCGTGGTGTATCTGGAAGCGTAACCAGGGGAGAATGAGCATGAGGAAAACGCATCACATCAACGTTTTTGAGGCAATCCGGCCTGTCCGGGTTGCGGCAATGCCGGGGCTTGCGTTTTCCTCCCGCATTGAGAACGCGAGAAGCAGCAAGGCGAAGAACTTGTCGACGACGGCCCGCACGCCGTTTATGTCGTTGAGCGACATGTATCTGGGAGGCTGATCATTTAATTGGCGCCTTCGGGGAAAAGTCATCCTCGGGGCGCTATTTAGAAGGCGCGAAGACGCAAAAATGTTCCAAGCGTCGATAAAATTCGCGCCATGGCCCGGCAGGCGGGGCATGGCCGAGAAACTTGAATAAGGAAGAAAGAAAATGCTTAATCGAAGAAACTTTATAGCTGCCGCGGCGGGACTGTCGACGCTTCCGTTTATCGGAAACTTCGTCTTCGCAGCATCGGAGGATGTCAAGAAGAATGCGAAGCGGGGAGGCACGCTCACCATCGCGGTCAATCCCGAGCCGCCGCTTCTCGTGTCCGCTTTCCACAGCGGCCAGTCGAACGGCATTGTCTCGACCAAGATCCTGGAAGGGCTGATTGCCTATGACACCGAACTCAACATGCACCCCTATCTCGCGAAATCCTGGGAGTGGAGCGATGATGGGCTGTCGCTGACCTTCCATCTGCAGGAGAATGTCAAATGGCATGACGGCGTTCCCTTCACCTCGAAGGACGTTGCCTTCACCCTGATGAATGTCTGGAAAGAGCTGCATGCCTATGGCCGCCCGGCCTTCAGCAATGTCACCGCCGTTGATACGCCCGATGAGCATACCGCAATCCTCCGTCTCTCGGCGCCGGCGAAATATATGATGGGTGTTTTCTCCCCCTACATCTCGCAGATCCTCCCCGCGCATCTTTACGAGGGCACGGATATCCGCGCCAATCCGTACAACAATGCGCCCATCGGCACCGGGCCGTTCAAATTCAAGGAATGGGTGCAGGGCAGCCACGTCGCGCTTGAGCGCAATGACGATTACTGGCGCGAAGATGAGCCCTATCTCGACGGCGTGATTTTCCGCTTCATGCCCGATGCCGCAACGCGTCTGGTCGCTTTCCAGAGCGGCGAGGTGCAGCTCGGCTTTGCGAGCCCGATCCCGGTCAACGAACTGAAGAACCTCAGCAAATCTGATGACTTCTTCGTGACGACAATCGGCGGTGAATATACCGCGCCGATGTTCCTGCACGAGCTCAACCTCCGACGCGCGCCGTTCGATAACGTCAAGGTGCGCCAGGCAATGCTGCATGCGATCAACCGCGAAGGCCTGATTCGCGTCGTCTGGGGTGGTTACGGCAAGGTCGCCGCCGGCCCGATCCCGAGCACCAATACGCAGTTCTTCAACCCGAACACCGTGCAGTATCCGTATGATCCGAAGCGGGCGGAGGAGCTTCTCGATGAGGCCGGCTATCCGCGCGGCAAGGACGGCGTCCGCTTCACGATGACGCATGACTTCCTGCCATTCGGCAGCACGCTGCAGCGCTCGGCCGAATACACCAAGCAGCAGCTCGGCCAGGTCGGTATCAAGGTTGACATCCGGGCGCAGGACTACGCCTCCTACATGCGGCGGATTTACACCGACTATGACTTCGATATGACCAACGTCTATCTCAGCACGATGCCGGATCCGGTTCTCGGCGTGCAGCGGCTGTACTGGTCGGAGAATATCTCGCCGGGCGTTCCCTACGGCAACGCAAGCGGCTACAGCAACCCGGAGATGGATGCGCTCTGGGAGCTGGTGCAGACGGAAGTCGACGATGAGAAGCGCCGCGAGGCCTTCTTCAAGATCCAGGAGATTGCGCAGCGCGACCTGCCGATCCTCAATCTCTTTGAATATCAGTCGGTCACCGTTGGCAGCAGCAAGGTGAAGAACTTCTCGACGACGGCCTATGCGTCCTTCTCGTCGTTGAGTGATGTTTATCTCGACTAAGGACCACCGCTGAAAGGGATCAGACGCCATGAGGAAATCTGCAACCGTCACTCGTAAGGGACATGTTGCCATCGTGAAATTCGATCGCGGGGAACGGCTGAATGCGTTCGACCGCGCCCTTGTCTATGAGATGATCGACGTCGGTCGGTCATTTCAGGACGATTTCGAAACACGCGCAATCATCGTTACGGGCGCGGATAATGCGTTTTCCTCTGGCGCTGACCTGAAGGCGATCAACTTTACTGAAAACATGTCGCCGGTCGAGGCGCGCCACGCCCGTCAGGCCGGGGTTCGGCTGTGCCGGATCTGGGAAGACCTGCCGCAGGTGACGATCGCGGCAATCAACGGACTTGCCGTCGGCGCGGGCGTTGCCTTCTCGATCGCCCTCGACTGGCGCGTCATGGACAGCGACGCGTATTTCTATGTTCCGGAAGTACGTCACGGATGGCATTTGCAGTGGGGCGCAATCCCCCGCCTCGTCTCTCTCGTCGGCCCGGCGCGGGCGAAAGAGGCGGCGCTGCTTTGTGAGAAAATGGGCGCGAGCCAGGCCCTTGACTGGGGCCTCATTGATCGGATGTCGGCGCCGGGGCAGGCCGTTGCCGAGGCGATGAAGCTCGCGGAGACAATCGCGGAGTTTGATCCTGTGCCGGTGCGGATGATCAAGGACGCGATCAATGCCGCAGCGGGGGCGAACTTCCGCGCCGTCAGCCACGCCGATGCCGACCAGAATGCGTTGAGCGTCCTGTATGCGGCGCAGGCGGCGAAGCGCCAGGAATAACGCCTGACTGTCTTGCGTGAAGTCACCCGCAAGGATTACGCGGGCGGGGATTTAGTGCATTTACGTAACGGCAGGCTTTGCGGTTGCATCCGCGGGTCGCAGAGGCGTTATTTTATGAACGTACAGCTTGAACATAAAAGTCTAACAAAAAGGATCAGCCATGAGTAAGTCAGTAACTATCACCCGTTCCGGGCATATTGCCATTGTGAAGTTTGATCGCAAGGAGCGACTGAATGCCTTCGACCACGCCCTGGTCGCCGAGATGATCGAGGCGGGCAAGTCGTTTCAGGATGATTTCGAGACGCGCGCGATCATCGTCACGGGTGCGGACAACGCCTTTTCCTCTGGCGCTGATCTGAAGGCGCGGGACTATACGAAAGACATGTCGCCGGTGGAAGCGCGCCACATGCGCTCGGCCGGGGTGCGTCTTTGCCGGATCTGGGAAGATCTGCCGCAGGTGACCATTGCCGCAATCAACGGTCTTGCCGTTGGCGCGGGCGTCGCCTTCGCCATCGCGCTCGACTGGCGCGTCATGGATAACGACGCCTATTTCTTCGTTCCGGAAGTCCGTCATGGCTGGAACATCCAGTGGGGGACGATGCCGCGGCTGGTCTCGCTCGTCGGTCCGGCGCGGGCCAAGCAGGCATCGCTGCTCTGTGAGCGGATGACGGCCGCCGAGGCGCTTGATTGGGGCCTCGTCGATCGCGTGTCGGAGCCGCAGCAGGCGGTCGCGGGCGCCATGAAGCTCGCCGAACGCATCGCCGAGTTCGATCCGGTGCCGGTGCGGATGATCAAGGAAGCCATCAACGCAGCCGCAGGAGCAAACTTCCGCGCCGCCAGCTTTGGGGATGCCGATCAGAATATCCTGAGCGGATTTTATGCCGATATGAGGGCAAAAAAGGAGACCGAAGGGTCATGAAAGCACATGAATGGCTCATCTTTATAGCCAAGAAGATCATGCTCGTGGTCTTCTCCGCCCTGGCAATCGCAACAGCAAACTTCTTGCTGTTGCAGCTTGTCCCCGGCGACGCGGTGGATGTGATCGCGGGCGAGGCGGGCGCGGCGACCCCTGAATATATGCAGCAGCTCCGCGAGCTCTACGGTCTCGACAAGCCGGTCTATATGCAGCTCATCAGCTATATCACGCAGCTGATGCAGTTCGATCTCGGCTATTCGTTCCGTTATAACATGCCGGTCTCCGAGCTGCTCCTCGACAGGCTGCTCTCGACGCTGCTGCTGATGGGCGTTGCGCTGTTTCTGGCCATTCTGCTCGGCAATATCCTCGGCATTCTGAGCGCACGGAAGATCAACGGCTGGTTTGACAGTATCGTCGCCGTGCTGGCGCTGGTCGCATTCGCCACCCCTCTCTTCTGGAGCGGTCTTATGGCGATCATTCTCTTTTCGGCAACACTCGGCTGGCTGCCCTCCGGCGGGATCGAGACAATTGGCGCCAATTACACGGGCTGGGACCGGGTGCTCGACGTCGGCAAGCATATGGTTATGCCGGTGATGTCGCTGGTCCTCTATTTCACCGCCGTCTACACGCGCCTGATGCGGGCCTCCATGCTCGAGGTTCTGGGGCAGGATTTTATCACGACCGCGCGGGCGAAGGGGCTCAGCGAGAAGATTGTCATTTTCAAGCATGCGCTGCGCAATGCTTTGCTCCCGGTCATCACGATGATCGGCTTGCAGATGGGCGCGCTGATCGGCGGGTCGGTTCTGGTCGAGACGGTGTTCTCCTGGCCGGGTATCGGGCGTCTGGCCTATGAGGCGGTTTTTCAGCGGGACGTAAACGTTCTTCTCGGCATTCTGTTCATCAGTTCTGTCGTCGTCCTGGTGGCGAATATTCTTGTCGATATCGCCTATGTTCTGGTTGATCCACGAGTGGAGATCTCGAAATGAAGTCGAAACGACCCCCCGGAGCTATCCGCCGATTCCTGCGGCGGCGATCGGCGCTGCTTGGAGCCGTTTTCCTGCTCCTCATTTTCCTGACCGCTATCCTCGGTCCTCATCTCTGGCAGGTGAGCCCGTGGGATATGATGGGGATGCCGCTGACCGCGCCGGGTGAAGAGGCGGAGTTCCCGCTCGGAACCGATCTGCTCGGACGCGATGTGCTGAGCGGCATGCTGTACGGTGCGCAAGTCTCCCTGCTCGTCGGTATCGCCGCCGCGCTCGCATCGATCCTGATCGGAACGGCGGTCGGCGCGATCGGCGGATTTTACCGCGGCAAGGTGGACGCCGCGCTTGTCCGGGTGACGGAGCTTTTCCAGACGATCCCGGCCTTCCTGCAGACGATTGTGGTCGTTGTCGTTTTCGATCCGACGATGATGACGATCATCATTTCCATCGCGATCTCCTCCTGGCCGCCGGTCGCCCGTCTCGTGCGCGGCGAAGTCCTCACCTTGCGCGAACGCGACTTCGTCTATGCGGCGCGCACCGTCGGAATGGGTGATGGACGGATCATTCTGACCCAGATCCTGCCCGCCGCGATGCCGCCCGTGATTGTGATGAGCTCCTTCATGATCGCAACGGCCATCCTGACGGAAGCCGGCCTTTCGTTCCTTGGCCTTTCGGATCCCAATGTGATGACGTGGGGGACGATCATCGGCGCCGGGCGCGATGCGCTCAACCAGGCGCAGTATCTGACGATCATTCCGGGGGTCGCAATCATGCTGACAGTGATTTCTCTTAATCTGGTTGGCGAAGGTTTGAACGATGCGTTGAACCCGAGGTTGAGGGAAAGATGAGCACTACAACGAAGCTACTCGAACTGTCCGGGCTCTGCACCGAGTTTCCGACCGTGAACGGGCCGGTAAAGGCCGTCAATCACCTTGATCTGACCATCAACCGGGGCGAGGTGATGGCGCTTGTTGGCGAGAGCGGCAGCGGTAAATCCGTCACCGCCATGTCTGTCATGGGGCTGATCCGTCAGCCGGGACGGGTGACGAGCGGGAAGATCCTCTTTAACGGCGAGGATCTGACGACCTATAACGAGCGCCAGTGGCAGACGAT
This sequence comes from Sneathiella sp., assembly GCF_036844445.1. Classification (GTDB taxonomy): domain Bacteria; phylum Pseudomonadota; class Alphaproteobacteria; order Sneathiellales; family Sneathiellaceae; genus Sneathiella. The sequence continues at coordinate 160,349 of NZ_DAIUFV010000005.1, read as the reverse complement.
CCGCGGCAATCGCATCGCGATGATCTTTCAGGAGCCGATGACGTCCCTGAACCCGCTCTTCACCGTCGGCGACCAGATCACGGAATCGCTCCGCAAGCACAAGAAGATGAGCAAGAAGGAGGCGCTCGGCCGCGCCCAGGAACTGCTCGAACTTGTCCGCATCAGCGAGCCGGCGAAGCGGCTGAATGAATATCCGCATCGTCTCTCCGGGGGGATGCGTCAGCGCGTGATGATCGCCATGGCGCTCGCCTGTGATCCGGAACTCCTGATCGCCGACGAGCCGACGACGGCACTCGATGTGACGGTGCAGGCGCAGATCATGGATCTGATCGGTGACCTGCGCAAAGAGCTTGGCATGACGATCCTGCTGATCACCCATGACCTTGGCGTTGTCGCCCAATATACCGATCGCGTCGCGGTCATGTATGCGGGCAAGAAGGTCGAGGAGGCGGATGTCTATTCCATCTTCGAGACGCCGCAGCATCCCTATACGCAGGGGCTGCTCGCCTCGATCACCCACAAGGGCGTGCAGGGCAAGCGGCTTTACGAGATCCCCGGGCGGGTGCCGCCGCTGAATGCGCTGCCGCCCGGATGCGCCTTCGCGCCGCGATGCTCCTTCGCAACGGATGCCTGTCAAGCCGGCGTTCCGGAACTGCGCGCCTTCGCGGGTCAGACCCGGAGCGTCGCCTGTATCAACGCAAAGCTGGATGAGATATAGATATGTCCGAAGCCCCTTTACTCTCCGCCCAGAATCTCGTCAAAACTTATGAGGTCAGAGGCGGCTCCGTTTCGGCTCTCGACGATGTCAGTTTCGAGTTGAAACGCGGTGAAATTCTTGGCCTCGTCGGTGAGAGCGGCTGCGGGAAATCGTCGCTGGCGCGCGTGATTATGCAGTTGCTGACGCTCGATTCCGGGCGGCTCACCTTCGATGACGTGGATCTCGCGACATGCTCGAAAGCGGAGTTGCACGGCCTGCGCCGGCGCTTCCAGATGATCTTTCAGGATCCCTTCTCCTCTCTCAACCCCCGGACCTCGGTCGGGCGGATCCTCGAGGAGCCGCTGATTGTCCACAAGATGGGGGATAAGAAGGAACGCAAGGAGAAGGTCCGATGGCTGCTTGAAAAGGTCGGCATGAGTGCCGAGATGGCGGATCGGATGCCGCATGAATTCTCCGGCGGGCAGCGCCAGCGCATCGGCATCGCCCGCGCCATCGCGCTCAATCCCGACATGGTGATCTGCGATGAGCCGGTCTCGGCGCTCGATGTCTCCATTCAGGCGCAGGTGCTCAATCTCCTGCTCGATCTGAAGGAAGAGTTCAACCTGACCTATCTCTTCATCTCGCACGATCTCTCGGTGGTCAACCATATCGCCGACCGGGTCGCGGTGATGTATCTTGGCAATATCGTCGAGATTGCCGATTGCGAGGCGATTTTCGAGAGGCCGCGGCATCACTATACCGAGCTGCTGCTGAAGGCATTTCCCATGCCCGATCCGCGCAAGCCCGTGGTGCGGGAAGAGGAGCTTGACAAGGGGGAGCTGCCAAGCCCGATCAACCCGCCGAGCGGCTGCCGCTTCCGTACCCGCTGCAAACGCGCCAGCGAGAAATGCGCGATGGAAAAGCCGCTGCTGCGGGAGATCGAGCCGGGCCATATGGTCGCCTGCCACTTCCCGATAGAGCAGTAACGCTCGAGAAGGCGACCGGGCAAGCGCCGGCCCGCGCCCGCAAGGTAAAGCCGGCGCCTTCGGGGCGCCGGCTTTATACTGGGCAACAGCTTTACGGGGCGACGGCCACTCTCGCGACGCCGATTCCATTCAGGTGATCATCTGCTCATTTGATCCGGGCATCTGAACAGGGAGGAGAGGCGCGCCGCACAGCGGAGACGATCCCCGTCGCCGCAGCGCGGGAATCGCCCGTTGCTGAGCGTCTGAATGCGGCAATCACCCGCGGTAACTGCAGAAATGTGCTGGGTCTGGCGACATCTGAACTATCGTTCGCTACGCCCGGAACAGACACCGGGCGCGCCGTAAACTGGCAATCCCGGATCATCCCCTTTTTCCGGGAATTGTTCTCTTGTTTCTCTCGTGTTCAATTATATTGATCTATCGATAAATTAACGCTATAGCTTTCCGAAACAACAAGGCGTGCGAGCGCGATCGGGCGAGAAGCGTAAACGGATCGGGAGCAAGGCAGCAAGAGGCGCATGAAAGTCGCTCCTGCCGAATAAGCCCGACAGGATGCGGGAGGTCTTCGTACATAATGACTGATGTGGTTGAGGTGAACAGCAAGATGGAAATGAACAAGCCCATCCCTGCGCGGCGGGAGGCGGGGCCGGCATCCTCATCCCGGCGGGCAATGCCGGAATGGCTGGTAACCCTTTTGTGGCAGCTCTTCGTGGTTTTCGCCATTGTCGGCTTCTGGCAGCTCGCGCACGAGATGAAATGGGGCGTGCCGATCGTCGTGCAGAGCCCGGTTGCGGTCCTGAACACCCTCGTCGAACTCGCGCAGGGCGATCTGCTCTGGCCGAACTATTGGGCGACGCTGAAGGCAACCATTATCGGGCTGCTCATTGCCGTCGTAATCGGCACGCCGATCGGGCTTTTCCTCGGCATTGTGCAAAGCGTGCAGCGGGTAATGGCGCCCTTTATCAGCGCCATCAACTCGATGCCGCGTATCGCCCTCGCGCCGGTCTTCATCATCGTTTTCGGCATCGATATGTGGGCGAAGGTCGCCCTCTCGGTCAGTCTCTGTGTCTTTATCATGATGCTGAACGGCATGGCGGGCGTCAGCGCGGCGGACTCCGAAGCGCTCCGGATGATGCGCACGCTCGGTGCGACCCGCTCGCAGATCCTTCGGAAAGTCGTGCTGCCCGCCGCCATGCCCTCCATTCTTGTCGGGATCAGGCTCAGTCTCATCTATTCGCTGCTTGGCGTTATCGCATCGGAGCTGATCGCGTCGCAGGACGGGCTTGGCCAGATGATCGCAGGCAGTGCGGGGGTCTTCGACCTTGCTACGGTCTATGCGGTGCTGCTTCTTCTGATGATTACTGCGGTGCTGCTCAATGCCGGCAGCGAGATTGTCGGCCGGCTCCTGCTCCGCTGGCAGCCGCCCGAGACGCGCTGATCCCGGCCCATCGATATTTCAAGGACTTTTATTCATGGAAAACGCGATGAATTCGACTATGGCCCGGCTTGAGAATGTCTCCGTCACCTTCACGGGGCAGGGGCAGGCGGCGCCGAATACTGTGCTAGACAACCTCTCGATGGAGATCCGGCAGGGTGAATTCGTGGTGATCGTCGGGCGGAGCGGCTGCGGTAAGACGACCGTACTCAATCTCCTCGCCGGACTGCTTGATCCGCAGGCGGGAGACATCGAAGTGATGGGCAAGATGCCGCGCGCGGCGCGCCGTCATCTCGGCTACATGTTCGCGCGCGATGCGCTGGTCCCCTCGCGCACGGCGCTTGCCAATGTCGAGATCGGTCTTGAGGTGCGCGGCGTTGATCGCAGGGAGCGGCGCGAACGGGCACTTAAACTCATGGAGATCCTCGGGCTTGCCGGGGCCGAATCCCGCTATCCGTGGCAACTGTCGCAAGGCATGCGCCAGCGGGTCGCGCTCGCCCGTACCTGGGCGCTGGAGCCGGATCTGATCCTGATGGACGAGCCCTTCGCGGCGCTCGATGCGCAAACGCGTGAGACGGCGCGCGAGCAGTTCATCGAACTTTGGGAGAAGCGCAAGAGCAGCATCGTGTTCGTGACCCACGATCTGACCGAAGCGCTGCTGCTCGGCGATCGGGTGATCATCATGGGGCCGAAGGGTAAGATCCTTGAGAATATCGCCCTCCCGTTCACGCGCCCGCGCGATCCGGCGGAGCTGCCCTTTACCGACGAGTTCCGGCTGCTCGAGCGGCGGCTGCACGGCCTGCTTGCGGAGACGGTTTAGGAGGCGGGCCGGCATTAATCAATTATCACATGGACTTGCGAAGCGGGTTTATGATCATATGATGGGAATAAAAAACGGGGTGGTCATTCGAGCGGTGCCGGGAATTTTATGCCTTTAGACAATCAGACAACGGGAAAGGCTGTCAAGACGCGCCAGCGTCTCAGCCCGGAAGCGCGCCAGTACCAGATCATCCAGGCGGCGATCAGCTTCTATGCCCGCCACGGATTTGACGCGAGTACGCGCGATCTCGCGCGCGAGCTCGGTATCTCGCAGCCACTGCTCTATCGCTATTTCCCGACCAAGGAAGCGCTTATCGACAGCGTCTATGAAGAGGTGTTCGTGCGCCGCTGGAACCCGGAGTGGGAGGAGTGGCTGGCCGATCGCTCGCAGCCGATGGCGGACCGGCTGAAGCGCTACTTCAAGGACTACGCCCGCTTTATCCTGCAAAGCACGTGGGTGCGCATTTTTATCTATGCCGGTCTCAGCAAGGGCGGCATCAACCAGAAATATCTGAAACGCCTGCGCGAGCGCCATTTTGAACTGATCGCCCGCGAAATGAGATATGAATATGAAATTCCCGAGCCGGCCGATAAAGAGGCGGAGGATGATGAGATCGAGCTGATCTGGGCGATGCATTCCAGCATCTTCTATATCGGCGTGCGCAAATGGATTTATGAGTTGTCCACGCCCAAAAAACTCGATCGGCTGATCGATATGCGTGTCGACAGCTTCGTGCATGGCGTTCCCGCCGTGCTGAAGGCGCAGCGCCGCTAACTATTCTCCGAGATTGTTCTATTTTGCTCAAAACCGGGCTTGCCAGATTTTTTGTCTCTTGCTATTATTGATCTAACGATAAATAAGTAAGTTGGGGGCGAAGGGGACGATATCTTTATGAGATAGGGTCTCCAAAAATATCTAGAGTGAATGAAACTGGCCTGATATTTCAATATTTTTTCGAGCCGGGCGTTGGAATGGCAATTCGATCCCGGATATTGAGATTATGAGGTTTGTGAAATAGATGGTCGATTGATCATTATAATTGGCTGTCCTGCGCGCCCTCTGCAGCTTCTATCCCGGCGATGGCAGGGGTGAGGCAGGGCGGGGAAATTTGCGCGGGATATGGACGATGCGGGGCAAAATCGGCGGGTAGAGTGGATATCCGTTGGCGCCGCAGGTTTTGGATAATTCTGCGGGCCGCGCAATCAGGCGGTATCGGCCCGTTCGAACAGGAGAGGTATTCGGAATGACTAACGGATTTGGACTTGATCAGCTATACGAGATTTCAGACGACGCGGTTGAGCGCTTTCATGCGGAGGGCTGGGCGCCGCTGCCGGGCCTGATCGACCCCGCACTTGCCAGGGAAATTCTTGACCGCCTGAACGGCTCGGATAATCTCGTCAATCCCTCCTCGACCGAAAAATGGATGACGGACAACGAGTATGCCCGCGTGCTGCGGATGCACGACGGCATGGCGTGGAAGGATGACTGGTTCAAGGATATTGCGCTTTCTCCGCGTCTCTCCTCGCTTGCGTTGAAGCTGATGCGCAAGGAGGAGGGCCTTTTTATTCATGATATGTCCTTCTTCAAGCCGGGGACGGAGAGTGAGCCGACGCCGCATCATCAGGATTTCTGCCACTGGCCGTTCGACCGGACCGGGGCCTTCACCATCTGGATCGCGCTCACCGATATCGACGAGGATATGGGGCCGCTCTATTTCCTGCCGGGCTCACACCGCGAAGGGCCGCTCGGCCGCTACAGCCACCGGGCCGGCGATGATGTGTGCGCAGCCAATCCGGGCCTGCTTGAGCGCTATGGCAAGGCGGCGGGCAAGGCGCTTCGCGCCGGCGATGCGACGGTGCATCTCGATCTCTCGATCCATGGCGCGAACGCGAATACGACCGGGCGCGACCGCGCGGCCTATACCCTGCGTTACATGCCGACGGACGTGATCTACACGGGCGCGCCGCACCGGCACTTCGACCAGTTCGGCATGAAATCGGGCGACAAGTTTGCGGAGTCTCCGCGTATTCCGCGCATCAGGCGGGCCGGCGCATGAAACCCCGTGCTCTAAGGGCGGCTCTCGACGCCGGGAGCGCGGCCATCGGCTCCTATGTGATGATGGATAACGGCGCGTCCGCCGGGATCCTCGCGCATCTTGGCTATGACTTCATTGTCATTGACCGGCAGCATGCCGCCATCGATCTTGCCGGGTTGCAGGCGTCGATCGGCGCCACCAAGGAGACGGCCTGCACGCCGCTGGTGCGGGTGCATCCGCGCCGTGCCGACCAGATTGAATGGGCGCTTGATCTCGGCGCGCAGGGCATCGTCATGCCGATGGTCAATTCCGCCGCCGATGCCCGCCTTGCGGCTGATGCCTGCCGTTATCCGCCAACGGGGCGGCGGAGCGTCGCGGCGCTTCGCAACGTACTTGAGCGCGGCAAGGATTATATGCGGCGCTCCAATGATGACGTCACCTGCATCATCCAGATCGAGCATTTTGAGGCCGTTGAGCGGATCGATGAAATCCTTGATGTCGCGGGGATCGATGCGGTGATGCCGGGGCATGTCGATCTCGCCATGTCCATGGGGCATACCATTGATTATGGATCGAGCGTCTCGAACGTGGTCCCGGACGAGGTCGAGAGGGCGATGGAGAAAATAGAAGCGGCCTGCGCCGCCCGCTCAATCCCGGTGATCCCGGTCGTGGGATCGCCCGATGAATATGGCGTTGCGCTCGGCAGGGGGCATAAAATTGCCTGCTGCAACACCGATTTTCATCTTTTCATGAGCGCGGCAGCGGCCCAGCTCGCGGCGTGTCGTGCCAAAGGCGACAGCTAAACATATGCCACCGCATCAATAGTAATAACAGAACAACAGCTAGGGAGAAGGAAACATCATGAACTGCAAACACGTCTTTTCACTCGCCGCAACGGCGATTGCGTCAATGCTGCTGCTAAACCCGGCAGCGACAGCGGCCGAATCCGTCGGCGAAATCACCTATATCGGCTATCACGGCGCGCCGCTCAACTTGATCGAGCAGGTGGCGATTGATCAGGGGCTGTTTGAAAAGCACGGCCTCAAGGTCACCTTCACCGGTGCCGGCAGCGGTCAGCAGATGGCGGCCGCCCTGCTTGGCGGCAGTGCCGAGGTCGGCGTCATGACGACCACCGTGACGGCGCCGCTCATGAAATCCGGCCAGTGCATCACTTACCTGACCTCGGGCCCGCGCACCTATTACAACCTGCTGGCGCAGCCAGATCTCGATCTGCCGAATGCGGACAAGCCGTTCCCGGAGAATCTCGTTGACCTGAAGGGCAAGAAAATTGCCCTCAACGCGCGTGGCACGGCGTTGGAATCGATGATCAACGCGCTGCTCGCGGAAGCGGGATTGCAGCCTGAAGACGTGACCTTGATCGCGACGGGCGGCCCGGCCGCGAATGCCGTTGCCGCTTTCCGAGCCGGCCAGGTCGACGTCATGATGGCCTATCCGATTTCCGAGCAGCTGCTGCAGCCGGGAGAGTATAAGGATCTCTCCCGCCTGATGGATATCGAGGGGGGGAACCCGATCTTCAACCTGACGCAGGTTTTCTCCGCGACGTCCTGTGACTATGCCGAAAAGAACCCCGACGTCATTGCCGCCTTCTGCAAGGCGTCCGGCGATTCCTACCGCTTTGTCAACGATCCGGCGAACCGCGAGCAGGTGATCAAGACCATCCAGTCGATCATGAGCCTCGATGAAGCCACCGCGACGGCGTTCTGGAACCAGTATAACGGCACCTGGCCGACCGGCGTTATTGACGAAGCCTCCTACGCCAAGCAGGAAATCCTGCTGCCGAAGGATGCGACGCTTCCTGCGCGGGATGAGGTTGTGCATCAGGCCTGCCAGGACCTGCTCTGATTGCTACCGCCCTGCCCGGAGCTCCCGCTCCGGGCAGTACCGGCCGCCTTCGGCAATCGGGGGCACGGCCCTGCCGCCGTCAATCTCAGGCAGAACAAGCTTGGTAAATATTGGTTTTAGATATCCTGCGGGACGTATCGATTGCGGCGCGGGCGGGGGCGACGACCCTCTTTCATTTGCCGATTAATTGATAATTTTATGACTGTTGAGAGGTCAGAGTGGCTATTCAGAAGCTGGCGCATTTTTCTGTCCGGACAACGGATCTTGAGGCATCGAGGAAATTTTATTGCGATGTTCTCGGTTTCAAGGAAGGCTATCGGCCGTCCTTCGACTTTCCGGGCCTGTGGCTCTATCTCGGCGGCGACGAGGCGGACTTCGGCGCCGTCCATATCATCGGTGTCGATATGACGGACTCCGAGGGTCTCAAGGCCTATCTCGGCGACAAGCCGCTTGACAGCCTGCAGGGCGGCGGGGCCGTCGATCACATCGCTTTTCTGGTGACCGGCCTCAGCGCGATCCGCAGCAAGCTGGCGGAGCATTCCATAGATTTCAAAGAGCGGACGGTCCCCGATCTCGGCCTGCATCAGCTGTTTGTCGAGGATCCGTCGGGCATTACGCTCGAGCTTAATTTTCCCGCCGCAGAAGCTTCGGGCGAGGCGGCGTCCGGTTCATCCCGCGGGCAGGAGTGAGGGAGGCAGCAATGTCAAAGACGCCAACAGCAATTATTATCGGCGGATCTTTAGGGGGACTTTGCGCGGCCAATCTGCTCCATCTTGCCGGCTGGAACGTCAAGGTGTTCGAGAGAAGCGCCGAGGAGCTTGAGGGGCGCGGAGCGGGTATCGTCACACATCCCAGCCTGATCGCGATCCTGAAAGCGGCCGGCGTGCGCATCGATGAGACGCTCGGCATCAAGGTTGATGAGCGGGTTATTCTCGGCCGGAGCGGAAAGCGCGAAGCCTCGCGGGACTTCCCACAGATCCTCACCTCCTGGTCGCGGCTCTATCAGCTTCTCCGCGAGGCGCTGCCGGATACGCAGTATTTCAACGGCTGGAACCTGACACACTGCCGGAACGTCGCGGGCGGCGTCGAGGCGACGTTTGAGAATGGCGAGACGGTCGCTGGCGATCTTCTCATCGCCGCCGACGGCATCCGCTCAACCGTGCGGCAGATGCTGCTGCCGACGCTCGCGCCGCAATATGCGGGCTACATCGCCTGGCGCGGTCTCGTCGATGAGAAGGTTCTTTCTGATGCCGTGCTGCGCGATCTTTTCCCCTATTTTTCCTTTGGCCTGCCGCCGCGCGAACAGATGATCGCCTATCCCGTCGCAGGGCAGGGCAATGCGACAGAAGCGGGCAGGCGGCGCTATAATTTCGTCTGGTATCGCCCCGCCGATGAGGCGAGCGAGCTTCGCGATATGCTGACCGATGAGACGGGTCGGGTCTGGGAGGACGGCATTCCGCCGCCGCTGATCCGGCGCGATATTCTCGAGGCGGCGCGAAAGGCGGCGGAAGAGACCCTTGCGCCGCAGTTTCTGGAAGTGGTGAACAAGGCGGAGAGCCTCTTTTTCCAGCCGATCTATGACCTGGAGAGCACGGCCCTTGCCTTCGGCCGCATCGCGCTGCTCGGCGACTGCGCTTTCGTTGCCCGTCCGCATTGCGGGATGGGCGTCACCAAGGCGGCGGAAGATGCGCAAGCTCTCGTGAGCGCGCTCGGCAATGCTTCCACGATCGAAACGGCCCTTGAAAAATATGAGGCGGAGCGCCTTCTCGCCGGCCGGCAGATCGTCGCCCATGCCCGCTCCCTCGGTGCCTATATGCAGGCGCAGCTCAGAAGCGAGCAGGAGCGGAAAATGGCGGAGCGCTACCGCACGCCCGAGTCCATCATGGCCGAAACCGCCGCCCCGATAAGCGTCACAAGCGGCTGATCGGGCGGCGGCGCCTTAAGGAACGATGGAATAGCGCTGCTTGAGGCAGCGAAGCGCGAAGCTTGAGCGGGAGTGGCGGATACCCGGCACCTTGTAAAGCTTGTGGCGCAGAAACTCCTCGTAGCCGCGCGTTCCGTTAACCGCGACCTTGATCAGATAGTCATATTCGCCGGTCGTGAGATAGACTTCCAGAACCTCCGGCATATCCGCCATCGCCTGGCCGAACATCTCCAGCGTTTCGTCATCGTGGCGATCGAGCGTCACCTCGATAATCACCGTTTCCGTCGCGCCGAAGAGCGCATGATCGAGCAGGGCCGTATAGCCCAGAATATACCCATCCTTCTCAAGCCGCTTCACCCGCTGCCAGCAGGGGCTGGTGGAGAGCCCGACTTTTTCGGCGAGCTGTGACATGGTTTGCCGGCAGTCCGCCAGCAAGGCGCGCAGGATCTTGATATCGGTGCGGTCGAGGGGTTTCGGTGCGTCCATTTGTCGTTCAAAATAATATTCTGCAAAATATAATTATGGTCGAATTATCATCCGATAATCTTACAAAATTGCAAAACAAAAACAAAAAATTCTGCGAATTTTGAGGCATCATATCCCTTATTGGAAGGTGGATCGATGCTACATGTAAATTTCCTGGCTGCAGACCCGCATTCGGGTGTCGCTCTGGTTCTCGACCTGATGCGCCGGATGTCCATTCCGCTTGGCTCCCTGACACTGACGCCCGCCGCGGACGATGGCTTTGCGGTGAAGCTGGTGATTGCGTCGGAGAGCGACGGAAAGGTGCGGAACCTGATCGATAAGATATCGCAGATGCCGGCTGTTGTGCTGGTGCAGACGGCGGAGGATCCGATCGCTGTTGAGCAGCGGGCCTGAGCGCAATCCGCCTGCGAAGAATGGGAGGAAGAATGACCGAGATATTGCCATTGTCCCTGCATGTCCCCGAACCCGAAGTCCGGCCCGGAGACATACCGGATTTCTCGAATGTAAAGGTTCCGAAAGCAGGCTCCGTTCGCCGCCCGGAGATTGATGAGGATCCCGAAGCGATGCGCGAGCTTGCCTTTTCGATCATTCGCGTGCTCGACCGCTCCGGCAATGCGGTGGGCCCGTGGGCAGAGGCGCTCAGCGATGACGAGCTCCGTGACGGCCTGCGTCATATGATGACGCTCCGCACCTATGATGCGCGGATGATGATGGCGCAACGGCAGGGCAAAACCTCCTTCTACATGCAGCATCTTGGCGAGGAAGCGATTTCCTGCGCGTTCCAAAAAGCGCTTCAGAAGGGCGATATGAACTTCCCGACCTATCGTCAGGCGGGATTGCTGATCGCGGCCGGTTATCCGCTGAAAACGATGATGTGCCAGGTCTATTCCAACGACGGCGATCCGGTGCGCGGACGTCAGCTTCCGGTCTTTTATTCGTCGAAAGAACATGGCTTCTTCTCGATCTCCGGCAACCTTGCGACGCAATACATCCAGGCTGTCGGCTGGGCAATGGCCTCGGCGATCAAGGGAGAGACCTCCATTTCAGCGGCGTGGATCGGCGATGGCTCTACGGCGGAGAGCGATTTTCACGCGGCGCTTGTCTTTGCCTCCACCTACCGCGCGCCGGTCGTCCTCAACATCGTCAATAATCAGTGGGCTATCTCGACCTTTCAGGGGATCGCCCGCGGCGGCTCCGGTACCTTCGCGGCGCGTGGGCTCGGCTTCGGGCTACCCTCGCTCCGGGTCGATGGCAATGATTACCTCGCTGTCTATGCGGTCGCGAAATGGGCGGCGGAGCGGGCGCGGCGCAATCTCGGCCCGACGATCGTTGAATATGTAACCTACCGGGCGGGCGGCCATTCCACCTCGGACGATCCCTCCGCGTACCGCCCGAAGGAGGAAAGCAGCGTCTGGCCGCTCGGCGATCCGATCCTGCGGCTGAAGGGGCATCTTATCGCCAAAGGCATCTGGTCGGAGGAGCGTCATGCGCAGGCCGAGGCGGAAATCACCGCGCGGGTTGTCGAGGCGCAGAAGGAGGCCGAGGCAATCGGCACGCTGCATGACGGCCGCCGCCCCTCGCCGCGCGACATGTTTGAAGATGTATACGCCACCATGCCGCCGCATCTGATGCGGCAGCGTCAGCAGGCGGGGTTCTGATCATGGCAAAAATGACGATGATCGAAGCGGTGCAGAACGCGCTTGATATCATGATGGAGCGGGATCCAACCGTCATCGTGTTCGGCCAGGATGTCGGCTATTTCGGGGGCGTCTTCCGTTGCACGGCAGGGCTTCAGAAGAAATACGGCAAAAGCCGCTGCTTCGATACGCCGATCAGCGAATCCGGTATCGTCGGCGCCGGCATCGGCATGGCGGCGGCGGGTCTGCGTCCCTGCGTCGAGATCCAGTTCGCCGATTACATGTATCCGGCCTATGACCAGATCGTCTCGGAAGCGGCGCGCTTGCGCTATCGTTCGGCCGGGGAATTCACCTGTCCGATGGTCATCCGTATGCCGACCGGCGGCGGCATTTTCGGAGCGCAGACCCACAGCCAGAGCCCGGAAGCGCTCTTCACCCATGTGACCGGCCTTAAAACCGTGATCCCGTCGACCCCGGCGGATGCGCGCGGCCTTCTGATGGCGGCGATCGCCGATCCGGACCCGGTAATATTTCTTGAGCCGAAGCGGCTTTATAACGGCCCGTTTGACGGGCATCACGACCGCCCGGTTGTTTCGTGGAAGAAGCACGAGCTTGGCGAAATGCCGGAGGTGGCGGAGGAAATCCCGCTCGGCAAAGCGAAGATCGTTCGCGCCGGGAGTGATGTCACGGTTCTCGCCTATGGCACAATGGTTCACGTTGCGCTTAAAGCCGCAGAGGAGACGGGGATAGACGCGGAAATCATCGATCTTCGCACGCTGCTGCCACTTGATACCGAGACGATCTTCGCCTCCGTCCGCCGTACCGGTCGCTGTGTGATCGTGCATGAGGCGACGCTGACCTCAGGCTTTGGGGCGGAGCTTGCCGCGCTTGTGCAGGAGGCGTGCTTCTATCATCTGGAAGCGCCGATCCAGCGCGTGACCGGCTGGGATACGCCCTATCCGCATGCGCAGGAGTGGTATTATTTCCCGGGCCCGGTGCGGGTTGGTGAAGCGCTCAAAAATATCATGGAGACGGTGTGATGGGACGCTATATCCTCAAGCTTCCCGATGTCGGGGAAGGGGTTGCCGAAGCCGAGCTTGTCGAGTGGTCGGTGAAGGTCGGTGATTATGTGGCGGAAGATGACGTCCTTGCCGCCGTCATGACAGACAAGGCGACGGTCGAAATCCCCTCCGCCGTTGCGGGCCGCATCACCTGGCTCGGCGGTGAGGTTGGCGACGTTCTCCCCGTCGGGGCGGAACTTGTGCATATCGAGGTGGCGGGTGAGGAGGCGGCAGCGTCTCCGGCGGAGGAAGCCGCGCCGCCGCCCAGCCAAAAGCCTGCCGAAGAGCGCCGCGCCGCGCCGCCGCCTGCCCGGCCAGAGGAAAAGCCCGCGCCGCCGGAAGACAAAGTCGCGCAACCTGAGACGCCGCGTTCTACGACGTCGTCGCGCCGGGTTCTCGCCGCGCCGTCTGTGCGCCGTCTCGCCATGGAAGCGGGGATCGATCTTGGCGAAATTCGCGGAACAGGCCCTGCGGGCCGCGTCTTGCGCGCGGATGTCGAGAAGCTGTTGGCGAGGGGTGCGGAACAGAAGGCCGGCGCGCGGCCCGTCCGCAATCTCACCTCGCAGACGGTGAAAGTCACCGGCCTTCGCCGCCGCATCTCCGAAAAGATGTCGCTAAGCTGGTCGCATATTCCGCATATCACCATCGTCGAGGAGGTGGACGTCACAAAGCTCGAAGAGCTTCGCGCCAGCATGAACGGCAACCGTCATCGCGGGCAGGTGAAGCTGACGATCCTGCCCTTCATTATCCGCTCGATCGTCCTTGCCGTCCGTGAGCAACCAGAGATGAACGCGACTTTTGATGACGCGGCCGGGGTCATCACGCGCTCGGGCGGTGTTCACATCGGTATTGCGACGCAGACAGAGAGCGGCCTGATGGCGCCGGTCGTCCGTCATGCGGAAGCGCTCTCCATCTGGGCGGCGGCGGCCGAGGTGAAACGGCTTGCCGACGCGGCGCGGGACGGCTCGGCGACGCGGGATGAGCTTACGGGATCGACCATCACCATCAGCTCGCTCGGCGCGCTCGGCGCCCTTGCCACGACGCCGATCATCAACCATCCCGAGGTGGCAATTGTCGGCATCAACCGGATGGCGGTCCGTCCGCACTGGAACGGTAGTATGTTTGAGCCGCGCAAGATGATGAATATCTCCTGCAGCTTCGATCATCGCGTGATCGACGGCTGGAACGCGGCGGTTTTCGTGCAACATCTCAAACAGCAGCTCGAGGAGCCGGCGCTGCTTTTCGCGGGAATGGAAGAATGACGGATTTGAACTCTGCCCTGCTTGTTATTGGCGGCGGCCCGGGGGGCTATGTGTGCGCCATTCGGGCGGGCCAGCTTGGGATTGATACCATCCTTGTCGAAGCCGATGCGCTTGGCGGGACCTGCCTCAATGTCGGCTGCATCCCATCGAAAGCCCTGATACATGTCGCCGAGAAGTTTCATGATCTTCACGCCGCCGCTAATGGCTCGGCGATCGGCCTTTCGGTCAGTGGCGTTGATCTCGATTTTGCGAAAAGCGCGGCGTGGCGGGACGGCATTGTTGGGCGTCTCAATCGCGGCGTCGCAAGCCTGCTTAAAAAATCTGGTGTGCGCGTCGTCAAGGGGCGGGCGCGGTTCCTGGATGGCAAGACCGTCACCGTCGAAGGCGACGGCGAGCCGTTTCGCATCCATGCCGATAATGTCGTGATCGCGACCGGGTCGGCGCCGGTGGAACTCCCCTCACTCCCCTTCGGCGGGCCGGTCCTCTCCTCGACAGGGGCGCTTGCGCTGCGCCATGTTCCCGAAACGCTGGCGGTAGTCGGCGGTGGCTACATCGGCCTCGAACTCGGCACGGCATTCGCGAAACTCGGCTCTCGCGTGACGATTGTCGAGGCGGCCGATCGCGTCCTGCCGCAGTATGATACGGCACTGGTGAAGCCGGTCGTGGACCGCCTGAAAGCGCTTGGCGTGAAGATTGTAACCTCGACGACCGCGCGCCTCGGGCAGGATCCCGGCGCGGCGGATGAGCGCGCCGAGCTTGTTCTGACGTCGCAGGACGGCGGGACGGAGCGGCTGGAGGTTTCGCGCGTGCTCGTCACCGTTGGCCGCCGCCCCCGTGTCGACGCCATTGGCATCGCTGAACTCGGCCTTGATCGTGCCGAGCTCTTTATCGCCATCGATGAGCATTGCCGCACGTCGATGCGGGGCGTCTATGCCATCGGCGATGTGACGGGGGAGCCCATGCTTGCGCACCGGGCCATGGCGCAAGGGGTGCTGGTCGCCGAGATACTTGCCGGCAGGAAGCGTCACTGGGACAACCGCGCGATCCCGGCAATCTGCTTTACCGACCCTGAGATCGTGAGCGTCGGGCTGTCGCCGGAGCAGGCGAAGGAGGCAGGGCTATCGGTCAAAGTCTCGACCTTTCCGCTGGCGGCAAACGGTCGCGCCATGACGCGGGAACGTGAGGACGGCTTTGTGCGCCTTTTGTCGGTTGCGGAGAGCGGCGAGATCGTCGGCATCCAGGCGGTTGGCCATGAAGTCTCGGAGCTTTCCGCCGCCTTTTCCCTCGCCCTTGAAATGGGCAGCACCGCCGAAGATATCGCGGCGACCATCCATGCGCATCCAACGCAGGGTGAGGCGTTTCAGGAAGCGGCGCTTGCCGCACTCGGGGCGGGCCTGCACTTCTGATCCCGCCCGAAACGCAGCGTCCGGGCGGGATATTGAGAAGTTGTGCTAGCCTGTCTGGCCGCGACGGTGGCCGGGGACGAGCTGCGCCATCCAGTTGATGAAATCGCGGCTGTAGTAGGCGAGCGGCTGCGGCACCATCTCGCCTTGCGTCTCCGGCGGCGCGGCGAGCGCAGGCACCGTGTCATAGTCGGTGTCAGCGACCGGATCGCCAAGCGCGCGTTCCAGTGCGTTGAGAACCGCGGGCGGATCCGTCTCCTCGGGCGTCACCAGAAAGCCGAGGCGGCGAAGGCCGTTACCAAGCCAGACACAGGAGGATCCGACGGCAAGGGGAACAGCGATCGTCATGCCAAGCGTCACCGGCAGTAGCCAGTAGAAAAGGCTCGGCACCCAGACCCAGGTTATCGCCGCCCAGATGATACCGGCGACGGTCGGGACCCAGAGGCTCGCCGCCGCATCTTTTATCGGCAGATAGAGACTGTCGCGATTTTGCGCATCCCACGTCACCACATGGCCCGACAGGGTGGTCAGCACGAAATAGGCGTGCAGACACATCATGACCGGCGCGAGGAAGATCGAGAAGGCGGTCTCCAGTACGGCGCTGAGGACGAGGCGGATGCCGCCGCCAAAGCCGCGGCGTTCCTGGCCGTTGAAGAGCGTCAGCAGCAGTCCGAACACCTTCGGCCCGACCAGCATGATCACCGTCAGCGTAAAGAGCGAGACGATCTTGTTATATTCGATCACCGGCCAGTCGGGGAAAAGCTGCGGCCCGTTGCCGAAGAAATTATGCGGGATCACCGCGCGCATCACGCCGTCAATCGTGGTCAGCACCAGAAGCAGCAGCCAGAGCAGCGATGACACATAGGCGAGCGCGCCCAGGATGAAATGCAGGCGGTTGATGCCATGCAGGCCGCGAACGCCGAGCAGCTTGAGGTGCTGCAGATTGCCCTGCGCCCAGCGCTTGTCCCGCTTGGCGTAGTCCAGGAGGTTGCCGGGCAGCTCTTCATAGGAGCCGAGCAGTTCCGGCATCAGATAGACGCGCCAGTTGCCGCGGCGGATAAAGGCGGCTTCGACAAAGTCATGGGAGAGAATATCCCCGCCGAGCGGCGCCTTGCCGGGCAGTGCGGGGAGGGCGCAATGGTTGATGAAGGCCTGCAGGCGAATAATCGCGTTATGGCCCCAGTAGTTGCATTCGCCCATCTGCCAGAAGCTGAGACCACTTGCCAGCATCGGGCTGTAAAGGCGCGAGGCGAACTGGACGTAGCGGCCGAAGAAAGTCTTCTGGCGCACCGGCATCGGCACAGTCTGGATAATTCCCGCTTCCGGGTTTGCATCCATTGCGCGTGCGAGGGTGACAACGGTCTCTCCGCTCATCAGGCTGTCGGCATCAAGCACCAGCATGTGGTCATAGGCGCGGCCCCAGCGGCGGCAGAAGTCGGCGATATTGCCGGCCTTCTTGCCGCTGTTGTCCTCGCGGCGGCGGTAGAAAATTCGCCCTTCGCCGCCAAGGCGCACAATGAGGCGGGCGATGCCGGCTTCCTCCTCGCGGGCGATCTCGTCGTTTCGCGTGTCGCTGAGAAGAAAGAAATGAAACGCCTTGCCTTCGCCCGTCGCCATGATCGAGCGATAGGTTGCCTCCAATCCTGCGAGCACGCGCTCGGGATCCTCGTTATAGACGGGCATGACGACGGCGGTGCGGCTTGTGAGGGGCCGGTTGTCGAGATCTTCCGCCCGGATGCGACGGCGCAGCGAGAGCGGATCGAGGTTGAACACATGGCAGAGAAACCCTGCAACCGCTGACCAGAAAGAAATCACCAGCCACGAGAAGGTGATCGTAAAGAGGCCAAGGATCATCAGTTCGACCTTCGTCATGCCGTTCGCGACGAGAATATCGAACATCATGTCACAGGCGAGGCCAGCGGTGAGCACCACCAGTGCAAAAAACACGAGTCGGCGCTCCCAGCTCAAGGGGGTGGAGAAGCGGCCGCGCCGTCTTTCCGCCGTTGCGGCGGCGCGGCGCATTTTCAGCTTATCGGGCATCAGTCGGCTCATAGAGATAACTCCAGGTTTCTGTCAGACGCTGCCCTCGCAGGGTGAGGAACACGCGCATGTCTGCGGGTTGGTCGCCGGCGCCTTGCAGCCGAAAGGACAAGCGCCAGATATCGGAACCCGGCAGCTTATGCAGCACCAGATCGTCAATCTTGCCCCGTGTCGTTTGTACATCGGCTTCTACAGGCTGCTCCGGATGCAGGGTGGAGAGATCCCCGCCCCGGAAATCAATCATGAAACGTCTTACGCTTTTTGGTTGGGGCGGTACGGCCCCGGGAATGCCGCCCCAGCCGGTCCGCGTGCGCAGAACCTGCGCCAGGTGATCGGCCGGGTCGAGATTGTTCAGGCTGGTCATCCGATACGCGAGATGCATCGGGGTGCCTTTTTCGAAGGGCGCGTCGAATACCCAGAACGCAACGATGTTGTCGTTTACCTCTTCAGCCGAGGGAATTTCGACAAGCCGGACGCTGCCCTTGCCCCATCCGCCGCCCAGCGGTTCGATCCAAAGGCTCGGGCGCTGGTGATAATGGGTTTCGAAATCCATGTAGTTGTTGTAGTCGCGATCGCGCTGCATCAGGCCAAACCCCTTCGGGTTCTCATCGATGAAGGCGCTGACGCTGAGCTGACGGGGATTGTTGATCGGCCGCCAGATCCATTCGCCGCTGCCGGTGTGCATCAAAAGACCATCCGAATCATGCACTTCGGGGCGGAAATCATCGTAATGCTGCGTGCTGTTCTCGCCGTAGAGAAACATGCTGGTCAGCGGGGCTATGCCGATCTGATGGCCGCTTTCGCGCGGAAACAGCACGGTCGCCACATCCACCACTGTGCGCGTGCCGGGCGTGATGACGAACTGGTAGGCGCCCGCGATCGATGGGCTGTCAAGAAGTGCGAACAGCGTCATGCTGGTGGCGTCGGCGGCCGGCTTGACCAGCCAGAATTCGCGAAAGGACGGGAATTCCTCGCCTTTGGGAAGCGCGGTGTCAACAGCAAGGCCGCGCGCGGAGAGGCCATAAAACTGGTCGCGCGCGAGCAGGCGGAAGTAGGAGGCGCCGAGGAACACGGCGAGTTCGTCCTTGTATTCCGGATTATTGAGCGGGAAATGGATGCGAAACCCGGCATAGCCGAGGTCGCCCGGCACCTTGTCCTCCACCCCGTGGCCATCATAGCGGAAGGATGACTTGTCAAACGGCAGATGCGTGACCTTGCCGTCTTCAAGGACGTTGATCGCGACCGGCGCGTTGAACAGAAAGCCGGGATGAAAAAATTGCACTTCAAAGAGTGCTTCGTCGTGCCAAAGTGCCGCTTCTTTGCGGAACCTGATCTTCTGAAAATCCTCATAGCTGAGGGTATTGAGTTTATCCTCGGCGATCTGCTGCGGCGGGAGATAAGCTTCGCTTGCAAGAGCGCGCGCCTTTTCGACGACGGCGCTGAATAGCGCGTCGGGCGTCACTGTTTCCGCAGCCGCCTCGGGCGCAGGCTCAGCAGGAACTTCCGTCGCCACATTGCTCTGGGCCGATGGTTGTTCCCCCCAGGCGAGGGCGGGGGTCAGTACGAGAAATCCGAAGAGGGCGACAACATTCGCCGGAAGAGTCGAATAGAATTTTTTGTCCATCTGCCTATATTTTCATCTACTGCTACGACGAGACTGTCCAATCGCCCCAGAGAACCGCTACATGCATTCGACTTCACCTCCTCGACGGAGACATGTTGAAACGTTTCTAAAAGGATATGAAAGAACTAGGTATCGAATGTGGCGAAATTGGTACGCGCTCGCACGGCGCATAATTAGCGACTGAAATAGGGCAAAATTTTGGCATCGATTTCATTCTGGCATCAAAAAAGCGTAAAAAAATCGATATGTTACGCCAAAGCGCCCTCATCATGGATGGCGCAGAAATGCTGACCTTTTGTCAGTGATTGAATAGCCGGAATGATTCATCTGGCGGCGCTTGTGAGCTGCGGGTACAAGCGCCAGGACGATAAAGCGGAATGAGGCGCGAGAGCGCGGTGGGCGCCGTTTGCGGAAGGACGGACGGGGCCGCATCGCGAAGGTCCCCTTGCTTTTGCGCGCTGCGGATAAAAAGCCCGGCTGTCCGGGACAGACGGGCTTTGCAAGAGGCGGAGGATCAGCCGGTCTTTACGGCCGTAACAAAAGTGTCGGCTTCCGAGCGCAGTTTCTGCACCATGGCGGTCAGCTCCTGTACGGAGTGGTCGAGATCATCCGCCGATTTTACGGTTTGCAGCGAGGTTTCATTCACCTTGTTGATGCTGGAGGCGACCTCTTGGGTGCCTTGCGAGGCTTCCTGGATGTTGCGGCTGATCTCCATGGTCGCCGCAGCCTGTTCCTCCGTTGCCGAGGCGATGGCCGAAGAAACTTCGTTGAGCTGGTTAATCGTCTGGGTGATGCGCGCGGCAGCCTGGACGGTGGTATCGGTGCTGAGCTGGATCGATTCGACCTGCGATCCGATTTCTCCGGTCGCATTCGTTGTTTGCAGCGCAAGCGACTTCACCTCCGAGGCGACAACCGCGAACCCCTTGCCGGCTTCGCCCGCGCGCGCGGCCTCGATCGTCGCGTTGAGAGCGAGCAGGTTCGTCTTGCCCGCAATGTCCTTGATGAGGTCGACAACCTGCCCGATGGTGTCTGAGGCTTCCTTCAGCGACAGGATGGTGTGTGTCGTCGTCTCGGCTTCGCCCGAGGCTTCAATGGTCATCGCCGTGGAGGAGGTGACCTGACGGGTAATCTCCTGCACGGACGCATAAAGCTGCTCGGCCGCGGTGCTGACGGTCTGCACATTGACCGTTGCCTGCTCCGCCGCCGCCGCGACCGTCGCGGCAAGGCTCTGGTTGTTGGCGGCATAGCTTTTGAGCTGAACGGAAATGTCCGCAACCTTGTGAAGCGCGTCGCCAAGCGCCGAGACGACTTCGCCGACATTGGCTTCGAAGGTGCGCGCGATGGCGAGGCGGGCGGCGACCCGCTCTTCCTCGCGCCGTTGCAGCTCCTCGCTTGTTCTGTTTATGAAGCGGGCGCCATCGGCAAAGCTGCCGGCCATTCCGGTTGTCAGAAACTTGCGATAGAAGCGGCCGGAGGTCGCGGCGCTCAGCGATGCGGTTGATTCGCGGATAAAGGAATCTGTCAGATCGAGCGCGCGGTTGAGACCCGCGAGGGACTCGCTCAACGGCCCATGCTGATCCCAATCAATGATGCGCGCTTCCATGTCGCCCCGATTGACGCGCGCCGTCACTTCCGAAAGCGCGGCGAAGGCGGTTTTGTAAACGGCCAGCTCTTCGCGCAGCGCCGCTAGCTCGTCGGGCGCGGATTTTCCGCCGGGCTCCGTTGCGGCGGCGTCCTTGTTTCTGAAAAACTTAAGCATTTTTATTTACCAGTCCCCAAATGAACTCGTCATAGCTTCTGCCGCTCTCGCGGATCATATTCTCAAGCAGCGCGACGCCTTTCTCGAGCGCCTCCTTCGGGCTTGCATGGCGCTGCTCTTCCGCCTTCAAGCGCTCATAAAGCGGCAGGACGCTTCGCACGCCCGCCATGTCGGGAAGGCGGCGGTTGGAGTGATAGCCGATGATATTGTTCGCGCTGTCATAGGACGGCGTCACATGAGCGAGGACCCAATAGTATTTTCCGGTCGCCGACATGTTCTTGATATAGACGAACATTTCCTCGCCGCGCTGCAAGGTTGTCCAGAGCAGCTTGAAGATGGCGCGCGGCATATCAGGATGCCGGATGATATTGTGCGATTTGCCGATCGTTTCGGCGGTTGTTCGTTCGGCGACCCGACAGAAAACGTCGTTGGCGTAGGTGATACGGCCTTTCAGGTCGGTCTTGGAGACGATGATCTCGTCCGTCGAGAACTTTATTTCTTCATCTACAGGTATTGGATTTACTTCCATTTTTATCTCTCCAGAATATTCTGGTGTAGAACTGACCTTGCGACCGGTACTGAATACTTTGCTTTATTTGCAAAGTGCTAATATCAGCTCTTTCCAATATTGCCTCTCACTGCGGGGCAGTCTAGGCGGAGGTAGTTAAAAAAGGGATAATAGCCGGCATTCGCGACTGTGGCGGGAAGTGTATATTAGAAAATACTGCAACTGACGGCAGGGAAAAGAGTTTCAGGGCTGTATTGATGGCCGTTCGAGTGCGGGGGCGGGGCTTGCAGCCGCAGAAAATTATTTCCATATTTAAACGGGGTGGACGTAACTGACGGCTGGTGCATCTGCCGTGACATTGACTGAAGGATGGGTCGGATGGTGACTACTGACAATCCATATAAAATTCTCGGCGTGGAGCCGACCGCGACGGACAAGGAAATCAAGTCGGCGTACCGCAAGCTCGCGAAGGAACTGCACCCGGATCTGAACCCCGGCGATGCATCGGCGGAAGAGCGCTTCAAGGCGGTTTCGGCCGCCTATGCCATCCTTGGCGACAAGGACCAGCGGGCGCGATTCGATCGCGGTGAGATCGACGCCACCGGGCAGGAGCGACCGACGGAGCAATATTATCGCTCCTATGCCGGGGAAGGGCCGCGGACGCATTACTATTCCAGCGGCGGCTTTGATGATTTCGCCGATGAAAGCGACCTGTTCGCGGAGCTTTTTCGCCGAACGCGCACCGATTTCGGCGGTGGCGGGCGCGGCTTCTCAGGCCCCATCCGCGGGGAGGATGCGCATTATCACCTGGCCATCGATTTCCTGGAAGCGGCGTGCGGCGCGAAGAAGCGCCTCACGATGCCGGACGGGGCCACGCTTGACGTCACCGTGCCCGTCGGCATCCGCGACGGGCAGAATATCCGGCTGAAGGGCAAGGGCAGCCCGGGGTTGAATGGCGGGCCCGCGGGCGATGCCTATGTCCGCATCGAGGTCCGGCCGCACCCCCTCTTCCGCCGCGAGGGCAGGGATATACTGATCGATCTGCCGATCACGCTTGATGAAGCGGTGCTCGGCGGCAAGGTGGCGGTACCGACGATCCACGGTAAAATCAACATGAGCGTCCCTGCCGGCGCCAGTTCGGGCCAGACCCTGCGGCTGAAGGGGAAGGGGATTGCGGGCGGAAAGTCGGCTCCCGCCGGCGATCAGCTGGTGCGGCTCAAAGTCGTTCTGCCAAAGAAAATTGATCCCGACCTCAAGGAATTCATGGAGAAGTGGCGGGCGAAGAACAGCTACGAGGTCCGGCAGGAAGTGGAAGGAGCGAGGGGATGATCAGTGAGCAGGAAGTTCTCCGTCAGCTGACCGGCGTCAGCCTGACGCGGCTTCGCATCTGGGTGAAACGCGGCTGGGTGATCCCGGAAGAAACCGAAGCCGGCTATCATTTCCGGGAAATCGACATGGCGCGCCTCGAACTGATCCGCCAGCTCAAGGTCGATCTTGCCGTCAATAACGAAGCGATTCCCATCGTTCTCTCGCTGATCGACCAGATCCACGGCCTCAGGTTCGAGCTGAAGTCGCTGGCCCGGGCCATCGAGACGCAACATGAGGATGTCCGCGCCGCTATTTTGCGCGCCTGTTCCGATGCGCGCGCTGGCTCTGATCCCCTTTGAGGGGGCACGGCCGCCGCGCCTGTCTCTACCAGCGGACGCGATAGACCGCGAGCGCGGTGGCAATTCCGTAAACCGCCATGGCGCCGCCGATAAGGGCAAACACTGTCCAGTCGGGCGCGCTGTAGACCGTCAGGATCCAGCCGCCGATCGCAACAACCACCAGCCGCGCCGTTGCGGCCAGCACCGGGCCAATCATTTTGCCCGACCCTTGCGACGAGAAATAAAGGCATAGCCCGAGGCCGAAGAAGCCGTAGAAGGGACCAACCCAGGCGAAATAGAGGGCGCTGGCATGAAGGACCGCCGGATCCGCCGTGAACATGCCGGACCAGAGATTGGGGAAGAGAGAGGCGATAACGCCGATAACGCCGAGAAAGGCGGCGGCGGTAAAGCTGCCCGTCCAGGCAATTTTCCGCGCCCGCTCCAGATTGCGGGCGCCGATCGCCATGCCAACCATGGGAACGCAGGCGACGCCAATGGCAAATACGATGGGGATCAGGAGAAACTCAAGCCGCGCGCCGATCCCGTAGCCGGCGAGGGCGGTGACGCCAAACTCGGAAACCACGCGTGTCAGGATCAGGACGGTCAGCACAGTCTGCAGCGGAGACGCGCAGGAGACGGCGCCGACTTTGAGGATGTCGCGGAACATTTCCCCGTTCAGGCGGATCCCCCGGAAGGTGAGGGTGAGGCGCGCGCGTCCTGAAATCAGGTAGAGAAAGAGAAAAATTGCCCCCGAGCTATAGGCGATGACGAAACCAAGCGCGACGCCGGCCATGCCGAGGGCGGGCATGGGGCCCCATCCCAGCCCGAAGAGGCCGGCGAGCAGGAACTGGGCAACCGCGATGACAAGGAGGGTGACCGATGGGATCTTCATCTCGCCGCAGCCGCGAATGATGGAGGCAAGCGTATTCGTCAGCCAGATTCCGATCGCCCCTGTGAAGGCGATATCGGAATAGGCCAGGGCTTCCTTCAGGACGTCTCCCGACCCGCCAAGAAGAGTGTAAATGCTGTCCCCGAGAAGCCGGAAAAAGACACAGAAAAAGACTCCGGCGAGTGCGCCGATAACCAGCGCATGAATGGCAAGCTGCCGCGCCCGGACGCTGTTTCCCGCCCCGAGCGCGCGGCTGATGGAAGAGGAGACGCCGCCGCCCATGGCGCCCGCCGACATCATCTGTTGCAGCATCACCATCGGAAAGACGAGCGCAAGACCGGCGAGCGCGGAAATGCCGATCTGGCCGACATAGCCCGTCTCCGCAATCGCGACGAGGGCGGCCGCAACCATCGCAACGGCGTTCGGCAGGCTGAGGCGTAGCAGTGTTCCGAAGATTGGCGCGGTGAGCAGCGGATCGGACGGAGGCGCGGCAGGCGCAGAAGACAGCTCGGTCATTGATTATTATTCCTTATTATATGTATATACAGCTATCTGGGAGAAAAATCAGTCACGAAGATTCTCGATCATGCCGTCAATGATGTCTGCCAGAATGGCGCCATTCTCCGGGCCGAGTGTCGCTGCGATGCGATCCTGCGCCGCCTGCCAGCCGGGACGGGCGGCTTTATAGCGGGCTCTGCCCGCCTCCGTAAGATCGAGCTTGCGGCCGCGCCGGTCGTCGTTGTCGGGGGTGAGCGTCACATAGCCCTGTCGCTCCAGCGGGCGAAGGTTGCGGGTCAGCGTCGTCGGGTCCATCACCAGCTTTCGCGCGAGGGCGCCGACATTGATGCCACCGAAGTGAAAGAGATGCCCGAGGATGCCATACTGGGTGATTGTCAGGCCGAAGGGTTCTAGCTCATGATCGTAGATCTGCGTCACCCGTCGTGCGGCCTTGCGAAAGCGAAGGGCGCTGCAGGTCGAGCGGAAATTGCGCTGCGGTGTCTGTGACATGCCCCTATATATCTGCATATGCAGATAATCGCAACAGAATAATGCGCGACCTGCAAGACGCTGAAAGCGGCAAGCGGTCAGCGGAGAATTTGTTGGCATGCGGGAGCAGCTTGTTGCTAAGCTGCCCGGGTTATCGGCCGGACGGTGGAGGCGTGCGTTTCCCCCTGCCTTCGGCCGCAGCTTGCGGGCGCATGCAACAACAGGAGCAGTATTTTTATGACAAAACTATCCGTGCTGGATCTCGCCCCGATAACCGAGGGAAGCGATGCCGGGCAGTCCTTTAAAAATTCAGTTGAGGTGGCGCAAACGGCAGAGAAGCTCGGCTATGAGCGTTACTGGCTGGCGGAACATCACAATATTCCGGGAATTGCGAGCGCGGCGACGGCGGTTCTGCTCGCCCATGTCGGCGCCCATACGCGCTCCATCCGGATCGGCTCGGGCGGCGTCATGCTGCCGAACCATGCCCCGCTGATCATTGCCGAACAGTTTGGCACGCTTGCCTCGCTTTATCCCGGCCGGATCGACCTCGGTCTTGGCCGCGCGCCGGGGACCGATGGCCTGACGGCGCAGGCGCTGCGCCGGACATTGAGCGGCAGCGTCGATATGTTCCCCCGCGACGTGATGGAATTGCAGCAGTATTTCGCCGATCCGGCGCCGGGGCAGAAGGTGGTGGCGGTGCCGGGCGCCGGTCTCAATGTGCCGATCTGGATACTCGGCTCCAGCCTTTACGGGGCGGAGCTGGCGGCGCATTTCGGCCTGCCTTACGCCTTCGCATCGCATTTCGCGCCCGCCGATCTGCGCCAGGCGCTCTTCGTCTACCGGCAGAATTTCAGGCCGTCCGCGCAACTCGACCGGCCCTATGTGATGGTGGCGATGAACCTTATGGCCGCCGACACGCGCGAGGAAGCGGAGCTGATCGCCACCTCGATGATGCAGACGGTGCTGGCGCTGGTGCGGGGCGCGCCGGTCAAGCTGCCGCCGCCCGTGAAAGGCTTCGCCGACGGCTTGAGCCCGCAGGAGCATGCGGCGATTTCCCGCTTCATGACCTGTATTGCGCTTGGCGATCGGACGGATGTTCGCGACAGCCTGCTGAAATTCAAGAAGGAAACGGCGGCGGATGAAATTATCCTCAGCGCGCAGATTTATGACCACAAGGCCCGGCTGCGTGCGCTAGAGATCGCCGCCGATGCGATGGAGGCGTTAGCCGATGACTGAGACACCGCGCGGGGATAGCGCGTTGCAGGGCGTGATTGCTGCGGTTCCAACACCGGTTGGCCGGATGGGCGCGCCCGATCTCGCGCGGGTTCTAAGGCACTCCGAATGGGCGCTGGCGAATGGCTGCGACGGGCTCAATATCCTCGGCACGACCGGGGAGGCGAATTCCTTTTCGGCGGCGGCGCGCCGGCAGATCATGGCTGCGGCCACCGCCGCGCTGCCCGGCCAAAAGCTGATGGTGGGAACCGGAACACCCGATCTTGAGACCACGGCGGCGCTCACTAATAGCGCGGCGGAGCTTGGCTATGGCGCAGCGCTTGTCCTGCCGCCTTTCTACTACAAAGGGGTGAGCGATGCGGGGCTTCTCCGCTATTTCACTGCGCTTGCCGGTGCGACAGATGATACTCCGATCCCGATTTATCTTTATAATTTCCCGGCGCTGACGGGCGTGCCCTTTTCGGTTGATCTGGTCCGCCGGCTTGCCGAGGAGACGGCGGGGCGGATTTGCGGCATCAAGGATTCGTCCGGGGATATTCCCTACTGCCGCGAGATTGTCGCGGCGATCCCCGGATTTAAAGTCTTCCCGAGCAGTGAAACAGTTCTTGAAGGCGCGCGGGGCGACGGGTTTGCGGGTTGCATTTCGGCAACGGTAAATATTTCCGCGCCGCTTTGCGGAAAAATCTGGAACGGCGCGGCGCAGCCCGGCGATGCGGCAGAAGTCGCCCGCATCCGAAGTGCGGCATCCGCTGTCCCGCTTATTGCGGCCGTCAAATATCTTGTCGCCCGGCGCTTTGGCGATCGCGAATGGGAGCGCGTCCTTCCCCCGCTCGTTGAGCTTTCCGCCGCGGAGAAAAGCGGGCTTGACGGCATCCAGCTGCCCGCCTGAGCGCGTAACGGACGGAGCTTACTCCGCGCCGTTCCCTTTCTCCGGCTTCACCGCGACCCGCTTCCCGTCGGCCGGATCGAAGTCATAGAGACCGCCGAGCCGTACCGCTTCCTCCGAATACTGCCGAAACGCCGTGTTGAAGAAATTCATATAAACATTCACGACCTCTTCGGGCGTGGTGCAGCCCGCGAGCTGGCGCGGAACGGCGATGTTCTCTTTCAGGCGGCAGGTGCCGAAACTCAGCATCTCTTCACCCCAGTTCTGGATCAACTGGGCGAATTTTTCATTCTGTTCGATAACTGTTTCGATATCGCTGGGATACATATAGCGAAACGGGGGGGCGTTTCGCGTCTCTGTGCTTTTGCCACTCATCCTCTGTCCTTTCGAGCTATAATGCCGCTCCCCTTATAGCAGGAGCGGGAAGTGCAGGCATTGACCTGCATCAAATCAGCGGAACGGCGCGCTCAGCGCCTGATCGAGCGTATGCTGCGGTGAGCCGCCGGCGTTGATTTTGCGCCACTGCATCGTCCCGGCACCCCGCGCGAGTTGTTGGCGGACGACATCGGCGGTCGCATCGGAGGCATCATTTCGCCGCCCGGTGACGCGCGCTGCGAGCGTCGCTTCATCGGCGTCAAGCCAAAGGCCCGTAAAAGGGATGTTGAGACGACGGGCGATCTTTTCAACGGCCTCGCGCTCCGCTTCGGTGGAAAAGACCGCATCGACCACCACCCGCTGGCCCGATTTCAGCGCGATGCGGGCCTTGTCAAAGACGCGGGCATAGACCTTATCGCTTGTCTCCTGCGTGTAGCTGTCGGCCGGCAGCCTTTCGGTCTCCGTGACATTGAACATCGCTTTGCGCTCAAGATCGGTCCGGAAGTGGAGGCAGCCGAAGGGGAGGGCAAGGCGTTCGGCAAGCGCGGCCGCGAGGGTCGTCTTGCCGGTGCCGGAAAAGCCGCCGACTGCGATAAGAAAGGGTGCGGGCGGGTGGAGATATTGAAGTGCAGCCTGAAAATAGCCGCGCGCTCGATCAACCGCCGCCTCCCGCTCATCCCCCGTTTTCTGGCGGGCGAGATCGGCGTTCACCATCGCCCGGATCCCGGCGCGGAGCGCGAGAAAGAGCGCGAGCGCTTTCAGCCCGTAAATGTCCGCTTTCGCGCCCGAAAGATACAGATAGCGGTTGAGCAGGCGCACGGCGATCGCCGCCATGTCCCGATGATGAAAATCCATCAGAAGGAAGGCGAGATCATAAAGCGTGTCGATGGTCGCAAGCTCCTCATCAAACTCGAGCGCATCGAAAAGTACCGCGCGCCCATCGAGCAGCAGGATATTGCGAAGGTGCAGATCACCGTGGCAGCGGCGGATATAGCCGGCGCGGCCGCGAAATCTGAGGCAAAGGCGCGCCGCCGTGAGCTGCGCGCTCGCCTCAAACGTGAAGCGGTCTGCATCCGCCGCGTCAAATATATCGGGCGCGGCGGTGAAGCTTGCCGAAAGCTGACGGATCAGCATCTCGATCCGGCGTGGCCCGTCGCCGGTTTTCACAGGCGTTGCGGCCAGGTGGCTGGATATAACGGCGTCCGCGAGGCTTTCTATCGTCGCTCTCTCGCCGATGATTTCGCGCGGCAGCTGATCGAAAAGCATCTCCTGCGGGAAACGCTTCATCTGCAGGACCCACTCAATGACCGGTCCGGCGCCCGCGAACGCAAGGCGTCCGTCGCCCTCGCGGGTAATCGGGATCACGCCGAGATAAAGATCGGGCGCGGCCGGGCGATTGATCTCAAGCTCGCGCCGGCAGAATTCAGCCCGCTTCTCCAGCGTCGAGAAGTCGAGATAGGGGAGCCGGATGGGCTTCTTGACCTTGTAGGCATAGTCGCCGGCAAGAAACACGCGGGCGCCATGCGTCTCGCGGATGTCGATATTCAGCGGCCGATCCGGATAGCTCGCCGGGTCGGAGAGAAACGCGATGATCCTTTGCTCATGGCTTTTTCTTGATAATTCCGTCATGCTGCCTGATCGACTGCCAGTGTTCCCTGTAACTTTCGAGATAGGTCAGGGCAAGGCGGAGGCAAAATAATTCTCGCAATCTTTGACGCATGGATTTCCCTCCCCTCCCACTATTGATACTATGATGAAAAACAGTGTGATTTAAGGAGAAGCGTTAATGGCCGACCACAAGGCACTCCCTGCTTCCGAGCTGCGCCGGACCTATGATCTTGGCGCGTTGGGTTTTTCCGACACGAGAGAGATCGAGGATCTGCGCGAGCCGCTGGGGCAGGAGCGGGCGGTTGAGGCAATCCGTTTCGGTATTGGCGTGCGCCATGAGGGGTTCAATCTCTTTGCGTTCGGCGCCTCTGGCGGCGGGAAAACCGAAACGATCCTGCGTTACCTGGAGCCGGAAGCGGCGGCGAAATGCTGCCCCGAGGACTGGTGTTACGTCAATAACTTCGCCATGCCCGATCATCCGAAAATGCTGGAGCTGCCGGCGGGCCGCGGGCAGGAGCTGGCGAAGCAGATGGAAAGCCTCGGCGAGGAGGTGCGGATCGTTATTTCTGCGGCCTATGAAAGCGAGGATTACCGCACCCGGCTCGATGTCATCGTCGAGCAGTACAAGCTGAAACAGGAAGAGGCGTTCGACGGCGTCCAGAAGAAGGGGGAGGCGAAGAATATTGCGCTCGTCCGCACGCCGACGGGCCTTGCGCTCGCGCCGTCCCGCGAGGGGCGGGTGATCGATCCGGAAACCTTCTCCAAGCTCTCAGTGGAGGAGCAGGAGCAGATCAAGAAGGATATTGGCGAGCTGGAAGGGGAACTGCAGGCGGTCGTTCGCACGATGCCCGAACTCGAACGTGCGCAGCGCCGCGAAATCATTCAGCTGAACCGCGAAATCACCAGCTTCGCCGTCGATCACCTGATCGATGAGGACCGTGAGCGTTGGCGTGATTGCCCGGCGGTGCTCGAATTTCTCGATGCGGTGAAGGAATATCTGATCGACCACAGCGATGTTTTCCGCCTGACCAAGGACGAAGCTGTCGAGACCATTCCGCCCCAGATGGCGGCGAACTTCATCCGCCAGCAGGAAATGGTCATCAATAACTGTCAGGTGAATGTTCTGGTGACGCATGACGTGAATGGCGGCGCGCCCATCGTTTACGAGGATAATCCGACCGTTGAAAATCTGCTCGGCCGGATCGAGCATCGCTCCGAATTCGGATCGCTCGTCACCGATTTCAGGCTGATCAAGCCGGGTGCCATGCATCGGGCAAATGGCGGCTACCTGCTGCTCGATGCCCGGCGGCTGTTGATGCAGCCTTATGCCTGGGAAGCGCTGAAGCGTTCGATCCGCGGGCGGGAGATCCGCATTGAAGGCCTGTCGCAGATAATGTCGCTTGGCAGTATCACCACCTTGCAGCCGGAGCCCATTCCGCTCGATGTCAAGGTCATCCTGATCGGCGAGCCGGTCGTTTATTACCTGCTGAGCCAGAATGATCCGGATTTTTTCAATCT
The DNA here is from genome assembly GCF_036844445.1 of Sneathiella sp. Lineage (GTDB taxonomy): Bacteria > Pseudomonadota > Alphaproteobacteria > Sneathiellales > Sneathiellaceae > Sneathiella. Next base: position 129,667 of record NZ_DAIUFV010000005.1, on the reverse strand, counting down.
CTTCAAGGTGCCCGTTGATTTTGAAGACCTGCTGCCGGTCACCGACGACGCCATTCAGCTTTACGCCCGCTTCATTGCGACGCAGGCGCGCAAGAAGAACCTGCTGCCGCTGGAGCGGGGCGCGGTGGAAAAGGTCATGGAGCGGATGACGCGCCTGACCAGCGACAAGGAGCGGCTGCTCAGCCATTCCCGGGCGCTCAACGACCTGATCTGCGAGGCCGATCACTGGGCGACGGCGCGCGGCGGCGCGACAATCACGGCTGCGGATGTGGAAACGGCGATTGCCGCACATATCCGCCGCTCCGACCGGATGCGCGAACGCACGCAGGAGCAGTTCCGTCGCGGCACGATGATTCTCGACACCTCTGGGGAGCGGATCGGCCAGATCAACGCCCTCTCGGTTTTGCAGCTCGGCAATTTCGCCTTCGGCCGGCCGAGCCGGATCACCGCCCGGGTGCATCTTGGCCGCGGCCGCGTGATCGATATCGAGCGCGAGGTCGACCTTGGCGGGCCGCTCCATTCCAAGGGCGTCCTGATCCTCTCGAATTTCCTTGCCGCGCGCTATACCCGGGACAAGCCGCTCTCTCTCACCGCCAGCCTCGTTTTCGAGCAGTCCTATGGCGGTGTTGACGGGGACAGCGCCTCGTCAACCGAGCTTTATGCGCTCCTCTCCGCACTCGCAGACGTGCCCATTCGCCAGTCGCTGGCGGTCACCGGATCGGTCAATCAGTTCGGCGAGGTGCAGGCGATCGGCGGGGTGAATGAGAAGATCGAAGGCTTTTTCGATCTTTGCAATTACCGCGGGCTGACCGGCGATCAGGGCGTTCTCGTTCCGGAATCGAACGTGAAAAACCTGATGCTGAAAGACGAGGTGGTGAAAGCGGCCGAAACAGGGCGCTTCCATATCTATGCCGTTTCCAGCATCGATCAGGGAATTGAAATCCTGACGGGCGTGCCGGCAGGCACGGCGGATGACGATGGCAACTTCCCGCGCGATACCATCAATGGGCGGGTGCAGGCGCGGCTTGAAAGCTACGCCGAGGCGGCCGTGCGCTATGCGCGATCGGGGCGCGATGACAAATCCGCGGGGAACGCCGATGTCTGACGCGCCGAGACGAAAATACCGCCGGATCCTGTTGCAGATTGATTCGTCAATGCACAGCCGTCACACGATGGTCGCCGCCATCGAGATTGCGGCACGCCTTGGCGGCGAACTGCAGGGTGTTTTTGTCGAAGACAGCGACCTCGCGACGGTAAGCGATCTCGGGTTTGTCCGCGAATACCGGTTTTTATCGCCGGGGGCGCACCGGCTGGATCGTCCGACGCTGGAAGCGCAGTTCCGGGCGATGGCGCGAAGCATGCAGCGCCAGCTCGAGCAGGCCGCCCGCCAGCGCCAGGTCGCCGTCGGATTTCGCGCGGTACGGGGCGCGTGGCCGGCGTCTGAAAGCGACCTCGACGATGCCGATCTCGTGATCATTGAGACAACGGGACGCCTTCAGTCGAGAAACCTGCGCGACGAGATTGCCCGGCGCGGCGGCCCGAGCAAGCTGCCACGGCCGACACTGCTTCTGAAGGGGGCGAAGAGCCTGAGCGCGGAGGCGCTGATTATCTGCGATTCCGTATCTGTGGCGGAGATCGGTGTGCGCACGGCGAGGCAACTGCTCTCGATCCCGCTTTCGAATATCACCTTGTTGCCGCTCGGCCTTGAGGAAGATGCGCGGGCGAGGCTTGTGGAATTTGCAACATCGCTCCGCGAGAGCGAAGGTGAGACGGTGCGTGTCCTGCCGCCGCTCTCGGCGGAGAATGCACATCTCCTCAAGGAGATCCTCGCCCAGGAAATGCTCGTCATCGCGGCGGCGGACGGCCTCTATCTGAGGGATCCCAAAAATCTGCAGCAGCTCCTGACGAGCCGCCATCCGCTGCTGCTCCTGCATTGATCGGTGCGGACGGCGGCAGGATGCCTGCGGGCAGCAAAGCGAGTGTGCGATGATGTCGCAGCAGCCGGTTGACCTCGCCCGAAAATTGACCTTGCCGCTGCTCGTGCTTTACGGGCTCGGCGTTACGATCGGCGCAGGGATCTATGTGCTGGTGGGCGCGACGGCTGCCGAGGCGGGAATATACGCGCCCATCTCCTTTCTCGTTGCGGCCGTTGTTGTGGCCTTTACCGGATTTTCCTATGCCGAGCTCGCCACCCGTCATCCGGTTAGCGCCGGGGCGGCCGCCTATGTGGATGCGGGCTTCAGGTCTCCCCCTCTAACGCTCACTGTCGGCTTGCTGGTGGCGGCATCGGGCATCGTCTCCTCGGCGGCGGTCTCTCTCGGCGCGGCGGCCTATATCGCTGACGTTATCGCCCTGCCGCAAACCTTCCTCGCGATTGTCGTGATCCTGATTATTGGTGCAATCGCTGCCTGGGGTATTCTGGAATCGGTGACGATTGCCGCGATTTTCACGCTGCTCGAGATCGGCGGGCTGGGTCTTGTGATCTTCTTTGGCATCAAGGCCGATCCTGGCATTCTCGCCAAATCCCTGACGCTGCTCCCGCCCCTGGAGCTTTCGGTCTGGGGCGGGATCCTGTCGGCCAGCCTGCTCGCCTTCTTTGCCTTTGTGGGGTTCGAGGATATCGCCAATGTGGCCGAGGAGGTGGTTGAACCGCACAAGACACTGCCGCGCGGCATCCTGCTGACCCTTGCGATCACGGCCGTTCTCTATTTTCTTGTCGTGTCCGTCGTTGTGCTTGTCGTGCCGATGTCGCAGCTTGCGGACACCGCCGCGCCGCTCGCCTTCGTGTTCGACGAGGCGGGGTCGACGACCAGCGGGATTTTTCACGGCATCTCTATTATCGCGACAACGAACGGTGTCCTGATCCAGATCATCATGGCGTCGCGGGTGATCTATGGCCTTGCGAAGCAGAAGAACCTGCCCGCCTTTCTTACTGCGGTTAATCCGGTGACGCGGACGCCAGTGGTCGCGACGGTTGTCGTCGTCGCGCTCGTTCTCATCTTTGCGACCTTGCTGCCGATCGCGGAACTGGCAGAAGCGACCTCGACGCTTATTCTGGTCGTCTTCTGCCTGGTCAACCTTGCCCTGATCCGAATGAAGAGATCGGAGGCGGCCCCCTCAGGCGGCGTTTTTGCCGTCCCCATATGGGTCCCCGCGGCGGGGCTGCTCCTCAGCGTGATGCTGCTGATTACCGGATTTTTAACGGACTGATCGCGCGGCCGTCTGAGAAGGCCTGGACTTAACTGTTCAATGTCGCTGTCAGGATTTCAGCCTGGCGCGCGAGCTCTCCGGCAACGTCCGTGAGCTGCGCCGAGTTATCATTCACGGTCTGCATATGCTCGTTGACGATCCCGACATTGATCGTGACGTTATTGACGCCGCTCGCGGCTTCCTGGACATTGCGGCTGATCTCCTGCGTTGCAGCGCCCTGTTCTTCAACCGCAGAAGCAATCGCTGAGGAGACTTCATTGATCGCGGAAATGGATTTGCCGATGCCGGTGATCGAGTCCACGGCCGACGCTGCGGCCTTCTGGATCGCCTCGATCTGCAGGCGAATGCCCTCCGTTGCCCTTTCGGTTTCGGCCGAGAGTGACTTCACCTCGCTCGCCACGACCGCAAACCCCTTGCCGGCATCGCCGGCGCGGGCGGCTTCGATCGTCGCGTTGAGCGCGAGCAGTTTCGTTTGCCCCGCGATATTGTTGATCAGCTTGATGACATTTCCGATCTCGGTCGACGCCGCCGAAAGGTTCGCCACCATCTCATTGGCTGTCTGGGACTGACCGACCGCCGCCTCCGACATGTCGGTGGAGATGACAACCTGGCGATTGATCTCCTGGATCGAGGAATTGAGTTCCTCCGCCGCCGAGGCGACGGTCTGGGTGTTCTGCCCCGCTTCCTCCGCGGCGGCGGCGACCGTCGCCGTTTTCTCATGCGTGTGGCGGATTGTATCGCCCATCGACTGGGCGCTGTCATTGAGCCGGGTCGCCGCGTCCGAGATGGCGTTCACCGCTTCCTGAAACCGCGCGATTTTCCGCTCAACCCCGTCGGCGGCCCGATTGATCCGGGTGACCGCCGTGCCGAAATCGCCGCGCAGCCCCTCAGGCGAGATGCGTCGGAAATACTGGTTCTCCGCGATAAAGCCGAGGCAGGCTGTGGATTCGCGCAAATATGCATCGCTTCGATCGATCATTTCATTGATGCGCAGGCAGAGCTCGCGCTCCAGCCCGGCCTCGCTCGGGATATTCTTGAGGCGGCTTTCAAAATTGCCGCGGCCGACATCGATGGCGACCTGAAGGATCTGCTTCAGCCGGTCGATGGAGACGCCGGCCTCCGCGGTCGTGGGTGTGACAGGTATTTCCATCGGACTTACGCCTCCCTCATCAGTGATGCCATAAATTCGTCATAGCTGAGCCCCCGCTCTGACAGCAGATTGTCGAGATGCTCTGCCGATTTGCGTATGCCTTCCTTGCGATTGGCGGTCGACGCCTCGATATGGTTGAGCTCGCAATAGAGCGGCTCGATCACGTCGCGGATGATGCGCGCGGACGGAACGCGCCGGGTCGAATGATAGCCGGTGATCTCGCCATTCTCATAGCTCGGCGTCACATGGCCGAGCACCCAGTAATGATCGCCGCCCTTCGTCGAATTGACGATATAGGCAAAGACCTCATCGCCATTTGGTATCCTGTTCCAAAGCATCTCGAAGATGCCGCGCGGCATGTTGCGATGGCGGATCATGTTATGGGCCTTCCCCATCACCTCGCTCTCGTCATAGTTGGCGATTTCGAGAAAGGTGTGATTTGCGTAGGTGATACGACCCTTGAGATCCGTTTTGCTGACGATCAGGTCGTTTTTATCGAAGAATACTTCTGTGCCTGGATAATCCATTCAATCTCTCCCTTGATTAAACAGATACCGGAAATAATAACGACATCGACTTGGTCCCTGTTAAGGTCGATTTCCGATATAATGGCGATATTATTATATATTTCTCTTAAATTATGGTTAACTTATAAATTAAAATAGAAAATATTAAAGTAATAATAAAATTACTTCGTAACGTAATTAATAAAAATATACAAATTATTATATTGTTACGAATTTATTAAATGATAAATGAATAAAATTACTTTATGATCGTATATTATGCTTAATAATTGAGATTAATTAGTTTTCTGTAAATAAAAGTGAAAAGCCATATCACGTGCGAGTGCGAGTATTGGCCTTTATTCGCACGAAAGCCCGGTTTGCAGGATCAGGGGCGGGGGTGCTTGCGGTCGCGGAACCAGCTCTTGAGATAAAGCGCGCGCTTTCCGGCGCTGTTGCTCACTTTGTACCAGAAGCGATAAAGGGGATGGAGCGCGCGGTCGAGACCGGACAGCCCGTGGCCTTTTTCAAAGCGCTCATCGCCGATGGTTGACGGTCCGTCAAGGTCCGGGATCGCGGGAGAGGGATGGATCAGGAGTGTCTCGAGCCCGGTCTCCCAGGCGCGGCTGTGTACAATATCAACGGGCACCCAGTTGCGCTGCATCAGCGACAGCAGCCGCGCCGCCGCCCGTTTTGTCAGAAGATAGGCATAGGCGCCGCTCGGCGAGGTCGGGACGCGGGTGAGGCTGTAGCCGTTACGGAGCGGTGCGAGCGTGCGATAGCCAAGATCGAATACCTTGCCGTGGCCGACGAAGCGGACGAGATCCCACGCGACGTCCGTTCTCATCAGATCTTCGAGGACGGCGCCAAAATCCGGGGAAAAGAATACATCGTCTTCCAGAACGACGGCGGCGGCAATATCCTCCGCCAGCATTTTTTCATAAACAGCGCGATGCGACAGCAGGCAGCCGATCTCGCCCGCCTTCAGATCCTTGCCGAAATATCGCCGGCGCTTCCGGCCATCATAGGCGGCGAGGCTTGCGATATCGAGCTGATAGCCATCAACGGCAGGGAAAAATTGCGGGGTGAGGCCGATTTTGCCGAGGCGCTCCGTCATGTCGGCGCGCCGGCCCGTATCCACCGGCCGGTTGATCACAAAAATCGGCGGCAGGGCGCTGTTCTGGTCAGGGGTCACTGGCTGCATCCGCGCGTTGTTTCCATTGCTGCGGATTGTTAGGCCAAGTCGCCGCCGCGATCAAGCGCGCGTAGTCTTTGCTGCAATTCATGAAGGTAGCGATCCTTCACATTCATCGCATCGAGGTTGGCAACGGTGTTGTTGAGATATTCGCGGCAACTTCCGAGATGTCCCTCGCCGGTGGAGAGAAGGCGGATCTTTTCCTCCAGCGTGATGTCGCGAAGATAGCGCGAATGGCGGCGATTGATGACGAAGGTGAGGCCTTTCACAATGCGCCCGCGCAGATGGATATTGACCAGCCGCGCATGATAGGCGCCCGAGATCATCTCCCGCATCCAGAGGATGTCCGTCTCGCTGTCGATTTCCTCCGGCGCAATGTGGAACGCTCGCCCGTTGCAGGAGCCGCCATGATCGAGCGCGAGCATCAGGCCGGGCTTTTCCGGGCTGCCACGGCCGATCGAGGCGCTGAGGCAGAAGCGGCGGCGAAAGCCGTGCAGTCGCGCGGGCTGCCATTCGGTATAATGAAACGCCGGGTTCCAGAGGAGCGATCCGTAGCCAAAGACCCAGAGCCCGTTCGCGGGGTCGATCTGACGCAGAAACGCCTGCCGGGTCGCCTCCCGCTCGTCATGGCTGAGGGCCTTGAAAAGGCCGTGCTTCTCGGCCTCCCGTACCAGCTTGTCGATCCGTTCCCGGGTCAGTTCCTCTCGCACCAGCATCTTTGTTGCGCTTCTCCGCACAGGTTTCGCGGCCGCAACGGGGTATGTCCCTTCGGCGTCGGTTGCGGCTCTCCCTGATGGTGGCGAAAAAGAGCGGCAAAGTCCAGAGCGCCGCCGGGATTTTTCTGAACGGATCTCGGCTAGTGCGCGCCGGAGCACGGCGTCAGACAGTAATCTTATGGGCGCGGAGAAGGTCGTAGTCGGCCTGCTGCAGGGCGGCAAGATCCTCAAGCTCGGACGTCAGGTTTATCGCGGGCTCGGTATAAGGCGCAAAGCCGGTCGACGCCTCGACGGCGGCATACCAGTGCGGCGCCCAGACGCCATCATCCGGATGCCGTCCTTTCGGCCAGGCGAGCATTTCGGGATGCCAGGCAATGCCGAGCGCCGCGCAGAGCTTTTCCAGCGCTGCGGCGGGGTTTTTCAGGATATCTTCCGCCTCGATCACGAGCGGGGCGATGCCGGTGATCTCGCTCAGTGCCGCGAATATCTCGACCTGCCGCCGGATGCCGATATCGGCCGTCGTGATCCGCTCCCACTTCTGTGCGTAGGAGGCGATGACCCGCCGCGGATCGCGAATGAGAAAGCAGTTGCGATGCGTTCTGAACGCCGCGATGTCGACCTCGTCCAGAATATGGTGGGTCATATGCTTGATATAGAGCTCGCGCGCCGCGCGCGGCGCATTGAGATCGGCGAGGGCAACGCGCCAATCGGTCGGCTGGCTCGCAATAATTTCGCGATGCATCGGATGCGGCAGGCCGGTTTCTGTCAGGTAATAGGCATAGAAGGGCTCATCAACGACGCGCGCGCCCGGCCGTTGGGCGAAGGCGCGCATCATCGCCGTCGAGATGTTGCGCGGACCCGACCACATGGAAATGCGGACTGTCTCTCCCGTCTCCGCCAAACTTCTCTCTCCCGCGGGCCGCGTCCTAGAGGCCGAGTATCAGCTTCGCCATAATGTTGCGCTGAATTTCGTTGGAGCCACCGTAAATCGATACCTTGCGGGCATTGAAATAGCGGGGGGCAACGCCGCTTGCATAGTCGCCGCCGATCGGCTCCTCATTCTGGCCGGGATAAAGCGGGATGAACGGCATGGCGTAGGTTCCAACCGCCTCGAGCGCGAGCGCCGCGACTTCCTGATAGAGATCGGTGCCGCGGCATTTCATCAGCGATGATTCGGGGCCCATATTCTGGCCGGAGGTGAGCTTGGAGAGAATGCGAAGCTCGGTCATTTCAAGCGCCTGAATGGCAATCTCAAGCCGGGCGAGTTTGGCGCGGAAGGCCGCGTTTTCGATCACCGGCGCGTTGCCATCCACTTCCTTCGCGGCAATGGCGCGGACTTTCTCGATGCCGCGCTTCAGGCGTCCGGCATAGGCATTGCCGCGTTCAAATTCCAGCAGGTATTTGGCGCAGGTCCAGCCCTTGTTCATCTCGCCGATGAGATTCTCTTTCGGCACCTTCACGTCATTGAAAAAGACCTGGTTGACTTCCTGCGCACCCTTGATGGGGAGATCGAGCGTCGGGATCGGATCGACGCTGATGCCGTCGGATTTCATATCGATCAGCAGGAACGAAATGCCCTCCTGCGGCTTGCCACTCGTCGAGGTGCGTACGAGGCAGAAAATCCAGTCCGCATATTGGGCAAGGGTGGTCCAGATCTTCGATCCGTTGCAGAGGAAATGATCGCCCTTGTCCTCGGCTTTCATTTGCAGGCTGGCGAGATCGGAGCCGGAGCCGGGCTCGGAATACCCCTGACACCACCACACTTTATTCTCGCGGATATCGGGGAGAAAGCGCTGCTTCTGTTCGTCCGTTCCGAATTTCATGATAACAGGCGCGACCATGCTGACGCCAAACGGCATGATGCTCGGGGCATTAGCCTTGGCCATCTCGGTCTCAAAAATATATTTTTGCGTCGTCGACCAGCCCGGCCCGCCATATTCCACCGGCCAGTTAGGGGTCAGCCAGCCTTTCTTCGCGAGCGCATCCTGCCAGCGCACATGATCCGCTTTCGGCAGGTAGTTATTGCGGTTTTCCGCCATTTTCTTTTTCAGATCGTCGTCGAGCTCTGCGGCAATAAACTGCCGGACTTCATCGCGAAAGGCGATGTCCTGCTCCGTGAAAGAAAGATTCATGTTCCGCTCCCTGATTTATCCAACGTGCGCCCTCGCCGTTGTGATATGCTGGGATATCAGCTTAACGGGCGAATAGAACACGATTTTCTCTACACGATAACGGATCGGAAGGATGAATTGAAATGAAAAAAGGCATCAAGCAACTCGTCGAGGAAGCAAACAGCCAGATTAAAACACTCTCCGTTGACGAAGCGCGGGCGCTTCACGGAAAAGAAGGCGTCACGTTCGTTGATATTCGCGACGTGCGAGAGCTGGAACGCGATGGACAGGTGCCGGGCGCGCTCCATGCGCCGCGCGGTATGCTGGAGTTCTGGGTCGATCCCGACAGCCCCTATCACAAGGAAGCGTTCGCGACCGGCAACCGCTTCGTCTTTTTCTGTGCGGCAGGCTGGCGTTCGGCACTCGCCACCAAAGCGGTGCAGGATATGGGGCTTGAGAATGTCTGCCATATCGACGGCGGTTTCGGCGCCTGGAAGAAATCCGGCGCGCCTGTCGAGGAACGCAAAGCGCGGGAAAGCTGACCTTCCCGCGCCTTCAGTTCAGTAATCCAGCTGCGTGTGGCCGGTCAGTTCTTCTTCCCGCCAAGAAGGCCGCCGGCTGCATCCAGCAGGTTTTTCTTCGTATCGCCCGAGCCTTCGCTGCCCCCTTCGCTTTTACCGCCTTTCAGGCTGTCTTTGAGGCTATCTTTCAGATTGCCGCCGGCCCCCTTGGCATCGTCGATGATTTTCTTGACATCCTCGGTGCCGACATTCTTGAGGGCGCCGGCGAGATCGGGTGCGTAGCTGAGGTTATCCCACGGGCCCGTGACGAGAATGGGGACGCCGATACCGGCCGCCTCGCTCCCGCCCTGACCTTCGGTTGACGCCACGAGTTCGGGTTCAATCCGGTAGTCGACGGTCTTTTGGGGCAGATCAACTTTACCCGCGCCGGCGAGACGGATAAACGGGTTCAGCATTTTCAGATCATTATTCTGAACGATGCCGTTCGTAATATTGAACGTTCCGGAAAGTTCCGCGAAATCGGTTTTCTGCAATGTCCCGCTTTCGGTGAAGGCGCTCGTCAGATTGCGGGCCATCGCGGCGAGATTGATGCCTGAAATGGAGCCGTCCTGGAACAGGATCTGGCCCTCGCCATCCAGCGCGCCCACAAGTTCGGCCTGCGACTTGCCGCTGCTCGCAACATTCGCCTGGATCAATCCCTTGCCTTCGAGCTTGTCGAAATCCGCCGCATCGGAAAGAAGCGGCTTCAACTGGATATTCTCTATGGTGACGGATTTGGTGAACTGCAGAACGGGCTGCTGCGCATTCACTGCGATGCTCGCAACCCCGGTGCCGTCATAGAGGTTCATCTCCGTGAGATCGACATTCAGTATGGCATCGCGCAAATTCAGCGCGAGGGCGCTTGCGCCGATCTTGATGTCGCGAACAAGAATCTGTTGGACCGAGAGATCGAACTTCGCGTTCACCGTTTTCAGAACTTCAAGGTCAATGGGCGTCGTATCCCATTTCTCTGCGGAAGCGGGTTTATCGGATGCTGTGCCGCCACTGCCTGCAGCCTCGCTCTGCTCAGGCGGCAGGTAGGGGTTGAGATCGAGGGCCTCAAGCGCCAGCTTGCCGTTGATGTCGGGCACCTTGCTGCCGAGATCGACGCTGAAATCGCCGACGCCCTTGATGGCGTCAAAAGAAATCTGCGCGTTGGAGAAACTGTATTTCGTATCATCGACACCGAGTGTCCCGCTGATGGAGAGGGGGCCAAAGCCGGTGCCTTCCACTTCAAGCGGGGTGCCGGTCCAGGCGGCAAGCTCGCGAACAGACGGGATATCGACGCTTGTCGTTCCGCCAAGCCGGAGTGGCTGCGTGCTCTGGACCGCGCCTTCAAACTTGGCATTGAGATGGGTCGATTCGAGGCTGACCGTTGCGCCCGTCTCCGTGTTATCGAGAAGTGCGCGGAGCGTCGCCACATTGACGTCGACCTCGACCGTTTCATTGTTCCAGATCGCACTGCCGTCCGCCGTGAAGGGCTGGTCCAGCCCCTGCAGGGTGAGGACGACATCGATGTCGGAAAGGTTGATAGTCGTGCCGGCCTTCGCGTCGACAAAGTTCACGATGCCATCGACGATCCGCACGTCGCCAAGATTGAGGTCGGAAATCCCGAGGCCGGAGCCGTCGGCGGTTTCAGCCGTGCTCTCGGTCGGCTTTTCAGCGGCGTCGGCGCCCTCAAAAACCCAGTTGCCCTTACCCGCCTCGTCAACTTCGAGATTGATGATCGGCTTGTTGAGCACGAATTCGTCGATCTGCACTTTCCCGGTGATCAGCGGCAGCAGGGCAAGCTTGATCGCAAGGCTGTCCAGCGTCGCCATATGAGGCGTTGCGGCGCCCTCCGCATTCGAGAAGGTGACGGTCTCCGCCTTCACCCCGAGGGTCGGGAAAATCGACAGGCTGAAGTCGCCTTCAATCGTGAGTTCCCGCCCCGTCGCATCCCGCGTTGCGGCAATCAGTTCCTGTTTGATGCGGTCGGTTGGAATAAGGAACGGAAGCGCGACAACGGCTCCGACGAGAAGGACAAGAATAACGATTAATGCGATGATTGCTTTTTTCATACTCTTAGTCTCCCGATATATTACGGCATTTTTTTGATCATGCCACAATTGCCGCCGGGGGTCATGGGTGTTTCCGGCGAGGGTCATACTTTTGCCGTGAAGTATCATAAGAGTGCAAAGGAATGAAAACGGGGCGCGCGAAGAAAGCAGATGAAATTTCTGATATCCGCATTGGTCATGGTTCTTTATCTGCTGCCGGATGGTCACGCGGCGGCCGAAGAGATCGATATGCAGCTCGTGCTCGCGATCGACGTTTCCTCAAGCGTCAATTATGATGAGTATAATCTGCAGATGCGCGGCTATGCGGCCGCCTTTCGCGATGCCATGGTGATTGAGGCCATCGAGGCCGGGCAAAACGGCCGCATCAGCGTCGCCGCGACCCACTGGGCGGGGTTCGAGGAACAGCAGACGATTATCGGCTGGCAGATAATCGCCAATGAGGCGGATGCGGAGAATTTCGCCTCCCTGCTCGACGCGGCGCCGCGCAGCTTCCCCTTTGGCGGAACCGCCATTGCCGGGGCGCTCGAACATGCTTACTCGCTGTTTGCCCGCGACCCCAACCAGTCGAGCCGGCAGGTCATTGACATTTCGGGGGACGGCGTTGTCTCCATCGGTCCCTCGCCGGAAGCGGTGCGCGACAGGATCGTTGCGGCGGGCGTGGTCATTAACGGTCTGCCAATCCTGACCGATGAGCCCGCGCTCGATGTCTATTACCGCGAAAAGGTGGTCGGGGGGATAGGTTCCTTCGTCGAGCCGGCCGAGAGTTATGAGGATTTCGCCCGCGCCATCACCGAGAAGCTGGCCCGCGAAATCCGCGGGCTCTGGCAAGGCGTGTAGCGTTGTGGGAGTGTTTTCAGACTTTCGGACGGAACATCTCGAAAACACTCTCGACGTAGCAGTAATCCATATAGCCGAGCCGGGCGAGGGGGCGGAATTTCTCCATATTGACCCGCCCGTCCTTGATGATCGAATCATTGATATGGATGCCAATCACCTCGCCGATGACCATCGAATTAACGACCTCGGGGTGCGTCGAGGGCAGCACGATGGTGTCGAAATGGATGCATTCGAGATGCGCGAGACTTTCTTTTACGCGCGGCGGCTTGACCAGCTCCGAGGGCTGCTTCGTGAGGCCCGCATAGTCGAACTCATCGACGTCGCGTGGCAGCATCGCGGCGCTCAAATTCATCTGCTGGTGCAGCTCATAGGTCACCATGTTGCAGACAAATTCCTTCGTCGCCTCGATATTTGCGAGCGAATCTTTGGGACCGCCCTCGCGGTGGCTGCCGTTGATGCCAAGCACGACCATCGGCGGGGCATCCGCCATGGCGTTGAAGAAGCTGAACGGCGCAAGGTTGATGGTGCCGTCTTTCGCCTGGCTGCTGACCCAGCCGATCGGGCGGGGGGCGACCAATGCCTTGAACGGGTTGTGTTTCAGGCCGTGATGTTCGGACGCTTTATAAAACATACCAGTTTCTCCGATAGGTAATTTTCAAGGCAAAGGAGGTCGGAAGCATGTCATCCACGTTATGCGCAGTCAATTTGCCGGGCAAGAAAGATTTATTCGCTTTCCCTGCCGGTAATGTTGTGCTATCTGCGCCTTATGACCAGAACCATGACCAAAAATCTCCGACGACGACAAGCTGCCGCTTCTGTGTGCGCCGCTTCTTAACTCGCCTTTGTTTTGGTCTAGCTGATTTCATGACGGGACAGGGCTTCGGCAAGAAGCATGTCTGTTTTTCTGTATGTTGAATGGAACCCGTCATGTATCAGATTTTTCACGAACGGCCCGGCGATGACCGGTTTATTGAACCGCTGCTCGATAAATGCTTCGGGCCCGACCGGTTTCAGAAAACGGCGTATGAAGTGCGCCGTAACATCCAGCCCATCCCGGAACTGAGCTTTGTGACGCTTGCCGGCGATCAGCTCGTGGCGACCATTCGCTACTGGCCGATCACCATCGGCGGTCAAACCCCGGCCATTCTGCTCGGGCCGATCGCGGTCGAGCCCGAGTTGCAGGGCAAGGGCATCGGCGTGCGGCTGATCCGCGAGAGCATCCGGATCGCGGAAGAGCTGGGGCACCGTCTCATCGTGCTGGTGGGAGATCCGGAATATTACGTCCAGTTCGGTTTCAGGAATGCCGCCGAACTCGGCTTCACGCTCCCCGGCCCGGTCGAGGCGCGGCGCTTTCTCGTCAGGGAATGCGTGCCGGGCGCGCTTCAGACAGTAAGCGGCATGGTCGCCGGCGCGAAAGCCCCAAAAGAGGCGCCGGGGCGCGTCGCCCGCGCGGCCGAGACATCGAGGCTCATCGCGACGCTATCGTCCTTCCCGCCACCAGGTCGCACATAGCACGAGCAGCAGGAGGGCGAGGGCAAGCAGCGGCGGCAGCATGGCCTGACGGTTATAGCCGGTGACCTCGTAATTCTCATTGGCGCGAAGGCCGAACCAGTAGGCGCTCGACTGCCGGTTGTCGGGCTTGGTGCGGCGAAGATCCGGCAGGCCGTCGCGGTTGATCCAGCGGACGCCGCCATCGGTCGCGCGGGCCGCCGGCCGGACGTTCTCCTCGCTCGCGCGGATGTCATGCAGCTCTTTCGGGTTAAGCGCGCCGACCGCGACGAGCGACGTCCGGGTGCCATCATCGAGCGTGTGCAGGCCGCTTGCGCCAAGTTCCATGACGCCGCGCTGCACGCCTTTATTTGCCTCACTCAAGCGGACGTCCGTCACATTGCCGTCCGGATCCGTGACGCGGACCGTCTCCACCCCCGTTGTGAGCGAGCGGCGGGAAATGACAAGCTGGCTGCCGGAGACGGTGCCTTTAAGCTGTTCCTCCTCCAGCTCCGGCTCCTTCATCAGCCAGTGGGCGATCCGGCGCAGCAGTTCCGATTGCGGGCCGCCGCCTTCAAAACCGCGCCCCCAAAGCCAGGCGTGATCCGAAAGCAGCTGCGCGATGCGCCCGTCACCCTGACGCTCGAGGATCAGCAGTGGCTGCTGCTCCGGGCCGGTCATCAGGATCTCGCCGCCATCGGCTTCCGTTCCGATCATGCGAAACCAGCGGCCCCAAGTTTCATCCTCTTTCATATTGGCGCGCAGGAGACCGGTGACCGGATGCCGCCAGCCGATCTCGCTGATTTCCGGGACATAGCCTTGCGTGAAAACCGTCCCCGTCGGCCGCCCCGGCAGCACATCGGCAAGCGGCGTCTGATAGAGGCTGAGCGAGGTCGCATAGGCCGGCCCCGCCGCTTCCAGAAGGGCGCCGCCGCCCTTCACATAATTGACAATATTGGTGAGATAGCTGGTTGGCAGCACGCCGCGCCGCCGATAGCGATCGAAGATAATGAGATCGAACTCGTTCAGCTTTTTCTCGAAGAGATCGCGGATCGGAAAGGGGATCAGCGACAGCTCATTGATCGGCGTGCCGTCCTGCTTCTCTGGCGGGCGGAGGATGGTGAAATGCACAAGCTGCACCGACGGGTCCGATTTCAGGATATTCCGCCAGCCGCGCTCGCCCATATGCGGCTCGCCCGAGACCAGCAGCACCTTGAGCTGGTCGCGGATGCCGTTGATGGTGACATAGGCGGTGTTGTTTTTCTCGGTCAGCTCGCCCGGCAGCGGCTCGGTTGATATCTCGACAAAATTGGCGCCGCCGTGACGGAGGGTGATATCGACGGGGATCTCCTGTCCCGGACGGGCAAGCGTTGCGCCGATCGGCTCGCCGTTCAGGCTGATGGAGACGCGTGTTCCCTCCGCGACCTCCGAAACGCCGAAATCCTCAACTTTCACGACGATCTGGACCGGCTGATCGACGATCCCGAAGGAGGGCGCAGTGACGACCCGCAGTACGCGATCCTTCTCATCGGGCTCCCCCGTCAGCAGGAAATGGAGCGGTCCTTCGCCGGTCCGGATATCTCCGCTTGCGGGGACATCATGGATCTGCCCGTCGGTGATGAAGAAGGTCGCAGCGACGCGGTCGGGCGAGATATTGCGAAACGCCTCGTCGCGGCGGGCGAAGGCATTGCTGCCGTCCTCCTCGCCGATCAGCGATGTGGTCTGGTTGCGAAGCGTGACGCTCTCCACCTGCAGGCGATCGAGCGCTTCCAGGCGGTCGCGTAGCTGGGTGAAGGCCGTGCGCGCGGTCTCGGCCCGCCCGCCGATTTTCTGGCTTGCGGTTTCATCAAGGATGATGAGCGCAATATCGTCGAGAAACTTGCGCTTCTCTGTCAGCAGGACGGGGTTCGCGATCATCAGGAGCAGCAGCGCCATCAGGACGCCGCGGAGCAGGCTGCCCCGCCCCCGCCGCCACAGCGAAAAGACAACAACAAGCGCGCAGAGGAGGGCGAGCGCCAGCAGCCAGCCGGCCGGCAGATACGGATCGAAGGTGAGGGTCGAGAAGAAGCTTTCCTCTCTCATTGCCCAAGTCTTTCGAGTATCGCCGGGACATGCACCTGATCCGCTTTGTAGTTGCCGGTCAGGGTGTACATGACAAGGTTGATGCCGAACCGATAGGCAAGTTCGCGCTGGCGTTCGTTGCCGGGGAGGGTTGCCGCCTGATAGCGCCCGTCCGCATCGACCGCCCAGGCGGCGGCCCAGTCATTGCTGCCGATCACGATGGAGGCGACGCCGTCGTTGCCCTGATTTTCGCTCGTATCCTCGACCCAGAGATCGCCGCCGTCATAGCGCCCGGGAAATGTCTGCATCAGGTAGAAGGCGCGGGTGAGGACGTGATCGGCCGGCACCTGATGGATGCGCGGGGTATCGAGCCGCGCCGTCAGCTCGCGCAGGCGGATATTTTCGGGGCTGTTGTAAAGATCGCCATAGAGGCTGGTGGTATTCTGGTTGCGCGTATCGAAAAGGACGGTGCCGCCGCCGCGCAGATAGTCGTTCAGCTTGCGGATCGCCTGCTCGGACAGTGCCGGAAAATCGGGCGTCACGGGCCAGTAAAGGAACGGATAGAAAATCAGTTCATCGCGCTCGATATCGACGGGAAGCGGCTCTTCCGCCTCAACCGCGGTGCGGTTGCGAAGTTGCCGGCTGAGCCCGACAAGGCCGTTATGGCTCATCGTGTCGATCTCGAAATCCTTCGTCAGTATGTAGCCGAGGCGGGTATCGAGCGTCGCCGCGAGTATCCGCTCGTCGCTCTCAAGCGTACGCGTCTGGGCGGCCGTGACCTCCGGATGCCCCAGCGAGACGAGGCCGACCGCGAGCAGAATAGCAGAGGCCGCCGCCGCCCGCCTGAAGGTGGGAAGACGGCCCTGTAGATAGAGCGATATCAGCTGGTCGATCAGCACGAGCGCAAGCGCCGCCAGCAGCAGCGGCGGCATCAGATCGACGAGGGCCGAAACATCAAATGTCCGCAGCGTGCCGGGCCAGCCGGCGGGGTCGAAGCGCGAGTAGCTGGCATCGGAGGCGCCGATGTTGAGTGCGATATTGAAGTTTTCATCGCCGTAATAGCCGGCGGGATGAAAGCGATCAAGCGGGAGCGTCGCGATTTCCGCGGTATTCAGCGGCTCGGCGAGCGATATCTCCGCGCCCAGACGGCCGAAGCCGGTCATGAGCTGATAGGGGGGCAGCCGCCGCTGCTCCGCCAGACTGCCGCCGACATACTGGCCGAAATTGCCGATTTCGCGGAGCATTTCAACGAACAGGCCCGACAACGCGAGGTTCGACCAGTCGGGCGTTGCCGTCGTATGAAAAAGCACGATCCAGCCGGCGCCCGTCGCGGCGGCCGTGACAAGCGGCGTGCCATCTTCAAGCTGCGCCCAGGTCTTGCCCATCAGATCGGGGGAGGGGTTGGCGAGAACCTGCCGGGTGACGGTCACTTCCTTCGGGATGGTGAGGCCGGCGAACGGACTTGACGGCGGGATCGGGCCGAGCGACATCGGCTGGTCCCACGACATCGCGCCCTGCAGATCGCGATTGCCGGAGCGGAGTTCAACGGGAACCAGCTCCCCGCTCGCATGGGCGAGCTTTGGGCCCGCAAAACGGATCAGCACGCCGCCTTTCCTGACCCAGTCGGAGAGGGCGAGCGTTGCGCTGTCCGCCAGCGTTGCCGTATCGCCAAGCACGATCAGCGACTGCCCGGCTTGCAGGAGTTCGTCAAGCGGGCCACGCGTGATATCAAAAAATGGCGCCAGCGCCTGCGTCAGATAATGAACCTCCTCAAGCAGCGGCTGCTCGATTTGCGTTGCCTCGCTGCTGACCAGCCCGACCTGTCGCCGCTGCCAGCGCTGGTCGAGCAGGAAGACCGCGCCCGCATTCCCGGCGTCGCTGATTTCGAGCCGGCGGATATCGTTGCGGATCTGGTTGGGGATGTTGAAGGCGACGTCGGCCTCCGTCTTGGCGGCGTCAAATGCAAAAGGCGTCGCGGCAAGGATCTGCCCCGATCCGGCGCGGGCGGTCAGGGTGCCGCTTATGGCCTCGGCGCCCGTCGGCAGCACAAGCGGGACGGTAAGCTGTTCCCCCGCGAATGTTGGGGTTTTGATGATGGGTGAGATTGCCGGCTCACCCGCGTGATAGATCGTGAGGGGACCGATCGAGGCAAGGGCGCCGAGAAACTCCCGCAGCGCCGGCGCGCCGTCATCGGGGAGAATGCCGCCTGAGAGCCAGATAAACTCCGGGTTTGAAAAGGCTTCGAGCCGGGGCAGCAGGGCGGGCAGGTCGCTATAGGAGGTGGTCCAGGACTTCGGCTCGAGCGCCGACGCGATGCCGAATGCCTGCCGATCGGTGAGCGGCTGCAGGGCCGGCGTCGCCTCGCCCTGCACGGCGGAGGCGGCAACCACATACATCTGCCGCCCGTCGCGCATGTTCTCTTCCGCCAGCTTGTCGAACGTCGCCTGCAACTCGTCCCATGACTGCGCCGATGTCCAGCCGTCATCAATCAGGATAATGACCTCGCCCTCACCGCGCGTCTGCTCGGCATAATTGAGGGTCGGGCCGGCGAGCGCGATAATGACAAGCGCGGCGATCGCCAGGCGAAGCAGCAGCAGCCACCACGGCGTCGTGGCCGACGACTGCTCGTCCTTTTTCAGGCGATAGAGGAAGAGCATTGCCGGAAAGCGGACAGATTTTGGCTGCGGCGGAACGATACGGAGCAGCCACCAGATAAGCGGTAGCGTCAGCAGGGCCGCCAGCACCCACGGATAGAGAAAGGTGAGGGAAGCGAGCGCCGTCATGTCTCAGCTCCTGCGGATATTGAGCGCGCTGTAGAGACGCGCAAAGGCCTCGCTCGCCGGGCTGTCGGTGCGATGAAAGGCATAATCCCACGACATCCGTTCCGCCAGCGTCGCAATCTCTCGCCGATGGGCGTTAAAGAGCGACTGATATTCCTCGCGCGCCGCCTCAACGCGGCCGAGGGTGAGGCTCCCATCATCGGCAAGCGAAAGAAACCGCGTGCGCCCCTGAAAGGGAAGCTCCACCTCTGCCGGATCGGCGATGTGCAGGAGGAAGCCGTGGCAGCCGAGGGCGACGAATGAGCGGACGATGCTTGAGATTTCTTCGGGCGCGATGAGAAAGTCGCTTATCAGCACGATGGTTGAGCGGTTCGACAGCCCCTCCGACCTGGCGAGCGATGCAAGCGATGGCGTCTCGGCCTGCATCAGGCGCTGCGTGAACCGGTTGAAGCTTGAAGGGCCGGTCGAGGCCTTCTCCGCCTGTCCGAGCAGGCCGAATTTTTCGCCGCTCCTCGAGAGGGACAGCGCGAGGGCAAGGGCGAGGAGCGACGCGCGCTCCATCTTGCTTTGCCCGGCCGCGTCCGAGCGATAATCGAGCGTCGGGGACTGGTCGCGCCATATCCAGACGGTTTCGGCGGTCTCCTGTTCCTTCTGGCGGATATAGACATGTTCGCGCTTGGCGCTCTGGCGCCAGTCGATGCTACTTGCCGGATCATCGGGGCCATATTGCTTGAACTGCCAGAAATCCTCGCCCGTGCCGGCGCGGCGGCGGCCGTGCACGCCCATATCGAAGGCGTTGACAAGATGCTCGGCCGCCAGAATCAGCGGCGGAAGGGCCTGGACAAGCCGTTCCGCATCCGACCGTTGATCTTGTTTCTGGAGAGCTTCCCGGCGCAGTCCGAACATATCCTACTCCAGTAACGGAGCGACGAGTGACTCGATGATCTGATCCATCGTGATATTTTCTGCGCGGGCCGCATAGGAGAGGGCCATACGATGCTGCAGCACGGGCTTGGCGAGCGCAATCGCATCATCGACCGACGGGCTGAGGCGCCTGTCGAGCAGGGCGCGGGCCCGAACCGCGAGGATCAGCGCCTGGCTCGCGCGCGGTCCCGGACCCCATGAGACGTAGCGATTGACAAGTTCGTTACTGCTCTCGCCCGGACGTCCTTCACGCACCAGACGGAGAATGGCATCTATCACCGTGTCGCTGACCGGAATTTCGCGTACCAGATGCTGCGCGGCGATAAGTTCTTCCGGTGACAGGATCTGCCGCGGGCGGGGTCGCTCATTGCCGGTTGTCTCCAGCAGGATGCGGCGCTCAGTCTCGCGGTCCGGATATCCGACATTGATCTGCATCAGGAAGCGGTCGAGTTGGGCTTCGGGAAGGGGATAGGTGCCTTCCTGCTCGATCGGGTTCTGCGTCGCGAGCACATGGAAGGGCGTCGGTAGCGGATATGTCTGGCCGGCAACGGTGACCATCTCCTCCTGCATCGCCTGCAGCAGCGCGGACTGTGTGCGCGGGCTGGCGCGGTTGATCTCGTCCGCCATCAGGATCTGCGCGAAAATAGGCCCGCGCAGGAATTTGAAATAGCGGCTGCCATCCTCGGCCGTTTCCAGAATTTCCGATCCCAGGATATCGGCGGGCATCAGGTCGGGCGTGAACTGCACCCGCTTGTCATCGAGGCCGAGCACCCCGCCGAGGGTCTCGACCAGCCGGGTCTTGGCAAGCCCCGGCACCCCGATCAATAGCGCATGGCCTCTTGCCAGCAGGGTAATCAGCGTTAATTCAATAACTTCATCCTGACCGAAGATGAAGTCACCAATCCCGGCTTTCAGGCTGGAGAGTCGTCCCGACAGGTCAGTGACCCGTTCGAGGATTCGCTGATCGCTATCACCCGTTGTTTTCATGTGAGTCTGTCATCCTCGGTGAAATTTGAGTAATCTCGACTGGCGTGCCGGTAGCCAGCGGAGGTTATCCTGAATATAGTATCAAAAAAACACGAATTCAGGCCAAAATTATGACAAACGAGAAAACGCAAGATGGCCTCAACGCCATCCTCAAACAGATAGAAGGGCAGAAACATCCGCCCGTTCATTTGTGGAACCCTGATTTCTGCGGCGATCTCGACATCCGCATTGCGCGCGATGGAACCTGGTATTATCTCGGCTCGCCCATTGGCAGAAAGCCACTTGTGCGGCTGTTTTCCGGCGTTCTGCGCTATGACGACGATGGTAGATACTATCTCGTGACGCCGGTCGAAAAGATCGGGATCACGGTGGAAGATGTGCCCTTCATTGCGGTCGAAATGTTCGTTGAAGGCAAAGGGCGGGAGCGCGTGATCAGCTTTCGCACAAATGTTGACGATTTCGTGATTGTCGACGAGGCGCATCCGTTCCGCCTGGAGATCGACCCCGAAACAAAGGAGCCCTCGCCTTATGTGCGGGTGCGGGCTAATCTTGACGCGCTGATTAACCGACCGGTCTTTTACGACCTTGTAAACCTGGCGGAAGAAGAAAATATTGATAGGGAGGCCCGCTTCGGGTTCTGGAGCAGCGGCCAGTTTTTTGAGCTTGGTTTGGTCGATGACATTTTTGGTAAGTGAACAAAAAGATTTGATAATGCGGATCCGCCGTGCGCTTGATCCTGTCCCGGCCGGTCATTCCGAAACGCCGCCGCCGGGGGACAAGGTGCGCGGCGATCACGATCTCAATCCCGAGACCGCACCGGACAGAAGCAAGGGCTTCACGCCGGCGGCCGTTCTGGTGCCGATCGTGATGCGGGAGGGAGGGATGAGCGTTATCCTCACCCGCCGGGCGACGCATCTTTCCCGCCATGCCGGGCAGATCAGTTTTCCGGGCGGCCGGGCGGATCCGGAAGACCGGGATGCTGTTGCGACCGCGCTTCGCGAATCCGAAGAGGAGATTTCGCTCGACCCCGCGCGCGTCGAGGTGATTGGCGGGCTCACGCAATATATTACCGTTACGCGCTACTGCGTGACGCCGGTCGTCGGGCTGGTCCGGCCGCCGTTTGATCTGCGCGCCGAAGAGGGTGAGGTTTCAGAGATCTTCGAGGTTCCGCTCGAATTTCTGCTCGACGCCGCAAATCGCAAGAAGCACAGCGGCTTTCACAATGGCGTTGAGCGCTTCTGGTATGCCATTCCCTTTCGTGATTATTATATCTGGGGGGCAACTGCCGGTATGATCAAGGATTTGTCGGAGAGGGTTTCTGCCAAATGATCCGGAGCATTCTTTTCCATCTGATCCCGTTGCTGCTTCCGTTCGTCGTTTACGCTGTTTACCTCTATTTCAATGCGCGCGCAGGCGGAGACAAGAAATGGGGCAAAGTGTCGCTTGCGGTCACGACAATGATCGGCCTTCTGCTGATGGCCGTGAGCCTGATCACGCTTGGGCTGGTCAGCGGATCCCCGCGCGAGGGAACCGTTTATGTGCCGCCCCGCTTCGAAGATGGCCGCCTTATCGACTCGCAGATCCTGCCGGCTGAAGAACAAGAGTGATACTGCCATGACCCTGGGCATCGGCCTTGTCGATCTTTCCACCGAGCCGCCGCCCTGGCGGCATTGGCCGGAGACCGAGGCGGTGCTGGCGGCGCTCGAAGCGGAGGGCGGGCATGCCCGGTTTGTTGGCGGCTGCGTCCGCGATGCGCTGCTCGGCATTGCAAGCGGCGATATCGACATTGCTACCGATCTCCTTCCCGGCGCGGTTATCCAGGGGCTGGAGCGCGCCGGGATCAAGGCCGTTCCGACGGGGCTCGATCACGGGACGGTGACCGCCGTCTGCGATGATCGCGCGTTCGAGATTACCTCCCTGCGGCGTGATCTCGTGACCTTTGGCCGCCATGCCGAGGTTGCTTTCACCCATGACTGGGAACTCGATGCCGCGCGGCGGGATTTCACCTTCAACGCTCTCTATCTCGATCCCAAAGGCGAGCTCATTGATCCCGTCGGCGGGCTTGCCGATCTCGCCCTCGGCTGCGTCCGCTTTATCGGCAGCGCCGATGACCGCATCCGTGAGGATCGACTTCGGGTGTTGCGTTATTTCCGCTTCCATGCGCGCTTCGGGCGGGGGGAGGCGGATGCGCATGCGCTTGACGCGTGCCGGAAATCGGCGGGCGAGCTTGGCGCCCTCTCGGCGGAGCGGGTGCAGAAAGAAATGCTTCTTCTGCTGGCAACGCCCGACCCGGTGCCGGCGCTTCACCTGATGGCGGAGACCGGTGTTCTTGCCGCGGTGACGGAAGAGACGTGCGATATCGAACGGGCGTCGCGTCTGATCGCCCGGTATCCGGAAAGCGATGCGCTGCTCCGTTTCGCTGCGCTTCTCGGGGGCGACAGGGAAGCGGTGCTCCGCGTTGCCGCGCGGCTTCGCTTTTCCAATCATCAGAAGGAGCGCCTCGCGCTCATGTGCGGCGGCGAACTGCGCGAAGGGATGAGCGAGAAGGCGCGCCGCGCGCTCCTCTACCAGATCGGCGCGCAAGGCTTCATCGATCAGACGCTGCTGCTTGCATCAGTTGACGGGGCGGCGTTCGATGCTGCTTCGTATCTTGACGCCGCGGCATGCTGGGTGCGGCCGGAATTCCCCGTCTCCGGCCATGATCTGCTGGCGCGCGGAATGGCGCCCGGCGCGGAACTTGGCGCTCTCCTTCATGGGCTCGAAGCGCGCTGGATCGCTTCCGACTTTCGCCTGACCCGCGCGGAATTGTTAGATTCTCTTGATGCCTGATCTAACGGACGCCGAGGATCCACCCCTCTTCCGTGCGGCAGAGCGCCTCCGCAGTTGCATCGAGCCAGGACGGCGCGGCGAATGCCTGCGGCGCTCTCCCCGCCGCCATTTCGGCAAGGAGCGAGTCGCGCGCGGCAAGCACCTGCCGAGCGTCACGGATCGGATGGTCATAAGCTGTGTGATCGTAGAGTGATGGCCAGATTTCGGTGAGGATGATGCCGTCCAGCGCTTTCTCCCAAGCGGTCTCGAAGGGCCAGAAGCGAATTCGCGGCGCAAGGTCGTCCGTCGCCGCAAGCAGGGCGAGTTCGCGAAGGCCGGTGAGCGCCTGACTGCCGACGGATCCGGTGGTGTAGAGCTTCCAGACGCTGGAGATGGAATGGCGGCGGTGCGTTTCTTTCAAAAACCGCTCAGCGATCCGCCATTCGGAAATGCCGGCAACGGGAAAGGCCGGTTTCGTCATCGAGAGATGCGCCGACGTGGCAGCGGCGGGACAGCCCCAAAAGGGCCCCGGACCGCCTGACAGCTCCGCATTGAGGCGCGCGGCGACCGCGAAGCGATTGTTTTGATCCGCATCGTCAGAGGTCAGATGCCGCGCGATACGGCGGGCCGCGTCTCGCCCGCCGCCGAGGCCGCTACCCGCGGGATACCCGAAGGGGAAGTCAAAGCCGACGCAGGCGGGCCCGTCATGCCGGCGCAGCAGCGCAATGATCCGCGCCATGCAGTCCGCCCGGGTGCGGAAATATTCCGGCTCTGAGACCGCATCGCCCGCCGCCCAGGCGATCCAGCAGCGATCGGCTCTCGGGCGGGAAGGCCCCGGGCTTGCCGCAGCCGACCAGTCCACCATGATGATAAGTGCAAACACCGTTGTCCTTTCAAAGCGCTCCGTCCCTGCAGCGACTTTATGGTATACTCAGGCGATGACAAAGGCCGATGAATGACTACATAGGGCAATGTCTGCTTCACTCTGCGCAGGAGGAAAATGCGATGAAGCGTATCATGACGGCATCCGCGGCGCTTTTGTTCCTCAGTCTCGCCCAGCCGGCGTTTGCCGAAGACAAGGAATCTCCGCCCGGCGATATGGCGCTCGAAGGGATCAGCCGCCTGATGGAGGCGCTCGGCGCGTTTATTTCATCGCTTCCGCAGTATGAAGCGCCGGTGATGAATGAAAACGGCGATATCATCATCAAGCGCAAGAACCCGGCGCCGAAGGAAAAGAACGAACCCAAACTGGAAGAGACGACGATCTGAGGGTAAGATCCGTATTCACGTCGGAAAACGGATAGGCGCGCCCCGGCCGGGCTTCTAGACTGTGTCCTGAAGCTACAGACAGGATCGAAGCAATGACACAAGACGCCATAATTACCGCCATTATGACCCGCGACAGAAGCGCCGACGGCCGCTTTGTGTACGGGGTCAGGACGACCGGGATTTACTGCCGCCCGTCCTGCCCGGCGCGCAATCCGAAGATGGAGAACATCCGTCTTTTCGAGCTTCCCGAGCTTGCGGAGGCGGCCGGGTTTCGCGCCTGTCGCCGCTGCCGCCCGGATCTCGTCAAAATCGCCGACCCGGCGCTCTCGCTTACCCGGCAGGTCTGCCGCATGATCGAACAGCATCTGCAGGGGCCGGATGCCGGCAAGCTCACCCTGCAGCAGATGGCAGCGGAGACGGGCTATAGCGAAGACCATCTTGCGCGAAGCTTTCGAAAAATTCTCGGGCTCTCGCCGCTCGAATATTATGACAATCGCCGCGTCGCGCGGTTCAAGGAGAATATCCGCGCGGGCGAAACGGTATCGGAGGCGGCTTATGGCGCCGGCTTTGGATCCTCCTCCCGCCTTTATGAAAAAGCGCGCGCCCGGCTGGGCATGACGCCCGCATCCTACGCAAAGGGTGGGGCGGGAGCGGAGATTGCCTATGCCATCGTTGACTGCTTTCTTGGCCGGATGCTGATCGCCGGGACGCGCCACGGCGTCTGTGCGGTGTACTTCGGCCCGGATGATCGCGCGCTGCTACGGGAGCTGGAGGAAGAGTTTCCGAAGGCGGAGATTGCCGCCGATATCGGGCGGCTCGCCGACTGGGCGGCAAAGATCGTCCATTTCCTTGAGCAGAAGACAGTGACGGTGCCGGATATTCCCCTCGACATGTATGGCACCGCGTTCCAGCGCCGTGTCTGGCAGGCGCTACTTGATATCGCGCCCGGAGAGACGAAAACCTACCGCGATCTCGCTGCGGAGATTGGCGCGCCCAACGCCGCGCGGGCGGTCGGGCGGGCCTGCGCGACCAACCCTGTCTCATTGCTGGTGCCATGCCACCGGGTTATCGGCACCGATGGCAAGCTGCACGGCTACCGCTGGGGGCTGGAGCGGAAGGAGAGCCTGCGCCAGTGGGAGGCATCGGCCGCGAAGTCAGGATGACTGTCCGCTTCCGTTTCCGCTGCGATTGAGGCGCGCCTGGTTTTCCTTGCTGAATCTCCGCTCGCTCGCCTCGCGGATGCGCTCGGCAAGTTCCTCGCGTTTCAGCTGGTGCGCCTTGCGGGCGTTGGCCATCCGCGCGCTCGCGTCCTTGCGGCGCTCCTTCTCCCAGATCGATAGCACTTTCTGCCGGTAGGGGACGTTATATTTCTTGGTCCGGGAGTGGTAATGCGCGATCGCGACGTTCCATGAGCGGCTTTCGGCCTGCAGGCTGCTGAGCAGTTCGGCCGCATAGCGGGTGTTGCTCTCCGGATCAAATGCCGTTTCGAGATCCTCGAACGCATCGGGATGATAGTGGAGGTTGATCTGCATGCAGCCGACGTCGATGTTGCGAACGCCCTTCGCACGCAAAGCTGTCACTTCTTCGATCGCGGCGGCCTTGCTCGGCAGATACCGCCCGCGCCCCTCGGCATAAACCGTCCACGGCCAGGCAATCATTTCCTGCCTCTCCTTGTGCCAATGTCCGCTCTCGGTAAGCGAGACGGCAGTCAGAAGCCGCTTTGGAAGACGGTATTGCCGCTCCGCCGCGCTCACCGCTTCGGCGCAGGTATCGGCAAATTCCGGGGCCTTCGCGATGACGCTGCCGACAGCGAGCGGCGCGATGCCAAGGATACAAAGGGTTAAGGTTGCCAGTCCGATCAAGATACGCATTTTGTCCTCCTGATTTAAGGAGAAGCAATAACTGCGCCAGTTTTCGGATCAGTCGCTGACTTTCAGGCTTTTTTGCATGATGACGGTATCTACCCAGCGATCATGCTTGTAGCCGACCGCTTCGAGAATGCCGA
Organism: Sneathiella sp.; assembly: GCF_036844445.1. Classification (GTDB taxonomy): domain Bacteria; phylum Pseudomonadota; class Alphaproteobacteria; order Sneathiellales; family Sneathiellaceae; genus Sneathiella. Next base: position 103,000 of record NZ_DAIUFV010000005.1, on the reverse strand, counting down.
CAAGTCGAAAGCCGAGGGACTTGTGCAGATTGATCGAGCCGCGGTTGCCGCTATCGCCGATCACGGCCACCATCTGCTGCCTGCCGGCCGCGCGGGAGAGATTGATCACTTCCGAGAGAAGCGCCTTGCCGATCCCTGTTCCGCGCTGGCCATCGCGTATATAGACCGAATCCTCCACGGTATGGCGATAGGCGGCGCGGGGGCGGTAGAGATTGGCGTAGGCGAAGCCCACAACATCGCCGCCCCGGTCCGCAACGAGATAGGGCAGGCCGTGCTGCAGGATAGCGTTGCGCCGGGCCGTCATTTCCACTTCATCCGGCGGCTCGATCTCGAACGTCCCGAGACCGTTCAGCACGTTTTCCGCGTATATTGCCGTAATGAAAGCCATGTCCTGCGAGGTCGATGGCCGGATAAGAAGCGGGGTATCTGTCGTCATATGGTTACGCTGTCAGGAGGGAACGGTAGTCCGCGCTCAGTTCCGAGATAAACTGGTCGAGATTTTGTTTAAGCCGGGTGAAGCCGGCGGTCGGGGTCAGGCTGTTCTGGTTCATGTAGAGGCCGCGGTTGATTTCGATCTGAAGTGCCTGCACATGGCGGTCCGGCCGGCCGTAGTGTGACGTGATGAAGCCACCGGCATAGGGCGTGTTTATTCCGACATGGTAGCCGAAACTTTCAAAACGGCTGAGCACGCTATTGAAAAGCTGGGCGCCGCAGGACGTGCCATAGCGGTTACCAAGAATGATATCGGGGCGGCTTTTCCGAAACCGCGATCTGCCGCCGGTCTCCGTGCAGGCCGTTGAGGGCATCGAGTGGCAGTCGATCAGATAGACGAAGCCGAATTTCCGGCGCCCCTCATCCAGCAGTTGGCGAAGCGCATGGTGATAGGGGAAATAGCATTGATTGATGCGTTGTTGCGCTTCGCTGAAATCGAGTTTCCCCGCGTAGATTTCCTGCCCTGCGCCGACAACGCGGGGGATCGTCCCGATGCCGCTGGCAAGCCGCGGACTCTCCGTCAGGGCATAATCGGGCAGCGGTGTTGTGTACATATGCGGGTCGAGCTCAAAGGCTTCCCGGTTTGCGTCACAATAGGCGCGGGGGAACTCTGCGCGCAGCAGCGGTGCGCCATATAGCGGCGCGCTTGAGAACAGCTCATCGACCAGAAAATCCTCGGACTGGCGGAGTTTTGCGAAGCTGAGCATGGAACTTCTGATGAAATCATCCGGATAGTCACGGCCGCTGTGGGGCGACGAAAAGACAAACGGAATGCGCCAGTCGTCGGGCCACTGAATGGTAAGCGGGGATGCAAGGGCCGTCATATCCAAGATGTTCTCCTCTCGGCGCGCGAGAAAAATATCCCGTAGCTTATTGTCAGCCACGTCCGATAGTATAGTCTAACTCGCGAGCCTATTTAATGAGAATTGTGCGGATTTCGCAATGGCCCGTATTTTACTTGCTGAAGACGACGACAATCTGCGGCCGTTTCTGGCCCGCAGCCTGGAAAATGCCGGCCATGAGGTGCTGGCCTTCAGCGATGGCGACGAAGCGTTGCCCGCGCTTCACGCCGCCGAGTTCGATATCCTGATTTCGGATCTCGTGATGCCGGGAATGAATGGCATCGAGCTTGCCCGCCATGCACGCGAAAAGGCGCCGGACCTGCCGGTTATTTTCATTACGGGCTTCTCGGCTGTCGCGATGGAGGCGCTGAATACGGTGGATGGCGTCAGCAAGGTGCTCTCGAAGCCGTTTCATCTCAATTCGCTCGTGGAGGCCGTCCGCAATGCGCTCGAAGACAGGGCTCTGTCGTGATGAGCGCGTGCCCTTCTTTCTGTTTGCAGGGTCACAATTAGGCTTGCAATGACCACCGCGGCACATTATAAGTCGCCAAATCCTGCCGCACTTCCTGCGGACAAGGGCGTATAGCTCAGTTGGTTAGAGCGCTGTGTTGACATCGCAGAGGTCACAAGTTCGAATCTTGTTACGCCCACCATTCCCAAACCTTTGACATATCAATAATCCAGCTCAGCTTTGCTGGGAACCTTCGCGCCGTGGCTGCAAGAGATCCGGGACGGCAGACCCTATTTACGGAGTTTTCTTCTGGGTATCTCGCGGAGGAAATGAGGTATCGAGCGGCTGGAGAGGGAGTATGCGTGGCGGAGAATCCGGCTCGGGCGTCTGATTTTGCGGATCTTGCGGCCGAGCATATTGAAGCACAAGTTGGGACAAATGTGTTGCCAGTACTTCATAGGGCACGCGCGCCAGTTCCTCTGCGGTCAATGGCGGATGAAAAAGACCACGAGATTGCGGCGATTTTGAATCTGGCATTTCAGAACCTCGGGATAGATGGTGCGGGACTTCGAGCGACGACAACCTTCTGTGACGACCTGCGTAACAATTGCCCCGACAGGCAGGCGAATGGCCGTGATGCCTGCTACTGGACCACGGCGTTGCGGAGCAGCACGGGGCTGCCGAGCGGAAACTGGATCAGCGTCTGCTCTCCCTGCGGCTGGTCGAGGGTGATTTTCCAGTCCGTGACGAAGGTGAAAGGCGCCCGCGGCGGGGTAGTGACAAGTTCTCCCGTTGCGACGTTCAGATAGATGAGCTTGTGCGGCATCCGGCCGGACTTGATCGTCAGATAGGTTGCCTCCGGGCTCTCGATAACGTCGCCGGGCTTCGGCCAGTAGCCGATGTCCATTAGCATGGTTGCTTCCGAGATCAGCGGCCTGAAGGAGGTGTCGGCGACGCAATAGACGGTCTTGTTCTGCAGGCCCTTTTCCTCGAGCAGCCGGGGCAGATATGTGCGGTCGCGATCGGAAGGCATGAATGTCACGGCATAATCAAGAATCTCCGCATCATTCATAACGAGGAATGCTTTGATGCAGGGGAAGATAGCCCGTTCGAACTGGGTATAGAACAGGTCTCCGTATCTGACATCAGAGAGAAACGCCGGCTTGCCTACAAGGTCCACTTTCATTTCGAGACTGCCTTAATGCTGCCCAGAAACTGATATTTTCTGAGCGGAATATATATGCCGGTCAACCAGGCTACGACCTCGTCCGGCTCCGCCTTTTTTGCGGCGGATGGAACGGGTGCGTTGTCTGGTCGTTGTCGCTACAGCTGTTGCAGCGACCAAAATTCTGATGCGAATGATAGCAAATTTATGAGCTCAAGTAAAAAACTATCGGCTGTATGGTTAATGCGCTAAAATTCCGCGTGGCGTATTTTACGCCTCGCCCAATGGTTGAAGAGGCGCATTTTTGCGGCCATATTAAACGGACGCGCCCTCGGTTGAGGAGACATTGAGATGAGAATATTCGTCTTGCTGGTTACCCTTCTTGTGATGGCGGGATGCGCCGCGCCGAGCATCGATGCCAATGTAACCGCCTTTCATACGCCGGAGCTGCAGGCGGCGGGCGGCAAGACAATTGTCATTCGCCCAAGCCCGCCAACCAGGGAAACAAGCCTCGAATTCCTGAATTACCGCCCCAAAATTGCCGAGAAGCTGCGCCATGTCGGCTTTACCGTCGTTGAAGACATCGCCAACCCCGATTACATCGCCGAGGTCTCCTATGGCGTCGACGGGACCGAAACCTATTCGGCGACAACTTCCTCGCCGACCTTCGGTCTCGGTTATTACGGCAGCCCTTTCTATTATGGCGGCACCTTCAACCGCCGCTACGATACCCGCACGTGGGTGGAATATAACCGCTTCATCGCCCTTGAGATAATCGAGGGGAAGTATGCCGGGGTGGATGCGCCGCCGCGGATTTATGAAGGGCGGGCGCAGTCGACCGGTCACTGCCCGACGGTGGCGGGCGTGTTCGATGAGATTCTCGATGCGCTGTTCAGGGATTTTCCGGGTGCCAACGGCAAGACGACCTTTGTCACTATTCCGTGGGATGGTTCCTGCGAATAGCTAACTAAATAGCCGCCCGCCGTCGGCCCTGTTGCTATTCCACCTTGTAAACGCTGTAGACCGGCCCCTCCGGCTCGCGCACACCCGTTGCGATGAAGAGGTGGCGGTTCACCCAAAGATGCGCCGGCGCGGATGTTTCAAGGCGCGGCTGGGCGCGGAAATAATAAAGCGACGGATCCACCGCTTCGCCCGCCATAAGCCGCGCCATTACATCGGCCGGGCCGTGGCGGAAGCCTTCATAGCGAACGTAAATGAGGGCGCCGTCCGCCGCTTCAATAGTGAGCCGCACGTCAAGCTGCGTGACGCCGTCCGGACGCGTGAGCAGCCAGTCGCCGCCGCCGCGCACTTTCCCCTGCAGCAGCGGGCCGGTAATCTCGCCGCCCGTCACCGTCGCGATCACGCGCCCGCCCATCGCTGTTTCGCCAAGATTTAGCGGCGGCATTTCCACTGTAAGCCGCATGTCGAACGCATGTGTCAGCCTGACTTCCTGCATCGTCTCCCCCTCTTTTTGTTTTTCAATTAATAGCGCGGCATATTGCCCTGCTCGCAACAACTCGACATGTCGTAGTTATAGGTGCTGTATGGATTCGGATTGTTGATCGAGAAGCTTGATCCGCAGCCCGCCAGGAAAAGCGAAAGCCCGATCATCACAAGATATTTCATTAATAGTCTCCTCGCTTTTCAGTGTCGCGATCTGGTGGCCCTTGATTGCCGCCTTATGGCATCCCCCACTGCGCGAGGGGACCCCGGGCGCCGTCTCTCAGAGGGTCGGGGGCGGTACGGCCGATCCGTTCCCTTCGTTCAATTGCGGCAGGGCAAGGCTTCCGGTCGCCACCTTCATCAACTCGATTTTATTCTCTTTCAGCGTCCTGTAAATCGCGGCGTTGATGTTATAGCGATCTTCGAAATATTTGAGACCCGGAACCCAGGCGCGCACGCCGATCACGACGCCGCCATAGGTAAAATCCTGAATGCCGACCTGTGGCGGCTGCGGTGTTTTATCGGTAACGATTTTAGCAACCGCGTCCTGTACGAGGGTGACGACGCGCGCCGGGTCTTCATCGGCGGGAATGCAGAAGTGACTCTCGACGATGCGCATTTCCATTGAGTTGACGATAACCTGACCGACAATTTCCTTGTTCGGAACGGCGATCTGTTCGCCATCCTCGCCGGTGAGAAACGTCATGCCGAGCGAGATTTTATTGACGACGCCGCTCACCCCGCGGACCGTGATGACGTTGCCGACAACGAACGGGCGGGTGAGGATGATGGCGACGCCCGCGCCGAAGTTGGAGATCGGTCCCTGCAGGGCGAGCGTCGCACCGAAGGTGACGGCGCCGGCAAGCGCAATCAGCGGCGCGATGCTGACCCCGAAATTGCCGAGCGTGATAATGATCAAAAGGACGACAAGCGCGAGCTTGAGAGCGCTCCCGATAAACTGCGAGAGCGTAATATCAATATTCCGCCGCAGCATCAGCGCGATCAGCCGATTGCCGAGCCAGTTGACGACAACGAGGCCGAACAGCAAGAAGACGATCGCGCCGAGAATCTGAAAGCCGTATTTGACGGCGAACTCGGTCGCAAGCTCGACCCAGTAGGAGACGGTCTCAATATTGTCGTTTACGGTGTCCATCTGTCTATTCTGATCGTGTGATTACTTGTGCGCTCAGTTGCCGAACAGTTTCTTCACCGCGCCCCCGGCGCCGCCGAGTGCATCGCCCGCGCCCTTCGTGATGTCTTTTGCCGCATCGCCGGCTTTGCCCGCGGCCGCGCCGATGCCTGATTTATTGACGAGGTCGCCGGCATTGGTGAGAAGCGAATCGAGGTTTTTGCCGATACCGAGCGTTTCGAGCACATTCATCGTCTGGCCGGTGAGCTGGTCGATGAGCAGCGCGGCCACCTCGCCGGGGCTCGCGCCGCCGTCATCCTTGCCGATGTTCGCAAGATGGATCGCGGGTACGCCGCTTTCGATTTTTTGCCCGGCGAGCATCGGGGCGCGCACGGAAACCATTGCGCCGGTAACGAAAAGATTGTCGATGATGAGTTTCGGCCCTTCAGAGGAGCTTTCCGCCTTCTGCTCCCCGCCGGCGAGGCCGTGTTCCTTCATAAAGGCGTCGACATTCTGCTGCAGCGCCGTCAGGTTGTTGGTTGTTCGGTTGACCTCATAGAGGACCGCCGGATTATCGATGCGGATCTCGCGGATATGGATGACCTTGTCACTCGTCTCCCTGATATTCACATCGACCGACACACTGTCGAAGCGGATCGCGGGATCCTGCGAAAAGCCGGCCGGATTGCCGACGCTGAATCCCGTGAGCGCGACCTTGCCACCGAAGATATCAAGGTCGACATTTTCAAGCACGACGTCGGTTTTTGTCACCTTGGAGCCGTATTCCTTGACGCCCGCGACGATCACCCTGTCGAGATTGAAGTAAAAGACGCCGGCCGCGACAGCAATGATGACAATTAGCGCGACAATGACGCCGCCGATTATTTTGCCCATGTTTCGACCTCTTCCCTAAGGTTGCGCTCCCCTTGCGCTTTGCTCGTCGTCATTTAGCCAGAGAATGCGATGTTACGCAATTGATTATCCGCGTCGCGCCGGGCGCTTTACAGACGGCGAAGGCGCATCTAGAGATAGGCCTTCTCGCAGACGAAAGGCGTTGAGCGTGTCCCCTTTGTTCTCGGCTGATTTCATACTGGCGCTCAGGCTTGTGCCTTTCTATATCGCGCTTTTCCTGATCGTCGGCTTTCAGCTGCCCTTCTGGCCTGTCTGGCTGTCGCATATGGGGCTCGACGCCGGGGAAATAGGCATCGTGCTGTCGGCCCCGATCTGGGCGAAAATTCTTATAACCCCTGTTATGACAGCCATCGCCGATTATTTCGGTCGCCGGCGCGCCCCGCTTGTCCTCATGTCCGCCCTCTGTCTCGGCCTGTTCCAGCTTTATTTCTTCGTCGACGGCTTCTGGCAGATTTTCTTTCTCGCGCTCACGATCGGGGTGTTTATCACCTCCTTCACCGCGCTTGGCGACAATCTCGTGCTGACGCTCGCCCGGACACGAAATATCGACTATGCGCGCATCCGTCTCTGGGGCTCGATTTCATTTATTGCGGGCGCCTACGCCGGCGGGCTGGTGATGACGGACCGGTCTCCCGATTTCATCCCGGTGCTGCTTGCGGTGGCGTATCTGCTGCTCTTCCTCTGCTGTGTGATGCTGCCGGAAATCAGCGTTGCGCGGCGTCATGAAGGCGCGAAGGGCTTTCGCCTGCTGCTCGAAAATCGCCCGTTCATGATATTCCTGATCGCTTGCGGCCTGATCCAGGGCAGCCATTCCGTTCTCTACAGCGCCGGCACCCTGCACTGGCAGCAGCAGGGATTGAGTGACGGAATGATCGGCTTCCTGTGGGCCGAGGGCGTCGTGGTCGAAGTGCTGCTCTTCGCTTTCTCAAAGCGCCTCTTTGCGTCGTTCAGCCCGGTTCAACTGATGCTGCTTGGTGGGGTTGCGGGGGCGATCCGGTGGGTCATCATGGGGTTGACGCCCGGCGTTCCCGTCCTGCTTGGCGTTCAGATGCTGCATGGCGTGACATTTGCCGCCGCGCATCTTGGCGCCATGCGCATGATCGGCACGGCAATCCCGGTCGAGCTTTCGGCGCGCGCCCAGGGTCTTTACACGGCCGTTTCCCTTGGTCTCATCATGGGCGGCGAGATGCTGCTCTCGGGATATCTCTACAGCGCCTTTGGCGGGAGCGCCTATTTCTTTATGGCGCTAAGCTGCCTCGTCGCTATTTTAATCTGCCTGCGCCTCCGCACTTTACAGATCGCCTCGATAGATTAAGGATGACAGTCGAAACGGCTTCAGTTTAGATTGGCCACGAATACGGGTCTTAAAATTTAAGAAAAGGGATAAGAATGGGACCATTAGCGGGATATAAAATCGTTGAAATGGGTGGTATCGGGCCGGGACCGATGTGCGCCATGCTCCTCGCGGACCTCGGCGCGGATATCGTTCGTATCGACCGGCTGGCAGATCCGGGGCTCGGCAGCATGCCGACCTCTCGCAATAGCCTTCTGATGCGCGGCCGGCGCTCGATCTCCGTCGATACGAAGACGGATGCGGGACGGGAAGTCGTTCTCAAGTTGATCGAGCAGGCGGATGCGCTGATCGAAGGGTTTCGCCCCGGCGTGATGGAGCGGCTCGGCCTTGGCCCCGATGACGCGCTGAAGCGCAATCCGAAGCTGGTTTACGGCCGCATGACCGGCTGGGGTCAGGAAGGCCCGATGGCCAACGCTGCCGGTCACGACATCAACTATATCGCGCTCTCGGGTGCGCTGCATGCCATTGGCCGCAAGGGGGAGGCGCCGGTTCCGCCGCTTAACCTCGTCGGCGACTTCGGCGGCGGCGCGCTCTATCTCGCGCTTGGCCTCGTTGCGGGCATGCTTGAAGCGCAGAAGTCCGGCAAAGGGCAGGTGGTCGATGCCGCAATGGTTGACGGCGCGGCGTCGCTGATGACCATGTTCTACGGCATGATGGCCGCCGGTCACTGGAAGGATGAGCGTGGCGTCAACCTGCTCGATGGCGCCACACATTATTACGATGTCTATGAGACCCGCGACGGGAAACATATTTCGCTCGGTTCCATCGAAGCGAAATTCTACAAGGAACTGCTGGAGCGCACCGGCCTTGACAAGGAAGATCTGCCGCCGCAGCTTGACCCCAAGAGCTGGCCGATCATCAAGGCCCGCCTGACCGAGGTGTTCAAGAGCAAGACCCGTGACGAGTGGGACGAGATCATGCTCGGCACCGACGTCTGCTACGCGCCCGTCCTCTCGATCATGGAAGCGACGAAGCACCCGCACAACGTGCATCGCAAGACCTTCGTCGAATATGAAGGGGTCGTCCAGCCGGCACCGGCGCCGCGCTTCAGCCGCACCGAGGCAACGATCCAGCGCCCGCCGTGCCTGCCGGGTGAGCATACGCGTGAAGCCATGCTCGACTGGGGAATTGCCGCGGAAACGATTGACGATCTGACCAAACAGGGCGTCATCAAGTAAGTGTTGTTGCACGCATTTTCGTGATCTTACCGGCCTTTCCGGCGGATGAGAAAACTTGACGCCGGAAAGGTTTTGCGGAACCTTTCTCTGTGAGTTTGGTAGGAGAGGGGTGATGTTACAAAAACATCAGAATATCGATGTTCGCGGCGGCGAGAATGTGCTGCCGGCGAAGAATATTAGCGTGCCGCAAAAAATGACAGAAAACAAAGGCTTGTCCGGAGCTGCCAAACTCTTTGGCGCGGGTGTTGTGCTGACTATCGCTTGGCTTGTCGCCGCAGGCGCTTACATCTGGACAAGAATCGGTTGGCCCGAGATCCTCACCCTCGCACCGTTCGACCTTGGTATTCTGCTGCTCGGCGCTTTCGCGCCGCTTGCATTTTTATGGCTGCTGCTGGGGTATTTCAACCGCGGGATGGAAGCGCGCCTCAAGGGCAACGCGCTCGACCAGCTCCTCGCCAGCCTCGGCTATCCGAGTGCGGAAGCGGAAGCCCGGGTCGCCCGTCTTACCGAAGCGCTGGAGAGGCATTCAAAAGCGCTTCAGACATCGACGGACGCGGCCGCAACCCGGATCGAGACAGTGACCGGCGCGCTGGAGAAACAGGGCACCTCCGCCGGGGTCGCCGCCGACAACCTGCTGCAGACATCCGACCGTCTCAAGACGGAGCTGGAGGCGCGTGAAGCGCATGTCCGCGACCTGATCGAGCGGATCGATGAACAGGGGCTGCGGCTGAACGACGCCATCAAAGTGCAGTCGAGCCGCCTTGAGACGGCGGCTGGGGACGCGGAGAGCCGGAGCATCGCGGTGCAGGCGGCGCTGACGGCGCAGATCGGGACACTGGAGAGGGCGATCGCCGCTGCCGATACGAAGTCGCAGGATATTGCGCGCCTGCTGGCCGAGATCAGCGAGAAGATATTCACGCATGCCTCCCGGACCCTTGCCAATACCACCGACGCTAAAGAGGCGCTGGGCGCCGAGATTATCCAACTGGAAGGCGCGGCCGAGCGGCTTCGCGCGAAGCTCGATGAGGGCGCGGCGAAGCTTGGGGAGCGCGGGCAGGAAATTGAGGAAATTTCGCGATCCTCGTCGGCCGAGCTTGCAAAAACCGCTGATATCCTGCTGCAAAGCACGACCGATCTCAGCATCGCGAGCGATGAGGGCGTAACGCGTCTCACGGCGCTTCGCAATACGCTCGCCAACAGTATGGCGGAAGTCGAGCGGGCGCTCGACCAGCTTGCAAGCCGCGAAGGCGGTCTGCTCCAGATGGCGCGCGAGGCGGAGACGGGCGCGCGTACCTCGGCCGAGCAGGTGCAGCAGAGCACGCAGCAACTGTCCCTCCGGGCAAGCGAAATGACGGAGCAGATGCTGCTCTCAAGCCGCAAGCTGAAGGACGAGACCCTGTCACTTGATACGATTTTAACGGCGGCGAGCGAGAGCCTGAACGCAGTTGATCAGAAGCTCCGCGAGGGGCAGGCGCTGCTCGATGAAGCGGGACAGAAATCCCTGCGCAATGCCGATCAGCTTGGCGAAAAGCTGGCCGGTCACGCCGCCCTTCTCAATGATGCGTCCGAGACGACGGGCGCGCGGACGACCCTTATCCAGGAACAGCTTCGCAACCAGATCGCCGTTTTTGAACAGGCATCGCAGCAGATCCTCGATATGTCGCGCGAGATCAGCGGACGGCTGGAGAAAGATCTCGACCTGCTCAACCGGACGAGCGTTGAGACAAACAACCGCATCTTGGAGATTGGCGGCGGCCTGCAACGGCAGGTCGAGGGGCTGAAGGAAATCTCCGACGCGATGGCGAGCCGGATGCGCGAAGCCGGGGAGGAGCTGCGCAAAGAAGGCACCGATATGGAAGTCAGCGCCGACAAGGTGTCGCGCACGCTTGTCTCCGCCAGTGAATCGCTGGTCAAGCAGCAGAAGGAGATCAGCGCGAGCGCAGACTACTCCAAGAGCAAGCTTGCCGCCGCGATCGAGGAGACGATCCGCTATCATCAGGACTTTATGGCAACGGCCGAGCGGGCGACCTTGCAGGCGCGCCAGTCCGGCGAAGCGGCCTATTCACAAACGGCCGAGCTTGCCAAGACTGCCGAACGCGCGTCCGCCGAGCTTCGCGCCATGGGCGATCAGGCAACGACGCATATAGAGGAACTCCACAAGGCGGCGGCGCGCGCAGAAGGTCAGGGCAGCCGTCTTGCCGACGTCACCCGCACCTCGCTCTCGCATATCAGCGAGGCGAGCGGCTCTGCCAAGGTGCATATGGAAGAGCTTGCCGATATTTCCGTCCGCGCCAAGAACCATGCCGAGGCGATGGAGGAGATCCTCCAGCAGGAGACGCAGGCGCTCGCCGATATCGCAAGGCAGCTTACCGAGCAGGTGGAAACCGTGGAGAAAACGCTCTCCGAGCGCTCTTATATGCTCGACAGCTCCGTCGAGCAGGCCTCCGAGGCGACCGAGCGGTTCCACCGCCGCTCCATCGAACTTGCCAAGGCGAGCGAACTGATGATCAAGGGCATTCAGTACGCCGATCGCGCGCTGGCCAAGCACAAGACGGAAATCGACGAAGCGCGTCGCCATATCCATGAGGATCTCGACCGCGTGACCGCGAAAATCTCGGATGCGAGCCAGCAGGTGAAATCCGCAGGCTCCAACGCCGCGGCGCTGTTCCACGGGCAGGCCGAGGACCTCATCCGCTTCACCGCCAAGGCCAATGAGAGCGCGCGTCTCCTCGGCGAGCAGTTTGAAACGCAGCAGCAGCGGCTCACTCTCTCTATCCGTCAGGTGGAGGAGAAGCTCAACCAGTCTGCCGGTCTTTTGAAGAGCGAAAGCGAGGCCTTCAGGAAAGCGGCCGAGACGGCGGCGGAAGAGGCCAGCACATCCGGCCAGCGGATCGAAAAACAAATGATGAGCCTGACGACGGCGGCGGCGAAAGCGAAACTCGAGGCGGACCGGCTGGCCGAGAAGAAAAGCCGCACCCGCAACGAGCAATTCATGAAGTCGACGGCGTTCATCATGGAGAATCTGAACTCCCTGACGATCGATCTCAACCGCATCCTTGACAGCAGCCTGTCCGAGGATCTGTGGCGCCGCTATCGCAAGGGCGAGAAGGGGATTTTCACCCGCAAGCTCCTGAAGGCGCGCGATGCGGAGAAAATTCGCGCCCGCTATCGCGACAGCGGGGATTTCCGCCGCTTTGCCGATCAGTATGTCGCCGAGTTCCGCGAAATTATGACGGAAGCCGGCAATGTCGATCATTCCGAGCTTCTGTCGGATGCCTTTATCACCGCCGATGTGGGCAAGGTCTACCTGCTGCTGCAGGAGGCGCTGGAAGGGCTGGAATAGCGCAGGCGCCATTGTCGCGCACATTCCATGTCTATTAAAAAAGGGGGCCTTGGGCCCCCTTTTGCTTAGCTTGCGATCTTGTCGCGCGAGGCTTTCTTGCGCTCGTTCGGGTCGAGATGGCGTTTGCGAAGGCGAATATTCTGCGGCGTCACTTCCACCAGCTCGTCATCATCGATATAGGCGATCGCCTGCTCGAGCGAGAGCTTGCGCGGCGTCGTCAGCCGCACCGCTTCGTCGGTGCCGGCGGCGCGAATATTGGTGAGCTGCTTGGCCTTCAGCGCGTTGACTTCAAGATCGTTGGGCCGGTTATGCTCCCCGATGATCATGCCTTCATAGACGTCAACGCCGCTGCCGATGAAGAAGAAGCCACGTGCTTCGAGGTTCCAGAGCGCGAAGGCAACAGACTTGCCGGCCGAATTGGAAATGAGAACGCCGTTCCGCCGTCCCGGAATCTCGCCCTTATGCGGCACATAGGAATGAAACAGCCGGTTCATAATGCCGGTGCCGCGCGTGTCGGTCATAAATTCGCCGTGATAGCCGATGAGGCCGCGCGTCGGGCAGAGGAAGGTGAGGCGCGTCTTGCCGCCGCCCGAGGGCCGCATATCGGTCATCGTGCCTTTGCGAAGCGCAAGCTTCTCGACGACAATCCCGGAAAATTCGTCATCGACGTCAATAACGACTTCTTCGAGCGGCTCCAGCCGTTCCCCGTTCTCGCCGGTCCGATAGAGAACGCGGGGGCGGCTGATCGAAAGCTCGAAGCCTTCGCGGCGCATGGTTTCGATGAGAACGCCAAGCTGCAACTCGCCGCGGCCGGAGACGATATAGGAATCGGCTTCGGGGCTATCCTCAACGCGGATCGAGACGTTGCCTTCCGTTTCCTTCAGAAGGCGCGCGCGAATGACGCGGCTTTGCACCTTGTCGCCGTCGCGCCCCGCGAGCGGGGAGGAGTTGATGGCGAATGTCATCGAGATGGTCGGTGGATCGATCGGCTGCGCATCGAGTGGCTCGGTCTCGTCTGGCGTGCCGAGCGTGTCGGCGACCGTCGTCTTCATGAGGCCCGCGACGGAAACGATATCACCGGCGCGCGCTTCCGAAATGGTCTCGCGTTCCAGCCCGCGGAAGGCCATGATCTTGCTGATCCGCGCGTCTTCAATCTTGCCGCCCTTGCGGCTGAGGCCCTTTACCGGATCGTTTGTGCGCAGCACACCGCTTTCCACCCGTCCGGTAAGCAGCCGTCCGAGATAGGGGTTGCTTTCAATCGTCGTGACAAGCATGCGAAACGGCGCGTTTACATCCACGTCCGGCGCCTTGACATGGCGGACGATCAGATCAAACAGCGGGTGCAGGTTCTCACGCGGCTCGGAAAGGTCGGTCACGGCCCAGCCTTCCTTGGCGGAGGCATAGAGGACCGGGAAATCGAGCTGCTCTTCGGTTGCATCGAGCGCCACGAGCAGATCGAAACACTCGTCCAGCACCTCATCGGCGCGGGCGTCGGGACGGTCGGCCTTGTTAATCACGACAATCGGGCGCAGGCCAATGCTGAGCGCCTTTTGCGTCACGAACTTGGTCTGCGGCATCGGGCCTTCGGCCGCATCGACCAGGACGACGACGCCGTCCACCATATTGAGGATGCGTTCCACCTCGCCGCCAAAGTCGGCGTGACCCGGCGTGTCGACGATATTCAGGCGATAGCCACCCCATTCAACGGAGGTGCATTTTGCAAGGATCGTAATGCCGCGTTCTCTTTCGAGGTCGTTGCTGTCCATGGCCCGTTCGGCGACTTTCTGGTTGTCGCGGAAGGTGCCGCTCTGCTTCAAGAGACCATCCACAAGGGTCGTTTTCCCATGGTCGACATGGGCAATAATCGCGACGTTCCGAATTTCCATAAATTTTTCTTCGCCTGAGAAAAAGAGCGCCGCAGTATACAGGTCGTCGCGTGATTGGCAAGCGATCCTTTCGCAGTCGCACAATTTTTCTCGCCGCCATTGCGCGGGCGGTGAGAGGGTGCAGACGCCCGCGCGTGCGGCCGTTTTCTGTAATGTGGGTGGTTGCCAATTATTTTAAAGGGTGTCACGATGCCGGAAAAAGAATTCAGGGAATTAGTCACAACGCTGTCGGTGCCTGCCGCAAGCCGCATCCTGCCGAACGCAGCTTTCATTGCTAACCAAAAACTAAGGAAAAAAACATGTCAGATGTCCTTCTGGAAACAATCGAAGACGGCATTGCAACCGTCACCATGAACCGGCCCGAGGCGCGCAACGCCTTCACGCCTGATATGATGGCGAAGATGACGGCGACGTTCGAGCGGCTCGCTGTGGATAAATCCGTCCGGGCGGTTGTCCTGACGGGAGCAGGCGACGCCTTCTCGGCGGGCGGCGACGTCAAGAGCTTTGCCGCCAAGGCCGGGGAGAAGGTCGATCTGAACAACCGTATCCAGGAGCTGCGCAACCGGATGCGCATGTGCACGACGCTTTATGAGATGCCGAAACCGACCCTCGCGGTCATTCCGGGGCCGGCGGCCGGGGCGGGCTTTTCGCTCGCCATGGCCTGCGATATGCGGATCGCGGCGGATGAGGCGAAAATCACGACGGCCTTCTCGAAGGTCGGCCTGTCGGGCGACTTCGGCGGCTCCTATTTCGTAACCAAGATGCTTGGCGAAGCAAAGACGAAGGAGCTTTATTTCTTCGCGGATGTGCTGATGGGCAAGGACGCGGAGGCAATCGGCCTCGTCAACAAGTCGGTTCCGGCGGCGGAACTCCCGGCGGCGGCAGCGGCGCTTGCCAAACGTCTCGCCTCCCTGCCAACCGTTGCCATCGGCTATATGAAGAAGAACATTGCAACGGCCTCCCACGGCACCCTCACCGACGTGCTCGACTGGGAAGCAAACCAGATGATCCGCGCGTTTGAGACCGAGGATCACAAGGGCGCGGCGACGGCGTTCGTCGAGAAGCGCGCGCCGGAATTCAACGGCCGCTGATAAGAAATAATGGGGGAGAGCGGCGGCGCATCGCGCCGCGCTCTCTTCGCTATCCCCAAAGCGCCGATGTCGGCGGATGCAGAATGCTGCCATCGAAGGTAAGACCGTTCTCGCGATCTTTCTCAAGCAACAAAGGCCCATCGAGATCAATGAAGCGCGCGAAAGACGAGAGATAGAGCGCGGGCGCCATGCCAAGGCTGGTGCCGAGCATACAGCCGACCATCACGCCGAGCCCGTAGCCGCGCGCCGCCTCGGCGAGCAGCAGGGCCTCAGTAAGCCCGCCAGTCTTGTCGAGCTTGATATTGATAAAGTCATAGAGCGCCGCGACCTCGTTGAGTGTTGCGGTATCATGGGCGCTCTCATCGGCGCAGATGGGGACAGGCCGATCAATATCGCCAAGAATGGCATCATCGCCTGCGGGGAGTGGCTGCTCGATAAGCTCGACGCCAAAATCGGCCATCCGCGGGCAATAGTCCACCATCATATCGGCATCCCAGGCCTCATTGGCATCGACAATCAGCCGGGCCCTTGGCGCACTCGCGCGCACCGCGGCAACCCGCTCAAGATCGCCCGCGCCGCCGAGTTTCAGCTTGAGGAGCGGGCGGTGCTGTTCTGCCTTCGCCGCCTCGCCCATTCTCTCCGGCGTATCCAGCGACAGCGTGTAGGCGGTGACGACCGGTCCGGGGGCGCGAATGCCGGCGATCTTGGCGACGCTGTTGCCGGTAAGCTTCGCTTCCAGATCCCAAAGCGCGCAGTCGATTGCGTTTCGCGCGGCGCCGGGCGGCAGGACGGTCAGCAGCCCGTCGCGCGTCAACTCATCCGCGACAAAGGCGCGGACGGAGGAAATCTGGCCGAGAACCGAGCGGATGCTCTCGCCGTAGCGGGCGTAAGGGACGCATTCGCCCCGCCCCGTAACCTGCCCTTCCGTGATCTCCACAATGATAACTTCGGCAGTGGTTTTAGCGCCGCGGCTGATGCGGAAGCTGCCTTTTATGGGCCAGCTTTCCGCGCGCGCAGCAAGCGAGCGCTTGCTCATGGCAGATTGTCGACGATGCGGGCGGTGCCGTCGCGGAACGGATCGACGGTCGGCAGGCCCAGCCTTTTCTCAACGCTGGCAAGATAATCGGTGCGCGCCTCCTCCGGCAGGCCGGAGCTGTTGATGGCGATACCGTAGAAGGCGGCGTTTTTGTTGGTGAGCCGCGCTAGGGCCAGATTGAGCTCCATACATTCCTCAAGCCCCGGGATCGGCATATGCGGCAGGCCGCGCATATGGATGCGTGTCGGCTCGTGGCAGAGGATAAGCGCATCGGCCTGTGCGCCGTGCAGAAGGCCGAGACTGACGCCGGCGTAGGATGCGTGAAAGAGCGAGCCCTGACCTTCGATCAGGTCCCAGTGATCCGCATCATTGGCGGGAGAGAGCATTTCCACGGCGCCGGAGATGAAATCGGCGACGACCGCATCGATGGAGATGCCCGACCCGGCAATGAAGATGCCCGTCTGTCCGGTGGCGCGAAAGTCGGCTTTCATGCCGCGCGCCTTCATTTCTTTCTCAAGGGCGAGCGCGGTGTACATCTTGCCGATGGAGCAGTCGGTGCCGACGGCGAGCAGGCGCTTGCCGCTCCGGGGCGTGCCTTTGCCGGTCGGGATCGTCTGGGTCGGATGGCGCACGTCAAAGAGGGTGCGGCCGTTACGCTCGGCGGCGGCTTTGATCTCGGGGATGCTGCCAAGGCGGATATGCAATCCGCTCGCGACATCGAGCCCGGCGTCGAGCGCCTCCGTGATGACGGAAATCCAGTGGTCGGGGAGAAAGCCGCCTGAATTGACGATGCCGACGATCATGGTCCTCGCCCCGTTCTCGACCGCCTCTGCAATGCCCATGTCGGCAATGCCGAGATCGGCTTTGCAGCCGGGGAGCCGAAGCTGGCCGCTGCACCAGTCAGGACGCCAGTCGACAATCCCCTTCGCCGTTTTGGCGGCGAGCTGATCGGCGACGTCGCCAAGAAACATAAGATAGGGATTGTGCATTTCTTTCATGGAGTCTTTCGTCCCGTCTGGCTGATCTGCCTCAGTCCGGCAATGCGTCTTTTTTCTCCAGCCGGTCCTGCTCCGCCTGCAGCTTTTCAAGTTCGATCTGCACCTGTTTCATGCACTCATCGGATGCCCATTCCCGGTGCTCCCCGCGGGCATAGGCGAGGGCGTTACGATAGTAGAGAAACGCATTCATCCGGCAGCGGGTGTAATTGTTCTGCGTGCGGACGACTTTCCCGGGCGTTCCCATAACGATGGAGTTGTCGGGAATGACGGTTCCTTCCTTGAGGAAGCTATGCCCGGCGATGATGCAGTTGTTCCCGATCACGCAATCATCCATGATCGTCGTGTTGATTCCGATCAGGCAGTTGTCACCGATGGTGCAGCCGTGGATCGTGCAATGGTGCGTGATGGAACAGTGCGCGCCGATAATCGTCGGTGAATTGCTGCCGATATGGATCATCGCGAAATCCTGGATATTGGTATATTCGCCGATGACGACTTCCGAGGATTCCGAGCGGATAACCGTGTAGGGCCAGAGCGAGGCGCCTTTTTCAATGCGCACCTTGCCATAGATCTGCGCGCTCGGGTGGATAAAGGCGGCGTCGTTGATGAGGACGTCCGGGCCGAATTCTGACATCTCCTGCTCCCTGCTTTTTATTTATTTTCAGGGATATCGAAGGCGACGTCAAACGGATGTTGGTGAAAAATCGGCTATTCGAGTTCGAGCTTCCAGCTTTGCGTCTTCATCCAGTCCGAAAATGTATCAAGGTCAATCGGCCGGCTCATGAAATATCCTTGCGCGGCATCGCAGCCGAGTTCTTCCAGCATGCGCCAGATCTGCGCATCCTCGACCCCTTCGGCAACCACCGACAAGCCGAGATTGCGGGCAAGATCGAGCAGCGTATGAACAATCACCTCATCATCGGCGACGCGGGACATGTTGAGCACGAAGCTCTTGTCAATCTTGATCTCATCGACGGGCAGCTTGCGCAGATATGCGAGCGACGTGTAGCCCGTGCCGAAATCGTCGATCGAGAGGCAAACGCCAAGATCATGCAGTTTGAAGACAACCTCGCGCGCCCGGTTGACATCTGAAATGATCGCGCTTTCGGTGATTTCAAGCTTCAGCAATTCCGCCGGGAAGCCGGTTTTCTTCAGCTTGCGATCCACCATGTCCGGGAAGGTCGGATTGTGCAGGATCAGCGCCGAAATATTGACGGAGACGGAGAGCCGGAGCCCGTTTTCGAGCCACGATGCGCCCTGCCGGATCGCGCATTCCAGCACCCATTCGGTCAGCGCCTCAATCGAGCCGGACCCTTCGGCGAGCGGAATAAAGGTGTCGGGGAAGAGAAGACCCTGCTTCGGATGCTTCCAGCGGACCAGCGCCTCGACGCCGATGACCCGCTGATCCGAGATGCGGACGATCGGCTGGTAGTTGAGCAGCAGCTGATCCTGGGCGATGGCTTCGGGCAGGTCCTGCGCAAGGCGGAGCTGTCGCCGCCTGATAAAGTCATCCTCATGCGTATAGAGGACCGTCGAGACTTTCTTGCGCTTCGCCGCATAAAGGGCGGCAACGGATTTATGGAACAGGCTGTCGGCCGTGTCGTGATCATTCAGATTGGCGAGCCCCATGGAAATGCTGACATCGGTTTTCTGACTGTCGATGATATAGGGCTGGCGAATCTCCTGCAGCACCCGCGATGCGTAGCTGTCGACCGGATCGACAAATCTCTGGTCGAGGGCGAAGAGGGCGAACTCGTCATCTCCGAGGCGGCCGATGATGGAGTTGTCCGGCGCAATGTCGATCAGCCGCGTCGCGACGCGCTTCAGGACCTCATCGCCGAAGTCATGGCCGCGGATCTCGTTGAGGACGCGGAAATTGTTGATGTCGAGAATAATCAGCGAGGCCGGGATTTTGAGGGCATGCGCCTTTTCGATGGCCTTTGCGATCCGCATCCGGAACTTGCTGCGACCAGGCAGCGCGGTCAGCGGATCCTCTTCGATAAAGGCGGAGAGCTCCATCTCGAGGATGGTGGTGCGATTATTCAGCTTGCATAGCCTGTCAGCATTGAAAAGCGCGGTTTCAAGCCGGTCGGCGCTGAGTTCCGAGCGCGCGACACACTCCGATGCGCCCTGGCGCAGGTAGCCGAGCGAGCCATCGATGACGATAACCGGCAGGAACGGCGGCTCGCCTGCGACCGAGGTCAGTATATGCATGCAGATGTCATTTTCATCCGCACCGTCTACGATGATACAATTATAAACACCGGCCGAAATATCCTTCGCGATGGATTCGTCATAGGTCGTCTCGTGGCCGCTGACGGGGATATCGATGCTGCGACAGAAGTCGAGAATCTCGGTCCCGCGTTCAAGAATGAGAAGTTTGAGCTTGCTGTAATTCAGTCTGAGGACGCGTCCGCGCTCGGCCCCGGAAGTCGCCCTTCCAGTGACATCTCGGTTTTTGATCTGCCGGGAAGCTAAACCTTTTATCGTCAATGCACTGTTCTCTTTCGGTTTTTGTTCCCGCGGCCCGCGCCGCCGCGAAAGTTGAATGTCTCATCACCAACTTATAAGCGGTGGATGTAAAGAAGGTATTAATTTTTACAAAATGCGACGGAATCAGCAAAAGCTTATATTGCTAATTTATGAACACCTCATGAAAGCACAATAGGCGCGCTGTCACAACATTTTCAATATAATCTGAACCGCGATGCAGGGTCGGAGGCAAAATGAAAAGGTCTGGAAATCCAGACCTTTTTCCGACCAAAAATAAATTTTGGAACTTATTCGAGAGTTTTGAGATAGGAAATAACGTCTTCGCGTTCGCTTTCCTTCTTCAGCCCGACGAAGCTCATCTTCGTCCCCTTGACGAAGCTGCGGGGCTTCTCGAGATATTTGTCGAGGGTATCCTCGTCCCAGACGAGATCCGCCTCGATCATGGCCTTCGAATATTTATAGTCCGCTCCGGTGCCCGACTTATTCCCGAAAATACCGTGCAGGTTAGGCCCCACCTTGGCGCCGGCGCCTTCTTCCGCGGTATGGCAGCTCTGGCATTTCTTCTGGAAGATATCCTCACCTTTCGCGGCGTCCCCCGATGCCAGCGCCGGCAGCGCCGTCAGGGACAGGGCAAGAGAAAGCCCGACTGCCACTACATTCATTCTCTTCATAATAACCTCCATCTTCCACGGCGCATCGCCATGTTCAGGAGTCCGGATATCATAGCGGGGAGAGTGATAACAGGGGGCATATTGTCGCGGAGCGGCAGGCATCCGATTAAGACTATCTTAACAGAATTTCGCGACAGTGAAGGTTCGAGATATGTCAATGACGGGAGCCAATGTGTCTACGAACGGTTCTTTAAGTCCTGCGGATGTCGAGCGGCTGCTGACGGACCGCTCGGCGGCGGCGCGGGCGGCAACGGTTGAAAAGATCGCCGGCGGGATGAGCGGATCAGCCTTCACGGAGGCGGAGCGGCGGGAAGCCGAAGCGATCTTCCGCCTGCTGGTAAATGATGCCGAAGTGCTCGTGCGTCAGACACTCGCGGAGACGCTGAAACTCGTTCCCGATCTCCCCCGTGACATCGTCAAAACCCTCGCAAGCGATATCGCCGATGTCGCAACGCCGATGCTGAGCTATTCAACCGCGCTCAGCGACGAGGATCTGCTTGAGATCATCAGCCAGAAATCCGACCTGCACCAGATGGCGATCGCCCGTCGCAGCACGGTCTCGGAGCTCGTCTCGGAACGGCTCGCCGAGGCGGGATCGGAAGATGTCGTCGCAACGCTGATGCAGAATGACGGCGCGGAAATTTCTGAAAACACCTATGTAAAAGTGCTTAACCAGTTTAAGGACAGTGATAAAGTCAAGGCGCCCATGGTCCGCCGGGCCGCCTTGCCGATCACGGTAACCGAGCGCCTCGTCAGCATGGTCTCGGACAAGCTGCGTGAACATCTGGTCACCCACCACGAGATGCCGCCCGGACTGGCGACGGACATTATCCTTGAAAGCCGCGAGAAAACCATGATTGGCTTTATCAAGGACGGCGCAAGCCATGCGGAACTCGTCGAACTGATCGATCAGCTTCACGCCAACGGCCGGCTGACGCCGACCATTATTCTCCGGGCGCTCTGTGTCGGGGATGTGGACTTCTTCGAAACGGCGATGGCGAAATATGCCAATATCGCCGTCTCCAACGTGCATATTCTGGTCAATGATGCGGGTGGCAACGGGCTCAAACGGCTTTGCGAAAAATCCAATATTCCCGGCGGCCTGCAGGACATCATGCGGGTTGGCCTGGATGTTGCGGCGGAGCTTGATTTCGACGGCACCCCCGGCGATCGGGAACGCTACCGCAACCGCGTGATCGAGCGCGTACTGACGCATTTCCAGGATGAATTCGACGGCGACAATGTCGATTACCTGATCGGCAAACTCGGCAATAGCAAAGCGGCCTGATCGGCGCGGGCCTACGCCTGCTTGCGGCGGATGCTGATCACCTTTCCGGCTTGGCTTGGGTAGGACACACCCTTGAAGCGGTCTTTTCGCGCATTCAGCGCCTGTTGCATCGCGGCGGGCATCGCGGCCGCTTTCGGCGCCGGTCCCGCCCTGTCGAGATGCATCACCATCTGCTCCGATGTCGCGGCGAGAAAGCCGTCATCGCGGTGACGCATTTCAAAGAAAAGATGCATCCGCTTCTCATCACAGTCGAGGACGCGCACGAAAATGCTCAGCGGATCGCCTTTCTTTACCTCCTGCAGGTAGCAGACATGCGTTTCGAGGACATAGACCGTGCAGTTGGACGCCTTCCGATAGGCGCGCGTCAGGCCAATCTCGTCGAGCAGGATATCAAGCGAATTGTCGAATATCAGAACATAGTAGGCGACATTCATATGATCGTTATTGTCGATCCATTCCGGCAGGACCGTTTGTTCATGCAGGCGCGTCAATGCGGAGTTACTCATAAGCGAACTTCCTATTCTTCTTCTTCCTTTACGCGGCGGTTTGCCTGTATGATACGGGCAATAATACCCGCTGGCCAGAGTGGTCGACAGAAAGGGAACGCAAGATGGCGGAAAAACATCCGGAGATAGATCAGGTTATAGCCAAGCTTTCGAAACTGCTCGGGGATCGCTGCTCGACCGCCGCCGCGGTGCGCGACCAGCACGGCAAGGATGAAAGCTGGCACACGGTTGAGGCCCCGGATGCGGTCTGTTTTGCGACGAGCACTGAAGAGGTTTCGGCGATCATCAGGATCTGCGCCGCACATAAGGTGCCGGTTATCCCTTTCGCCGCAGGCACGTCGCTCGAAGGGCATGTCAACGCGGTTGCGGGCGGGATTTCGATCGACCTCAACCACATGAATGCGATCCTGCGCGTCAGTCCCGAGGATCTCGACTGCACGGTTCAGCCCGGTGTGCGGCGAAAGCAGCTCAATGAGTATTTGCGCGATACCGGGCTCTTCTTCCCCGTGGATCCGGGCGCCGATGCATCGATTGGCGGCATGGCGTCAACCCGCGCCTCCGGCACAAACGCGGTGCGCTATGGCACGATGCGCGAGAATATTCTCAGTCTCAAGGTCGTGTTGCCGGATGGGCGCATCATCTCGACCGGCCACCGGGCCAAGAAAAGCGCCGCTGGCTATGACCTGACAAAACTCTACATTGGTGCGGAGGGGACGCTCGGCATCATCACCGAGATCACGCTCCGTCTTTACGGCATTCCGGAGGCGATTTCCGCCGCGACGGTGTCGTTCCCGGATATCGAGGGCGCCGTGCAATCGGTGATCCAGACGATCCAGAACGGTATCCCCGTCGCGCGCATCGAACTTCTTGATGATGTTCAGGTCGACGCCGTCAACCGCTATTCAAAGCTCGATCTGCCGGTTCAGCCGACGCTGTTCCTGGAGTTTCACGGCAGCAATGCCTCGGTCCGCGAGCAGGCGGAGCAGGTGAGCGCGATTTGCCGCGACTTCGGCGCCGGCGACTTCCAATGGACGACGCAGGCCGAGGAGCGCACAAAGCTCTGGCAGGCGCGGCACGACGCGGCCTATGCCGCCATCGCACTTCGCCCGGGCGCATCACTCTGGGCGACCGATGTCTGTGTGCCGATCTCCCGGCTCGCCGACTGCATTCGCGAGACCAAGAAGGATCTGGACGAGAGCTTCCTCGTTGCCCCGCTTGTCGGCCATGTCGGCGACGGCAACTTCCATCTCTGCTTTGTGATCAGAAAAGAAGATCCTGCGGAAATGGCGGAGGCCGAGCGGATCAATGCCCGGCTGGTCGAGCGCGCGTTGTCCATGGACGGGACCTGCACGGGCGAACACGGCATCGGCCTTGGCAAGATAAAATATATGCATCTTGAGCATGGCGAGGCTGTCGAGGTGATGGCGGCGCTGAAGCAGGCGCTGGACCCCGATAACATCATGAACCCCGGAAAAATCATTCCCGCCCGCGCTGCGGAGTAGCGCCGGGAATCCGCGCGGACCCCGCAACGACAACAACCGCGGTGCGACGTCATCTCGCGGTGGTCAGGAGGTGCATTTCGCGACTTTGAGCTTGCCGGGAAGGCGCGTCTTGTCATCGCCGCAGGCGGCATCGATCTGCTCCTGCTTCAGTCCTCTCGCGTCTTTCAGGTTTGCCCCTGAAAGATTGGCGCCCCAGAAGAGGGCGTCCGCGAGGCGGGAGCCGGAGAAATCCACATTCGTTAGATTGGCGCGGTAGAAGTTCGCGTAGCGGATATCCGCATGATCAAGGCGCGCGCCTGAAAGATCGACCCGAATGAACTGCGCATTGGTAAGCTCGGCCCGGGTCATTGTCGCGCCGATCATCACCGCGCGCTTGAAGTTGACGCCCGACATTTTCGCGCCGGTGAAATTCGCATCCGCGAGCCTGGCACGTTTGAAATTGGCGTTGCGGATGTCGGCATCCTGGAACATGCCGCCTTCAATTTCCGCGCTGTCGAAATCCGCATTGCGAAGGTCGGCACGGCTCAAGGTAGCGTTTGCCATCATCGCCTTTTCGAGATCGGCATCCTGCAAGATCGCCTGCTCCAGATTGGCCGATATCAGGATGGCCTTTTCCATGTCGGAGCGCCGTAAATCGGCGCCGGCAAGGTTGGCGTTGCTGAAATCGACGTGCTTCAGGAATGAATCGCGGAAGTTTGCCGCGGCTAATTGTGCCTCTCTCAACTCCTGGTACTGAAGCTTGGCGCCGCGCAGATCGCAGCCGCCGCAACTGCGGGTCGCGCTCAGCTTTTCAACGTCCTCAGCCTTGAAAGCGGCCACGCTCGACGTCGTGACGACAAGAAACAGGATACTCGCAATCACTTTATTCATGGGGATGCTCCGACCGGCAGGGGTATGTTGATTTGGTTACCGTTTCATTTTACAGCTAATATTTCTACTTGCGAATTCAATTGTCTTGATGTTTGACAGGATAACGGACGGCTGTCACTATCTGACGAAAGCAAGAATGATAATGCGGTGCGGGGCCAAGTTTCGGCATCGCCAAATGGTGTATTCTCAAAGGTATATTCTCAACATGATAAAAGCCATCCTGTGGGATTTCGGCGGCGTTCTGACGACGAGCCCATTCGAAGCGTTCGCCCGATTCGAAATCGAGCGGGGACTGCCGAAAGACTTCATCCGGAAAATCAATGCGACCAACCCTGACACGAACGCCTGGGCGCAGTTTGAACGAAGCGAAATCACGCTGGACCAGTTCGACAGGCTTTTTGAAGCGGAATGCGCGGCGCTTGGCCACTCGGTTGCCGGCGCGGATATTATCGCGCTCCTCGGCGGCGCCGTCCGGCCCAACATGGTCAATGCCCTTAACATCTGCCGCGAAAAATACAACTGCACCTGCCTCACCAATAATGTCGCCTCGGGCAAGGGGCCGGGCATGGCGCGCGATGCCGCGTCGCAGGCCGCCGTGCGCGAGGTGATGGCGCTGTTCACGCAAGTCATCGAATCCAGCAAGATCGGACTTCGCAAGCCCGATCCGAAAATCTATGAATATGCCTGCGAGCAGATGGGCGTTGCGCCGGAGGAAGTGGTCTATCTCGACGATCTCGGCATCAACCTGAAGCCGGCGGCCGCGATGGGGATGACAACCATCAAGGTGGTCAGCGAAGCGCAGGCGCTGCGCGATCTTTCGGCGGCATCCGGCCTCAGCTTTTCCTGATATCTGAGGCTGACGCCGGCGCCGCTTCTCCTCTTGCGGCTATTTTTCAGTTGCCCGATAGACGCCGTCCCAGCTTTCCGGCGGCGGCTCGGCCTGGAAGCCCTGGATACGCATGCGAAAGAGGGCGGCATATTTGGCAAGACGCTCGTTCGTCTCCGCGATCCGGTCGAGCTGCTGCAACGCGTCGTCCCACCGGCGGTCGAGATATAGCGCAAGGAAGCCTTCGATCAACGATTTCATGCTTTGGAAATCGGTGCGCGTTGCATGCTCCGCATCGCCGAAAAGGCCATAGATAAAGACGGCTTCCTCCTTGCCTTTAACGGCGATCAGATCGAGCTTGATGAGAGCATAATCGGGTATCGCGGCGGCGGTGCTTTCGCCGACGATGGGGCTGATACCATATTCCTTCGTCTGCCCTTCGAGGCGCGAGGCGAGGTTGACGGGATCGCCGAGCACCGAATAATCGAAGCGCTGCTCCGATCCCAGATTGCCGACGATACAGACCCCGGTATTGAGCCCGATGCCGATGCGCAGCGCCTTGAACGGGCGATTCTCGGCTTCGGCTTCCTCTTTCAGCTTCGCATTGAGATCGACGAGGCGAACGCGCATTTGCAGCGCGGCGTCGGCTGCATCCTTCGGGTGATGCGGATTTTCGAGCGGCGCATTCCAGAAGGCCATGATCGAATCGCCCATATATTTATCGACCGTGCCGTTGTGCCTCAGAATTTCGTCTGTCATCGGCGTCAGGAAGCGGTTGATCAGATGGGTGAGGCCGCGAGGATCGTGGCGATAGGCCTCGGAAATGACCGTGAATTCGCGCACGTCGCAGAACATGAAGGTCATCTCGCGCTCCTCGCCGCCGAGAACGAGGCTTTCGGGTGAGGCCGAAAGCCGCTCGACGAGCTCTGGCGAGAGATAATGCGCGAAGGCATTGCGTATGCGCGTTCGCTCCTGTTCCGTGCCCCGGTAGTTGGAATAGACCATCGTAATATAGACGAGGATCGAGACGAGAAGCGTGTAGCTCACGTCGATCAGGATAGACTTATAGACGAAAAAGAAAATCGACGAGCCGATCGCGGTCACGGAAATAAAGACCAGAAGCCCGAGCGTCGTCCGCGCCCCGACCAGCGGTGCAAGAAGGATCAGCAGTAACCCCGTGACAAGCGTGCCGGTCCATTCAAAAATGGCGATGAAGTCGGGCCGGAACAGATAGCTGTCGGTCCAGATATTTTCGAGCAGCTGCAGATGCATCTCCACCCCGGGCAGGTTCGCCATGAGAGGGGAGGCGCGCAGATCCTTCAGCCCGGTCGCCGATGTGCCGACGAGAACGAGCTTGCCGCTGATGCGGGCAGGGTCAACGGCGCCCGTCACTACGTCGAGCGCGGAGATATAGAGGGACGGATCATATTCGGCATATTTGATGCGGATGCGCCCGCGCGTATCGGTCGGCACGAGCGTTCCCGCCACCTTGAAACCGACGATACCGTTATCGCTCGCCTGGATAATCACATTGCGCTCCGTGGCGACGCGGAGCATATCAAGGGCGAGGGAGGGGATGATCTGATGGCCGACGCGGTTGGCGAGAGGGACGCGCCGGACGATGCCATCGAAATCCTGCGCAAGACTGATCATGCCGCGTCCTTTGGCGGCTTCGTCGAGCACCTCAATGTTCCCGATGAGCGCCGGATACCCCTTTAGATATTTTCGCGGGTGCGGCCCGAGGATCGCGAAAGACGGAATCCGGTTCAGCCCGAGATTGTTCGCGCCCGTGACGTTTGTAATAACCGATATCCCGAGAACAACCCGACTTTCGGCAATCGATTGTGCGAAGATATCGTCGAAGGAGGGCAGCGCGCGAAGCCGCTCTTCGATATCCGGCGGAAGATCCTGTATATTCTCTGGCATCTTATCCGGCGACAGGCGATCGGGCTCGGCAAACAGAATATCGAAGCCGATAACCGCCGCGCCCATTTCGGTCAGCTTGTCGACGAGTTCCGCAAGCAGTGTTCGCGGCCACGGCCATTGGCCGAGATGCAGCAGGCTCTGCTCGTCGATATCGATGACAATGACGGGGCGGGGGCTTTGCGGCTCGCGCGGGTGGGACTGCTGGTAGATGTCAAAAATACGATCACGAAAGCTGGAAAGGACGACGGGATCGTAAATCTGCAGAAAAAGCGCTGTGGCCAGCAGGAGAAGCGCCCAAACGCGACTGAGGCCGACGAAAGAAAGACGCGCGAGCGGATTTCTTGTTCGCATGGATGTGGCCACCGTCCCCCCGTTTTTATGTCCGCCAACGCGAAAATTGTCAGTAAATCGCTGTAAAATTTTCCCGTTAACTATACATGCGAAAAATTTTATGAAATATGTTTGAAATGTGGCATACTCAGTCGGTTGAAACCAGAGTGCTTAGATCTTTTTTTATCTTTATTCCCGTCTTTCCCTGATCGCCCCTCAAGCCGCGGTTCCGGGGAGGGGTGCTAAATTCTGTCGTGGCATTATTCGAATGGCAATAAATTTCTTCCGACCAGAGGTTCTCTTATATGAAACAGGAAGTATCGTCTGTCCTTGAGGGCCGCCCGCTTGCAGACTATCAAGCGCCCGAAGCGGGATCACTGCAACTTGGCGATGAACTGAAGCCGCTCGTTGCAGAATTCGTGCGGGACGGCGTTGACCTTCGGCTGATTGCCGAGGATGGCGACTTTATTACCATTCATGATTATTTTGCCTCCGGCCCCGGCGCCGATCTTGTGACCGCAGGCGGCGCGCGCCTCCCCTCCGACCTTGTCAGCAAACTTTCAGGCCCCGGGCCTCTCGCGCAATCGGCGACGGTGCAGTCCGACGCGGGCGGCCCGATCGGCGAGGTTGTCCGGCTTGAAGGCACGGTCAGCGCCCGCCATGCCGACGGGACGACCTCGGACCTTGTCGAAGGCGCCGCCGTTTATCAGGGCGATATCATAGAGACCGGCAGCGGCTCCTCCTTCACGATCGTATTTCTCGATGACACGCAATTTTCCATGAATGAGAACGGGCGGGCGGTGCTGGATGAGCTGATCTACAATCCGTCGGCCGGAAGCGGAAAGTTCGGTATTTCATTGCTCCAGGGGATTTTCTCTCTCATCAGCGGGCAGATCGCCAAGGACGAGCCGGAAAATGTCGATGTCAGGACGCCCGTCGGCACCATTGGTATCCGCGGCACCAGCTGGTCGGGCGAGGTCAGGAGTATCGGGGAGGAATCGGTTTTTACCCTTTTCACCGGGGCGATTGTCGTTACCAACGAAGCCGGCTCCGAACTTTTGACGCTGCCGAATCAATCGGTCATCGTCACCAGCTATTCCATCGCACCAAGCCAGCCGTTCCTGCTCAGCGACCAGCAGGCGATCGACCTTTACGGCGATGTCCTTCGGCTGATCAATCCGAACTGGTTCAGGGATGAGGAGGATTTCGATCCCGACAGGATCAATCCGGAGGGCGGCCGGCGCTCGCAAAACGGCGGCGGAGCCGGGTTCAATCCGTTCGTGGATGGCGGGATTGATGGCGGCCTCGTTGTCGGCGATCTTCTGAAGTCGGGCGATCTGCTCGGGGAAACCGATCTCGATCTCGACCGGCTGCGCGACCTGCAGGAAATTACCGGGCTTGGGCCTCAAACAAGCCTCAATGTCGTTTCGATCGCGGATCCGGTAACCGGCAGTACGCAGAGCTTCCAGATCGTGATCAGCCTGAGCGAACCGACCAACGTGCCGGTGACCATTACTTATGAGATTCGCGCGGGTTCGGCTTCCGGGGCGGATACAGGATTGCCGGGCGGCCTTGATTATATTGTCGAGGGGGGCAATAACGGGCAGATTGTTATTCCCGCCGGCGCGACGCGCGCAACCTTTACCGTCAGCGTCGTCGACGATGACGTGATCGAGGACGTCGAATTCTTTGTCATCGCGCTGACGGGCGCGCAGAATGCGAACATCAATGTGGCGTCCAGCCAGGCGATGGTCGTGATTACCGATGACGATATCGGCATTGTCACCCTCTCAAACGCCACCATCGGCGGCGTGCCCATCGTCGAGGGCGAAATTGTCAGCGCCGATGAGAGTGCTGGCGTTCTTTCCTTCGAGCTGACGCTCGACAAGGCGGTTGCGCCGGGTGTGACCGTCGCGGTCAACTATGTGATCACCGGAACGGCGACGGCGGGCACCGACTATCTCACCGACGGCGTGCAGACCGTCCTTTTTGAAGGCGGCGAAACCGGGCTCGCGCCCGGCGCCAAGGCGGTCGTCAATATCACCCTTCTTGATGACAATATCGTTGAAGCAGCGGAAACCCTCACGCTCACGCTGGTCGGCGGGTCGAGCAATGTTGTCGTCGCGAACGGCTCCGAGGGCATCAGCATTGTTATCGAGGATAACGACTATATTCCTATCGAAATTGGCGAGCCAATGCCCGCGGACGTCACGGAATCAGCAGAGGGCGACGCCATAAACGACGGCTCCATCGGGATTACCGGGGAGATCGTGGCCGTGTCATTCGATGCCGTGCAGGCGGACTTTGCGAGCCTTGGCCTGACATCGCGGGGCAATCCGGTTGTCCTTGGCGGGCTTGGCACCAACACGGTGACGGGGTCGGCGAATGGCGTCCCGGTTTTCACGGCGACGCTCAATATCGACGGATCCTATGATTTCACGCTTCTGCAGCCGATTGATCATCTCGATGCGGACGGCGCCAATCTTGACATGATCGGCTTTGATCTCGCCTTCACGGTAACGGGGCCGACCGGCGTCACGGCATCCGGCGTCCTGCCGGTGCATATCGCCGACAGCGGACCGACCCTCGGGACGGTCGCATCTGTGGTCATTTCCGAAGAGGCCCTGCCGGAGGGCACCGATCCGTCGCCCGCCGATGCCGTGGTGAGCGGATCCGTTCCCGTTGATTTCGGTCTTGACGGCGCGGGAAGCGTCACGCTCGATCTCGACAGTCTGCCGACGCTCTCATCAAATGGCGATCCGGTCGTCTATTCGGTTTCGACATTGCCTGACGGGGTGACGATGCGCATTGCCGCCATGGCTGTGCCGCTAGAGGGGGCGGCCCGCCCGGTCTTTTCGCTCGATTTCGGGCCGGATCCGGAAGGCGAGGGGTATCGATATACGTTCACCCTGAAAGAGGCGATTGACCATGCGGAGACTGCGGACAGTCTCGATCTGTCGTTTGCCTATACCGTCACTGATCAGGACGGGACGGCGGCGAGCGGCTCGTTCACCGCGACGATCCTCGATGACATGCCTGTTGCGAGCCCGGATGCGGTAGAGCTACCGGCAGTCCCGCTGCCCGACTATAATCTTTTGTTCGTTCTCGACATGTCGGGTTCTATGGCGCAGATCGCCCCCGGCAGCGACGAGAGCCGTATCCAGCTGCTGCGCGGCGCCGTTGAAAAGATGCTGTCCGAATATGCGGGCGCCGCGCGGGAGATGAATATCACCATTCTCGCCTTCTCCTCGGCCGCCTCGATCGCCTATACCGGCAGTTCCATCGAGGAGGCGCGGGCCTTCGTCATGGATGCCGATAATCTGGTACCGGGCGGGCCGACAAATTACGCCGCCGCGCTTGCCAACACCCCGACGGGTGCCGAGGGGATACTTTCCGCGCAGCTCGCCGATCCGGGGCTGGACGGTTATACGACGACCGTCTATTTCATTTCGGACGGCGAGCCGAGTAACGGTCAGGCTGTTCCGACGGCGGGCGGCAACGGGTGGCAGCAATTTGTCGACAGCAATGATATCGAGGTGGTTGCAATCGGCCTTGGCAATGATGCGAGCGCCGTTGAACTCGCCAAAGTCGAAAACGCCGGCGATGATCCGGTTATCGTGACCGATCCTGCGGATCTCGCCGCGGTGCTGGTCGATATGGTTCCGGTGGTGGAGATGGATAACGTCGTAAGTTCCGGCTCCGTCGACAATCCCGGTGCGGATGGCGCGCGGCTCACGGCGCTGATCTATAACGGGGAGGAATATGAGATCCCGCAGAATGGCGATCCGCTTGTCATAGACACCCTGCTGAACGGGGAGTTCTCCATCGATGCGGCGGGCAACTATGTCTATAGTGCGCCGCCCGGCACGGAAGCGGGCGCGGTTGACAGCTTCGAATATGTCCTGACGGATGGCGACGGGGATACCAGCAGTACCTCCCTCACATTCACCTTCGTGGACACGGGCGTTGGCGATGTCGCTGCGTTTGCGAGCTTTGGGGCGCGGACTGCGATGATTGCGGGCACGGACTTCGGCGACACGCTTTTTGGCACGGCGGGCGATGACGTGATGTCCGGCCTCGGCGGTGATGACGCGCTCTTCGGAAATGGCGGGAATGATAGTTTGAGCGGCGGCGCGGGGGCGGATGTGTTCTATTTCACCTCGGTCAGCGACGGCCAGACGATCATCACCGACTTCGATGTGTCGGAGGACCATATCAATCTCGATCAGCTTTTTGACAGCCTCGGCTTACTGGCGGAGGAGCGCGGGCGCGGCGACAGCTGGGATTTGTCGGTCATCGACGGGACCGCGACGTTGAGCTTGCAGGCCGTTGGCGGGCCGACTATTGCGTTTGAGAATTATGCGACAGCGGATATCCGCGCGCTCGATGAGATTGCGTCAAAAATCGTGGTGGACGAATCCTAGCGACCGTCCGGCCGCTTTCGGGCTTTCATGTCGCGGACCCTCCGCTCATGCCAGTCGCGGGAATAATGGCCCTTGCCGAAAACCCTGATCGCGTTCATCAGCAGGACGAAAGCGAGCGCGCCGGTCGGCCAGAGAAACCACCAGTAATCCGTCGACGTGCTGAGATTAATGATGAAGAGGAGGAGAATGATCCCGCCATACATCATCGCGCGGTGATAAAATCTCGCCTGCTGCGCCGCCTTCACGTGGAACTGCGTGTCTCCCGCCTCATCAAATGATGCTTCCGCCCGCGGCGCCTCGGCCGCTGCTGTGGCCGGTGCCTCGCTGAGAATAAGGGAGTAAACGGGGATGGGCTCGGCGATGTTCTTGACTTCCCGGTTGCCGAGAAACCGGAATTCGCGCGGCAGATGGTGCTTGACCTGCTCGAAAGCCGAGCCGGAAATGCAAATGCCGCCGACCGGAGCCATGGCTTCCAGCCGCGCCGCCACATTGACCCCGTCGCCAAAAATATCGTCCTTATCGACCATGATATCGCC
Organism: Sneathiella sp.; assembly: GCF_036844445.1. GTDB lineage: Bacteria > Pseudomonadota > Alphaproteobacteria > Sneathiellales > Sneathiellaceae > Sneathiella. The sequence continues at coordinate 70,308 of NZ_DAIUFV010000005.1, read as the reverse complement.
GACATTGATGCCGATGCGATAGAGCATCCGCTTGGCCGGCGGCTGGGTGCGGCCCTCCCGGTTGAGAATATTCTGCACCTCGACCGCGCATTCCACGGCGCGAACGACGCTTGGAAACTCGCCGAGGAGGCCGTCTCCCGTCATGTTGATCACGCGTCCGCCGTGGCGGCCGATATGGTCGAGAAAGATATCGCGGGTCTTTTTGAGGCGGGCGAGCGTTCTCTCCTCGTCGATATTCATAAGCCGACTGTATCCCGCCACATCAGCGCAAAGGATCGTTGTCAGCCTTCTGTCTATCTCCGAGGACATTCCGCGCCTCCCGGGCCTGCTTAGTGGTCCGAGGCGGAAGCGAAATTCTTCTCAAGGCCCGTTCGGAAGTTGAGGCCTTCCGGCGTCAGAATGATTTCCTCTTCCCAGTTCTCGCGCACCAGCCCTTTCCGGCTGAGCGCCGCCCACACCGATTTGTTGGCGAGGCCGCTCGCGTCGCGGCTTGCCACGACATACTGGCCGACATGCATATGATTGCCATGCGCATGGGGAAGGCGGGTGATCCGGACTTCACCGCTTTCGCCGACGGGGCTGCTGCTGTCCGGATTCTGGGCAAGAATCTGAAGGATCATGAGCGTCTTACTCTGGAGCGCATTGAGTTTTACCGGCTTTTTTTCCACGTTATTTCCTGCTGGTAGAGATGACACATTAGAGACGCGCGACGAATTCCGACACGGCCCGGCCGATATCGTCGGGGCTGTCTTCCTGAATGAAATGCAGCCCCTTGACGGTAACCTCGGTCTGGTTCGGCCAGGTTCGGCAGAATTCGCGCTGTGGGCCGATCAGGATAGAGCCCGGATCGGCGTTGATAAAGAGTTTCGGCAGATCGGTCTGGGTCAGCCATGAGGAATATTCCGAGACGAGCGCGACCATCTCTTCAGGTTCCCCCTCAATGGGGATCTCGCGCGGCCACGTCAGGGTGGGGCGGCGGTCTTCCCCGGCGTTGCGGAAGGGGCGTATATACTCGCGCATTTCATCATCCTCCAGCTTGCGAAGGATGGATGCGGGCAGCACCCGTTCGACGAAGATATTTTTCTCCAGAATGAGTTCTTCCCCGGCCGGGCTGCGAAACGCCTGAAAGATGTTGCGCGCGGCGTCCGGCCAGTCGTTCCAACTTGCGATGGGCGTGACGATCGCCTCCATATAGGCGATGCCTTTCATCGCCGCCTGATTGCGATAGGCCCAGTCGAAGCCGAGGGCGGATCCCCAGTCATGCACGACGAAGGTGGCATTGCGCGTTACGTCAAGATAGCCGAGCAGATCATCGAGAAACGCCCGATGTTCGCGGTAGCTGTATTTGTCGGGCCCGCTGTCTTCCAGCTTTTCGGAATCGCCCATGCCAATAAGGTCGGGTGCGATCAACCGGCCTTGACCCTCCAGATGCGGCATCACATTGCGCCACAGGTAGGAGGACGTCGGGTTGCCGTGCAAAAATACAATCGGATCGCCCTCACCCTCCTCAATGTAGGCCATTTTCAGCCCTCGGATGGTCGCGGATTTTTTCTTGTATCTGGTTGCTGCCGTCACGTCCGGTCGTCTCCTTTGTCACTTCCGTTCTGTCTTCAGCATCAAAATGGTCGCGCGGATAATAACACGAGCGGACAGTGCTGCACAACAAAAGAAGTAAAAAGGGGAGACGCCGGCGCCCGGCAGCCGTCTCTAGAAAGAGCGGGGCGCCACGCGTTTCTGATACCGGCTGACGACAAGCTTGACGTCGTCGACCGTGAGACCATCGCGTTTGAGAACGGCCAGCATGACCGGATCCGCAAACAGATCCTTCAAAGTGGGCTCGGGGTATTTCTGTACCTCAAATTCCATTGATACCTCCTCATGCGAACATCTTTGTGTCGCAATCCCTGTATGGAAGAAGGATGCGTCAATTCTATGACGGCAATTTGATTTTAAGTTGGAGAAGGTAAATTAAACGCTAACTGGCACTCGGCGGATCGTCGTCGTCATGATCCTCGCGGGTCAGCTTTTTTCGCTCCAGATCAGTGAGCTTGCGCTGGTTCTCGAGCCGTTCGAGCTTCTTCTGAAACCCCGTGCGGCCGTATTTGACACGGTTATCCCGCGCCTTGTCTTCTGCTTCCTTGCGGTTCCGCTTTTTGCGGAACTGATTCAGATTGACGACGTCACCCATGGAAGGCTGCCCTGAACATTTGTCCGTCAGAGGATGAATGGAACATTATTCCGCTGCAAGGATAGCTACGGAGTGTCGCTTGAGTCAATCTCGGCGTGACGGATCAGTTCATCAAGGACATAGAGGCGAACGGCGCTCGAAAGATTTCCGGCGCGGGACTGGTCGATTTCAAAGACCAGCGCATTGATGCTCATGTTGCGCCGCCGCGCGCTCGCCTGGAGCAATTCCCAGAACTTCGGCTCCAGCGAGACGCTGGTCCGGTGGCCGGCAAGGCTGACGGAGTATTTGACAATTTGCGCCGGAGGGGACGGCTCCGGCGCTGCGTCATCCCCGGTCACGTTACGTCCGGGCGAAAAAGTCATTCCCCTTGTCGTCCGTGACGATAAAGGCGGGGAAATTCTCGACGTCGATCCGCCAGATGGCCTCCATGCCGAACTCCTCGAATGCCTGAACTTCCACCTTCTTGATGTTGTTCTGGGCGAGAATGGCGGCGGGACCGCCGATCGAGCCGAGATAGAAGCCGCCATGCTTTTTACAGGCATCGACAACGACCCTGGAGCGATTGCCCTTGGCGAGCATGATCATGCTGCCGCCGGCGGCCATGAACTGATCGACATAGGCATCCATGCGCCCGGCCGTCGTCGGTCCGAACGAGCCGGAAGCGTAGCCGTCCGGTGTCTTGGCGGGGCCCGCATAATAAATGATGTGATCCTTGAAATACTGCGGCAGGTCTTCGCCCGCTTCCAGCATTTCGCGCAGCTTCTTGTGGGCGAGGTCGCGGGCCACGATGATCGTGCCGGTCAGGCTGAGGCGGGTGCGGATCGGATACTGGCTGAGCGTTGCAAGAATCTCTTTCATGGGCCGGTTGAGGTCGATCTCGACGACCTTGCCGCCGAGATCCTTGTCGGTAACTTCCGGCAGATATTTCGCGGGGTTCGTCTCAAGCTGCTCAAGGAAGACGCCTTCGGGCGTGATCTTGCCCTTGATCTGGCGGTCCGCCGAGCAGGAGACGCCGATGCCGATGGGGACGCTCGCGCCGTGGCGGGGCAGGCGGATGACCCGCACGTCGTGACAGAAATACTTTCCGCCGAACTGTGCGCCGATCCCGAGACCTTGCGCGACTTTGTGGATTTCGGCTTCCATGCCGAGATCACGGAAAGCGCGGCCATGCTCATTCCCGCTGGTCGGCAGATTGTCATAATATTTGGTCGATGCCAGCTTCACGGTTTTCATTGTCTCCTCGGCCGAGGTGCCGCCGATCACCACCGCAAGATGGTAGGGTGGGCAGGCAGACGTGCCGAGCGAGAGCATCATGTCCTGGATGGTGGGAATCAGCCGCTCCGGCGTCAGCACGCTCGGTGTCGCCTGGTTGAGGAAGGTCTTGTTGGCCGAGCCGCCGCCCTTGGCAACGAAGAGGAACGAATATTCATTCCCGTTGACGGCATAAAGATCGATCTGCGCGGGCAGGTTCGTGCCGGTGTTCTTCTCTTCGAACATGCTGATCGGTGCGAGCTGGGAATAGCGGAGATTGGTTTCCGTGTAGGTCTTGAAGACGCCGCGCGAAAGCTGCTCCTTGTCCTTGCCATCAGTCCAGACATACTGCCCTTTCTTGCCCATGATGATGGCGGTGCCGGTATCCTGACAGCCCGGCAGGATCATGCCGGCGGCGATATTGGCGTTCTTCAGAAGTTCGGTCGCGACGAATTTGTCATTTTCCGATGCTTCGTCATCCTTCAGGATGTTGGCGAGCTGCTGCAGGTGCTGCGGGCGCAACAGATGCGCCACGTCGCGCATCGCCTCGGCGGCAAGCAGGGTCAGTGCCTCGGGCTCGACTTTCAGGATCTCCCGGCCGTCGACGGTGACTGTCGAGACATGATCGGACGTCAGTTTGCGATAGGGCGTATCGTCGGCGCCAAGGGAATACATTTCCTGATAATGGAATTCGGGCATGGTTATGCTTTCAATCGAGATATTGAGAGTAGGTCGTCGGGTTATTGATTATTATTTTTTACGGAACGCATCAAGGGTTATGACTTCCGCGGCCTTGTCGCCCTGGGGGGCGGGGCTGCCGGTCTCATCATGATCGCCGCTGGATGCAGCCGTTTCCTCGAGCGGCGCAACTTCAGGCTCCGGAACGGTAACGGAGAACTGCAGGCCAAACTGGACGGAGGGATCGGCGAATGCGGCAAGCGCCGCGAAGGGGATGACGAGGGTTTCGCGTTTGTGGTTGAAGCTGAGATCGACGCTGAAATAATCCGGCTCGACAACCACATTCCAGAACTGGTGCTGCAGGACGATGGTCATCTCATCGGGATAGCGCTCGGCGAGATGGGCGGGAATGACAACGCCGGGATAGCGGGTTTTGAAGGTGACATAAAAATGCTGATCACCGGGCAGGCCGTTCTGCGCAACATGGCGGAGGGACTCGCGGACGACTTCCATCAGCGCCTTTTCAACCATCTTTGCATAATTGATTTCGTCATTCATTGACTGATCTGACTCCCATCCCCAATGCACCGGCGGGAGTTATGTCCCGCCAACGCGGGCGTACCTCCACCAGACGTCGTCTGCTGTAAAACAAGTGAAGGGGCTTCTGTTGCCAGGTGCCCCTCCGAACCCCGTGTAGTGCGATTAAGCAGCTACGGCAAATGCTTCGTCGTTATCGTTAGCATTTATAGTTTCGACCCGATAACGGTGGTATCATACCGGGCAAAAATTACATCTTTACTGCGCGCGTCGAGCCTATTTCGCCCCCATCATAAAAGCAGCCGGCGGGGGTGTACCGCATCTGCTTTTATGGTGGAGGCGCCGGGTACCGCCCCCGGGTCCGCTACGTTTATTCCATGCAACGTTTATTGCCATAGTCGGTTTCCCGACAGACTGAATATAATTGTTTTCGTGTGATTTTGAAAGAGGGCGACCGTATTAAATTTCTGCCCGCCGCTGCCGCTCCAGAATAACGAAGCTGTGATCAAATTCGTTTCGTTCCGACTTTTCGTGGTATTCGCGGAATGTCTCCGTCCAGTCCGCGGGATCGAGCGCCGGGAACAAAGTATCCCCCTCGATGTCGGAATGCACCTCGGTAAGATATACCCGGTCAAGGAACGCAAGGCTTTGCCGGTAGATCTCGGCGCCGCCGATAATCACAATTTCCGAAGCCTTCAGCCGGCGCGCCTCATTTGACGCCATTTCAACTGCGGCCTCAATGCTGCGGACCACGATTGCGCCTTCAGCCGAAAAGCTGCTGTCGCGGGTGATAACGATATGCGGCCGCCCCGGGAGAAGGCCCGGCAGGGAGGAAAAGGTCTTGCGCCCCATGATCATGGGCTTGCCCATGGTCGTTCTCTTGAACCATTTGAGATCGTTCGACAATCGCCACGGAAGGGCATTGTCGCGGCCGATCACGCGATTGTCCGAGACGGCGACGATGGCGGAGAGAAGAATATCACTCATCCGCGATCAGACCGCGACCTGGGCTGGAATATGCGCCGCTGCGTGATAATCGCTAAGGGTAAAATCCTCATATTTAAAGGCAAAAATATCCTTTACCTCGGGATTGATATGCAGCGTCGGCAGCGGGCCGGGGAGGCGCGAGAGCTGTAGGTCCGCCTGCTCCAGATGGTTGGCGTAGAGATGCGTATCGCCGAAGCTGTGAATAAACTCACCGACTTCGAGATCTGAGACCTGCGCGACCATATGCGTGAGCAGGGCGTAGGAGGCGATGTTGAAGGGCACACCGAGGAAAACGTCGGCGCTCCGCTGATAGAGCTGGCAGGACAGCTTTCCATTTGCGACATAAAACTGGAACAGGCAGTGGCAGGGCGGCAGCGCCATATTTTCCACCTCTGCCGGGTTCCATGCGCTGACGATCAGGCGGCGGGAGTTTGGATTGGTCCTGATCTGATGGATGAGATTGGCAATCTGGTCGATCGTACCGCCATCAGGCCGCGGCCAGGAGCGCCACTGCGCGCCGTAAACGGGCCCGAGGTCGCCCTTCTCATCGGCCCATTCATCCCAGATCCGCACCCCGTTTTCCTTTAGGTAGCGGATATTCGTATCGCCAGAAAGGAACCAGAGCAGCTCATGAATGATCGATTTCAGATGCAGCTTCTTCGTGGTGAGGACCGGAAAGCCTTTCGCAAGGTCAAAGCGCATCTGGTAGCCGAAAATACTGTAGGTGCCGACACCGGTGCGGTCCGCCTTGAAGACACCGTCACTCCGAACGGTACGAAGAAGATCAAGATATTGTTTCATTGGGCCATTTTTGGTTCAAACCACGGAACATATAGTAAGAATAGAGCAAAAGCGGCGCGATGGACAGTCCGAATCAGGGGACGGCGAACTAATGACAACTGCGCTATCCTCGATTCCGGCGCTCCCTTCAGTCGATCTTTTCATCGAGAAACGCCCGCCCTTCCCGATCTTCGATCTCAAGCACCCAAAGGTCGGGGTCGTTCCGGACCCGCTTTTCGATATAGGCGTCAGCCTCGCTTTCCAGAACCCAGTCACTGCCCGTTCCTTTCAGCCAAAGCCGCGCCCCATCCTCAAAATTCGTGGTTGGCGAGAGCACCCGGCAGCCGGCGCCGAGCCGGTTGATCTTGAGCAGCACCGACCCGGCGGTTTCATCGCCGCGCCGCACGACCATGACCGGCACATTCATCACCGCGCATTTGCGGATATGCGCCTTGACCCAGATTTCCGCTTTAAGGCGTGGCTGCACCTGCTTACTCCTTCGAAAGCTGGCGGTGGCGGGGGCAGCCGACCATGTGATCGTTGACCATGCCGACGGCCTGCATGAAGGCGTAGATGATCGTCGGGCCGACAAATTTGAAGCCGCGGCTTTTCAGATCTTTGGAGATGGCGCGGCTGAGATCGGTCTCCGCCGGCACTTCGGATCGGAATTTCCAGGAATTCTGCACCGGTTTTCCGTCGACATAAGACCAGAGCAGGTTGGAAAATCCGCCCGCCTCCTTCTCTTCGATCTCGAGGAACAAACGCGCGCCGGTAATGGTGCCGATAATTTTGGCGCGGTTGCGGATGATGCCGCTGTCCTGCATCAGCGCCGCGACTTTGGTCTGGTCATAGCGGGCGATGATTTCGGGGTTGAAATGATCAAAGGCGGCCTTGAAATTCTCCCGCTTGCGAAGAATGGTGATCCACGAAAGCCCGGCCTGAAACCCATCGAGGATGAGTTTTTCATAGAGCGCCCGGCTGTCATATTCCGGCACGCCCCACTCCTCGTCATGATAGGCTTTATAGAGGGGATCGTCCCCGTACCAGCTACAGCGTTCCATCCTGATCCCTTCTCATGTCCGTTCCCTATATGTTCCGAAAAATAGCGGGCCAGAACGGGTCTCGCAAGGAAAATCGGGCGGGAGATCAGGCGGGGGACTGCGAAAGATCGAGATAATCCGGCTCCTGAATGCGAATGCCCGCGGGCTCGAGCGCAGCGGCCTCCCCCTGCAGCGCGTCAAGGCGGATCAGCGCCATGCCCTGACCCTTATCAAAGCTCCTGACTTCGCCAACCTCTCGGCCCTCAAGGGTAATCCGGTCACCGGCTGCGAGGTCGCCGTCATACTCTATTCGCATAAGCCGCTTCTTGATGGTGCCGCGATATTTCGTGCGGGCGGTAAGTTCCTGCCCGACATAGCAGCCTTTGGAGAAGCTGACGCCGTTCAGTTCCTCGAAATTTGCTTCAAGGAGAAAGTTTTTCTCCGGCTGGATATCGCGTCCGCCCTCGGGGATCCCAAGACTGAGCCGGTGGGTCTCGTAGGCGCTGGCATCACTCACCATCGCGTCCGGAAATACCGCTTCGGGGCGGAATGCCCCCTCCGCAATAATCCGCACGCCAAGCGACGTCTCGCGCGGATCGACAAAGAAGATCGTCTCCGCCTCCTCGCGGCTTGCGCCGGGCGCCGCATCGAGCCCGGCGGCGCGTATGGCATCCGCGCCGAAGAGGGCGAACACGCGCCGCTCTGTTTTGGCGATCGATACATCTGCCCTCAGCTTATAAAGGGTCAGGCGACGGATCAGGTCATCGACGCGCTCGCTCGCGGTTTCGAGAAGATAGGCGTCGCCTGATTTCAGGACAAAAAAGTCATGGAGGAATTTACCCTGCGCGGTGAGCAGGGCGGCGTAAACGCCCATCGTCTCGCTGACCCCCTTCATGTCGTTGGTGATCAGGTTCTGAAGAAACGTCCAGACACCCTTTCCCGTCAACGCCAGAACAGTGCGATTATCGAGCTTGGTGACAGTCAGTTCCGCCATGATTAATAAAAGCCTCCGGGGCATTAACGAAAACTCTCTTAGACGTAAGTCAGGAACGTCCCCTTGGCAAGAGCGCCGGGGCGTATTATGAAGGGCGCGTATCCGTATTTGAAGGGCAGGCAATCCATGGGCGAGCCAGGAAGCGAAAAAATCATCCCCGCCGGCACGCGCGCCGCGATCACGCTGCGCCGGCCCGACGACTGGCATGTGCATTTGCGTGACGGCGCGATGCTGACCGCCGTCGCGAAATATACAGCGCGCCAGTTCGCCCGGGCAATCGTCATGCCGAACCTAGTGCCGCCGGTCACGGCGATGGCCGCTGCGAGCGCCTATCGGGAGCGGATTATGGCGGCGCTGCCGCCAGGGGCGAATTTCACGCCGCTCATGACCTGTTATCTCACCGACAGCATTGACCCCTCTGAGCTGGAGCGCGGCTTTGCCGCCAGCATTTTCACGGCCGCGAAGTTGTACCCGGCCAATGCCACGACCAATTCCAGCCACGGCGTTACGGACATTCGCAATATTCACCCCGCGCTTGAGGTGATGCAGCGGATCGGTATGCCGCTGCTGGTACACGGCGAGGTGACGGATCAGGATGTCGATATTTTTGATCGCGAAGCCGTCTTTATCGAGCGGGTGATGACACCGCTGCTGAAAGATTTTCCGGCGCTCAAAGTGGTGTTCGAACATATCACGACGGCGGATGCAGCCGCCTTTGTCGGCGAGGGCGGCCCAAATATCGCCGCCACCATCACGCCGCATCATCTTGTCTTTAATCGCAACGCTATTTTCAAAGGCGGCATCCGTCCGCATTATTACTGCCTGCCGATCGCGAAGCGGGAGACGCATCGCCTTGCACTTCGCAAGGCCGCGACGTCGGGATCGGAAAAGTTTTTTCTCGGCACCGACAGCGCGCCCCATGCTGTGCAGGACAAAGAGGCGGCCTGCGGCTGCGCCGGTCTCTTTAACGCGCCATATGCGCTGGAGAGCTATGCGTCCGTTTTTGAAGAAGAGGGGGCGCTGCAGCATCTGGAAGCGTTCGCATCCGAAAACGGGCCGAAATTTTACGGTCTGCCGCTCAATGAGGGGCGCGTAACACTGGAGCCGGTGGAAACCCTTGCCCTTGAGCGGATCGAAACAGCGTACGGCGCCCTGGTTCCCTTTCTTGGCGGCGAAACGGTCGGGTGGCGCTTGTCTGACGCCGGCGACTGACCGATTATTCAGTGCAGCTCGTAGCTGCCGGATGCAAAGCGGATTTCGCCGGGATAGATCAGTTTGTTGGAGGCAAAGCGGACGGAATGCAGCTTTCCGTCCAGTTCCCGCTGCCAGAAATCAAGGAATTTGTGCAAGGTCGGATATTTCGGCGCCAGATCATATTCCTGCCAGATATAGGTTTGGAGAAAATCCGGATAGTCCGGCAGATGGTAAAGAATTTCCGCCGTCGTCAGCACATATCCTTTCAGCTTCTTTTCAATTTCCAACATAACCAGCTCCTTTGCGATCACGCGACAAGAGAACCTGTATTAGGGTTATATAATAATACTATCGGGTTATTCTTAAAAAACAATTGCCTGTGAAATGCTGTTCATCAATGCGTGAACAGGCTATAAATCAGGAATACTCACGAAATAAGGAATATGACATGAGCGAGAGCTTCAGGGCGCTGGTCATCGACGACCAGGAGGGCAAACAGAAAGCAAGTTTCAAGACGCTGACGGTGGCGGATCTGCCGGATGAGGACGTACTGGTCGACGTCTCCTATTCGACGCTGAACTACAAGGATGGCCTAGCGGTGCTCGGCAAGAAGATCGCACGGCGTGTGCCGATGGTCGGCGGGATCGACCTTGCCGGCACGGTTGTCGAAAGCAAATCCGCGGATTTCAAGCCCGGCGATAAAGTCATCGTCAACGGCTATGGCCTGTCGGAGCTGTACTGGGGCGGCTATAGCCAGAAGCAGAAGCTGAAGCCCGAATGGCTGATCAAGCTGCCGGATGCCTTCACGCTGCAGGAAGCGATGGCCATCGGCACGGCGGGCTACACGTCCATGCTCTGTGTTCTGGCGCTTGAGAAAGCCGGGGTGACGCCGGATCAGGGCGAGGTTCTGGTGACGGGCGCCGCCGGCGGCGTCGGCTCTGTCGCGACGGCGCTTCTTGCGAAACTCGGCTACCGCGTGATTGCATCAAGCGGCCGCGCCGAGACCGCGCCCTATCTTGAAAAACTGGGTGCCGCGTCGGTTATCAGCCGGGAAGATACCATGGGCGCAGGGCGTCCGCTTGATAAGGAGCGCTGGGCGGCGGCGGTCGATTGCGTCGGCAGCAAGACCCTCGCGGCGGTGCTTGCGCAGATCAAATATGGCGGTTCCGTTGCGGCGTGCGGTCTTGCCGGCGGCAATGACCTGCCGGCGACCGTGCTTCCCTTCATCCTTCGCAATGTCTCGCTGCTCGGCGTCGACAGCGTGATGGCGCCGCGCGAAAAACGCATCGAGGCGTGGGGCCGGCTTGCCACCGATCTCGACAAATCGCTGTTCGCCGATATGACGCGCGTTGAGCCGATGAGCAATCTCCCGGCGCTCGCCGCCGATATCCTGAACGGGAAGATCAAGGGCCGTGTCGTGATTGACGTCAATGCCTGAGGCTGGGGAGGCTAGAGACGTCCCTTCGCGATAAAGAAGGGGTTGTCATAGCCGGCCTTGCCATATCGAAGCGGGGCACCGTCAACGGTTTCGACGGTGCCGCCCGCCGCTTCCAGAATAGCCTGACCCGCGCCGATATCCCATTCCATCGTCCGGCCGAAGCGGGGATACAAATCCGCCTTTCCTTCCGCGATCAGACAAAGCTTCAGGGACGAGCCGGCCGAGATAAGCTCTTTCACCTTGAATTTCTCGATATAGGCGTCGGTTTCCGGCGTCCGGTGTGAGCGGCTTGCGACGACCACAAGGCCGTCCTCGGGCGCAGTGCGCACCGCGATCGGCACGGGCGCGCCGTTGCCGTTTTGCCGCCAGACGCGGCCCCGGCCTTCGGCAAAATAGGTCGTCTCCCGGGCCGGAACATGAATGACGCCCATGGTCGCAACGCCATGCTCGACAAGTGCGATATTGACGGTGAAATCGCCGCGCCTATTGATAAACTCCCGGGTGCCGTCGAGCGGATCAACAAGCCAGAAAACGCCGCCCGAAAGGTCCGGCTCTTTGCCCGCCGCCTGGGCTTCCTCAGCAAGGACCGGAATATCGGGCGTCAGTTCGGCGAGGCCCGTCAAAATGATCGCCTCCGCCGCCTCATCCGCCTCGGTGACGGGGGAGCTGTCGTCTTTCACCTTGATATCGAAATCCTGATGATAAATTGTGAGGATCCTGTCTCCGGCTTCACGGGCGAGTTTTACAATGCCCTGAAGCAGGGCGGGACGATCAAGGGACATAAGGCAATCCTGGCTCAAGCGGTCGAAAGAATGTTCGTAACATATCGGGAAATGCGCGGATGTCACTAGGGAAACGGAGCCGGCCGGCATCCTTTTCAGATGCGCGCGGGGCGGGTTGTTTTCAGCCGCCGGGCGAGCGCAAGCGCCGGGCGCTCGATAAATGTCCACGACAGCACGGCGCAGGCGAGCGCGAGCGGGAATGTCAGCGCGATATTCATCAGCGGCGTTTTGATGCCGTAATAAACGACGAGCTGCTGGATGGGGAAGGCGAAAATATAGATGCCGTAGGAATAGTCGCCAAGGCGATTGTAGGCGCGTATCGGTCCTCTGAGGAGGTATCCAAAAAGAAATATCCAGTAGACGAGCGCAAAGACGAAGATCTCGCGGAAAATGAAGCTGCCGTGGAAGGCTGCGGCGATCAGGCCGAGCAGGACACCGATCGTCCAGCTCATCGGAAGTCGTTTGCGCCAGACGAAGTAGAGAACCCCGATCATGAAGGGGAAGGCGAGCTTGGCGAGCGCGACCAGCCGCTCCATCGGCTGAAGATAAAGCGTCGCCGCATAGAGCAACAGAAAGAGAAGCCAGACGATCAGCATCAGGCGCGGCTGCTTCAGAAGGCCCGCGAGCCCGAGCAATGTGGCGAAAAAGTAGCAGAGAAGCTCGTGACTGAGCGTCCAGAGGGGGATATTGGTCGGTCCGCCCACGGGATTGCCCTGAAAGACGCCGGGGAGAAACTGCTGCAGCGAAAAGAGCGTAAAATTGCGCAGGATATATTCGGGCGCCGCCTTCATCACCGCATCCACCGTCGCGACCGTGACAATCGGCGCAAGGACCAGCGCGGTCAGCAGCAGGACGACCAGCAGAGCCGGGAAAATACGCAGCACGCGCGCCGTCCAGAAATGCGTCAGCTTCGGATCGCGGTCATAGCTCTGGGCAATCAGATAGCCGGAGATGGCGAAGAAAATATAGACGCAGATCATGCCAAGATCGATCCCGCCAAGCAGGGAAGCCAGCGGTTGATCCTTGACATCGCCGGTTGTAACAGGCCAGGCGTGCGAGATGAGCACGCCCGTTGCCGCGATCATCCGGATCAGGTTGAGGTTGTTGTCGCGCCCTCGCCCGATATCGGCCAAAGTGATGAATTTCATCTATGCTCCCCCTTGGCGCAAAACGTCGATTGAGCGAACATAACGGTGTCATTGGCGCCGACTGGATGGCATTTTATACAAACATGGTAATTAATTTATTTACAATATAGCGGCGGAGATAAGGGGGAAGAGATGAGCGAAAATATTCCCGCGGTTATCCTCGCCGGCGGACAGTCGCGGCGGATGGGCGGGGCGGCGAAATTCCGCATCAGGATTGGCGGGATGACGCTTCTCGAGCATGTCATCGCGCGGCTTCGCCCGCAGACAGGGGAGATCCTGCTCAATCTCAACGATCCGGCGGCGACGGATTTTGACCCCGCGATTGCGATCCGCCCGGACGGGATTGGCGGGTATCTCGGGCCGCTTGCCGGTATCCTGACGGGGCTTGACTATTACCTGCAGCAGGGGAGCCCGGCCCGCCATATGCTATCTGCGCCGATTGATACCCCGTTCCTGCCCGCGGACCTCACATGCCGGCTAATGGAGGCGGCGGCGAAATCCCCTGATGCGATCATTCTGGCGCGCTCCTCTGGCCGGGTGCATCCGGTTATTGCGCTCTGGCCCTTGTCCCTTCGCGATGACCTGCATGACGCGCTCGTCGCGGGCGAGATACGCAAAGTCCGTGATTTTATTCTCCGCCATCCGAGCCGCGAGGTGGAATGGATGGCCGAACGCGGGAAGGATCCTTTTTTCAACATCAACCGCCCCGAAGACATCGAGACGGCGCGCGCACGGCTGCAGCTTTCGCCCCCCTAGCTTTTCCGCGTCGGCATATTGATCAGTGCGACCCCGATGATGGCGATAAGCACGCCGATCGCGACGGTGAGGGTGAGTTGCTCGCCATAGATCACCATGCCAAGGAGAACGCCGACCCCCATCCGGAGGTAGCTCTGGCTTGCCGCGTTCAGGGACCCGAGCGTGTTGATCAGCCGAAAATAAAGCAGCAGCGCGACGCCGGTTCCGAATGTGCCGAGCATGGAAACGGCGGCGAGCGAGCGGAGCGTCGGCTCGAGTGTCCATGGCCTGTCAATGATGAGGCTGGCCGGTACCAGAACCGCGCTTGCCACGATCATGACGCCGGCCGCCGTCACGGTTGGCGGAAGATGCGCGAAGTTCTTGCCGCGAATAGCCGCATAGCCGAAGAGCATTGCAGCAAACAGGATCACAAGCTGGGCGACGACCTGCTGGCCGAGACTTTCAAGGGCATCAACACCGATAATCATGATGACGCCCGCAAGGCCCGTTATCGCGCCGGTAACTTTCAGCGCGGTGACCGTTTCATGGCGCGTGATCAGCCAGGTAATCAGAAAGACGAAAATCGGCGAGGTGGAGTTGAGGACGGCGGCGAGGCCGCTGTCGACATACTGCTGGCCCCAGGCGACCATCGTCCAGGCACCGAAACTGTTGAGGAAGGACTGGATGACCAAATTCCCCCAGTCCCGGGCGCTTCGCGGAAGCCGGTAGCCCTGCCGCCACACGACGGCCAGCAGGATCATCGCCGCGATAGACACCCGGAGCGCGACAAGCGTTGTCGGCGGCAGGGATTCGAGCCCCATTCTGGTGAAGAGATAGGAGGAACCCCAGAGACCGGCGAGTAAAAAAAGCAGCAGATACTCTCTCGGGCGGTTAACGTCGGATGCGGAAATCGGCCTGCCCCTCTTTTATCCTGTTGCGTTGCTGCCTGCCGCGCGCAAGTGGTTATTGATTATTACAGAGCGTCCATCAGGCTCGGGCCGCGGATTCATTCTTGCGGATCATTTTATCCCCAGCAACTTGTTTCTGCGGCGAATGACAACTTCACTCAGGAAGTCGCTGACCGCCTTTACGCGGGCGAGATCGTGAATGTCAGTCGGCGTGTTCAGCCAGTAGCTTTTCTCGATGCTGATCTCGTCGGGAAGGATCGCGACCAGTTCCGGATATTCCTCGGCGGCGAAGCAATGCAGGATGCCGATGCCCGCGCCCGCGAGGGTCGCCTGAAACTGGAAAATGATGCTGGAGCTTTTCAGATTGACGGTCGGGTTGCTGACGATATCGCTGAGATAGAGAAGCTGCGGATCGGGCACCAGCTCGTCGATGTAGGAGATGAAATTGTGGTGGCGCAAATCCTCGCGCTGGCGGATCGGCGGGGTGCGGGCGAGATAGTCGCGTGTTGCATAGAGGCGCAGGCGATAGTCGGTCAGCTTGCGCGAGACGAGACGCCCCGATTTCGGCCGGCCGAGCGTGATGGAAAGATCCGCTTCGCGTTTCGAGAGGCTGACGAACCGGTCATTGGCGAGGAACTCAAGTTCGAGGTCAGGGTGCTGGCGCTGGAACGCGGGCAGCTCATGAACCAGGAACTGGCTCCCGAACCCCTCCGGCACGCCCAGCCGGATCGTTCCGGTTAGCGCCTGGTTCTCGCCGCCAACCATATCCTGAATGGTGGCGGAGGCGCTTTCCATCTGCTCGGCAAGCGGCAGCAGGCGCTCGCCCGCTTCCGTCAGCACAAAGCCGCGCGAGGTGCTTTCGAACAGGCGGGCATCAAGTTTTTCTTCCAGCGCAAGGACGCGCCGGCTGACAGTTGTATGATCAACCTTCAGTGCTTTAGCTACTTCCGTCAGGCGGCCTTTGCGGCTAAGCTCAAGGAAGAAACGGATATCGTTCCAGTCAAATATAACGATCACCTGATGTGCATTTTTACACAGGGAATGTGCATTCTTATCTAATTACTTCGCATTTTTACCTATGTAAAGTAACGCTATATAAGAATCTTATTTGGGAGCAGACCATATGACCGAACAACTCAAACATTTCATCGACGGCAAGTATGTGGCCGGAAAATCTAGCCGCTTCTCGCCCGTCTACAACCCGAGCACGGGCGAGCATAAGGCGGACGTGCCGCTGGCAAGCGAAGCCGAGATCGGCGAAGCGGTTGCGAGCAGCCTGGCTGCCTTCCCGGGCTGGGCGGCGACCTCTCCCATTTCCCGCGCCCGCGTGATGTTCAAATTCAAGCAGCTTGTCGAAGATAATATCGATGATCTCGCGGCGCTTCTCTCGCGCGAGCATGGCAAGGTTCATTCCGACGCGAAAGGCTCGATCATCCGCGGGCTGGAAGTTGTGGAATTCGCCTGCGGTATTCCGCACCTCCTCAAAGGCGAATTCTCCGATAACGTCTCCTCGGGCATCGACATGTATTCCATGCGCAAGCCCCTTGGCGTCGTTGCCGGCATCACGCCGTTCAACTTCCCGGCCATGGTGCCGATGTGGATGTTCGCTGTTGCCATTGCCTGCGGCAATACCTTTGTGCTGAAGCCGTCGGAGAAGGATCCGTCGCTGCCGATCCGGCTTGGCGAGCTGATGCTTCACGCCGGGGCGCCGAAGGGCGTCCTCAACGTCGTCAATGGCGACAAGCTCGCGGTTGATACCATCCTTGATCATCCCGACATCAAGGCCGTCAGCTTCGTCGGTTCGACCCCGATCGCGAAATATGTCTATGGCCGGGCGGCCGCCGCAGGCAAGCGGTGCCAGGCGATGGGCGGGGCGAAGAACCACATGCTGGTGATGCCCGATGCCGATATGGACAAGGCAGTAGACGCGCTGATCGGCGCGGGTTACGGCTCCGCCGGCGAGCGCTGCATGGCGATTTCCGTCGCGGTTGCCGTCGGCGATGCCGGTGATGAACTGGTCGAGCGGCTGGCGCCGCGCGTTCGCGCGCTCAAAGTCGGCCCGAGCGCGGCCGATGGCGATATGGGCCCGCTGGTCACCCGCGAGCATCTGGAAAAGGTCAAAGGCTATGTCGACCTTGGCATCAAGGAAGGCGCCGATCTCGTCGTCGATGGTCGCGAGCTGTCGCTGCAGGGCTATGAGAACGGCTTTTACATGGGCGGCTGCCTGTTCGACAATGTGAAGACCGATATGCGGATCTATAAGGAAGAGATCTTCGGTCCCGTTCTTTCCGTTGTCCGCGCCCCGACCTTCAATGAGGCGATCGAGATGGTCGACCGTCACGAGTTTGGCAATGGCACCTCGATCTTCACCCGCAACGGTGATGTGGCGCGCGCCTTCTCGAACAACGTCGAGGTCGGCATGGTCGGCGTCAACGTGCCGATCCCGGTGCCGCTCGCCTTCCACACCTTCGGCGGCTGGAAGAACTCCGCCTTTGGTGATCACAACCAGCATGGCCCGGAAGGCGTTCGCTTCTATACCAAGGTGAAGACCGTGACCTCGCGCTGGCCGGACAGCATCAAGGCCGGTGCCGAGTTCATCATGCCGACCCACAAATAATAACAGCAATCGTCGGGAAAACCCAACATGGCGGTTCCGGACACGCGCCGGAACCGCTTTCTGACAAGGAGAAGAATATGGCCAGAATAGGATTTGTCGGGGTCGGAAACATGGGCGGCCCGATGGTGCTCAATCTTCTGAAGGCAGGACACTCGGTCAAGGTGTTCGACCTTTCCAAGGAGGCGGTCGCCAAATGCGTGGCCGAAGGAGCGACAGCCGCGGCGACGGCTGCGGAAGCGGCACAGAATGTCGGCATTGTCGTGACCATGCTGCCGAAGGGCGATCATGTCCGCGCCGTTTATCTCGGTGACAATGGCATTGTCGCGGCGGCCGATCAGGGTACGCTCTTCATCGACTGCTCGACGATCGACGTTGCAACGGCGCGCGAGGTCGCACAGGCGGTTGCGGCATCAGGTAAGAGTATGGTTGACGCCCCGGTGAGCGGCGGTGTCGGCGGCGCGGTGGCGGCGACCCTGACCTTCATGGTCGGCGGCGAAAAAGGCGCGTTCGAGACGGCGAAGCCAATCCTCGCCGCGATGGGCAAGAATATCGTCCACACCGGCGGCGCCGGAAACGGCCAGGCCGCGAAAATATGCAACAACATGATCCTCGGCATCTCCATGATCGGGGTGTGCGAAGCGTTCGTGCTGGCGGAGAAACTCGGACTTGAGCATCAGACCATGTTCGATATTGTCTCCACCGCCTCCGGCCAGTGCTGGTCGCTGACGAGCTACTGCCCGGTTCCGGGACCCGTTCCCTCAAGCCCGGCCAACAATGGCTACAAGCCCGGCTTTTCGGCGGTCAATATGCTGAAGGACCTGCATCTCAGCCAGGACGCCGCGGAAGGTTTCGGCGCCTCCACCCAGCTCGGCAAGGCCGCGATGGAGCTTTATGAGAGCTATGTGAAGGGCGAGGGGCGAGAAGCTGATTTCTCCGGCATCGTTAACATGATCCGCAATTCGTGACGCGGGCGGATCTGCGAATAGAGATTATCAAGGGCCGCCGGATCGAGTGCCGCCTCATAGGCGAGCCTGACCCGGCGGACACTGTTCTTGTGTTCCTGCATGAGGGACTGGGATCTGTCGCTTTATGGCGGGATTTCCCGGACCGGCTATGCGCCTTGACCGGCCTTAAAGGCCTCATCTACAGCCGCACAGGCTACGGCGGATCGGATCCCTGCGACCTGCCGCGTCCGCTCGACTACACGGACCGCGAGGCGGACGACGTCCTCCCCTCCGTTTTGCAGCATTTTGATATCCGCGATTTTGTCCTGATCGGCCATTCGGACGGCGCGACGATCGCCCTGATGTATGCCTGTCTGCCGGAGGTACAGCCCGCGCGCGGGCTGGTTATTATGGCGCCGCATGTGATGGTTGAACAGATTTCGATCGACGGCATCCTCGCCGCGAAGCGCGCTTATGAGGAGGGCGACCTGCGCGCGCGCCTGCAAAAATTCCACGGCGCGAATACCGAGAATGCCTTTCGCGGCTGGAGCGACACCTGGCTCAACCCTGCCTTCCGCGATTGGAATATCGAGCCGATGCTCCCCAACTGCACCGCGCCGGTGCTGGCTATCCAGGGAACCGATGACGCCTATGGAACGCTTGCGCAAATCGATGCGATCGAGGCGGGCGTATCGGGTCCGTTCCGCTCCCTGATCCTTGACGGCTGCGGCCATGTCCCGTGGCGCGAGCGGCAGGAAGAAGTCCTTGCGGCAGCAGCGGAATTCATCGCCGGTCTGGCACCAAACGGCGATTACTAAATTCTTTATTCCACTCACTAATATCGCTTGCTGTTTTTCGCATTTTGAATGACTAATGAGCGATGCGTTTACCCCTTTCGGAGAATATACGCGGGGCGGCCTTCATGTCGATCAGCATGGCCGCCTTTGTCGTCAATGATACCGCCATGAAACTCGCTGGAGAGCATCTCAACGTGTTTCAGGCGATGTTTCTGCGTGGCATTCTGACCACGCTGATGCTGGCGATATTTTGCCACTACAAGGGTATATTGACCGTGCGCCTTCCGAAAAAGGACCGGAGGCTTATCGTTTTGCGCCTGATCGGGGAGGTCAATGCCGCTGCGTTTTATCTGACCGCGCTCTTTCATATGCCGCTCGCCAATGCGACAGCGATTTTGCAGTCGCTCCCGCTGGCGGTGACGCTTGGTGCCGCCATTTTTCTCGGCGAACCGGTAGGCTGGCGACGGTACTTCGCCATTTGTGCGGGGTTCATAGGCGTTCTGATGATCGTGCGGCCCGGCGCGGATGGATTTAATGAATATTCGGTCTACGCAATTATCTCCGTGCTGTTTGTGGTCTTGCGGGATCTCGCAACGCGTCGGCTTTCGGGTACTGTTCCCTCTACGCTCGTCACGTTTCTGACCTCTTTCTCCGTCATGAGTATCGGCGGGATCATATCGATTTTCGATGGATGGGCGCCTGTGACAACCGAAAGCCTGGGGCTGCTCGCGCTGGCCTCGGTGTTCGTCATGATCGGATATCAGTTCAGCATTTCAACGATGCGGACAGGAGATCTCAGCTTCACCTCGCTGTTCCGCTACACCATTCTTATCTGGGCAATCCTCATCGGGATCATTGTGTTCAATGAATTTCCTGATTTATGGACGATCCTCGGAAGCGCGGTCATTGTCGTGAGCGGGCTCTACACTGTCTATCGCGAGCGCCTGCTGGCGCGGCGGCAGCGCAAGGAGCGTGCCCTGAAGGCGGCGGAATGACAATGCGCATGGGCTTCAGCCGGTAAATCCGTCGTCGCTGACGATGCGGCCTTGCGTCAGATCCGGCGCTCGCCTTTCAGGATATCGGCGATCCACTGCCCGTATATATCGTAATCATTCGGACCGGCGAGCGAGGCGAGGGCATCATCCGCATGCTCCGTCGTGAGCTGAACGCCGCGCCGCTGGTTGATCAGATCGACCATGAAGGGAAGGGTCAGCTCGGGATGCGCCTGGATCGAGAGGCACGTCGGTGAATATTTGAAGCCGCCAAACAGGCAGTTGTCGGCGGTCAGGATCAGTTCGGCATTGGGCGGCGGTTCCATCACCTGGTCCATATGCGTGAAATGCAGGCGCGCTTCCTGCTTGTTCAGAAGATCGAGCAGCGTCATGCGACCGATGTTCCAGCCACCTGGAAACTTTTCGACCTTGCCGCCCATCGCCTGCGCCATCAGCTGGTGCCCGAAACAGATCCCGACAGCCGGCTGCCCGCTGACAATTAGCTTGCGAACGAACGCCTCAAGGGGGCTGATCCAGTCGTGTGGCTCATAGACCGCATGTTTCGATCCGGTGATCACCCACGCATCGCATTCCAGTGGATGCCTGGGAAGGATGCCGTCAATGGCGGGATAGATCCGGTACTCGAAGGGCTCACCCTTGAAGAGTGAGATGAACATGTCCGGATACTCGCCGTATTTCACGCCGAGAGATCCGCCGACACGGCCCGTCTGGATGATGCCGACTGTCGTTTTTCGTTCCAGAGCGGAGGACATGCAGGCACCGGTTCCCTATCTTCTGTTAACCATGTTGGCGCTAATTTCCGCGATTTTTTGTGACCGGTCAAGCGCGCGATGACAGGAGAATTCACGGCCGCGGCATTTTGGCGAAAGCAAGACGGGGGCGGATGCGCTTCAGTGCTTTTTCCGATCCCGCGCTTCGGCGTCGCTGACCACCAGCAGTTCGACGACGCTGGTGATGATCAGCTGTTTGCCGGCATGTTCGAAATTGACGGTGACGCGATCGGCGACGGCCGACTGCACCTGTCCGATGCCCCAGCCGGGTTCCATCGGGTGACGGACGAACTGACCGGGTGAAAGCCGTGTAAACATGATTTTTCTCTTAACAGGGAAGGCAGGAGTGTTGCATAGTCAGCCTATCACATTGTCGGGCCTGCCGACAGAAGGTTGTTTACTCCCGTAGCGTACCGCGACGTCGCGGACAGGAAAGCGTAATGATTGATTTGAAACTTGCCTCCCTCATGAGCTCCAAGCTCTGCCATGATGTTATCGGCCCGATCGGCGCCATCTGCAACGGGATCGAGCTGGCAAGTGACGATGGCAATGCGGATATGCGCGTCGAGGCGCTGAAACTGGTGAGCGCGAGCGCCGGCGAGGCGTCGGCCCGCCTGCAGTTCTATCGCCTCGCCTTCGGTCTTGCCGGCGGCATGGGGCAGGAGGTTTCGATCCGCGAGGCGCGCACGCTCTGCCGCGATCTGATGAGCTATGGAAAGGTCGCGCTCGACTGGCCCGACAGCGTAGGCGGCGGAGCGATGCTCTCCAAGGACGCGATCAAGATCCTCTGCAATCTCGCTGTCATCAGCGCCGCCACGCTGCCGCGGGGCGGAACGCTGACGATCTCCGGTGATGCGACGGAGGGCGGCTGGTCGTTCGCGTTCACGGCGGAGGGGCCGCGCGCCGTCCTTCGCGAGGATGTGACGGAGATCCTTCAGAATGGCTATAACGAGGAGACGCTGACCGCGCAAAATGCCGGGATTCAGTATCTGATGGCACTTTGCGCGAACAATGGCGTGCGGCTCGACATTCAGGACGTGGAGGAAGAGCGGGTAACGCTTGCCGTCCATTCCGCCTGAACGGCTTCTGCGCTGCGCGTACCGGTTGCGGGTTCTTCCCTTTGGTGAATAATTTTCGGGGTGGTTTTACCGTGGCCGCAGGGCCCGGTGCAGGTGGCAAAAAGTCGCAGATTTCTCCACCGCACGTAACCGCTTATTAACCTATCTTCGACATTCTATCGTCAGGAAATCCCGGGAAATACGTTTCCGGGGGGACATGAAGATACGGAAAGTGTACGCGGATATGGATGACCTTCTCAGCGAGTTTCTGACAGAAACCAACGAAAGCATCGGAATTGTTGATGCTTCTCTTGTCGCACTGGAACAGGACCCGAGCGACGAAAGCCAGATCGACAGTATTTTTCGCCTCGTGCATACGATTAAGGGTACTTGTGGTTTCCTTGGCCTGCCGCGCCTTGAGGCGGTCGCCCATGCCGGCGAGAATGTGCTTGGAAAAATCCGCGACAAGGAGCTGAAAGTCACCGCCGATGTCGTAACGATCATCCTTGAGGCAATGGACGCCATCAAGGATATCCTCTCGACCATCGAAGAAACCGAGGCAGAACCGGCCGGCGATGACGCTGACCTGATTGCGCGTCTGAACGCCGTGGCGTTTGGCGGCGCGGCCGAGCCTGCGGCGGCCCACCCGATCTCGAGCGGTGAGGAGGCCGGCGAGGTGTCGCTCGATGAGCTGGAAGCCGCGTTCCAGGCGGCCGAAGGACCGCTTGAGCGCGAACTCCGCCCGGGTGAAGTCTCGCTTGAGGAGCTGGAAGCGGCGTTTCAGGCGGCGGAAGGCCCCGCCGATATGCATCAGCCGGCAGCGCAGAAGGCCGAGCCGGAAACGCAGGATACCGCGAAGCCGGGGGCGGAACGCGCCGTCAAGGAATCGAGCATCGCCAACCAGAGCATCCGGGTGAATGTCCAGATGCTCGAGAATCTGATGACCATGGTGAGTGAACTCGTGCTGACACGCAACCAGCTCATGCAGATGGTTCGCGGCATGGATGACAACGAATTTACCGTGCCCCTGCAGCGTCTCAGCCATGTGACGACCGAGCTTCAGGAAGGGTTGATGAAGACCCGCATGCAGCCGATCGGCAACGCATGGTCCAAGCTGCCCCGTATCATTCGCGATCTCAGCCATGATCTCGGCAAGAAAATCGATCTCGTCATGCATGGGGCGGAGACCGAGCTTGATCGACAGGTGCTTGAACTGATCAAAGACCCGCTGACCCATATGGTCCGCAACTCCGCCGATCACGGCCTCGAATTACCGGCCGAGCGCGCCGCGGCCGGAAAGCCGGAAGTCGGCAAGATCACACTGGAGGCCTATCACGAAGGCGGCCACATTATCATCCGGATCGTCGATGACGGGCGCGGCCTCAACGTGGCGAAAATCCGCAAGAAGATCCTTGAAAGCGGGCTTGCGAGCGAAGCCGAAGTTGACGCGATGAGCCGCCAGCAGATCCAGAGCTATATCATGCATGCCGGCTTCTCGACGGCCGAGAAAGTTACCAACGTCTCCGGCCGCGGCGTCGGAATGGACGTGGTCCGCTCCAATATCGAGAAAATCGGCGGCACCATTGCGCTCAGCTCGGAAGAGGGGCATGGGTCGGTCTTTACGATCAAGATCCCGTTGACGCTCGCCATCGTCTCGGCGCTCATCGTCGAATGTTGCGGCGAACGCTTCGCCATTCCGCAAACCAGCGTTCTTGAACTGGTGCGCGCCTCCACCAGCAACAGCAGCGACCATACGATCGAGATGATCAATCAGTCGCCCGTTTTGCGTCTTCGCGATCATCTGCTGCCGCTGGTCCATCTCAATGACATTCTCAAGCTGGAAACGGCGGCCGACGAAGTGGCGGCGCAGAGTGATGCCCGCGGCGAGGAAGAGTTTATCGTCGTCATCCAGGTGGCGAGCTTCGTATTCGGCATCGTGGTCGACCGTGTGTTCGACACCGAGGAAATCGTCGTCAAACCGATTGCGCCGATCCTCAAGAACCTGTCGATCTTTTCCGGAAACACCATCCTTGGCGATGGCAGCGTGATCATGATCCTCGATCCGAATGGTATCGCCGCCATGTGCGGGGACGGGATTGTCTCGACCGAGAACAACGAGCGGAAGTCGGAAGCCGATGCCCGCCGCCAGGACGACAAGACCGCGCTGCTCGTCTTCCGGGCTGGAAGTGCGCATCCGAAGGCCGTGCCGCTGTCGCTGGTTGCCCGCCTTGAAGAAATCGAGAGCACGTCCATCGAGGATGCGAACGGGCGGAAAGTCGTGCAGTACCGTGGTCAGCTGATGCCGCTCGTCACAATCGACGGCTCGGCTCCGTCCCTTGAGAAGGCCCGTCAGCCGGTGCTTGTGTTCAGCGATCAGGACCGCAGCATGGGCCTTCTTGTTGATGAGATTGTCGATATTGTCGAGGACTATCTTGAAATCGAGATGGCATCCGAAAGCGATGAATATGTCGGCAGCGCCGTTATCCAGGGGCACGCGACCGATATCGTGAATGTCGGGTATTTTCTGCAGAAGTGCTTCGGCAACTGGTTCGGTTCCGCCGATGCCCGCCCGTTCGGGCAGCAGAAGGGAAAGCAGAAAGTGCTCCTCGTCGATGACAGCCCGTTTTTCCGCAACATGCTGGTGCCGCTCCTGAAAACGGCGGGCTATGACGTCACCACGGCGGTGAACGGCGTCGATGCGCTGAAGCGCCGGGAGCATGGCGAGCAGTATGACATCATCATCAGCGATATCGAGATGCCGGAAATGGACGGCTTCACCTTCGCCGAAGAGGTCAATGGCGACGAGCGCTGGAGCGAGACGCCCATCGTGGCGCTCTCCTCGCACACGACCGCCGATGATTTTGACCGCGGTCGCGCCGTCGGTTTCTCTGACTATGTCGCCAAATTCGACAAGGACTCGCTGATGACGGTCCTGTCACAAACTCTTAAAGCAAGTGGAAATGCACGATGACCAACAGCAAGATGCAGGACTATGTGACAATTCATATTGCCGATCAGCTTTTCGGCATTCCGGTGCTGCAGGTTCATGACGTTCTGCGCGGATTGAAGCTCACCCGAATTCCGCTTGCGCCGCCGGAAGTTGCCGGGGCGCTCAATCTGCGCGGCCGGATCGTTACTGCGATCAATGTGCGCAAGCGCCTTGGCCTGCCGGATCTCGCGATCGACAGCGAGGGGATGAGCATCGTTGTCGAACACCACGGGGAGCCCTACAGCCTGATGATCGACAATGTGGGCGAGGTTCTCAGCCTTGATCTGAACGGGCTGCAGCCCACCCCCGTCACCATGGATAGTTGCTGGAAAGAAATTTCAGGCGGCGTCTATCGCCTGGAAGACAAGCTGCTGGTTGTGCTGCAAATCGAACGGCTGCTGGATTTTGCCGGTAACTCGACGATAGCAGCGTGAAAAGAAACGGAGAAACTAGATGCCGTCATGCCTGATTGTAGATGATTCCAAAGTGGTCCGGATGGTCGCCCGGCGCATTCTGGAGGATTTGAGTTTTGGTATTCTGGAAGCCGAGGACGGCAAGGGAGCGCTTAACACCTGTCAGGAGAAAATGCCGGATGTCATCCTGCTCGACTGGAACATGCCGGTCATGAACGGGATCGATTTTCTACGAACCTTGCGCAAGACGGAGAACGGGGATCAGCCGATCGTCATTTTCTGCACCACGGAAAATGACATGGCGCATATCCGCGAAGCCATCGCGGCGGGCGCCAATGAATATATCATGAAGCCATTTGATCGGGCGATTATCGAAGCGAAATTCGCGCAGGTAGGAGTCCTCTAGGTGATCCAGCCCCAACCCATAGCGCCTCGATCCGGAGCCCGGGCGGCAACGCCCTACCGCGTTATGATTGTTGATGATTCTGCCGTCATTCGCGGGTTCCTGACCCGCTGGCTTGAAGCGGAGGCGGATATTGAGGTCGTCGCCATTGCCAGCAACGGCGTGCAGGCGCTGCGCGAGTTTGATCGTGCGCGGCCCGAGCTTGTGATCCTCGATATCGAAATGCCGGAGATGGACGGGCTGACGGCGCTGCCGGCACTTGTGAAACGGGATCCGGATGTGCAGGTCATCATGGCGTCGACCCTGACCCGGCGGAATGCGGACGTCAGCCTCAAGGCGCTCTCGATGGGGGCCGCGGATTACATTGCAAAGCCGGAATCGACGCGTGTCGTCAATGAGAAGGAACTGTTCCAGCGGAGCCTTGTGGAAAAGATCAGGGCGCTTGGCGCCACGCGCCGGGCGCGCGCCCGCACGCCTGTAATCATGCCCGCGCCGGCATCCGGTACGCCCGTGCCCGGTGGGGCCGTGCAGCCGAAGCTTGTTGCCGAGAAAAAGCCCATCGAGTTGCGTCCGCTGAAATCCCCGCCTGTCCCCAGGGCGATTGCGATCGGCTCGTCAACTGGCGGGCCGCAGGCGCTTTTCAAGCTGTTCGAGGCGCTGAAGGGAAAGGTCAGCCTGCCGATCTTTATCACACAGCATATGCCCGAGACCTTTACCGCCATCATGGCCGAGCATTTGAACAGGATATATGATAAGGAATGCATCGAGGCGAAGCAGGGCCAGAAGGTCAGCCGCGACGGCGTCTATGTCGCGCCCGGCAACTGGCATATGACGGTCGCCGGCAAGGGCGATGATCTTTTTATCCGGCTCAATCAGGAGCCGCCGGAGAATTACTGCCGACCGTCCGTCGAGCCGATGCTGCGCAGCCTTCATACAGTGTTTGGCGCGCAGCTGCTGACTGTCATTCTGACGGGCATGGGGCGGGACGGACTTGAGGCTTCAAGAAAAATCGCGGATGCGGGTGGAATTGTGATTGCTCAGGATGAAGAGACAAGTGTCGTCTGGGGAATGCCGGGGGCGGTCGCCAATGCGGGTATCTGCAACCGGGTTCTGCCGCTACAGGAAATACCGCAAAGCATAGAAGACGTTATCAACGGGAGACTGGTATGAACAGTCAGGATTTCCAGCTTTTTTGCGAGATCGTGAAAACGCGGTCCGGCCTGGTCCTGGGTGAGGAAAAAGTCTATCTGCTGGAAAGCAGGCTGACGCCGCTGGCGCGGCGGCGCGGGCTTGACAGTCTGGAAGCGCTGGCCGCCGAAGTCAGACGGACGCGTGATGAGCGGCTCCTGACCGAAATCACCGAAGCGATGACGACCAACGAGACCTTCTTCTTTCGCGATATCCGTCCCTTCGACACGTTCCGCGATGTTGTTCTGCCGCAGCTTCTGAAAGCGCGGGCGACCAACAAAACGCTACGCATCTGGGCCGCCGCCTGCTCAACCGGACAGGAGCCGTATTCGCTTGCCATGCTGCTGAAGGAAGAGGCGGCGAAGATGGCGGGCTGGCGTGTCGAGATTCTCGCGACCGACATCTCCAACGAAGTTCTGGAGAAGGCGAAAGCCGGCCTCTATTCGCAGTTCGAGGTCCAGCGCGGCCTGCCGATCCAGCTTCTGGTCAAGCATTTCCAGCAGGTCGGCGAATTATGGCAGATCGACAGCTCGATCCGGGCAATGGTCAAATTCCAGCGGCTCAACCTGCTGGAAGATTTCAGCGCGCTCGGCCGGTTCGATGTCGTATTCTGCCGCAACGTCCTGATTTACTTCGATCAGCCAACGAAAAGCGCGACCCTGAACCGTATCTATGACAGCCTGGCGCCGGACGGCGCATTGTTCCTCGGCGGCGCGGAAACCGTACTCGGTATCTGCGATCGGTTTAAGCCGGTCAGCGGCCAGCGGGGCGTCTATACCTCCGCCGAAAGCGGCTTGCTCGCGGCAACCGCATAGCGCACTCGCGCCACGTTTTTGCAAAAACAAACTCCGCAGAATTTGAAGTTCTGCGGAGTTTGTTTTGTGGGATTGAGGTGCGGGTCAGCTCGCGCGTGCGTGCAGCGCCTCTTCAGGATCGCGCAGGACATAGCCGCGCCCCCAGACGGTTTCGATGTAGTTCTCGCCGTTTGTCGCGGACGCCAGCTTTTTCCTGAGCTTGCAGACAAATACGTCGATGATCTTGAGTTCCGGCTCGTCCATGCCGCCGTAGAGATGATTGAGGAACATTTCCTTGGTGAGGGTCGTTCCTTTGCGCAGGCTGAGAAGCTCCAGCATGCCATATTCCTTGCCCGTCAGATGCAGACGCTGGCCGTTGACTTCGACGGACTTCGAATCCAGGTTTACGACAAGGCGGCCGGTCTGGATTGTCGATTGCGCATGACCCTTCGAGCGGCGCACGATGGCATGAATACGCGCGACCAGTTCATCTTTGTTAAAAGGCTTGGTGAGGTAATCGTCAGCGCCGAAGCCGAGGCCTTTTACCTTGTCGTCCGGCTCGGACATACCCGAGAGGATGAGGATCGGCGTTGCCACTTTCGCCGTGCGCAGTTTCTTCAGCACGTCGTAACCGGACATGTCGGGCAGGCCGAGATCCAGGATGATAATATCGTAGTCGTAGAGTTTGCCGAGGTCTACGCCCTCTTCACCGAGATCGGTGGTGTATACGTTGAAGCCCTCTGCGCCCAGCATCAATTCGATGCCACGAGCCATGGAGCTATCATCTTCAATCAATAAAACCCGCATCTTAATGTACCTCCTGTACGCAACGATTATTAACAAACTAACTTAACAATTCGTTAAAATAAAAGATAAAAATTAACTATCTTTGTTAACCTCCATTTACGCCATTTACGAAACATTAAAGGGTGTCAGGCACAATGCTCTCACAGATTAACTACGGGCCCTCCCAAAGGGACCGGCGGAGCGTTTCGTGCAAAACATCATTTCAGAAGTCAGCCGGCTTCCGACATCACAATATTACGGTCGCGTTGCAGCAATCCAGGGACTGCTGATCGAGATCGGCGGCATCCAGCGGCACCTCAGTATTGGCAGCCGTGTCGATCTCTGCGCGCGCGACGGCAGCCGGGTGAAGGGCGAGGTGGTCGGCTTCCGGGATGACCGGGCGCTTTTGATGCCGTTCGGCTCGCTCGAGGGGATCGGCATCGGCTGCAAGGCGGAGATCGCGGAACAGGAACCGGCAGTATTTCCGAACGCGAGCTGGCTCGGCCGGATCGTCAACGCCATGGGTGAGCCGATCGACGGTGGCCCGCCGCTCAAAACGGGAAGCCGCGCGGTTCCCTTCCGCAATGCCCCGCCGCCAGCCCACTCGCGCCAGCGTGTCGGCGAGAAAATAGATCTTGGCGTGCGCACGCTGAACAGTTTCGTCACCTGCTGCCGCGGCCAGCGCATGGGCATCTTCGCGGGCTCGGGCGTCGGCAAGTCGGTGCTTTTTTCGATGCTGGCGCGCAACACTTCGGCTGACGTTAATGTGATCGGCCTGATCGGTGAGCGGGGCCGCGAGGTGCAGGAGTTTATTAAAGATGACCTCGGGGAAGAGGGGCTGAAGCGCAGCATCGTGGTGGTGGCGACCTCCGATGAATCGGCGCTGATGCGCCGCCAGGCCGCCTATCTTACGCTCGCGCTCGCCGAATATTTCCGCGATCAGGAGAATGATGTGCTGTGCCTGATGGACAGCGTCACCCGCTTCGCCATGGCGCAGCGCGATATCGGCCTTTCGGGCGGCGAGCCGCCGACCAGCAAAGGCTATACCCCGACGGTTTTCAGCGAGCTACCCAAACTGCTCGAGCGGGCGGGGCCGGGGATTGGCAAAGGAAGCATTACCGGCCTTTTCACGGTGCTGGTTGAGGGGGATGATCACAACGAGCCGGTCGCCGATGCCGTGCGCGGCATTCTCGACGGGCATATCGTGATGGAGCGTCAGATCGCCGAGCGCGGACGCTATCCCGCGATCAACGTGCTGAAATCCATCTCGCGGACCATGCCCGGCTGCAACAACGAGGAAGAGAACGCCCTGATCAGCAAGGCGAAGCAGTATCTTTCGACCTATGATGACATGGCCGAGATGATCCGGCTCGGCGCCTATCGGCGGGGGAGCGATCCGCTGGTCGACGAGGCCATTCACTTTTTTCCGCTGCTTGAGGATTTCATGAACCAGCACAAGCAGGAACGAACCTCACTTTCCGACTGTTTCCGGATGTTATCAGACATTCTTCAGCAGCAGCCGGAAGTCGCGGCCGTCTGAACGGAAGGACTGAGCTATGAAGGGACTGGAAAACCTGATCCGGGTGCGCAAATGGAAGCTCGACGAAAAGCGCCGGGAACTGGCGGACTTCGAAGCGCTCCGGCTCGGCTTCGTCAAGCAGTTGCGCGCGCTCGAAGATCAGAACCGGCGCGAGCAGGAAATCTCCGCCGGTGATCCTGAAGTCGGCTTCTCTTATGCCGGCTATGCTGCCGCCGTGAAGGAGCAGAGCAATAACATCCGCGCCAGCATCGCGGAGGTCGACGCGAAGATGGCCGAACTGACCGAGGAGGTTGCGGAATGTTACCAGGAACTGAAGAAATATCAGGTCGCGCTCGACGCCCATAAGGCGCGGGAGCGCTATGAACAAAAGCGCGTCGAGCAGATGAGCCTCGATGAAATCGCGCTCGAACTCCATCGCCGAAAGCATGGCAGCCGTTAGCCTGGCGCGGAAATCTTAACAAACCGCCGTTTCTGCTTGCCGCACACAACCAAATGGTGCAAAATGAACAAACCATGAACATTTTGCGCGGGGGGTGAGAGATGACCGGGCAGACGCGGGCGCGGGCGGATATTTTCAAGGAACTCCATGAGCGGCCGCAGGCGTTTGTTCTGCCGAACCCGTGGGACGTTGGCTCGGCGAAGATGCTGGCGGCGCTCGGCTTCGAGGCGCTGGCGACAACAAGCGCGGGCTTCGCTTTCTCGTCGGGCAAGGGGACCGCGATCGGGGAGATCAGCCGAGACGAGGCGCTGGAGCATGCAGCCGGGATCATTGCAGCAACCTCTCTGCCCGTCAGCGCCGATCTTGAAAACGGCTATGGTCATTCACCGGAAGATGTGGCGGAGACGGTGCGGCGGGCGGCGGAAATCGGCCTTGCAGGCTGCACGATCGAAGATACGACCGGCGATCCGGACAATCCCATATACGAGCGCCAGCATGCGATTGAGCGGATTGCCGCCGCCGCGGAGGTTGTGGCGACGCTCGGGCGGCCCTTCATGCTGACGGCGCGCGCGGAGAATTATCTGTTCGGGCGGCCTGATTTTGCCGACACGCTGGCGCGCCTTCAGGGCTATGAAGCGGTCGGCGCGGATGTTCTCTATGCGCCGGCGCTGCCCGATCTGGAAGCGATTGAAGTCGTTTGCCGGGAAGTATCAAAGCCCGTAAATGTCGTCGCCGGCATCGGCCTGCCGGGCGTGACGGTGGCCGAGCTGGAACGCGCCGGGGTGCGGCGCATCAGTGTCGGCTCTGCCTTTGCCCGTCTTGCCTTCGGGGCGGTGGTGCGTGCGGCGGAGGAAATCCGCGCGACAGGATCCTTCGCCCCCTTTACATCCGCAGCCTCCTTCGCCTCGCTTGAGAAGCTGATCAAGACCGCTCCCTGATCAGGCGAGCGCGTCGGCTCGCCGGTTAGTGGCTGCCGATGTGGGTTTCGTTCCGCGCCTTCGCAAGCTCGATCTGTTTCTGGCGATCGGCAAATCGCTTTTTCTGATCCGCACTCAGTTCGTCATGACAGCGCGGACAGCAAATCCCTTTTTCATAAAGCGGTGAGGCCTTGTCCTCTTCCGTGATCGGGCGCCGGCAGGCATAGCACTGATCATAGGATCCTTTTTCAAGATCATGATTGACGGTCACGCGCTGATCGAAGACGAAGCATTCCCCCTCCCAGCTACTCTGCTCTTTCGGGATGTCTTCGAGATACTGAAGAATGCCGCCCTCAAGGTGATAGACATTCCTGAACCCCTTGGTGAGAAGATAGGAGGTGGACTTTTCGCACCGGATGCCGCCGGTGCAAAACATCGCGATTTTCTGATCGCGCACCGGATCGAGCTTCTCTTCGACAAATTTCTTGAATTCGCGAAAGGTTTTCGTCTCCGGATTGATGGCGCCGCGGAAGGTGCCGACCTCAACCTCGTAATCGTTCCGCGTATCGATCAGCAGCACGTCCGGATCGCTGATCAGCGCGTCCCAGTCCTTCGGCTTTACATAGGTGCCGACAACCTCCCGCGGATCGAGATTTTCCGCGCCGAGGGTGACGATCTCTTTCTTCAGGCGAACCTTCATGCGATAGAAGGGCTGCGTCTCATGCAGCGCCTCTTTGTGCTGCAAATCCGCAAAGCGGGGATCGGCCTTCAGAAAACCGAGCAGCGCGTCGATCGCCGCGCGCGTGCCGGAGACCGTCCCGTTGATCCCCTCCTCGGCGAGCAGAAGCGTACCCTGGATGCCCTGTTCCCTGCAAAGGGCGTCGAGCCTGTCCCGGAGTTCCACATAATCAGGAAGTTTTACGAATTTATAGAGCGCGGCAACGACAAACATGTCCTGCTTTCCATAAGTGAAAATATGCCGCGAATATGGCGTAGCGACCGGGTCCGATCAAGTTTGAATGTTGACATGCGCCGCTATGACGCAAAGGGCGTATGGTTTGGGACGAGATTGACGGCTCGCGGGCTTAGCGCGGCGCCGTCTCGCTGCCCTGTCCTTCCCATTCGGCCAGCGGATCGAGAGCGAACGGCGCGCCGGCCCTGAAGGTGAGCTGCCCTTTCAGCCCGGAAATACTGAGATGCTCATTAAACAAAGCGTTGATATGCAGCCGCATCTCCTCGCCAAGTTCCGCATGGCTGCGGATGGCGAGATTGAAGCTCCGCGCTTTGAACAGCCCGTCAAGCTGCATCTGGCCGGAGCGCGTCAGGTTGAGTTCGATCACGAAGCGCGTCGTTTCGGGCCGCTCATCCTCCTCCGCGCTGCCGTGGCGGCGGTAGAACATACGGACCTGGCGAAGGTTGGTGCCATCGAAAAAAGGAAAATTGAGGCTTTTCCAGTCCTGCCCGCCCGCGTCGCTTTGCAGGCGCGAGAGGCTCTTGAAATCATCATCGAGAGCCTGCAGCAGCGCGCCCCGGCCGCTGCTGCGGAGCGCCGCCGTAAAATCTGCGCCGAGCCATTTGTCAACCGCACCGAAATTGAGCGCGACCATGAAAAAGAGCAGGCTATTGGGCAGGCGCGCGTTTGCCTGCGGGATGATCTGATGGATGACGCTCTGCGCGATAACGGGATCGACGCGGGCGACGTGATTGAGCGCCTCGCGCAGATTCTGCCAGTCCGCCATCAGGGAATTTTGCGGCGCTCTCCGTCCTGCGATGCGGGCGTCGCCCTCGGGAAGCGGAAAGGCGGCAATTTCTTCGGCGATTGCAAATTGTATGGTCGTCCCGATCGACGGCGGCAGCGGGCTGTTGAAAGCGAGGGTGCCGATGGGCGCATGGAGGGTGATGCGCGCGGCGCCGGTTGTCTCGGGCGCGCGCGCAATCGCGATGACCGTTCCCTGATAGATACCGTCGCGCGGGGTGAGGCCGGCGTCCGTGGTGTGCGAACGGAGAATAAGATTAAGCTTCGCCCCCTCCGTCAGGGGCAGAAGCCCGGCGGGTGCGCCGGCCAAAGCGGCGGGAGCGCGAACAACCTCGGCCGTCACCAGCTGCGGGCGACTATGCGGAGCCACCGGCGCGGCGGTCGGAAGCTGAGAACGATCGGTGACGGCGGCATCCGCTACGTTCGTTGTGGCGGCTCCGGCCGTGCGTTGATAGGCAGAAAGCCCGGGCGCGATCCGGTTACCCTCAGCGGGCGAGAATGCCTCCTGCGCGGCGGCTGCGGCGGTTGCCGCAGACAGCACGGCGCCCGACAACGCGGATGTGGGGGGCGGCGAAGCCGGGGCCGCTCCTTGCGGCGCGGACGATAGCGGAGCGGGCGGGATCTGTTGCCGCGGCAATGATGCAAGGGGCGCTGCGGCACTGGCCGCGGCAAGCAGCGGCGGAACCGCACGCGTCGCCGGCGGGGCAAGCTGGCCAATCCGGCTGTAGCTTTCCGCCGGGAGAGGGGCTTTGTCGACGGTTGGCAGAAGCCGCACCTCAAGCGGCGGCGAGATATCGCGCCCGTTAAGCGTCACGATCCGGGCGAGAATGACGTCCTGATTGTCAATCACTTCGAAGGCGATCTGGCTGCCGAGGGGGAAGGGTAGAGGCGTCGTGATGCGAAAATTCCCGACGGCGGTATGCACGATCAGATGATCGGTTGAGGTGCGCGCCATCACCACTGCGCTTACGAGCGTATTTGCCTGAAGCTGCCGTGTCGATGCCTCCGGTTGTTGCGCCTGTCCGCTGTTGGCGGGAAGGCCGCTTCCCTGCCCGGTCGAGGGGGCGGCGCTCATCGCTGCGACAGATCCCTGGCCGCTCGCCGGTGAGGCGGCGCTTCCTGCGAGGGTGGGCGGAATGCCCGATGATGCGCGAATGCCGCTCATGTGCCTACCGCATTGCTATGCGGTCCCCCGGATGATGTAACGGGCGAGATCGTCGACAGCGCCGGCGGCGCGGCTTGTCGGAAAGCGCGTCATGAGCCCGACCTGCGCCCGGATGGCGTGGGAGACTTTTTCATCCTGTTCGACAATGCCGGCGAGCGGTGGCTCGATATGCAGGAAATTGCGGCAGGCGCTGAGGAGCTTGTCATAAATTTTGCGCCCCTCAACCTCGGATTTCGCCATATTGATGAGGATACGAAGATCGGCATCCGGCGCGATCTGCGTCGTCACCTTGATATAGGCATAGGCGTCGGTGAGAGAGGTCGGATCGCCGGTCGTCACGACGAGTTTGGGGCCGAGCCCGTGCGAGAGGGTCTTGACTGCATCATCAATCCCGGCGCCGAGATCGAGGACGATATAGTCATAGTCCGCGCCGAGCAGGGCAATGTCGTTGCGGATTTTTCGAAGCTGCGAAATATCAAGCGAGCCGAGCGACCCCGATCCCGAGCGTCCGGCGATGAGATCAAAGCCCGCTTCTGAGCGGTAAATGACATCCTGAAGCGGCAGATCGCCGCTGATCACGGTGGTGAGGTCAAGTTCGGGCATGACGCCAAGCTGGATATCAACGTTGGCGAGCCCGACGTCCCCATCAAAAAGAAGAACCTTTTTCCCGGCGTTAGCGAGCGCCTGGGTCAGGCTGGCGGCAAGGACTGTCTTGCCGACGCCGCCCTTGCCGGACGCGATGGTGATGATGTTGTTCCCCGCCGGGCGCATCGCAGGATGCAGTTCGGGTCGATTGCGAAGGGGGCTTTCTGTGGGGATCATGGTCTTACCTTGTCAAATTCTTTGCCAACCTCGGGACGGGTCGGATCGCGAAGCAGGATTCGGGCGAGATTAACCGGATTGATTTTATGCAGGCCGCTCGCGACCGAGGGCGAGACGCTGGCGTAGGAAAAGCTGAGGCGGGCGCTTTGCGCGGCCGTGAAAATGCCGCCGTAGCGACGCGTCGTATCAAGGCGTGTCACGATCATGCGCCGTGCGCCAAGCGCGGCAAAGCCTTCGGCTGTGTCGCTCATCTCTGCCGTATCGGTTCCGGCAGCAAGAACGACAACCGGCTCCGCGCGACCGGCGATGATATAGCGCGTGAGGGCGGCAACCTCGCCCGCGTCGTAAATATTGATGCCGCCGGTATCGATCAGGATGTCCGCGCCCGGCGCGATCTTGCCGCTCTCCAGCAACGCTTTCAGCGCTTCGGGGGTCTCGGCGACGTCGAGATCAAAGCCGAGAATATCCGTGTAGGCTTTGAGCTGCTCAATTGCGCCGGCGCGGCTCATGTCGGTCGTGATGATGCGGAACTCCCGCCCCTCGAGCTTTGCCGCCGCGGCGAATTTGGCGATTGTCACGGTCTTGCCGACGCCGGGCGGGCCGACCAGCATCATTGGCGCCTTGCGGCCTGAAATCCGCGACGAATAGGTGAAGTGGCTGTCGAAAGCGGCGGCGAGCGCCATTTCGGGATTATCCGTCCGGGTGGCAAGCGCGGTTCGACACAGCATTTCCGCAAGCCGTGTCGGCAGGCCATGGTAGGCCATGGACTGGACCAGCACCTCCATTTTGGGCGTGACCCGGATCGGCTGCGCGCGTTCAGGCGCAATGGGTGCCGCTTTTGCCGAGGTAGCATCTCTGGTGACTGCTGCACTTGCCGGCGGCGGCGTCTCATCCGTCTCGGCGCGCCAGTCCCTATCCCAGTCGGCGGCCCAGCTGTCGGTATTGTGCGCGGGCGGCGCGTCCAACTGTTC
The DNA here is from genome assembly GCF_036844445.1 of Sneathiella sp. Taxonomy (GTDB): domain Bacteria; phylum Pseudomonadota; class Alphaproteobacteria; order Sneathiellales; family Sneathiellaceae; genus Sneathiella. The sequence continues at coordinate 34,266 of NZ_DAIUFV010000005.1, read as the reverse complement.
GACGGCGGCGGTCAGCTGGATATCGCCATTTTCCAGCGTCTGGCTGGAGAGGATGATCGCTTCCGGCCCCATCTCCCGGCGCAGCAGGCTGATGGCCTTTTCCATCGACGGGGCAGTATAGGTCTTTATCCGCATTGCCTGACGCCCTTAGACTTGCGCCAGCGTCCGGAGACGGGCTTTCGGATGCACTTCATTTTGTGACATCACAACCGTCATTGGGCGGAAGCGCTCGATGATCGAACGGACGTAAGGGCGGATCGCCGGGCTGGTCAGCAGCACCGGGCTGTGGCCCTGGCGCGCCAGCGTGTCAAACACGTCGCGCATCCGTGCGATAAATGTCTGAAGCTGGCTCGGCGCCATGGAAAGCTGCCGCTCGTCGCCTTGGCCGATGATCGCATTGGCAAAATTCTGCTCCCATTCCGGCGTCAGGGTAACGAGCGGGATATAGCCGTCATCGGCGGTGTTGGCGGCGGAAATCTGTCGCGCGAGGCGGGCCCGGACATGCTCGGTGATGATGTTGATATTCTTCGAATAGCCGGTCGCTTCCGTAATGCCTTCGAGAATTGTCGGCAGGTCGCGGATCGAGATCCGCTCGGCCAGCAGGTTCTGAAGGACGCGCTGGATGCCGCTCACCGAAATCTGTGTCGGGATCAGATCGGCGATCAGCTTCTGATTGACGCTCGGCAGATCGTCCAGCAGCTTCTGCGTTTCCGCATAGGAGAGAAGATCGGGCATGTGATCTTTCAGAATCTCGGTCAGATGGGTGGTGATGACCGTCGACGGATCGACAATGGTGTAGCCGCGGAAGGACGCCTCCTCACGCTGCCCCGTATCTACCCAGACGGCAGGCAGCCCGAATGTCGGCTCAACGGTTTCCTCGCCCGGAAGGTCGATGGTTTTGCCTTGCGGATCCATGATCAGCAGATTGTTCGGGCGGACATCGCCGGAGCCTGCTTCAACTTCCTTGACGCGGACAAGATAGCTGTTGGCCGGAAGCTGCATGTTATCAAGGATACGCACGCTTGGCATGACGAAGCCCATCTCGCTGGCGATCTGGCGACGCAGCGCCTTGATCTGGTCGGTCAGGCGATAACCTTCGGTGTCATTGATGAGCGACAGCAGGCCATAGCCAAGCTCGAGACGAAGATCATCGATGGCAAGCACGGTCGAGATTGGCTCTTCCGCTGGCAGCGCCGCCTTCTTGCTTTCGAGTTTCAGCTGTTCTTCCTCACTCGCCTTGATTTCCTGCTTGCGGTTAAGGACATAAGCGGAGTAGCCGATCCCAACTGCGAGAAAGAGGAACGGGAGCATCGGCACGCCGGGCAGCAGGGAGAGGCCGATCAAGAGGGCCGAGCTTACGCCAAGGGCGCGCGGATAGCCACCGAACTGGCCGATCAGGGCCTTGTCGGTCGTCCCCGTCACACCGCCGCGCGACACGATAAGACCGGCCGCGACCGAAACGATGAGCGCCGGCACCTGGCTCACAAGCCCGTCACCGACCGTGAGCAGCGTGTAGCTGTTGGCCGCGTCGGCGAAGGAAAGGCCTTCCTGCGCGACGCCGATGATGATGCCGCCGATAATATTGATGAAGGTGATCAGAAGCCCGGCAATGGCATCGCCACGCACGAATTTTGACGCACCATCCATGGAGCCGTAGAAACTGCTTTCGTCCTCGAGCTCCTTGCGGCGCTTGCGGGCGGTGTCTTCATTGATCATGCCGGCGGAAAGATCGGCGTCGATCGCCATCTGCTTGCCGGGCATGGCGTCGAGAGAGAAGCGGGCGGCAACCTCGGCGATACGGCCCGAACCCTTGGTGATGACGACGAAATTGACGAGGACGAGAATGGCGAAGACGATAATGCCGATGACGAAATTTCCGCCCATGACGAAATTGCCAAACGCCTCGATCACGTGTCCGGCGGCCTGCGGCCCGGTGTGTCCTTCAGAAAGGATCAGGCGGGTCGAGGCAAGGTTGAGCGCGAGGCGCAGCATGGTCGCAATGAGGAGAACGGTTGGGAAGGAGCTGAAATCGAGCGGCTTCGTAATAAACAGGCAGGTCATAAGGATTACCACGGAGAAGGTGATCGAAATGGCCAGGCTGAAGTCGAGCAGCCAGCTCGGCATCGGCAGGATCAGGACCATGAGGATGCAGACAACACCAAGCGCAAGGCCAATATCGCTCCGTCCGACGGCGTGCGTGATGCGTCCGAGGATCGCTCCTCCGCCATTGACATTCCCTGCGGCTGACTGGGATTCACTCATTTACTTCGTCTTTCCAAAAACTGTCGCGAGGGGGACGGTGTCAGGCGCGCGCCTGATAGCGGCTTTCACCGGCTGCGGCCGGAATATGTATCCCGTCGTCCGAGTAAAGTTTCAACTTGTTGCGCAGCGTGCGGATTGAAATCCCGAGGATGTTCGCGGCATGCGTCCGGTTGCCAAGGCAGTGATCGAGCGTGTTGAGGATGAGATCCTTTTCAACGTCCGCCACTTTTCGTCCGACAAGCGCGCTCGCCGGCATGACCGTTGCCGACGGCATCGCCGCCGACGCGTGAGGGGCCATTTCGCGTGCATCCGGCGTCGCGCTGCCATCCGGCATCAGGATCGCATCGGCGGTAATGACGTTGCCCTGACAGAGCAGAACGGCGCGGTGAATGGTATTTTCAAGCTCGCGCACATTTCCTTTCCACGGGTTCGCTTTCAGCTTGGCCATGGCATCGGCGTCAATAAGACGCTCGGGCAGGCCGTTCGCGTCGGAATATTTTCTGGCAAAATGCTGCGAGAGAACCTCGATATCCTTCATCCGCTTGCGAAGGGGCGGGATCTTGAGAGTGACGACATTGAGGCGGAACAGCAGGTCTTCACGGAACGTCTTTTCGGCGACGGCTTCGGCAAGATCGCGGTTGGAGGTTGCGATAATGCGAATATCGACGGGCACCGGCTTGGTGCCGCCAACACGGTCGATGACCTTTTCCTGAATGGCGCGGAGCAGCTTGGCCTGGAGCTGGATATCCATCTCGCTGATCTCATCGAGCAGCAGGGTGCCGCCGTTGGCTTCCTCGAACTTGCCGATACGGCGTGCAATGGCGCCGGTGAAGGCGCCCTTCTCATGTCCGAATAGCTCTGATTCCAGCAGATTCTCGGGGATTGCCGCGCAGTTGACGCAGACGAATGGCTTGTCCGCGCGGTTGCTCTTGTGATGCAGGTAGCTTGCCATCACTTCCTTACCCGTGCCCGTCTCTCCGTTGATCAGCACGGAGGCGGAGGAGGGGGCGATCTGATCGGCGAGGGCAACAACGTCGCCCATGGCCGGATCGGCGAAGACCAGCTTGTTATTCTCCTGCGATACCGCCTCGAGAACGGCGGCGATAAGCTCGGGGTCGGGCGGCAGGGGCAGAAACTCCTTCGCGCCGGCGCGAATGGCGTTGGCGGCGGCGGTTGCATCCGTATTCACCCCGCAGGCGATGACCGGGAGATTGATGCGTTCGCTCGAGAGCATGGAGACGAGATTGCGGATCGGCAGGTTGACGTCGATCATCGCCATATCCGCGCCCTTGCCCGCCCGCAACGAGGCCATCGCCATTTCGATATCATCCACATGGCTGACCTTGGCGCCACGCGACATCGCGATCTGGCTGGCAGCGCCGATCTGGCCATTCAGAGAACCAATAATTAGCAACCTCATCGAATACTCTCCTAAGACTTAGCTGTAGTACTGCACGCGGCTTGCCGGCGGCAGCAGGGTGTTGAGCAACATTTCAAGACGGCGCGGGTTTTCCTGCCGGCCGATGGATTGGGCGCCGAGCATAAAAACCCGGTTCAGCAGCACTTCCTCGGCGGAATTGCGCTCGAGCTTCGACGCCAGCGGATTGAAAAACATGTTGGCGAGAACGGCGCCGTAAAAGGTGGTAAGCAGGGCAACCGCCATCGCCGGCCCGATCGATTCCGGATCGTTCAGATTACCGAGCATCTGGACAAGGCCGACGAGCGTACCGATCAGGCCCATCGCGGGGGCAACCTCGGCCGCCTTGCGCAGCACGCCCGACGTCGAGTTGTGGCGGGCGATCATGCCGCTCAGGTCATTTTGCAGGATGCGGCTCACTTCATCCGCCGGCAGTCCGTCTATGACAAGCTGCAGCGATTTGCGCTGGAAACTGTCTTCATCCAGCGTCTGGATATAGTTCTGCAGATGCAGGACGCCCTTGCCGCGGCATTTGTCGGCAAGTTCCAGCATGGAATAGGCGGCGTAGTCCGGCGATATGGATTTCGCGAAGAGCGTGCCGAAAATAACTTTCTGCGCGCGCATCACTTCGGAGAGCGAAAAGCTGATCATCGTCACAAGGAACGTCCCGCCCAGCACCAGCAGGACGGAGGGCAGGTTAAAGAAGGACGCAAGCGATCCGCCGAGCAGCACCGCGCCGGTGATCAGCGTGAAGCTGCCGAAAAGCCCGAAAACGGTCGCGTAATCAATCCTCTTCGCCATCGGACGCTTACCCCTGCCGCCGGTCGGTCTTGATGATTTCCGTCATCGTGACGCCAAGCCGGTCTTCGACGACGACAACCTCGCCGCGCGCGACCAGGCGGTTGTTGACATAGATGTCAATCGCTTCACCGACTTTCCGGTCGAGTTCGATGACCGCGCCGCGCCCGAGCTTCAAAAGCTGGCTGACCCGCATCCGCGACTTGCCGAGCACGGCCGTGACATGGACCGGAATATCGAAAACGGCTTCGAGATCGGCCGCAGTGCGGGCGATTTCGGTGTCTTCATCGGGACCGAAATCGCTGATTGCGGAATGTGCCGTCTCATCGGATGCGGCAAGATCGACATTCTGCGTTTCTGCCTTGCCGAGATCTTCAAGATCGAGTTCTTCATCTGCCACGTGCGTTACTCCTTAAAGCGAACCAGTTGCGGACTGGCGAATGTTGGTGTCGGTTGCCTCGGCGCCGCCGGTAAGCGAGCGGACAAAGCGGCTGATCATCTCGTCGAGCCGCGCCTCGATCTCGCCGAGCCGGCGTTCCGTACCGCCATCGGCCCATTCGATGCGGCAGTCGCCGGGGCGGGCCTCATCGTCGGGCAGCAAAATCAGCTTGCCCTGAAATCCGGCGCGGTTGCCGATCTCGTCGAGTTTGGGGGCAAGATGCTGGCAGGTTTCGTCGCTCGCGCGGACCACGATACGCGGCTCGTCATGAAGGTCGACAAGGCATTCTTCGATCAGTTGGCGCACTTCTAGCTCCGGCGCAAGGTCGATCAGGCGCGGCGCGAGGCGGGACGCCAGCGCCAACGCAAGGCGGGCGGCGTCGCCCTTGATCGCATTGACCTTTTCCTCATGGCTCGCGACCAGCTGGCTGAACTGAACGGATATGGCGCTGACCGTTTCCGCCGTTGTTGCCTCGATCCCCCGCAAGGCCTGCATCTGTCCCTGGCGCATGCCGCTCTCGAATGCTTCGGCCTTGGCGGCCGCAACGTCGGTTTCGGTAAACATGATCTCTTCATGCACCACCGGCTCCGGCGCTTTCTTGCGCGCCGCGCTTTCGCTTCCGAACTCGGTATCAAACATGAATTTGGTGGTGACAACCATAGCGGCCTGCATCCTCAGTAAATCAGCTCGTCGTCGCCGCCGCCATCGGCGAGGATAATGTCGCCGTTATCGGCCAGTTCCTTGGCGATATTGACGATTTCCATCTGCGCTTCATCGACGTCGCGAAGCCGGACCGGGCCCATCGCCTCCATATCCTCGCGCAGGATCTTGGCCGCGCGCTCGGACATGTTGGTGAAGAAGAGATCGCGCAGGCTCTCGGAGGCGCCCTTCAGGCAGATGCCGAGCCGCTCCTTGTCGACGTTGCGTAGCAGCGTCTGGACGCCGGCCGGATCGAGTTTAAGGAGATCTTCGAAGGTGAACATCAGCGCCTTGATCTTTTCGGCGGAATCGCGATTGCGTTCCTCCAGCGCGGCGACGAAGCGCCCTTCGGTGTTGCGGTCGAAATTGTTGAAAATCTCCGCCATCATCTCGTGGCTGTCGCGCTTGTTGGTTTTCGCGAGGTTGTTCATGAATTCGCTGCGGAGCGTATCCTCGATCTTGTCGAGAACCTCTTTCTGCACCGATTCCATCTGCAACATGCGGTTCACGACCTCGAGCGCGAAATCCTCGGGCAGCGTTGCAAGGACTTTTGCGGCGTGGCCGGGGTTGATCTTGCTCATGACGACGGCGACGGTCTGCGGATATTCATTCTTCAAATAGTTGGCGAGGACCTGCTCGTTGACGTTGGCAAGCTTGTCCCACATGGTCCGTCCGGCGGGGCCGCGGATTTCCTCCATGATGCTCTCGACGCGATCACTGCTGAGCGCTTTGGTCAGCAGCCGCTCGGTCGCTTCATAGGTGCCGACGATATTGCCCGTCGTCGAGATCCGGCTCGCAAATTCGGCGAACAGGGCTTCCATCACATTCGAGGAAATCGAGCCGAGATTGGACATTGCCTGCGAGATCTCCTTGATCTCTTCCTCATCGAGGCGAGTCCACAGATCCTTCGTATGCTCCTCGCCGAGCGCGAGCATCATGATGGCGGCCTTGTCCGTCCCGTTCAGATATTTCGTGTCGTTGATAACCATGAAACTAGTGACCTCTTACGCGTCGTGATAGAGCCAGCTGCGGAGGATGGAGATGGCTTCATCCGGATGTTTGTCGACGATTTCGGCAACCTTGTTGAGCGCCGATGTCCTGACCTGGCCATCGACCTTGTCGATATCGATAAGGCTTTCGATTTCATTCAGCGTCTCGCTCTGCGGCGTCGCGGACGCCCGGTTCTGGCTATGCGCGATGGCTGGGACATGTTCAGTGCCGACAAGGGCAGCAGTGGCGCCCGCCGGGCCGGCCAGTGCCGGCGTAGCGCTGCCGAGCGCAAGCGCCCGGTTAAGCAGCGGGCGCACGACCAGCAGCAGCGCCAGGATGGCGACAATGACGAGGACGCCCATTTCTCCGATCTTGAACAAATCGGCTTTTGTCAGCCCGAGGAAAAGCGTATCGCTTTCTACTTCGCCGACGGGGAAGGGATCGGCGACAATCGCGAAGGGCATATTGACCACCTCCACGACGTCGCCGCGTTTTTCATCGTAACCGATCGCGGATTTGACAAGCCGGTCGATCTTTTCGAGCGCCGCCGGGCCAAGCGAGGGCTGGCTTCCGGCACCTTCCACAGCCGCCGCGGTCCGGTCATTGATCAGGACGGCAACGGTAAGACGGCGGACCGGACCCGTTTCGCGCACTTCGGTGGTGATGGTTTTCGAGATTTCATAGTTGACGGTTTCTTCCGTCCGCGACATGGAATTTTCAGACCCCGTTCCTGCGCCGTTGTCGGCCTCGGCTTCCGGCAGGTTGTTGGCGACCGTCACGGCCTGCTCATTCATCATGCCTTCGTTTGACGAGCTGCTTTCCTCAACAAGCTGGGAGGAGCGGACGACCTGGCTGTCCGGATCATAGGTCTCCGAATGGATGGTGCGGTGATCGAAGTCCATGACCGCGCTCACCTCCGCGCGGACATTGCCGCGGCCGAGCGATTTTTCGAGAAGCTGCTCGATCTGCTCCTTCAGGCGGCTTTCATAGGCGATGCGCTTGAAATCATTCTGGGTGCTGACGCCGGTGCCCGGTGCTTCCTTGCCATCGCCGCGCGCCAGCAGGTTGCCCCGCTCATCGACGATCGAGATATGCGAGGGCGAGAGCGATGGGACAGCCGAGGCCGTCATATGCTGGATGGCGGCAATCTGATCGTCGCTCAGGCGGCCGTGGCCGTTGAGTTTGAGGACGATGGAGGCGCTCGCCTCGCGCTTGTCGCGGCTGAAAACCTCACGCTTCGGCAGGACGAGATGGACACGCGCCGCGGCGACATTGTTGATGGCGCTGATGGTGCGCGCAAGCTCGCCCTCAAGCGCACGCACATAATTGACATTCTGAACGAAGCTGGTGGTGCCGAAGGTATCGGAGCTGTCGAAGATCTCATAGCCGACAGAGCCGCCGTTAGGCAGCCCGACCTCGGCCATCTTCAGGCGGATGAGCGCGACCCGATCCTCGGGGATCAGGATATCGCGTCCGTTCGGCGAGATCTTGAAGGGAATGTTGTCGGCTTCGAGCTTGGAGACGATGGCCGCGGAATCTGCAGGTTCCAGTCCGCCATAGAGAAGCGCGTAATCAGGAGCGCTGATCCGGCTCGCCATCAACATGATCATCGCGATCAGACCGACCGCGACGGACCCCAATATGACAACTTTGACTGTTCCCAGGCTCTGGAGAAGCTGGTTTAATCCGTTCACAAGACGCCCCACTCGATTAAAATATGCCTAAAATTGACGTGACTTAGGAAAAATACGCAGAGGAGATAAACAAGTGGTTAACGGCAGGCAAAATTTGCCGGTCAGGCGGAAAATTTTGCCTAGTCAGCGTCCAGGCGGCGCAAAAGGCCGTGAAATGCGGGCAGGGCACGGCCCGGAAACAACAAAAAAGCCCGGCGGAGGGCCGGGCTTTACGTGAAAAGAAATTAACGAATGGCGTAATCAGTCATTTTTGTGAAGCGCTTCACTCGGGCGATAGTCCTGAATGCGGGTCGTCCGAAGTCCCGGCAGACCATGTTTGTCGATTGCTTTCTGCCATGACAGGAACTCCTCGACGGAGAGCGTATAGCGGCGGCACGCATCGTCCAGGCTGATAAGCCCGCCACGAACGGCCGCGACCACTTCCGCCTTGCGCCGGATCACCCACCTCTTGGTATCCTTCGGCGGCAGGTCATGGATCGTCATCGGCTGGCCATCGAGACCGATGATGCGATTCACTTTGCGGTCCATTTGCGATTGCATTTTCGCATTACCTCATACTTAACGTTTTGCCTTGAACCGAGATCATATCCGCTGCGATTTAACAAACAGCTAATGAGGTTGGTTAATTTAATCTTCATGGCGAAAAAGGGGATTTTCCGCCATGAAGCTCAGGCTTTCCGCGGCTGAATGTTAGCGCTTCAGGCGGATCAGCTCTTCCAGCATTTCATCTGCGGTGGTGATGATTTTACCGGCCGCGGAGTAGGACCGCTGGGTGACGATCATGCGCGTGAACTCTTCCGCGATATCGACGGTCGAGGCTTCGGTTGCCGACGAGATTATCTTGCCGGCGCCGCCGATGGTGGCTTCACGCAGGGTGAAGGTGCCGGCCTCGGGGGTTTCGTCATAGGCGTTACCGTCGCGGCTCTGCAGTCCGTTGGGGTTGGCGAAGGTGGCGATCGGAATCTTGTAGATTTCCTCGGACGTGCCGTTGTCGAACTTGGCGACGAGAACACCGAGTTCGTTGATGTAGACGGATTCAAACGCGCCAAACAGGGCGCCGTTGACGTCCGAGGAGACAAGCTCGGAAACCGCGCCGGACTGCGTGAGGCCGTTGGAGAGGCCGTCCGTGCCGAAATTGAGATCAATTGCCTGCGGTGAGTTGATACCCATCGTCGCCGCCCAGGGAATGCTGATCGAGTTGGCGAGCGTTGTTGTCCCCATATCGAGCGTGCCATCGCTGTTGAAGCCGACAATGGCGGAAGTGATGACGTTCTGCGTGCCGTCATTGTCCGTGTCAGCCGTGATTTCCACCGTCCATTCGTTGGGCGTGACGCCCGAGCCGGTGCGGAGGAAATTGAGCGTTACGGTGTGCGCGGCGCCGAGACTGTCATAAATCTGGAACGAGCGGACGAAATGCGGTTCCACCGTCCCGTTCGCCATATCGCCCGCGACATAGCCGGGGCCGAACGTCGCCTGGGTCGCCGAAAGGTTCGCCTGCAGCGTGATGGTGGAGGTTGCCTCGGCGTTACCGGTGAGGCCGGTGATGTTGACCGGCGTCAGCGCGGCGAGATCGGAGCGGTTGGCGGGAATGTTGCCTTCGGGATCAATTTCCCAGCCCTGCAGGTAATAGCCCTGTGCGTTGCGCAGCAGGCCGTTTGCGTCGGGCTCGAAAGTGCCGGCGCGGGTAAACACATAGTTGGCGCCGGTCGCCCCCGGGTTGGGGGAAGAGCTGACGACGAAGAAGCCGTCGCCGGCAATTGCCATGTGGGTGTCGATCGTCGAGCCGTTGACGAGCCCCTGGCGGTCGATCTGCGCGCGCGGATGGACCTGCACGCCGCCGGCCGTATAGTTCGTGTCCGTCGCGCTTTCCGTCACAAGCGTGGAGAAGATTGCTTTTGTGCCCTTGTAGCCGATGGTGTTGGTGTTCGAAATATTGTCCGCAATGGTCGCCATCGCCATGGATTGGGCGGCCAGCCCGGACACGCCGGAAAACATTGCTGCTGTCAAACTCATTTTCTCTCTCCTATTTTACCGCCCGCCCGAAGGACGACGGCCTACTGCTGTTGCCGCACTCATGCGGACGGTTCATTCAGGTTTTTCTGGGTAATGGACGTGATGTAATCGAGACCGACGGGAACGTTGCCGATCTTCAGAACTGCCTGGCCATTTACGGTTTCGATGCTGGTCGCAGTGCCTTCGAAGCTGTAGCCGACCTGAACCTTGCTGCCGCTCGGCGTTTCGCCCTTGACCACGAGATAGTAAGCGCCGTCACCGGCGGCGGTACCGTTTGATCTGGTGCCGTTCCAGTGATACTGCTGCTTGCCGGCGGACGCGCTGTCCTTCGTTTCGCTAAAGACCATCGTGCCGTACTGATCATAAATCTGATAGGTCACATTGGCGGCGTGGCTGCCAAGATCGATATTCCAGCTTGCCGCCCCGCCGCTAAGCGATGCCGCGTTGAGATTGGTGCCAATCGTCTTGCCGAGATAATTGACCATATTTGCCGCCATGGAGTTCTGCTGCGCCATCTGCGTCAGCTGGACCAGAGATTCCAGATTCTGGTTTGTGGCGATGGCCTGCTCGACCGAGGTGAAATTCACCAGCTGATTGGTGAATTCCGTCGTATCCGTCGGGTTGAGCGGATCCTGATGGGTCAGCTGGGTCGTCAGCAGTGTCAGAAAATCGTCGAAGTTATTCGCAAGATTTTTCTGCGCATTTGTTGCGGCGCTGCCGGGATAGGCCACTGTAGGGGATATTTCCGTCATGGTCTTGAACTCACTTTCTGGAAATCTGTCAATGTCAATTACCTAAACCTGTATATCGAGGCTGCCGTCAGTTCGGCCGCTACGGCCATAGGCGGGCCGCGCCATCTCGACGCTGGCGGTTTCATCGCTGAGGCTTTGGGCCGCACCCGCGCCGCCTGCAAAAGCCTCGCGCCGCTCCTGTTCGCCGCCGCGTTCCTGCTGCAGGCTGAAGCTGAGACTGTTCGATCCGGTCTCAAAGCCGGCATTCTGGAGCGCACGCTCAAGCGCCCGTGCGTCGCGCTGTAGCAGATCGAGCGTCTCCTGCCGGTCAACCGCGACCGCGGCGAGAATGCGTCCGTCATGGCCGATGTCGAGCTTGACCTCGACCCGCCCGAGTTCCGAGGGATGCAGGCTGACTTTGATGCGGTCCTGCCCTTCCTTTATGGCCGTATTGATATGGACCGAGAGCTGCTCCGCGACAGGTAGATGATGCGCCCTTGCCGCATTGGCGGCCTGGCTCATGGTGCTCGCGGAGGTCGCATCAACGCTCTGCACCGCGCCGGTCGGGATGGCAGGGATCATCTGCCCGCCGGCATCCGGCGTCGCGGCCGCCGCTCCGCCGACGGCCGGCGCCGCCGATTGCGCAAGAGCTGCTTCCATATTCACCGGTGCAGCGGATGCGGCCACCAGATTGGCGGCCAGGCCGGGCGCGCTTCCCGCCGGGGTCGCCGCAAGGCCTGCGTTCATCAATGTCGCGGCGCTGGCAAGGCCCGGGTGGCCGGTGTGGGCTTTGGCTGACGTCGCCGTTATGCTGCCGTTCCCGTCGCGAAGCATTTCCGAGATTTTCGCCGCCAGCATATCTTTCTCACTCATCTTCGCCTCGGCATCGCCGCGGACGGTCGTGAGCGCTTTTGAGGCGGCCGTATCGGTTACGGGCTCGCCCGCTGCATTATTTAAAGGCGCGCCCGCCGTCGCCGGGGTTTTTTCTTTCACCCCGCGTGCGACGACCTCGTTCACTTGAATCTGTTGAATCTGTGCGGCAGGGGTATCATTCTCGCCCGAAGGCGCGATTGACGCGCCGGGTGCGGCGGTGTTGATCGGTTGCGCTGTCGCAGGCGAAGCGGACGGCGCCATCTCCTGTTGCGCGATCACCGCATTGGCGGGGGCTGCGGGTGCGATCCCGGCCGGGGCGGACGCGTTCCCGGTTGGGGGAGCCTTCCCGTCCGGCGCGGCAACCGCTACGTAGGCGGGGTTTTGCTGCGACTGGAGCGCACTCTCAATCGGCGGGACAGTCTCCGCCGCGCTCAAAGAGGGCAGCGATACGTCCGCCGGATTCGGCGTCTCACCATTGGCAGGGTTTTGCACCGGCGCGGGCGCAGTCGTCTCATTGGTCTCGACAGACGCGGCGCGCACGGGCTTTTTTTCAGTGATGGCGGGCGTCTCGGATGTTTTTGCGCGCGTCTCGACCGCTTTCTCGCGGCCACCTTCTGCAGCGGGTGCTTCCCGCTCTGCCGCCTTTGCCGCGGGCCGCTTTGCCGTCGCCGGCTCATTCAGGAGATCGGCAAAGCCTGTCCCACCGCCCTCCCGGACATCCTTGTCCCGGCGCGGTTGCTCGCTCGTCATTCCTGTAATCAGACCAACATCCATGATTTGTCTCACATAATTTTTTGCCGCATCCGGCGGACCACTCGGCTGTTATCAAGCAAACGGCGGGCCAGTTTTGGAAAATCAGAAAAAACTATATAAAATCAATTATCTAAGCGAATGGGGAGGCGCGCGCGGATAGGCAAATTCGGCCGTGCTGACCGTGCTTCTCCGGGCCGGCGAGACTTTTTTGCCGGGCAGGAACCGTGCTTATATAAGGGCGTTTCGCTTACCCCCTGCCTGCTCCGCGTCGGGCGCTTTCCAGGCAATCGGCTTGAACTGGCATTATAATTGCTTGATATCTGCCGAGAAGTTGATTGCGGTGACCGTTTGCCGCAACGAAATTTGCAGGTAAAAGCAATGAGACGCGTTGAATATCATAAGGTTGGGCGAGATATGAAGGCCGGTGTAGGGGCGCTTTGGAAAAGCCTGCCCGGTATCTTTTGCCATATCCCGGTCGATTTTGCCGTCGCCCGTCAACGCGTTATCGCCGCTTCGGAGCAGAAATCATGAGCCTCAATGCAATTATGAATGCCGGCGTCACCGCAATGCTGGCGAACCAGACCGCGCTCAATGTGACCTCGGGCAATATCGCCAACGTAAATACGGAGGGGTATGCGCGAAAGGCCGTCGATCTGAGTTCGGTCTCCATCAACGGGGTCGGTTCCGGCGTCGAGGTTTCCGATGTCCGGCGGATCACCGATGAGTTCATCGCAAAGGAGCTTCGGCTCGCGACCGCAGGGTCGGAGCAATATAAGGCGATGGCGAAAATCTATGACCAGCTTCAGTCCCTGCTCGGCGATCCGGCCGCAAACAGCTCCCTGACGGGTAAGCTCGACAGCCTGAACTCCGCCTTTGCGGCGCTGACGATCGATCCGACGATGTCGGTGGCGCGAAAGACGGTGCTCAATGAAATCGCCGGCTTCGGGATCGAGGCGAACCGCTTGCTCACCCAGGTACAGGCGCTCCGCAAGGAAACGGACGGTCATATCGCGCAGGAGATCAGAACTGTTAACAACGCGCTTATCCGGATCCATGAGCTGAATCTGGAGATCCGCGCGGCGACAAACAGCAATCGTCCGGCGGGCGAGCTTCTCGACCAGCGCGATCAGGCCCTTGCCGAGATTTCCAAGATCATGGACGTTAAAACATATCCGATGAGTGACGGCGCTGTCGCTGTGGTGACGGATACCGGGCATCAGCTGCTCGACTATCAGCCGCGCCAGCTTGTCTATTCGCCGGCGGCGCATGTTGGCAGCGACACGGTGTTCGAGCAGATCACGGTCAATGTGTATGATACGAAAACCAAGACGATATCCGCGACGGGCCTGCCGCTCGATGCGGAGCTGAAAAGTGGGTCACTCCGCGGCTGGCTCGATATGCGTAATAGCGAACTGCCGCATCTCGCCAATCAGATCGGGATGCTCTCCGCCGCGGTGGCGGAGCAGTTCAACAAGGTTCATAACGAGAATATCACCGTCCCGCCGCCGGCCGTGTTGACGGGCGCCTCAACCGGCGTGCTTGCTACCGATGCGCATGGCTTCACCGGCCAGGCAACATTCTACAGCTTCGATGCGAACAACAATATTGTTGCCTCCCACACGGTCGATTTCGATGATCCCGCCACCGTGACAATGGCGGATGTGATCAATGAGGTGAACGGCGCGCTGGGCGCAGGCACGCTTTCCCTTGCCGGCGGGGTTCTCACCATGACGGCCTCCGGCGGGGCGACAGGCGTCGGGATCGGACAGGAGGAAGGTGCGCCGTCCGAGCGCGGCGGGCGCGGATTTTCGCAGTTCTTTGGAATGAACGATCTGATCCGCACAAATATTAGAACGTCTTTCTCCACCGGCATGACGGCCGCCGATGCGCACGGCTTCAGCGGCACCATGGCGCTTGAGTTGATCGGGCCAAACGGCGAAAGCCCGATCGCGATGACGCTTGATTTCGGCGCAATCGGCGGCACGATGGCGGATGTCGTGGCGGCGATCAACAGCAACCTCGGCCCCTATACCGCCGCCTCGCTCGATGCATCGGGCGCGCTCAGCTTCACGATGGCGAACGGCTATTCCGGTTACCAGATAAATGTTGCGGCCGACGGTTCGCAGCGCGGCGCAACGCCCGTGACCTTCTCCGAAATGTTTGGCGTCGGGCTGCGCTTTCCCGCCGATGCGGGCCTCGGCTTTTCGGTCAATCCGCTGATCGATGCGAACCCTGCGCTTCTTGCGACCGCGCGGATCGATGCCGGCGGCACGCCCGCCATCACAGTTGCGGATAATCGTGGCGCGCTCGCCTTTCAGGAAATCGCAACAACCTCCATCGCCTTTCCGACCATCGGCGGGCTGACCGGCTCCACGGTATCGCTTGGCGATTACGCCGCGCAGATCCTTGCGAAAGCGGGGCTCGATGCGGCCCGCGCCGACAGTCTGCACAATGATCGCTCGGCGCTCGCAACGGAGTTCCATAACCGCCTGCAGGAAGTCTCGGGCGTCAATATGGATGAAGAGCTCGCCAATCTCATCGTGTTTCAGAACGCCTATAACGCCTCTGCGCGCATCATCACGACCGCGCGCGAGATGTATGACGTTCTGGTAAACCTCGTGTAGGAGAAAAGCCATGACACGTATTTCAACCTTTCAGCAGAACCAGTCGCTCATCAATGAAATGCTGAAGGCGCAGAACAATGTCGCGAGCGCCCAGCGGCAGGTCTCGACCGGACACAAGGCGGAATATTATAAAGATATTCACATGGATGTTTCGAGCCTCGCCGGCTCGAAATCCCTGCTCGCCCGCCTTGAACAGCATGCCGCGAACAACGGCAAGGTGATGAACCGGCTTGCCCATTACGACCAGTCGCTCTCCGGCATGGAGAAGGCGGGGGGAGATCTTCGCGGCGCCGTCATGTCGGCGATCAGCTCATCCTCGCCGCAGGGGCTTCTCTCGACCATCGAGGGGGCGTTCGAATCGGTGCAGAATTTCCTCAATGCCCGCAATACCGAAGGCTATCTCTTTGCGGGATCGAATGCGGATGTTCCGCCGGTCGGTATCTCCACGCTCGCCGAGCTTCGCGCCGCGAGCCAGCCGCCCACGGATATCTTTCAGAACAACGATCTCAAAGCGTCGGTTCGCATCGATGAAAACCGGACGCTGGAGGTTGGTATGCTGGCCGAGGATATCGGTCTCGAAATGATGACCGTGCTGCAACGTCTTGCGCTCTGGGCGGACGGCACGGTGCCGACAACCGCGCCCGTGCCGACAGGCCCGTCAAACGGCTTTGCGGCCCCGATATCGCAGGAGGATCAGGCGTTTCTGGTTGGCGAGATCGCCCGTATTGAAACCATGATCGACAATCTTGCCGTCCGCCGCGGTGAAAACGGGCTCAGCCAGCGCACGATCGAAGATGCCTCCGAGGCGCTGGCCCAGCAGATCAGCCAGACAAAGATCTTCATCAGCGATATCGAGGATGTGGACGCCGCCGAAGCGATCACCAATCTGAACCAGCGCCAGTTCGCGCTGGATATCTCTTACAGCGTTCTGAGTTCGATCAACCGGACAAGCCTGCTGAATTTCCTCTGACCGGTGCGGCAAGACGCGCTCTTGCATATTGAGCGGCGCGGTTTATATTGCCGGAAATGAATTCATTAGGATTTGATGCAGCGCCGGAAGATACCCGTGTCGTCGTCGCCATGTCGGGCGGTGTCGACAGCTCGGTGACGGCTGCCCTGTTGAAAGATCAGGGCTATGATGTCGTCGGCATCACCCTGCAGCTTTACGATCATGGCGTCGCGGTGCAGAAAAAGGGCGCCTGCTGCGCCGGGCAGGATATTCATGATGCCCGCCGTGTTGCCGATGCCATCGGTATTCCCCATTATGTCCTCGACTATGAGAGCCGGTTTCGCGACCAGGTGATGGAGGAGTTCGCCGACAGCTACCTTCGCGGCGAGACGCCGATCCCCTGCGTGCGTTGTAACCAGACGGTGAAATTCAACGATCTTCTGGCGACGGCGAAGGATCTCGGCGCGCGGGCGCTCGCCACCGGCCATTACATCCGCCGCGAGGTGGTGGGGGGACGGGCGCGGCTTTACCGCGGCAAATACAGCCTCAAGGACCAGAGCTACTTCCTCTTTGCGACGACGCAGGAGCAGGCCGATTATCTGCGTTTTCCCCTCGGTGATCTCACCAAGGAGGAGACGCGGGCATTGGCGGATAAATACAATCTTTCGGTCGCCGCCAAGCCGGAAAGCCAGGATATCTGCTTCGTCCCGAATGGCAATTATGCGAGCGTGATTGAAAGACTGCGCCCCGGCGCCGCCGTTCCGGGCGACATCGTCGATCTGAACGGCACCGTGCTTGGCCGCCATACGGGCATTATCAACTACACCATCGGCCAGCGCCGCGGCCTTGGCATCGCGACCGGCGTGCCGCTCTATGTCGTGCAGATCGATCCGGCGCGAAACCGGGTCATTGTCGGTCCGCCGGAGGCGCTGCTCGTGGCGCGCGTCACTCTTCGCGAGGTCAACTGGATCGGTGATCGCCCGCTCGACATGGCGGGCACGGACATTTCGGTCAAGCTCCGCTCGACGCAGGAGCCGATGCCGGCGACCGTGTTCGGGACGGGCGATGGCTGGGCCGAGGTACAGCTCGTAACGCCCGAAGGCGGCGTTTCAGCCGGGCAGGCCTGTGTCATGTATAAGGGCGATCGGCTGCTTGGCGGTGGCTGGATCGCGGGAACGGAAGCGCCGTTTGATCTTGTTGAGGCGATGCGGCAGGCTGCCGTTTAATTGTTATTTCCTTGCTTGACAGGGCTTTCTAAAAACCCTAAAAACCGGGCTTCGGCGGACCGGGCCACAGTGCGGCGGCCGGGTCCGATGGAGGCTCCTTAGCTCAGTTGGTTAGAGCGGTGGAATCATAATCCATGTGTCCCCAGTTCGAGTCTGGGAGGAGCCACCATTTTCCCCCTCGTTCAATAAAAATTCTCCTGACTTTATTCTTTCGCGGCGCCATTCGTGCGCGCGGCGCGGGAAATATCACTTTCACGTCGGCATTGATCATCCCGGCCTGCTTTGCTACGTTCTCCCCCGCGGCACAGTATGGATGACAAGAACAGGATTTGCCCTCGTATGAGCATCAAGGCAGGGTCTCAAATGCAGACAGCTCCGGGCGTCCGATGCGCACCCGCCTGAGCCCCTTAATCCTTTCAAAAAATGAAGAATACAACAAAAGGGAAATGCAGATGATTAATCCCATGTCAATGGAAGGCCGCAATATTATCGTCACCGGCGCAAGCCAGGGGGTGGGCGAGGCGGCCGCCGATCTGATCGTCAAGCTCGGCGGGCGGGCTATCCTCGTCGACGTTCAGGGCGACAAACTCGAAGTCGTCGCCGAGAAGCTCGGCGCGGGGAATGCCGAGGTACATGTCGGCAGCGTTGCCGATCCCGGGTTCGTCCAGGATATGGTGAATAAAGCCGTCGCCTCGAGCGGCGCGGTTCATGGCCTCGTCAACAACGCCGGTATTGTGCGGGCGGCGATGATCAACAAAATGCCGGTCGAAACCTGGCAGCAGGTGATTGATGTCAATCTGAGTGGTGTCTTTTACTGCCTGCAGGCTGTCGGGCGTCATATGATCGAGCGGGCCAATGACGGTGACAAGAATCCGGGCTCGATCGTCAATATTTCCTCTATCGCGGGCCGGCGCGGCACCATTGGGCAGATCAACTATGGTGCGGCGAAAGCCGGCGTGCTCGGCATTACCATGAGTGCGGCGAAGGAATGGGGACGCTATGGGATCCGCGTCAACAGCGCCTGCTTCGGCATTGTCGAGACGGAGATGACGGAAACCATCCGCTCGGACAAATTCCGCGATTCCTATATGTCGCAGGTCGTTCTGCAGCGCTTCTCCTCGCCCGAGGAAGTGGTGAAGAGCG
Organism: Sneathiella sp.; assembly: GCF_036844445.1. Taxonomy (GTDB): domain Bacteria; phylum Pseudomonadota; class Alphaproteobacteria; order Sneathiellales; family Sneathiellaceae; genus Sneathiella. The sequence goes on along the minus strand of NZ_DAIUFV010000005.1, from coordinate 15,655 downwards.
TTTGTTTCCTGCTCTCCGACGCGTCAAGTTACGTCACCGGACAACATCTCACGATCGATGGCGGCTCGCACATCGGTTTCTAGGAAAAATTACTGCGGGCGGGGGCGGCCGATGCGGTCGCCGTCGCCCGCATATTCATATATCAGGAACTGCCCCGTTCGCTCCATGCGGATGACGGGCAGCCCTTCCGCATCCTTGGCGAGAGGGTAGGTCACCCTCTCCGCGCGCACCGCCCGGCCGAGCGTATCTCGCGCCACGATCAGCGCGCCGTCACGGGTAAAGCTCTCCTCCTGTCCGTGGCCGGAACGTTGCCAGCCGATGAGCGCCCCTTCCGCATCGTAGCTGTAGTCATCGCGCCAGTGCCGGCGTGCGAACACCTGCGGGTCAATGTAGTTGCCCGCCGTCTCCTCGCCGTCATGCGCGATGGAAAGGAGGCGCCCTTCGTCATCGTAGCGCCGATGCTGATTGGCGGGATAGAGGAAATTGATGAATGCCGGCGCCGAATAATTCCTGCCGTTATGGACAAAGACGCCGATCTCCACCCGGGCTGTTGTGAGGTCGGGGCGCTCCGGCGCCGCAAAGGGGGCATGCCACGGCACGCTGATCTCGACGATGCTGCCGGTGCTGTTTTTCGGTGTGATGCGAATCCCGGTCGGATCTCCGCGGAGCACGGTCCAGTGATAGGAGAGCGTTTGCCCAGGCGGGATCTCCGTCTTTGCGGCGCTGACGGTCATGGTCTTGCGATAGGCGGCCGAGCGGACCGCGCGCGTGATCAGCCCGGGCGTCGTGTGGAGTGCCTCGCTTCGAAAGCGGCTGAAATCATCGATGCCGGGACGGGGTCCATCTTCTTTCAGAACCTCCAGCATCACCATCGGCGGAACCTCGTCGATAGTAAGCGCCTGCGCCGCCTCGATCATGCGAAGAAGATCGATGTTTGCGGCATCGAAGACAGGCGGATGCGCCTTGTAGGTGAGGTAGTCCGCCGATGTTTTGACCGTCGCCTGACCCTGGCGCAGCAGCATCTGGACTGTCGGCGCAATCAGGTTATGCGCCGCAAGATGCGCCTTCACCTCCGGGCGGAAGGCGGCAAGGATGCTGGCGATGGCATGAAGGAACGGCTGGTCGGACCCTGACCGCCCGTTCGAGATGATCATGTAGGGCGAGTTTGCCGTCAGAACATCGCCTGCGGCCGGATCATAGTCCGATACCGCCGGATATACATAAAGATGATTGCGGATATATTGCAGGAAGAGGTGGCCGACGCCGGCGGGATCAGTCAGCGCGAGGCGCGCCTGACTGCGCCAGAACGCGCCGCCGGTCACGGCCGTCGACGAATTGCCGAAGGTGACCCGGTTGAAGAGAATTTTATTATTCAGCCCATAGTCGACCCCGGCGTCCCGCGCGTCCTCGCCGTACCGGGTGAGGGAAAGCTGCGGATAGGCGTCGCGCGGCAATAAAGAATGCTGATGATCGCGGTTGTCATAGAGATCGCCCGCATTGCCGGCAGCGCGTCCTTCCTTGTACCAGAGGTTGAGCCGGTCCGCGACGGCGTCACCCGTCGTCTGTACGACTCTAGCCCCTGTTTCGCGTGGCGGTTCAAACTCGGTGAAGAGGGTGTGAAAACGTGGCAAGGCGGAGGTATTTTCGCTCTCAACCGGCGCGATGCCGTCGTGAATGACGCCGGGCACACTGTGCGTCATCGTGCGCCGTTCCGGAGCCGGGCTGTTCAGGATACGCTCGGCGATATCGGTAAATTCCGGCTCATCCCGAATCGGATCGAGATTGGCGTCCCGCTGCAGCAGGGCGGCGTCACGAAAGCCATGCGTCACTGCGGCGGACAGCATCGCGAGCGCGTCCGCCTTTTTGCCGCGCACGGCGAGAATTGTCGCGAGCAGATATTCGCCTTGCGCCTGATCGGGAAAGCGCGCCGTGAACGCGCGCATCGCCTCTTCCGCCTCAACGAACCTGCCGGCCTTCAGCACCCGAAAGACATGATCCAGCATCTCCGCCATCAGGGGCGCTTCGAAAACATTGATCTCGGCGGGCGGGGCGTCAGCTTCCGCCTTTGCGGCGGGGACGGGTGTCAGGAGGAGGAGTGCGGATAGCGCCGTCAGGACAAGCGAGTTGGCATGGCGGCGCATCGCGGCAATCAGACAGACTGCAGAATGTGGATCACGCGCTTGTCGAGCAGGTCCTTGGTTTTGGCGCCGTAAGCCTTCATGTGCGCGGAGGCCGCATGGGCCATCAGATCGTCCATCGTCTCCCATTTCTCGATGACGGCGAAGCTGTCCTCTCCGAGTTTCGCCTGCCAGCTGCCGACGCCTTCCATGTCGATGACGGCGTTATACTCGATGCAGCCCTTCTCGGCGAGCACCGCAGGCACATTCGCCTTGAAGGCGGCAAGAACTTCCTCCCGCTTGCCGGGTTTTGCGGTGATATGGGCGATTACATTAACGGGCATCTTTATTATTCCTTCGTTGATGGTTGTTGATTTCGCACTAATTCTAAGCACAGGTCGGGGCGAAAGCCACGATAAATCGCAGTCATTGCCTCTCCACGTTCGGGGATGACGCGCTCAAGGGCTGCGTCGCCCTTAACCGCTTTGGCTGCTTTGGCAATTTGCTGCTGAAACGGGATGCATCCTGATCTGGTGCGTGAAGGCCGCGCCGTCACTGACCGTGATACTTCTAAATTCGAGAGACGCCAGCAGGTCGAGGAAGGTCAGTTCTTCGGGCGCGCCGGTATCCTCAAAAATCGGCATCGTCCGCGCGTTGCTGGTGAGCTCCGCGAGCAGAGCCCGGACGCGGTAGATGGAATTGAGATAGCCTTCGCGCTTGGCGACGATAATCAGCTTCTCCGCGTTTCCGCCTTTGACGAAAATGGAGAAGGGGACTTCGTAAGGAACGCTGGCCGCGCCATCCTTGAGGCCGATGACGAAGCCGACACGCTTGCGCTTGTCCATCCCGTCAAGGACGGGAATGCGGCCGCAATAGGTCTCGATTTCCGCCGGCGCCGGGTAATAATATCCGATGTAACGATCATCACCGGCCGCCGGCAGCGCCAGCCCGAGACAAAACAGCGCCAGCAGGCTGACCATACGATAGCTTTTGAACTTCATCGACATCCCCCTCCAGAGCGACGATTGCCACAATATGGGCAAAGCTGTCTCGCCGACAACCGGAAAAAGGGGAATGTGGCGTTATCAGGCCGTCAGGCGCGCTTTATTCCATTCATCCAGCATCTCGCGCGCCTGCCTTTCGGCGACGTCGGGCGCCGGCGTCTTTTCGGGGATTTTTGCCGTGAGCTCGATGACATAGCCGTTTGGATCGCGGAAATAGATCGACTGAATAAAGTTGTGATCGGATATTCCGCGCGTCTCGATGCCGGCTTCCTTGCCCTTGGCGAACATTCTGTGGAGGGTGTCCATGTCCACTTCAAGGGCGATGTGCAGATCGAAGTCGCGCTGCTCCTTGAATTCGAAGGGCTCGTCCGGCGCTTCAAAGAACGCGAGGAAGGAGCCGTCTCCCATGCGGAAGAAAGTGTGCAGCACCTCCGCCTTGCGGCCGGTTTTCGTCGTCCGGATGATCAGCGCATCGGCGAGCGGCAGTTCCAGAAAATCCTCGTAGAATGCCCGTGTCTCTTCCGAATTGCGGCATCGGTAGGCATTGTGGTGCAGTCCTTTGATCATGATATTCCCCAATCTTTGGCGCCCGATTTACTCTGTATGTGGGGCGCGCGGCGACAAAAACAACCGCCGCGCGATGGCAGGCAGACGGCCTCGCAGCGATATCGCCGTTCGCGGTCAGATACTGCCTTCGGTCTCGATTACAAGAATGCGCGCCTCTGTCAGCGGGACGGCCTTATGCTCGTCGCCGGCTTCGGCGTGAAAAATGTCGCCGGGCTCGAGCCGGATTATTTTCTTCGTGCCGCCGAGGCGAACATGCATATCGACGCGGCCATCAAGCAGGACAAAAACCTCCGCCCCGTCATTGACGTGCCAGATATAGGGCTTGTCCGTCCAGTGCAGGCGGACCGTCGCATTGGCGATTTTTTCGATGTCCAGCGCGTCCCAGGCTTTCTCTCCGGTGAAGTCGGCGGGTTTGATATGGCGCATCGCGTTTCCCCATTTCAGAACAAGGAGATCATCCTTAACATGAAGCGCTGCGCCTCGAAAACACAAAAGGCGGGGGCACTTTTCCCTTGCACTTGGCGGGCATCTCGGCGATAACGCGGCACCTTTTGGACTGGGATTGAAGGAGGCATTCGCGGGAAAGATGCTCGAGGATGACGAAAGAATAATTTCGCCGGAGGTGGCGTCAGAGGAACGGCTCGACTACTTTATCCATAAAGACGGGCTGACCTACGCCGGAACGCATTTGATCGTCGATTTGTGGGGCAGCGAGGGGTTCAACGATCCGGAGCTGATCGAAACCGCGCTTGTCAAAGCCATCGATGCGGCGGGGGCGACGCTCCTGCACATCCATATTCATGCGTTCGAGCCGAACGGCCTTTCCGGTGTCGCGGTGCTGGCGGAAAGCCACGTCAGTTTCCACAGCTGGCCGGAGCGCGGCTATATGGCGCTCGATATCTTCATGTGCGGCCGGGCCGACCCGTATAAGGCGGTGGCGGTGCTGCGCGATGCTTTCCGGCCGGAGACGGTTCACCTTAACGAAATCAAGCGGGGTATCGTCAATTGATGCAACTCTTTGACGAGGGCCTGCATTCGGGCGTCAACCTCGCGCTCAAGGTCGACAAGATCCTCTATCGCGACCAGACCGACCTGCAGGACCTGATGATTTTCGAGAACAAGAACTTCGGGCGGGTGATGTCCCTCGACGGGTCGGTGCAGACGACTGAGAAGGACGAGTTTATCTATCACGAGATGTTCGTGCATGTCCCGATGCTGGCCCATGGCAATGCCCGGCGCGCCCTGATCGTCGGCGGCGGTGATGGCGGTGCGGCGCGTCAGCTCATGAAATATCGCGATATTGCGGTCACCATGGTCGATATCGACCGCACGGTAGTCGAGCTCAGCCGGAAATATATGCCGAGCGTCTCGGGCGGCGCCTTCGATGATCCGCGCCTTGATCTGGTGATCGCCGATGGCTGCAAGTTCGTCAAGGAGACGGACGAGACGTGGGATGTCATCATCATCGACAGCACCGATCCGCATGGTCCGGGCGAAGTCCTCTATACGCAGGAATTCTACTCCGACTGCAAAAGCTGCCTGACACCCGGCGGCGTGATTATCACGCAGAATGGCGTTCCCTTCGTTCAGGAAGAGGAGCTCCGCACCAGCTATCAGCGGCTTGGACGACTTTTTCAGGATGTCAGCTTCTATCTCGCCGCGATCCCGAGCTACGTCGGCGGCATCATGGCCTATGGCTGGGCGACGGATGATGCGAGCCTTCGAAAGGTGAGCCTCTCAACGCTCGCGGCACGCTATGTCGAGGCCGGGATCAGCACCGATTACTATACGCCCGAAGTGCACAAGGCCGCCTTCGCGCTGCCGCTCAATATCCAGAAGGCGCTGACGCGGGACGAGTAACGCGCCGGCTCAGCATTCGACGACATTGACGGCAAGCCCGCCCTGCGATGTCTCCTTATATTTGCTGAGCATATCGACGCCCGTCTGGCGCATGGTTTCGATCACCTCATCGAGCGAGACGACATGATGGCCGTCGCCGGAGAGGGCAAGGCGACAGGCGTTGATCGCCTTCATGGCCCCCATTGTGTTGCGCTCGATGCAGGGAATCTGGACAAGGCCGCCGATCGGATCGCAGGTCAGCCCGAGATTATGCTCCATCCCGATCTCTGCCGCATTCTCCACCTGCTCGTTGGTGCCGCCGAGGACGGCCGTCAATGCCCCCGCCGCCATCGAACAGGCAACACCCACTTCGCCCTGACAGCCCATTTCCGCCGCTGAAATGCTCGCCCGCTTCTTATAGATGCAGCCGATCGCCGCGGCGGTCAGCAGGAAATTGCGGCCGCCCTCGCGGCCCGCGCCGGGGCAGAAGCGGAGATAATATTTCAGCACGGCGGGAAGGACGCCGGCCGCGCCGTTCGTCGGCGCCGTCACCACGCGCCCGCCCGCCGCATTCTCTTCATTGACGGCGAGCGCGTAGAGATTGACCCAGTCGAGCACGGTCAGCGGATCGCGCGAGGCGCGCTCGGGGTTGTCCATCAGTTCGCGATAAAGCGCGCCCGCCCGGCGGCGAACTTTAAGGCCGCCCGGCAGCATCCCGTCCGCCATGCAGCCGCGCCGGATACTGTCCATCATCGCGTCGGCAACCGAATCGAGAAAGGCACCGGTCTCCGCATCCGATCGCCAGCTCTGCTCATTGGCGCGCATGATATCGGCGATGGAAAGCCCCTCGCGCTGGCCGATCGCGAGCAGTTCTTCACCCGAGGTAAAGGGGTAGGGGAGGCGGATGTTATGGCCGCGCGTCTCCTCCCGGTCGCCCTCCTCCCGCGAGACGACCGCGCCGCCGCCGACTGAAAAATAATCTTTCTCAAACAATTGCTCGCGGCGTTCATTGAACGCCAGAAAACGCATGCCGTTTGCATGCTCAGGCAGGCGCTGGTCTTTCAGAAAAAGCAGTGATTCCACCTCATGAAAGGGGACGGAGCGCTTTCCTTTCAGCGCGATGCTGCCGCTCAGCCGGATCGCGGCTATTCTTGGCGCAATGTCATCGGGGTCGATCAGTGACGGCTGCGCCCCTTCCAGGCCGAGCAGAATGGCGGTATCGGTGGCGTGCCCGCGGCCCGTGAGCGCGAGGGAGCCGTAAAGCTCGACGCGGAGGCTGTGCGTTTCATCCAGAAGGCTCTCGGCTTCGAGCTGGTCGACGAACCGCCTGGCGGCGCGCATCGGCCCGACCGTGTGCGAACTCGAGGGGCCGATGCCGATCGTATAAAGATCGGTGACGCTGATGTTGACATCGAGCTGTGACGTCACGTCCTTGCCCGCGCCCGGCGGCGCGGCCCCGGCGCCTTGTATGAGAGGTCGTTTGTCGTCTGGCATCGCGGGCACCCCTTTTCCTGCGTCGGACCTCGACGCGTTGCTCGGAATGCCCCCTCTGTCCGGGTACCTGAAAGATTGCGCCGGACATCCGGCTTACCCCTTCGGTGACGCCGCGCGCCTTTCGCGGCATTCTCTCCAGAGTCCTCATTCGTGACGGTACCTGGGCCTGAGAGTTTCCGGGGCGGTTGCTCCTTCGGCGCCGGCAGGGCCGGTCTCTTCCGTCACGCTGGTCGAGGAATACCGGTCTCCCGGCATATGCCCGAGAGATTAGGGATTATATTCGCAAATTGTCAAGTTCGACGAGCAGCTTCAGCGGGCGCCGTATTTCAGGACCCAGAGCGGCAGCAGGGCGGCGACGTCTGCGCTTTTCTCATCAAGCTCGATGGCGGTCGTCATGCCGGCAGCATCGAGCCGGACAATTTTGCCGGCGAAGCGGCACATCTCGGCCGCGCCGATCGGACCCATGATGCCGTCTACGGGCATGTCAACCTCCGCTCCTCCGGGCAACCCGTTCAAAAGCAACCCGTCGAGGGACCAGTTGACGGTCGAATAGCGGCGCCCTGCGATCTCGACGCTCAATACCGGATTGGAAATCCGGAATGCGCGACGTTTTTCAATACCTCTGCCACGGGCCTCGCCGTCCAGTGTACCTGCTTGCAACACAGCTCTCTCCACTTAACAAATAAACCTGTGACAGCGATATGCAGTCTTCATGCCAGATGAAGGGGAAGTGACGGGGGCGGAATTTCGCGGCGACGTCGCTAAAACGCCCGCATCATTGTGCGTCGCAGCATTGCCGGGGCGGCAAGAACGTCGCCGTGACCAGGAAATATTTTCCGAACGGGTGATTCTACGCGAAAAAACTGGTGAATCGGCGGCGAGAACAGGGCGGCGGACAGGAAATGCCGATTTCAACGCTGCTCCGGGCGACAGGGATAGATAAAAACAGTCAGGTGTATTTTTTTTTATAATTCGCTTATGAGTAATAATCTAATGTTTTATAACGAATTTTCGTAATATTGCTGCAGTTGCGAAAGAAAAAAATGAAATTTTGTCAATAATGACAATTTGTCATCTTTGAAAAATAATGCTACTAAACTGGCCAAGCCGGGTAACTGGGCGCAAAGATCCGGGCCTGGCGATTCTTTTCTAACCGTTGTGGGGAGACAAGCTGCGACATGTCAATGCCGAGTGTTCTGGAAGGGCGTCTTTCGCTCCCGGTAATTGCATCGCCGATGTTCATCGTGTCGGGCCCCGACCTGGTGATCGCGCAGTGCAAGGAAGGCATTGTCGGATCGTTTCCCGCGCTGAACGCGCGCCCCATCTCCCAACTCGACGAGTGGCTTGATCAGATCAAAAGCGAGACTGCCTCTTACGCGGCGGCCAACCCCGATAAGAAGGCGGCGCCCTTCGCGGTCAACCAGATCGTTCACAAGTCAAACTCCCGGCTCGATGAAGATGTCGCGCTCTGCGTGAAGCACAAGGTGCCGGTGATCATCACCAGCCTCCGCGCGCCGACCGAGATTGTTGACGAAATCCACTCCTATGGCGGCATTATCCTGCATGACGTGACGACGATCCGCCATGCCGAGAAGGCGCTCGAGGTTGGCGTGGACGGGCTTATTCTCGTCTGCGCAGGCGCCGGCGGCCATGCCGGGCGCCTCAGCCCGTTTGCCCTCGTCTCCGAAGTGCGGCAGTTCTACGATGGCCCGATCGCCCTCTCGGGTGCGATCTCCAACGGGCGCTCCATTCTCGCCGCCCAGGCGATGGGCGCGGATCTCGCCTATATGGGCAGCGCCTTTATCGCGACCAGGGAAGCCAATGCGGTCGAAGACTATAAAAATATGATCGTGGAAAGCACGGGTGAAGATATCCACTATACGGCCAGCTTCACCGGCGTTCACGGCAACTATCTGCGTCCGAGCATCATCAGAGCCGGACTGGACCCGGACAATCTCCCCGAATCAGATAAAAGCCGGATGAATTTCGGCAGCGGGGGAACCGGGAAATCAAAAGCCTGGAAAGACATTTGGGGTTCCGGGCAAGGAATAGGCAGCGTCAAGACTGTCACGAGCGTGAGAGAGTTTGTCGATCGCTTGAAAAAAGAGTACGCCGAGGCCAAGGCTGAAATCAATAATAAGGCCATGTAAGAGACTGTTCCCTCGCCCCTATGGGGTGAGGGCAATTTCTTCTGATTTTTCCAAAAAATAGAATCAGGGAATGCGAATCGGAAACGGTCCTTGCGGATTCGTTCAGCGGCGAACGCCGGCTGTTCCCTCGGTCATGCTCTCGCGAATGATGTCACGGATATTGGTGCAGCATTTTGCGCACTGAGGGGCGCCGCCTAAAGTTTCGTAGACGTTGGCGATGCGCTGGGCGCCTGAAGCAACCGCGCTTTTGACGTCGCGATCCGTAAATCCGTTACAAAGACAAATATACATTTAACGCCCATTCGCTCTTAAAAATGCCAATCATTCTCAGAAACTATAATTCGTGCGAATAATTGTCAATAGCGTTAACACGGCGTCCGGATTTTTCTGAAATCGCTGCCCGGCGGTTACGAACTTTGCGACTGGATGTAATTCTGCAGGCCCATCTTTGAGATCAGGCCAAGCTGGGTTTCCAGCCAGTCGATATGCTCTTCCTCCGAATCAAGGATGTCGATCAGCAGGCTGCGCGAGACGTAATCCTGCGTCTCTTCGCAGGCCTTGATGGCGGCCTTGAGATCGGTATGGCCTGCACGCTCCATCTTGAGATCGCATTCGAGAATCTCTTTTACGTCCTCGCCGATCATCAGCTTGCCGAGGTCCTGCAGGTTCGGCAGCCCTTCCAGGAAGAGGATGCGCTTGATCAGCTTGTCGGCATGCTTCATCTCGTCGATGGATTCGTGATATTCCTTCTCACCGAGTTCCTTAAGCCCCCAGTCTTCCAGCATCCGGGCGTGCAGGAAATACTGGTTGATGGCGGTGAGCTCGTTTTTCAAGATCACATTGAGGTGCCGGATAATGGCGCTGTCGCCTTTCATACCTAACTCCTTGTGTTACAGTGACAGGAGTTCTAAGTATAGCGGACCGCCGCCGTTAAAGAAATGCGGATAACAACAAGACTTGATCAGCAAGCGAGGGACCCCATGACCGAAAGCCAGTTTAACCCCGATAATCATAAATATGCCGAGGCCAGCTATTTTGAGGATCTGACGGTCGGTCAGCGCTTCTATATCCCCTCGCGGACGTTGCGCGATGCAAATTTCGCGGCCTTCCAGCTAGCTTCTGGTGACAATCATCCGATTCACTATGATGTTGAATACTGCCGCGCGCAGGGGCATCCGGAACTGCTGGCGCATGGTTTTCAGGTGCTGATCCAGTCGGCGCCGGGCGCAGGCCTCTTCCCGCATGTGCTGGGTGAGGCGATGGTTGCCTTTATCGACCAGTCGTCACGCTTCCTCGGCCCCGTCTATTGCGGCGATACCGTCTATCCGGAACTTGTCATCACTGATCTGAAGCCGCAGCGGACGACCGGCGTCGTGACGATCAAATCGACCATTCACAATCAGCGGCGCGAACTGGTCATGGAGGGGGAGCAGCGTTTCCTCGTCCGGCGGCGGACGACGGGCTGAGCGATCAAAGGCGATCGCTGCGGGTCGAGGCGTGAACCGCGTTTAACTCGGAAGCTCCCCAAAGGGCAGGAGCGGCAGAAAGTCGGAGGGTTTCGAAAAACCCTCCGCAGTGTCATTCATGCCGCTCTCAGCTGGCATACCGGCGGACAATCTGCTTGCCGAGCGAGGCCATATGCACCTGGTCCGGCCCGTCGGCGAGACGGACGGTGCGGGCGTAGGCAAAAGCTTCGGCGAGAAAGGTGTCCTGAGAGAGGCCCATAGCACCATGCAGCTGGATCGCCCGGTCGATGACCGTCTGGGCCATGGTCGGCGCGATGATCTTGATCATGGCAATGAGGTCGCGCGCTTCCTTGTAGGAAACCTCATCCATGCGCGCGGCGGCCTTCAGGGTCAGCAGGCGGGCCTGCTCGATCTCGCAGATGGAACGGGCGATATCCTCGCGCACTGAACCCTGTTCGCTCAGCTTCTTGCCAAAGGCGACGCGGCTTTCGGCGCGCTGGCACATCATTTCGAGCGCGCGCTGGGCGCAGCCGATCAGCCGCATGCAGTGATGGATGCGGCCCGGGCCAAGCCGCCCTTGCGCGATGGCAAACCCGTCGCCTTCGTTGCCGATCAGGTTGGATGCGGGGACGCGCACGTTGTCGAAAATAATCTCGGCATGCCCGTGCGGCGCATCGTCCGAGCCGAACACTTTTAGCGGGCGCTTGATATTGACGCCCTTGGTATCGGTCGGGACGAGAATCTGCGACTGCTGCGTATGGCGCGGTGCGTCGGGGTTGCTCTTGCCCATCACGATAAGGATTTTGCAGCGCGGATCGGGTGCGCCGGTGGTCCACCATTTATGCCCATTGATGACATATTCATCGCCATCGCGCGTGATCGTGGACTGGATGTTGGTCGCATCCGACGAGGCAACGGCAGGCTCCGTCATCGCGAAGGCGGAGCGAATCTCGCCGTTCAGCAGCGGGATCAGCCACTTCTGTTTCTGCTCTGCGGATCCGTAGCGGGCCAGCAGTTCCATATTGCCGGTGTCGGGGGCATTGCAGTTGAATACTTCCGGCCCGATCAGCGAGCGGCCCATAATCTCGGCAAGCGGCGCATATTCAAGATTGGTAAGGCCTGCGCCGTAATCCTCAAACTCGGCAAGGAACAGGTTCCACAGCCCCTCCGCGCGGGCCTTCTTCTTCAGCTCCTCCATGATCGGCGGAATAGTCCATCGGTTCGCGGACTTTTCCACATAGTCGTGGTATTCTTTCTCCGCAGGATACACATGGGCTTCCATGAAGCTCTCAAGGCGTGCGGCAAGATCGGCAACTTTGTCAGAGAAGGTAAAATCCATGTTATTTGGTCCTTATTGTAAACTGAAGGCTCTCCTGACAGGATAGGGGCAACGATAGGATCATTGAAGTTTATTTCTGTGATAATTGACTATTCAGATTTCTGATGGATGCGACATGCGGCTCAATCAGCTAGATCTCAATCTGTTCCTGACATTTGAGGCGATATATACGCACGGAAATCTGACGCTTGCCGCACGCACCCTGAATGTGACGCAGCCGGCGGTCAGCAACGCGCTCGCGCGCCTGCGTGACCGCCTCGATGATCCGCTGTTTATTCACGCCGGCAAGCGGATGAATCCGACACCGATGGCGCAGCGCATGATCGGGCCGGTCCGGCAGGCGCTCCGGCTTCTGCAGGCAGGGATTGATGCGGACGCCGAGTTTGATCCGCTAACCTGCGACAAGACCATCCGCATCGCCGTTGGCGATGTCGGGGAAACAATTTTACTGCCGCGCCTGCTTGAGAGGCTTTCCCGCCTTGCGCCGCAGTTGAAGGTGCAGACGTTGAGCGTGCCGCGCCAGTCCATTGCCCGGCGGCTGTCGCTTGGCGAGATTGATTTCGCGCTGGATATCCCGCTTCTTGCGAGTTCGCAGCTCAAGCACTGCAAGCTGGTCTCGGAGGCGCATGTCTGTGCGGTCGGCCGCCGCCATCCGCTCGCGGACCGCGACAGAATCACGCTTGAGGACTATCTCGGCATGACGCATATCCTCGTCTCGTCGCGCTCGCGCGGCGGCGGGATCGTGGATATCGAGCTCGAGCGGCAAGGCCTCTCGCGCAACGTCAGCGTTCGGCTGCAGCATTACCAGGCGGCGTTTCACATGATCGATGCCGTCGATCTTGCGGTCACGGCGCCGGTGCAGATGACAGGTATGTATGATTGCCGGACTTTTCCGCTGCCACTCACCGTGCCCAATCTCGATCTCTTTCTTTACTGGCATGTCACCACGGATCAGACGCTGATCAGCCAGTGGCTGCGCGAGCAGGTTTTCTCGACTTTTTGAGCTTGCGCGCGGAAGACGTTGCGCGCGCGGGCGGAATATGGTTAGTCGGCAGTCATGACCGATGCAGAAGATCAGGCCGGCCCGGCGCTTTATCTCATTCCGACTCCGATCGGCAACCTTGAGGATATCTCCCTCCGGGCGCTTCGAATATTGCAGTCTGTCGATGCGCTCGCCTGCGAGGATACGCGCCATACCCGCAAGATTTTCGAGCGGCACGGCCTTGCGAGCCCGCCGATCATTTTCGCCTGCCATGCGCATAATGAGGAGCGGGCCGTTGGCCGCATCCTGTCGCTGCTGCGCGATGGCAAATCGGTCGGCATCACGACCGATGCGGGGGCGCCCGGAATAAGCGATCCGGGCCAGCGGATGGCCGCCGCCGTTATCGAGGCAGGCTATGATGTGGTCGCGCTGCCGGGGCCGAGCGCGGTGATTACCGCCCTCATGGTCGCCGGTCTCCCCATTCCGGCCTTCACCTTTCTCGGCTTCCTGCCCCGCCGGCCGGGCCGCCAGCGAAAGCTTTTCGCGACATTCGCCGAAATTCCTTCCGCGCTCGTCTTTTTCGAATCGCCCTTTCGTGTCGGAAAAGTCCTTAGCGTTGCAGCGGAGGTTCTCGGCGATCGTCCCGCCGCCGTCTGCATCGAGCTGACAAAAAAATTCGAAAATATCTCCCGCGGACCGCTGACGGAGCTGGCGGCGCAGTTCTCGGATCGCGCCGTCAAGGGTGAGGTGACCATCGTCATTGCGCCGCCCCTGCGCGATGCGGAAGATGAGGACGAACCGGCGCCGCCCTTCCCGATGCGGTGAGCCCGACTGTTGCCCGCGCGCACCGCCCCGCAGCCCGATTGAGTAACCGGGCCCCTTCTGCTATATATTAGAAGAATATAACTTACTGCCTGTTCGGCAGTGGAGAAGGAGGTCGCGATGAATGTAGCCGGTATACTCAAAGTCAAAGGGCGCGACGTTATCTCGGTCTCGCCCTCGGACAGCATCTCAACCGTCGCTTCAATTCTTGAGAAGCGGCGGATCGGTGCGGTGGTTGTGGTCGGCGAATCGGGCGATTTGCAGGGGATCCTATCCGAGCGGGATATCGTTCACGCGCTCGCCGAAAAAGGGGGGAGCTGTCTCGATTTCCAGGCGCAAGAGCTGATGACGCGGGATCTTATCACCATCGGGCTCGATGATTCCGTCAACCGGGTGATGGCCCTGATGACGGTGAACAAGATACGCCATTTCCCCGTACTCAATGAGGGTGAGCTGGTGGGCTTTATTTCCATCGGTGACGTTGTGAAAAGCCGTATCGATGAAGTGGAGCGCGAAGCGGAGGCGCTGCGCGATTACATCGCCACGGGCTGACGCGGATCAGGCGAGAACGTCTGCCGCCTGATGCAGGAAATCGAGGGAGCGGTCGACGGCCTGCTCGCCTTCGGCAATCATCTCGGGGGCCCGGTTGAACTCCAGCAGCCCGAATCGGGCGAGCCGCGGCGCGATCGTGATATCGGGCGGATCGCCGGCAAGGCGGGAGCGGCTGAGGCGGTCCTGCACGATATTGAGCGAGGACATCATCACGCCGAAGATGCTGGGCTCGGGGCCGTCCTTGTCAAAGAACCGCCGTTTCATCAGATTGAGCGGCGAGCGGGCGTGGGCGGTGAGCCCGTTACCATTCTCGCCCGCCATGAAGGCCGCTTCGGTATCACCGATATTGGTCAGGCCGAAGACATCGACGTTGAGATTGACTGCGACAATCAGCCGGGCGCCGAGGGCGCGGCAGACCGAGACGGGCACCGGGTTGGTGAGCGCGCCGTCGATCAGCCAGCGGCCGCCAATTTTCTGCGGCGAGAAGAGGCCGGGCAGCGCATAGGAGGCGGTGATCGCCCGCGCCAGGTTGCCTTCGCGGATCCAGATCTCATGGCCGGTGCCGAGTTCCGTCGTCACGGCGGCGAAGGGGATGGGCAGGTCCTCGATGCGGGTGTCGCCGAGGCTGTCCTCAAGCAGCGTAAAGAGCTTGTTGCCGGAAATCAGGCCGCTTCCCGACAGGCGGATATCGAGCAGACGAAAGAGGCCGGAGCTGCCGATGCCGCGCGCCCATTCTTCGAGGGCGTCGAGCTTGCCGGCGAGATACATGCCGCCGATCAGCGCGCCGATCGATGTGCCGCAGAGATAATCGGGGCGAAATCCCGCCTGTTCCAGACGTTTCAGCACGCCGATATGGGCCCAGCCGCGCGCCACCCCGCTGCCGAGCGCAAGCCCGATCTCGGGCTGCGGGGCAGGCGCCTTGCCGGACGCGCTCTCGCCCGGCTTGCCTTTATGGTCTGATGGATCGATCTTCTTCATTGTCTTGAATGAGGTTTCCCGTCCGCTGTCGCCGCGCTTCGGATGGTGATGAGGATATATTCGACGCCTATTTTACGGCTTCGTCAATCCGACATTCCAGTATTAGATAAAAGTTGTATTAAGGGCGCGTTAAAGATATAATATGCGCTTCTGAATTTTGTAAAATTACCTGTTGACGGCGTTGCCCCGATGTCTATATAAGATGGGCAACGACGCAGTCGGATACGCCTGATGTTAGTCAGGATTTCGGCGGCGTTTTTTTGTCTGACCGTTGCAGGCGGACGATTTGCTGTTTGACATTGTTGATGATTGAGAAGGGATGCCTGGGCGGCGGGGTTGTTGGAA